>DASXFV010000010.1:0-10049 GCA_036489445.1 Steroidobacteraceae bacterium | reverse complement strand
AAAGACGGCTCAGGGGCACATCCAGGGCCACACGCGAAATTCCGCCAGGCGGCGCCCCGGTCATGTGTAAAGTAAGCTAATTGTAATCAAAACAATGGTATGGACGCTGTCTGCAAATTGAGTCAGGTGGGTCAACCCCGGGTCAAGCCCACGCGTTATATGCCACATGAATGCCTTTGCTAGCGTCGCGCCGCCTTATAACATGCCGGCCACATCGCGCGGCGGCACCCTATTGAATGACATCTCCGAGGCCAGATCGCGAGCGCTCAACCAGTTTCTGGCGAGCGTCGAGCTGAGGGCCTACAAGATCGCGCAGGCCGGCCTGCGGCACCAGGACGATGCGCTGGACGCGGTGCAGGACGCCATGCTGCAGCTTGCGCGTGCCTATTCGCACCGGCCGGAGGAGGAGTGGAAGCCACTTTTCTACCGCATTCTGGAAAACCGGATTCGCGATATGCAGCGCCGCCGTACCGTGCGCGGTCGCGTCATGGCGTGGCTGCCATTCCACCGGGATGAGGAGGATGAGGATTCCGATCCCATCGCGCAGGCGCCCAGCAATGATCTGCCGGCTGTCGCGCGCCTGGAAATCGATGAAGCAATGACCGCTCTGGATGCGGCGCTGGAGCACTTGCCGGGCCGGCAACGCCAGGCATTCCTGCTGCGTAACCTCGAGGGCCTGGATGTCGCCCAGACGGCGCAGGCCATGGGTTGCTCGGAGGGCAGCGTCAAGACACACTATTTTCGCGCCCTGCAGGCTCTGCGCCTGAAACTTGGAGACTTCGAACTATGAACGCCAGTGACGGCGAGCCTTCAGCGACCACGCTGCTGCAAAGCGGGCTGGAGGTGCGTACGCGCCTGGTGCTCGAGGAAGGACTGACCCGCATCGACGGACGCACGCGCTCGCGCCTGAATCAGGCGCGACAGGCCGCCGTGACCCAGGCGGCGAAGCCGTGGCTGACGTGGTGGAATCGTGCCGTCATGCGTTACACGCTGATGCCGGCGGGGGCAGTTGCGGTGGCTGCACTGGTGGCGGTTCTCATGCTCAGTGGCGGCCATAAGCTGACTGGGTCGGTGGTGGACAATCCGGCCAATACGCTGGATGTGCTCGACCTGGTCACCGACGATGATGCAATGAACCTCATGGAGGACAATGACAGCTCCTTTTATGAGTGGGCGGCAGCGCAAAGTGATAGCCCTGGCCCGGCTGCAGGACAGACTGCCGGCGGGGCGACGACCTGATGACGGTCACTGACGGGCTGCGACCCGTCCGTGTCTGGCTGTGCGTGGCGCTATTGCTCGGGGTGCCATTGCAGCTGCGCGCGGCTCCGCCGCCGCCAAAGGCTGTAGAGCCGGCAGATGATGATTTGATCGAATTTTTGGGAACTGTGGATTCCGACGACGCGGGTTGGAAACAGTATTTGGCGCGTACGGGTACGCCGATGCCAGTGGTCAAGAAGCCGCCAGTGCCGCCGACCAGCAGTGCGCCTGCGAAAGATGGTGCGAAAGGATGAGCATTAAGCCGGGCGTGATTGGAGCGCTGCTGCTGACAGGCCTGCTGTCGGCAGGCGTGTGCTTGCCGTTGCATGCGCAGGCGGCGAACCCGGCTGGGAGCGCGCCGCGGGGCGCTGCCGCGGTACCGTGGAGCTCTCTGTCGCCTGACCAGCAGCATCTGCTGTCGCGTCTTTCCGAACAGTGGGACCACCTGCCACCCCAGCGTCAGCAGGCCCTGGCCAGCGGCAGCCAGCGCTGGCTGGGCATGTCGCCGGATCAGCGCGCTCAGGCGCGGCAGCGCTTCAATCAATGGCAGCAGCTGCCGCAGCAGCGCCGCCAGCAGCTGCGCCAGCGCTGGGAAGAATTCCGCGCCCTGCCGCCTGCACGCCAACAGGAAGATCGTGACAACTTCCGCAAGTTTCAGCAGCTGCCGCAGCAGCGCCGCCAGCAGCTGCGCCAGCGCTGGCAGAAGGCCACCCCATCCCAGCGCCAGAACATGATCCAGCGCGCGCGGGAACGACGTGCGCAGCGGGCGCCGAAGCTGCGCTAGCCATCAGCTCTCGAGCTGACATCTCACCCGGGTTGTAGGACATCTACCGGTGACCGGCCGCTCCCAGGCGTCGTATCATCTGCACCCCCTAACGATCGTGCACCCAACAAATCCGCGGAGGCGCCCATGACCCGTTACGTATTGCCCGACCTTGCCTACGATTACAACGCGCTGGAGCCGCATGTCTCGGCGCGCATCATGGAGCTGCATCACAGCAAGCATCACAAAGCCTATGTGGACGGTGCCAACAAGACTCTCGAGCAGCTGGCAGAGGCTCGTCAGAAGGGCGCGCTGGACGGCGCCGGCGTCCTCGAGCGCACGCTGGCCTTCCATGTTTCCGGCCATGTCATGCACAGCATTTTCTGGCAGAACCTGAGCCCCAAGGGCGGCGGTCTGCCCTCCGGGGACCTGGCCAAGGCCATCGACCGGGATTTCGGCAGCTTCGATTCGTTCAAACTACAGCTGAACAAGACTGCAGCCACCATCCAGGGCTCCGGCTGGGCGGCGCTGTACCTGGAGCCGTTGACACAACAGCTGATCATCGGCTCGGTGCATGATCACCAGCAAAGCGTGTTTCAGGGTTCGCTGCCACTGATGGTGGTGGATGCCTGGGAGCATGCCTACTATCTGCAGTACGTCAATGAGAAGGCAAAGTTCTTCGACGCGCTGTGGAATATCTGGAACTGGGCCGACATCGGCCACCGTTACGCGGCGGCGAAGAGTGCGAACCTGAGCCTCAAGGGCGCGGTGGCCTGAAGCGCGTTGCGGGCCAGAAACCGGCGGGCATCGGTCTGCCGGTTTCAAGTGCTGCCGGTGATGCTAGAGAATGTACCGGCTCAGGTCCTCGTCCTTGACCAGATCGCCCAGGTGGCCGTCGACGTACGCGGCATCCACCGTTACATCGCGGCGTTCGCCGCTGGTCGCGGCGTACGAGACGCTTTCCAGCAGTCGTTCCATGACCGTGTGCAGACGCCGCGCACCGATGTTTTCCGTGCGTTCGTTCACATGGTGCGCGATTTCCGCCAGGCGCCGCACCCCATCCGCGGCAAAACTCACGGTGACACCCTCGGTGCCCAACAGCGCGCGGTATTGCGCCGTCAGTGAGGCATCCGGCTCGGTGAGGATGCGCATGAAATCATCCACGGTCAGCGACGCCAGTTCCACCCGAATGGGCAATCTGCCCTGCAGCTCCGGAATCAGATCCGAGGGCTTGGACAGGTGAAACGCGCCAGAGGCGATGAACAGCACATGATCGGTCTTCAACGGACCGTACTTGGTGGACACGGTCGAGCCTTCCACCAGCGGCAGCAGATCCCGCTGCACGCCTTCGCGCGAAACATCCGCGCCCATGGTCTCGCCCCGCCGTGACACCTTGTCGATTTCGTCAATGAACACGATGCCGTTCTGCTCCGCATTGTGCAGTGCCCGAACCTTGAGCTCCTCCTCATTGACCATGCGGCCCGCCTCGTCCTCGATCAGCAGCTTCAGGGCTTCCCGCACCTTGAGCTTGCGCGGCCGACTGCGCTGGCCACCCAGATTCTGGAACATCGACTGCAGCTGCTGCTGCATCTCTTCCATGCCCGGTGGCGCCATGATTTCAACGCCCGCGGGCAGCGCACGCAGCTCCACTTCGATCTCACGGTCATCCAGATCGCCCTCGCGCAGCCGCTTGCGCAGTTTCTGGCGGGTCTCGGCATCGCGCGGCTGTGCCGGCTCGTCGGTTGAAAAGCCCATCATGCGCGGCTTGGGAAGCAGGGCGTCCAGGACGCGCTCTTCAGCGGCGTCGGCCGCCCGCTCGCGCACCTTGCCGAGCTCCTGCTCGCGCGTCATTTTCACCGCGACATCGGCGAGCTCTTTGATGATGGACTCGACGTCACGCCCCACATAGCCCACTTCGGTGAACTTGGTGGCTTCCACCTTCACGAAGGGCGCATTCACCAGTTTGGCCAGGCGTCTGGCGATCTCGGTCTTGCCGACACCCGTGGGCCCGATCATCAAAATGTTCTTCGGGGTGATCTCGTGGCGCAGGGGTTCTGGAATCTGCATCCGGCGCCAGCGATTGCGCAAGGCAATGGCAACCGCCCGCTTGGCCGCCTGCTGGCCGATGATGTGCTTGTCCAGTTCCTGGACTATTTGCTGCGGAGTCATCGCTTCCCGAGCCGCCGCCTGCGCAGCGGCCAGTGCCGCCGCCTGGGCGGCAGCCTGCGAGGCGCTGCTGCGCGCGTCCCCGGAGTCGGTGGGCGCCGCGCTGTCGATTGAAGAGTTCACCATTTACTTGATCTCATCGATGAGCAGATTGCGGTTGGTGTAGATGCAGATGTCGGCCGCGATATTCAGCGAACGCTCGACAATACTGCGTGCGTCCAGCGCGGAAGATTCCACCAGGGCCCGCGCCGCGGCCAGCGCGTAGGATCCGCCGGAACCGATGGCCGCCACATCATACTCAGGCTCGATCACGTCCCCGTTGCCGGAGATGACGAACAGCTTCTCCTTGTCGCCCACCAGGAGCAATGCTTCCAGGCGCCGCAGGTAGCGGTCCGAGCGCCAGTCCTTGGCCAGCTCGATAGCGGCGCGGGTGAGATTGCCGTGCTTCTCCAGCTTGCCCTCGAAGCGCTCGAACAAAGTGAAGGCGTCAGCCGTGCCGCCGGCGAAGCCGGCGAGCACCTTGTCCCCATACAGGCGGCGCACCTTGCGGGCATTGCCCTTCATGACGGTATTGCCCAGGGTGACCTGACCGTCGCCACCAATGGCGACGCTGCCGTTACGGCGCACCGCGAGAATCGTAGTTCCGTGGGGATCGAAAGTGTTGTTCATGCGTCCTGTCCGGGATGGTTGCCCCCCAAGCACTACGCTTTCCTGCGCGCGCGGGGATGGCTAGCGTCGTAGATGCGGGCCAGGTGCTGGAAATCAAGGTGCGTGTAGACCTGGGTCGTAGCGATGTCCGCGTGGCCCAGGAGCTCCTGTACAGCACGTAGTTCTCCACTGGATTCAAGCAGATGCGAAGCAAAAGAGTGTCGGAAAAGGTGTGGGTGGACGTGCATCGGCAGCCCCTGGCGCACAGCCCAGTAGGCGACCCGTTTCTGGACGGCCCGGGCGCCCAGTCGCCTCCCGGTGGCGCCCACGAAGACGGCATCGCTAGCGTCACGCACCAGGCCACGGCGCTCCTTGACCCAGGCCGCCAGCGCGGCGAGTGCCTTGCGGCCCACGGGCAGCACGCGGGTCTTGCTGCCCTTGCCCAGTACCCGGACCGTCCGATCAGCCGGGTTCAGGTCCCGCAGATTGAGGCCGACCAGTTCCGCCAGGCGCAGCCCCGAGGAATACAGCAGCTCCATCATGGCCCGATCGCGGATCGCCAGCAGGTCCGCACCGGGAATCTCCAGCAGACGTGCCATGGTGTCGGCGTCCAGGGTGACGGGCAGACGGCGTTGCCCCGTGGGCGCCCGCACCTCCACGGCGCAGTTGCTCCTGAGGAGACCATCGCGGATCAGGAAGTTCAGGAAACTGCGCACGGCGGACAGGCGCCGCTGGATACTGCGTGGTGCGAGTCCCGCGCCATGCGAGCGGGCCGCGAACAGCCGAACGTGCGCATGTTCCAGGGCCGACCAGTCAGTGATGCCTTCCTGATCACAGAAGCGCGTCAGTGCCCCCAGATCCCGGGTGTAGTTGCTGTCCGTGTGAGCGGAAAGGCGCCGCTCCTTGGCCAGGTACTGGCGGAAGCGGGCGATCTGTTCGACAGCGGCCGGGATCACGGCCGGCCCCCGTCAGTCCAGCCTGTGTCAGGGCCGGGACAGTACATCCGAGATGAGGTCGGCGAGGCGCGCCAGGAAATCCGTGCTCATGCCCGGATGAAATCGGTCCCGATCCGTGCTGCCCAGGGCGAGCACGCCCAAAGTCCCATGCTCACCCAGCGGTACCAGTGCCACCGAGCCGATGTCCGGCGCATCGGCGCCGAACAGGAATTCGCGCTGCGAGTCCCGGGCCTGTCCGCAACGGGGCTTGCCGCTGGTGAACAGTGACTCGAAGGATTTCAGATTCGCGTCATCGGGGCGCACCTGGCGCACGAATCGCTGCGGGACTACGCTGTCCTGCTCGCCGATGAGCACCAGCACCGAATGGAAGGAGTCAAAGTCCTCGCGCAGGCTGGCCTCCAGCTGCTCGATTGCGCTCTGGCGGGTCTGAGCGCGCAGCAGCCGGCGGGTGAAGCGATGCAGCTTCTCCGCGACCGCATCATTGGCGCGCGCCACGATGACGAAGTCTGCCAGCTTCTGTTCCAGGGCTGCGTGCCGTTCGCGCAGCACCTCTACCTGGCGTTCCACCAGCGAAATGGTGGAGCTGCCGCGGGCATGCGGCAGCCGCAGCCGTGCCAGCAGCGGCAGATGGCTCTCGAAGAACTCCGGATTCTGCTGCAGATGGCGGGCAACTGTTTCTGCTTCGTCCTGTTGCGCCGGGATTCCCCGAGCCTCTCTGGTGCTCATGTCGCTGCGTCCCTCAAGCGTTGGGTGGGATGTTCAGGTTTGAAGTTCAAAATGACCCTCGAAGGCGACCTCGGCCGGACCGGTCAACCAGACCGGCTCATCCGGCCCCGCCCAGTCTACGCGCAACTCGCCGCCGCGGACGTGCACGCGCACCTGCGGGTCAAGCAGACCACGTTGCCGGCCGACGATCACCGCCGCGCAGGCGCCGGTTCCGCAGGCCAGCGTCTCGCCGGCGCCACGTTCATACACGCGCAGACGGATCTCCGAGCGGTCCACGATCTGCATGAAACCAACATTGACCCGCCGCGGAAAGCGCCGATGACTCTCGATGGCCGGTCCCAGCCTGGCCACGGGCGCCGTGTCCACGGCGGCGACCTGCAGCACCGCATGGGGGTTGCCGATGGAAACCGCGCCGATTTCAACGGTGTCAGTGCCGGCCTCGAGTGCGTAGCGCTCCTGACGGTGTTCGGCATCAAAGGGCAGGGCGGCCGGCTCGAACGACGGCACCCCCATGGCCACGGATACCAGGTCCGCGCGCGCGATGCGGGCGCGCACCAGGCCGCCCGCGCTGTCCATCAGGAGTTCACCTTCCGGGGCACGTCCCTGGCGGTACAGTAGCGCTGCGATGCAGCGGGCGCCATTGCCACACTGCTCGACCTCATCACCGTCGCTGTTGATGACCTGGTAGTAGATGGCGGTATCGGCGCGCCGTGCCGGGTGCAGCACCAGCGCCTGGTCAAACCCGATGCCGGTATGGCGCTGGGCCAGGCTGCGGAATTGTCCGGGAGTCGGAAGAGGTTGCTCGCGCGGCGCGTCGAAGACAATGAAGTCGTTGCCCACGCCGTGCATCTTCGTGAAGTTGATGCGCATTGGCGCCAAGAATACCGCAATCTACTCCTGGGGACCGAGGCTTGCGCTCGCGGTACAGGCATTGATGAACGCTGGCACGGTCCGGCGCCTTCCAGAAGGGGTAATCTGCGGCAGAAATGGCATTAAATCATACCGTACGCATCATGCCCCACGAGCGCAGCATCAGCGTGCCGGAAGACCTGCCGGTGCTTGCGGCCGCACAACAGGCCGGCTTGCCGCTGCCCCATGGTTGCCGCTCCGGTCGCTGTGGGTCGTGTCGCGCCCGGTTGTTGAGCGGGCGCATCGTGTATCCGGCCGGCCCACCACCCGGGCTGTCCGCGCAGGAGATCAGTCAGGGATTTGTGCTGCTGTGTCAGGCGCTCGCACGCACCGATCTGGTCGTGGAAGCGCGGCTCGTGCAAAGCAGCGCAGAGGCGCAGATCCAGACGCTGCCCGCGCGCATCGTCCGGCGCGTGCCGCTGGCTGCGGATGTCATGCAGCTGTGGCTGCGTGTGCCGGCGGCGGAGTCCCTGGAGTTTCTTGCCGGCCAGTACCTGGATGTGCTGCTGGCCGGCGGGCTGCGGCGCAGCTACTCCGTGGCCAACGCACCGCTCACCGGGAGCGAGTTTGAACTGCATGTCCGGCACATCCCCAGTGGCGCTTTCAGCGCAGCGGTGTTCGGCAGCCTGCGTGACGGGGCGCAGTTGAAGATCGAAGGGCCGTTCGGGCGATTCATCTTTCAAAGCGCCACGGAACCCGTCATTTTCATCGCCGGGGGCACCGGCTTCGCGCCCATCAAGGCGATGCTGAATCAGGCGCTCGCTGAGAACTCAGCGCGCGAGCTGCAGTTGTACTGGGGTGCCCACGATGCTCCCGGCCTCTACGAAGCGGCGCTGGTGCGCGACTGGGCCCGTCGCAATCCGCGGCTGACGCTGCACACTGTGTTGTCGGGGGCCTCTGCCGGGCCGTATCGCGCCGGCTGGGTCCATGAAGCCGTCCTGGGGGATCACCCGACGCTTGCGCCCTTTGCCATCTATGCTGCCGGACCGCCGGCGATGATCGCTGCCATTGAGCGCACCTTTCCCGTTCAGGGCGCGCAGCCCGAACGGCTCTACCTGGACTCCTTCGAGTACGCGTCCGACCCATGAATCATACCCCCTTCACATGCGCATACTGGTCGTAGAGGATAATGATCTGGTGGCGGATGCCATCACCATGGGACTTGGCGCCGCAGGGTTTGCCGTGGACCGCAGCGCCAGTGCCGAGGCCGCCGATAATGCGCTCGCCACCGAGCATTTCGATCTGCTGGTCGTGGATGTGGGCCTGCCGCGCGAGGACGGCCTATCCCTGGTGCGACGCCTGCGCAGTCGCGGCTCGACGCAGCCGGTGCTCATCCTGACCGCCCGGGACACCCTGGCCATCAAGGTCGAGGCCCTGAATCTTGGAGCGGATGATTTTCTGTTGAAGCCGTTCGAGCAGGATGAACTCGTCGCGCGCTGCCGTGCGCTCATCCGGCGGGCCAATCTGTATGCCGGGGAGCAAGTGAACCTGGGCCGCCTGCGCCTGGACGTGGCAGGCCGGATGCTGCGCATCGACGAAACGCCCGTGGATCTCACGGGCCGCGAATGGCTGGTTCTGGAATGCCTGGCGCTCAATTCCGGCCGCGTCGTTTCCAAGGAACGCCTGCAGCAGGCCATTGCAGGCTTTGATCAGGCGCTTACGCCGAACGCCGTCGAAGTCTACGTATCGCGCGTACGCGCCAAGGTCGGCGATGCCGCGGTCATCCGAACCGTACGTGGCCTGGGATACCGGTTGGATGAACCCCGCAACTGAGTCTGGCCAGTCGATTCAGCGCCGGCTGCTGTGGTTCCTGCTGCCGCCGCTGGCGGCGTTGATGCTGGTCGGCGTCTACGCCAGCTACCGCGCGGCCACGGCTTTTGTGGAATCCGCCTACGACGAGCGACTCGGGGACGCCGCCGTGTCGCTGGCGGCCAGCCTTCTCAAGGATGGCCCTCGGCTACGCGTCGACACGAGCATGGTCCCGGCCGCGGCCCATCGCGCCGATCATCTGGTCGCCCTGCGGTATGCCATCACCAGTTCCAGCGGTGCGCTTCTGGCGGGCAGTCGCGACGTACCGATGGCCCCAGGCGCATTGACTACGAATCCCACATTTGCCGATGCCGTGGTCGCCGGCGAGCACCTGCGGGTCGCCAGCTACCGGGTGAGCATCGACAACGACCAGGCGGTCATCAGCGTGGCGGAGTCCGCGGCGCAACGTGCAGTGCCGGGCCGCTTCATACTGGCCAGCACCTGGCTGATGGATTTCATCCAGCTGGATGTGACGCTGCTGATTGTCTGGCTCGGCGTGCACTTCGGGCTGAAGCCCCTGCTATCGCTGCGCCGGCAGATCGAAGCCGGTTCACCGCGCGAACTGAAGCACCTGGACGCCACGACCGTGCCAGCCGAGGTGAAACCGCTGGTGGAGGCCTTGAACCTGCTGTTCGATGTGCTGGCGGAGGCGGCGCGCTCGCAGCGGCGTTTCGTGGCCGACACGGCGCATCAGCTGCGCACACCCATCACCGGGCTGCTGGGCAACCTGGCGCTGCTCATGAAGGAGCCGGCTGCGACCCCGCTGCATACGCGCCTGCAGGCCCTGCACATCGGCATGGAAAACCTGGCGCGCT
>DASXFV010000078.1:0-15529 GCA_036489445.1 Steroidobacteraceae bacterium | reverse complement strand
CATGGGCTCCTCGCTGGGCGGGGGTGTGTCCGAGCTGCAGTGGGTTGTCAGCAGCTACACGATCGCGTTTGCCGCCCTGATTCTGACGGCGGGCGCCCTGGGCGATCGACTCGGAGCGAAGAAGGTCTTCATGACGGGCTTCGCGCTGTTTACGACCGCATCGCTTGCATGCGCGTTGGCGCCGGGGCCCGTGAGCCTGATCGCGGCGCGGCTCGTGCAGGGCATGGCTGCAGCCATTCTGGTTCCCAACTCGCTCGCCCTTCTCAATCATGTCTACCGTGAGGAGAAGGAACGCGGCAGAGCGGTGGGCATCTGGGCGGCTGGGGCGAGCCTGGCCCTTACGGCGGGCCCGCTCGCAGGCGGCGTCCTCATCGCCCTGGTGGGTTGGCGCAGCATATTTCTGGTCAATCTGCCGATCGGTCTCGCGGGTCTGTGGCTGACCTGGCGCTATGCGGATGAGACGGTGCAATCAGCCAACCGCGAGCTGGATTTGCCCGGACAGGTGACCGGAACCGGCGCCCTGGGCTGTCTGGCCGGGGCGATGATCGAAGGCGGAGTCTTGGGCTGGAGGCATCCCCTGGTACTGGCAGGCTTTGGCGCCTTCGCCATTCTGGCGGCACTTTTCATCTGGCGCGAACGGCGCGCGCAGCAGCCCATGCTGCCGCTTTCGCTGTTCAATCATAGAATGTTCACGCTGACATCGGTGGTCGGTCTGCTGGTGAACGTCGCCTTTTATGGTCTCATTTTTGTACTCAGTTTGTATTTTCAGCGGGTCAACGGTTTGACTGCTCTGGCAACCGGTCTCGCCTTTCTGCCCATGATGGGCGCAGTGCTGCCGGTAAACCTGGTGGCTGCGCGCGCAGCGGAACGATTTGGCGCGCCGCTGATCATTGCCGCAGGAGCGCTCATTGCGGGCACCGGCTGCCTGGCCCTCTTCGGCATCGGACGCGGCACCAGTTACTGGCTGATATGTGGGCCGATGCTGGCGATGGGAGCGGGCCTCGGGCTCCTGGTCCCGCCACTCACCTCGACGCTGCTCGGCAGCGTCGAGAAGGCGCGTTCGGGCGTGGCCGCCGGCGTTCTCAACGCGACGCGACAAACCGGCAGCGTGCTGGGAGTCGCCCTGTTTGGTTCGCTCATAGGCCAGGCGAATGCGTTTATCCCAGGTGCCCGGGAATCGTTAATCATCTCCACGGTACTGCTGGTGGGCGCGGCGGTCACGATCCTGGTGGGCAAGACACCGGTCAGGCCACGGATCGTGCCTCGGCTATAATATTTTGGGCAACGCTGTGTACAGGTTTGGGGAAAATGCCGGTGGATGAAGCTGAAATTATCAATGAAATCAAGCGTAGAAGAACCTTCGCCATCATTTCCCATCCGGACGCCGGCAAGACCACGCTCACCGAAAAGCTGCTGCTGTTCGGCGGTGCGATCCAGATGGCTGGAACGGTGAAAGGACGCAAGGCCACTCGCCATGCGACCTCGGACTGGATGCGACTGGAGCAGCAGCGCGGAATTTCCGTCACCTCATCCGTCATGCAGTTCCCTTTCCGGGACTGCATCGTCAACCTCCTGGATACCCCGGGTCACGAGGACTTTTCCGAGGACACGTACCGGACCCTGACGGCGGTGGATTCGGCACTCATGGTCATCGACTGTGCCAAGGGTGTGGAGGAACGGACGGTGAAGCTCATGGAGGTGTGCCGTTTGCGCGACACGCCCATCATCACCTTCATCAATAAACTCGATCGCGAGGGCCGTGCCCCCATCGAGTTGCTGGATGAGATCGAGCAGGTGTTGAAGATCCGAACCGCGCCGGTCACCTGGCCCATTGGCATGGGACAGCGCCTCAAGGGTGTCTATCACATCCGTCAGGATCGGATTTACGCCTACCAGCCGGCGCAGAAGGGCCGGGTGGGCGAGAACCTGATCATTGACGGGTTGGCCTCGCCCCAGGCGCGTGAGTTTCTGGGCAGCGATGCGGATGCCTTCGCCGCGGAGGTCGAACTGGTGCAGGGCGCAACCGACGCGTTTGATCTTGCCGCCTATAGGGCCGGCAAGCAGACGCCGGTGTTCTTTGGCTCCGCGATCAACAATTTCGGGGTGGAGGAGCTGCTGGCGGCCTTTACCCAGGAGGCACCCGGCCCGCTGCCGCGCGCGACACGCCAGCGCACCGTGGATGCATTCGAACCGAAACTTACCGGCTTCGTGTTCAAGATCCAGGCGAACATGGATCCCGCGCACCGCGACCGCATCGCATTCATGCGCCTGTGTTCGGGCCGCTATGAGCGTGGCATGCGGCTGTTCCATTCACGTTTGAAGAAGGAAGTGCGCGTCGCCGATGCGCTGACCTTCATGGCGGCCGACCGGGCCCAGGCAAACGAGGCGTTCTCCGGGGACATCATCGGCTTGCACAATCACGGCACCATCAATATCGGTGATACCTTCACCGAAGGCGAGCAGCTGGGTTTTACCGGGATTCCCAGTTTCGCACCGGAGTTGTTCCGGCGCGCCGTGCTGAAGGATCCGCTGAAGATGAAGGCCCTGCAGAAGGGTCTTGCACAGCTGTGCGAGGAGGGCGCCACGCAGCTGTTCAAACCCCTGCGCAACAATGACCTGATCCTGGGCGCTGTGGGCCCACTGCAGTTCGAGGTGGTGGCCTTCCGCCTGCAGGATGAATACAACGTGCAGTGCGTGTTTGACACGATTGGTGTGCATACCGCGCGTTGGGTGTATTGCGATGATGCGAAGATGCTGGCCGAGTTCCAGCAACGCGCCTACGAGAGCGTGGCCCTGGATCATGGCGGGGCGCTGGTGTACCTGGCGCCCTCACGGGTCAACCTGCATCTGACGCTGGAGCGCTGGCCCGGGATCACGTTCCGGGAGACCCGCGAACACGCCGACGTGGCGGCCGCCAGCGACTGACGCGCCGTTCGAAGTCCCGCAGATCCGCGACGGTGGGCGCATGGCGGCCATAGCGCAGCTGGGCATACTGCTGCAGCAACTCGCGAGCCTGCACGGCCGATGCGGCGGAGCCGGCAACGGAATCGGCATAGGCCAACGGTCCCTGGTGAGGCTGTCGCACCGCGCCGGCGCGCGCCAGCCGCGAACACAGTCGCAGATAGGCACGCGCCAGCCGGTCCGGCTTGGATGCGGCGCGTACGCGGCCAAATTGCCAGCTGATCACGGCCAGCCAGAGGGCGAGACCACCAGCCAGCAACCAGCCCAGCTGCTGCCAGCGTGGATTGTCGAAACCCAGCCAGCCCAGCAGGCGCAGCTGTGAGCTGTAGTTGTAGGCCACCACCTGCGTGCTCCACCAGGCGTTGATCGCGTCCCACACTTCATGGCCCTGCTGCAACCATGAGAACTCGTGCATGAGCCGTTCCGGCATCGATCCGGCGCCGGGCAGCAGGTCAAGGATCCCCCGGCGCAACCGCTCAGGCGCTACGACAGCGGTGGGATCGACCCGCACCCAGCCACGCCCGTCCTCCCAGATCTCCACCCAGGCGTGCGCATCGGAGCGCCGGATCAGCAGGTAGCCGCCGAGCGGATTCCACTCACCGCCCTGATAGCCGGTCACAACGCGTGCGGGGACGCCGCCGGCGCGCATCAGCAATGCAAATGCGGAGGCGAAATGTCCGCAGAATCCGCGCCGTGTGTTGAACAGAAAATCGTCGATGGAATTCAGGTCCAGCAACGGTGGCGTCAGGGTGTATTCAAAGTGACCGTCGCGAAACAGGGCCAGGATCCGTGCCACATAGGTCGGGGCGTCCGGGGCGGCGGCGCGCAGGGCTCGGGCCAGTGCCTGGGTGCGCGGATTGCGTCCGGGCAGAAAACTGGAATCGAACCCGCGCGCGATGCGCGACAACTGATCGTGCGACTCGGTGGCGGTATAGGAGACCGCGGAGTAGCTGACTGCGTCGTGGACGGGTCGGTATGCCACCAGTTGCCGGTCGGACGTGATCGAGGTACCGGGCGCTTGGGCCGTCCGCACGGTGTCCAGCGCCGGCCACCAGGGACTGGAATCCGGTTCCAGCCTGATCCTGTAGCGATAGGCGGGCCCCAGGTATTCCAGGGTTTCGGCTTGGTAGAAGCCGCCGTGGCTGCGGGTCCAGGTATAGCCATCGAAGTCGTGCAGCACCGGACCGCGCCAGTAACGCTCCTGCGGCGGCGGCGGCGCTGCGTCAAACCAGACCCTGAAGACCGGCTCGGAGGAGGTTCCCAACTCCGAGATGCTCCCCGGGCTCATGGTGTCAGACAGTCCGGTCTGTGCCTGGTTGGCGCCTCCTAAGGACCAGAACGATCCGGTCAGGCGCGGGAACACGGCGAACAGCAGCAGCGTCAGCGGTAGTGCCAGGCCTAAACTGCGCGCGCTCACCAGCGCCGATGCGCGCGTGGGCAGTGGCGCCTCCGGATGCGAGGCGAAGAGCAGGGCCGTACAGCAAACCCAGGCCTGTAACAGGTATAGCGGCACTCGCGGCAGCTCCTGGGATACCAGGCAGGCGGCCAGCAGCAGATAGAATCCGACTCCTACGACGATCAACCGGTCGCGCCGCGACCTCGCCTCCAGCAGTTTCACGGCGCCCATCAACACCAACAGCGCCGAGCCCGCGTTGAGCCCGTTGAGAGTGTGGAACATAGCCATCACCGTGCCGATCAGCAACACGGTAAGGGACAGCTTGAACAGCCGACCCGGCAGGCGAGCGTATCCCTGAGCGGCCGCCAGTGCCCACGCGCCGCCGCCGCAGGCGAGCGCCAGCACCCATAGCGGCAACTGGCCCAGGTGCAGCAGTGCGCCGAACACAAAGGCGCCGACCACCCAGCGCGTGGTCCGGATCTGGCTGGCGCGGCTCTGATCAAGCATCAGGTGGCGCCTCGAAGCCATACAGCGCGAGCGCTCGCAGGCACGCCTGGCGGTGGGCCGAGCCGTGATCCAGGCTGATCAGTCGCTGCGGCAGCTGCAGGCCGAAGCGTTCCCCTTCCGCCGCGGCACGCACGATCCACTGCGTCAGCTGTGACAGGCGCTGTTCGGTGTCGAGGCCGGCGAGCGCCGCAAAATCGAACAGCCGCGCGGCGCCGCCGCTGGCGGTGTATTCCTTGACCAGCAGGGGGGCGCCGCGCGCATACGCCTTCCAGGCCACTTGGCGCGGTGAGTCCCCGTCGCGGAAGGCACGCAAGCTGGCCCACTCATCGATTTCAGCGGACTTTCGCAGCGCCGTTGCGCCGCGCGCTCCGAGCGCCGCCGGCATGGGCCGCTCGCCTTCGGGTCGTGGGTAGATGATCACCTGGGAGGTGACATGCAGCCAGGTCCAGGTGCGAAACAGCCCGAATGGCCAGGTGGTCGCGATCCGCAGGCGGCCAATGGGTGTCGCGCCGCGTTGCGGGGTGGCGAGCATCAGCTGCACCCCAATCTCCCCAGCCCCTGGCACCGCACAGGTCACCGCGGGTCGGCCGGTGCCGTCCAGTTCAATTCCGATGTGCGGGCGTGTCCCGGAACTGGCCAGTCGCAGCTGCACCGCGACCCGCCCGCCTGCGAAGCTGTCCGGTGCTGACAGCTCGGTGATCCGCAGCCCCAGAAGATTGCGATGGCAGGAATGCATGGCCACCAGCGCCAGCCCGGCGAGCAGAAAGGTCATGAGCAGGGCCAGACTGTTGGCGTAGTTGAGTCCCGCGACCAGCATGAGCAGCAGTAGCACGGCGTAGGCGATGCCGGTGCGTGTGGGCAGAATGTACAGCCGACGCCGCTGCAAGGTTACCGGCAGCAGGTCAGCTCCCTGCCTGCGCCGCATCCAGGCGGCCATCCGGCGTTGCATGAAGGCGCGCATCCGCAGTGCCAGCAGCCGTCCGTGTCAGGGGGGAACGGGAACGGCACGGATGAGTTCCGCGGCAAGATCCGGGTCCGCGCCGCGACCGGCATCCCGATGCTCGAGGCGATGGGCGACCACCGCTGGCAGCACTGCCTGCACATCCTCGGGCAACACCGTGTCGCGTCCGACAATGAAGGCATGCGCCTGCGCGGCGTGCACCAGACCCAAAGCGGCACGTGGTGACAGCCCCAATTTCAGGTCAGCACGTCGGCGCGTGTGATCGACCAGACGTTGTACGTAGTCCAGGAACACATCGGAACGGTGCACCTGGCGGACGGCCTGCTGCATGCCCAGGATGGCCGCTGGGTTCAGCGCGGGCGCGGTCTGTGCGAGCTGCTCGCGCGGCTCATCCCCCTGCAGCAAGCGCCGCTCCGATGCCGCATCGGGGTAGCCCAAGCTGACGCGCATCAGGAACCGGTCCAGCTGTGATTCCGGCAGCGCAAAGGTGCCCAGCTGCTCGTGAGGATTCTGGGTGGCCACGACAAAGAACGGCTCGGGCAAGCGAAAGGTTGTCAGGTCCACGCTGACCTGTCGCTCCTCCATCGCCTCCAGCAACGCACTCTGGGTGCGGGGGCTGGCGCGATTGACCTCGTCCGCCAGCAACAGCTGGGTGAACAGCGGCCCGCGTCTGAAATGAAACTGCTGCGTGGTCCGGTCAAATACCGAGACGCCGATGATGTCGGCCGGCAGCAGATCGCTGGTGAACTGCACCCGCTGCCATGCCAGCCCCAGGATGTGCGCCAGTGCGTGGGCGAGGGTGGTCTTGCCCACGCCCGGAACGTCCTCGATCAACAGATGCCCGCGAGCCAGCAGGCAGGCCAGGCATAAGCGCACCTGGGCGGGTTTTCCCAGGATGATGCGCTCCACGGCGGCGAGGGCCTGAACCAGGCTGCGACTGCGCTGCGTGCCTGGATCTTCGGTCATTCACCCTGCTTGCGCATGGCATCCAGCTGCGCCTGCAATTCGGTCACGGTGCGCTCCTGCTCGGCCTGCCGGTCACGCTCAGCCTGGACGACGGCTGCGGGCGCATTGCGCACAAAGGTTTCGCTGGCCAGCTTGGCGTGGGTTTTTGCCAGGTCCTGCATGGCTTTGGCGAGGCGCCTGGTCAGCCGCTCCACTTCGGCCGCGGTGTCAATCAGCCCCGCCATGGGAACCAGAATGTTCACCTCACCGAGCATCGCAGTGGCGGACCGCGGTGCATCCTGTGGGGTGGCAAGCCGTTCAATGCCCGAAAGGCCCGCCAGATGTTCCAGCGACGCGCGATTGCGCAGGACACGTTGCCAATCGGCATCGCCTGCGCCCCGCAGCAGCACCGGAATGCGCCGCGAGGGTGCGATGGTCATCTCGCTGCGGATCTGTCGCACGGCCAGCACGAACTGCTGCACCCAGGTGATGTCCTGCTCGGCTGGCTCATCGGCAGGAAAATCGCGGGCCTTGGGGTATGGCGCCACCATGACCGACGGTCCGGCGCGGCCGGCAAGCGGCGCGACCTTCTGCCAGATCTCCTCGGTGATGAACGGCATCAGCGGATGCAGGGCCCGCAGCAGGGCTTCGAGGATTTCCAGCAGCGTGGCGCGTGCGGCGCTGCGCGCCGTCGGGGATGACTCAGCGGACTGCAGCACCGGCTTGGTGAACTCCAGGTACCAGTCACAGAACTCGTACCAGGTGAACTGGTACAGAGCGCTGGCCGCGAAGTCGAAGCGATAGTCCTTGAAGGCCGTTTCCACCTCCTCGAGCAGGCGCCCGAAGCGCGCACGGATCCAGCGATCGGCGGTGCTCAGCTCGGGTGCCACGGCGGTCGCTCCGGGCGCGGCGGCCGGTGTTGCACTGCCGTCGGCGGCGGCAGGATCAACCGTCAACAGTACGAAGCGCGCGGCATTCCACAGCTTGTTGCAGAACTTGCGGTACCCCTCGACGCGCGCCAGGTCGAAGCGGATCTCGCGCGTCGGTGTGGCGAGCGCCGCCAGTGTGAATCGCAGGGCGTCGGTGCCATGGGCGGCGATGCCCGCGGGGAACTGCCTGCGGGTGTGCTTTTCGATTGCCGGTTTGAGCTGCGGCTGCATGAGACCGCTGGTGCGCTTGGCCAGCAGCGCATCCAGTCCGATGCCATCGACGATATCCAGCGGGTCGATGACATTGCCCTTGGACTTGGACATCTTCTCCCCGAATTCATCGAGGATCAGGCCGGTGATATAGATCTCGCGGAACGGCACCTCGCCGGTGAACTTCAGGCCGAACATCATCATCCGGGCGACCCAGAAGAAAATGATGTCGAAGCCTGTCACCAGCACATTGGTGGGATAGAACTTGTGCAGTTCAGGGGTGGCCTGCGGCCATCCCAGGGTGGAGAACGGCCACAACGCCGAGGAGAACCAGGTATCCAGGACGTCGGTATCCTGGGTGAGTGCCACCGTCGGACCCAGCTGATGCCGGGCGCGCGCGTCGGCCTCGTCACGGCCCACATACACATTACCCGCGCTGTCATACCAGGCCGGGATGCGATGGCCCCACCACAACTGGCGGCTGATGCACCAGTCGTGGATGTTCTTCATCCATTCAAAGTAGGTGCGCGACCAGTTCTCGGGCACGAACCGCGTGCGGCCGTCGCGAACCGCGGCCTCGGCGTGCCTTGCGAGCGGCTCGACCTTCACATACCACTGGTCCGTGAGATACGGCTCCAGCACGACTCCCGAGCGGTCGCCTCGCGGCACGACATGGCGGTGTTTGTCGATTCGTGCGAGCAGTCCCGCCTGCTGCATTTCCGCTACGATGCGCTTGCGCGCCTCGTAGCGGTCCAGGCCGACGAACCGCGCCGGCGCATTGTCATTGATCTTCGCCTGGGGTGTGAAGATGTTGATCTGGGCCAGGTTGTGGCGCTTGCCGATCTCATAGTCATTGAAGTCATGCGCCGGCGTGATCTTCACGCAGCCCGAACCGAATGCGGCGTCCACGTAGTCGTCCGCGATAATGGGAATCAGCCGTTCGCTCAGCGGCAGGCGGATCTTGCGGCCGATGAGATGACGATAGCGTTCGTCCTCGGGATTCACGGCGACGGCACTGTCCCCGAGCATGGTCTCAGGGCGTGTCGTGGCCACGATGACGCGGTCGCTGGCGTCTGCCAGCGGATAACTCAAGTGCCAGAGGTGACCGTCTTCCTCCTCGCCCTGGACTTCCAGGTCCGACAGCGCGGTCAGCAGCACCGGGTCCCAGTTCACCAATCGCTTGCCCCGATAGATGAGCCCTTCCGAATGCAGGCGCACAAAGGCCTCGACGACGGCGTGGGACAGCCCCGCATCCATGGTGAAGCGATCGCGAACCCAATCGACGGAATCACCGAGCCGACGCATCTGCGCGCAGATGGTGCCGCCGGATTCCTCCTTCCACTGCCACACGCGCGCGACGAACTGCTCGCGCGACAGCTCGCTGCGATGCTGACCCTGGGCCTCCAGCTGCCGCTCGACCACCATCTGGGTGGCGATGCCCGCATGGTCGGTACCGGATTGCCACAGGGCATCCGCGCCGCGCATGCGCTGGTGGCGGATGAGGGCGTCCATCAGCGTGTGCTGGAAGGCGTGGCCCATGTGCAAAGTGCCGGTGACATTCGGCGGCGGAATGACAATACAGAACGGCTCCCCGGAGCCGCGAGGTGCGAACCAGCCGTGCTGTTCCCAACGTTCGTAGATGCGCCGCTCGATGTCCTGCGGCGCGTAGAGCTTGTCCATCAATTCCGGCAACCCTGAGACCTGGTCGATCATTATAGCCGGGCGCGGCATGCCGGCCGTTACAGGTCGTGTTTTTCCAGGGGAAAACCCCGGTCGCGGTAGGCCTTGAAGCGCTCCCGGCCCGCGGCCCGGCGCGCCGGATCAGCATCGATGATCTCGATGATGCGCCTGGCCAGTTCGGCGCGGACCGGCAGTTGCGGGGTCAGATTGATGAGCACATCGACCGCCTCGGTGGGGCCGGTGCCGGTGTTCAGGATCACCGGCGTTGCGCTCAGGCGTGGCGTTGCGCTGGCAATTTCGTGCGGGATGAAGCTGTTCTCGTTGCCCACGGTCCACAGCATCTCATCCAACCGGTCCAGTTCGTCCCGGTCCGAGTGCTGGATGAGCACGGTGCTGCCGGCCTTCCAGGCCTTCTCCACGATGCGGCAGGCCACGGTCAGCTGTGCGGCCGGCGAGGAGTCCGCGACCACATAGAATGTCACTGATGGGTGCGCGGCCAGGGTCGCTCAGCCTCCGCCCGCGCGTTGCACCAGGAAATCCGTCAGCAGCGGCATCGGCCGTCCGGTGGCGCCCTTGAGCGCGCCGCCCTGGTAGGCGGACCCCGCGATATCCATGTGTGCCCACTTCATGCCCTGGGTGAACTTGCCCAGGTAGGCCGCCGCGGTGATGGCCCCGCCCTCCCGACCACCCACATTGGCCATATCCGCGAAATTGGTCTTCAGCTGTTCCGCATACTCCTCAGTGAGCGGCAACTGCCAGGCGCGGTCATCGGCACGCACGCCCGCGGCGACCAGTTGTGCGGCCAGTGCATCGTCGTTGCCCATGATCCCCGTGTGGTGGGCGCCGAGCGCGATCACGCACGCGCCGGTGAGGGTGGCCATATCGACCACGACGGAGGGGTCAAAGCGCCGCGCATAATGCAGCGCGTCGCACAGAATCAGCCGGCCCTCGGCATCGGTGTTCAGGATCTCGACCGTCTGGCCGGAGGCGCTGGTGACGATGTCGCCGGGTTTGATCGCGTGGCCGTCGGGCATGTTCTCGCAGGTGGCGACCAGACCCACGACGCGCACGGGCAGTTTGGCCTCGGCGAGGAAGGCGATGGCGGCGATGACGGATGCGGCACCCATCATGTCGAATTTCATCTCATCCATGGCCGCGGGATCCTTGAGGGAGATGCCGCCGGTGTCGAAGGTGATGCCCTTGCCCACCAGGACAATCGGTGTGGCGCGTGGCGCGCGCGGCCCCTGATAATCCATGACGATGAAGCGCGGCGGCTCGGCGCTGCCCTGGGTGACGGCCAGGAAGCAGCCCATTTTCTCGCGCCGGATCGCCGCCTCCTCGAGCACTTTGACCTTGACCGAGCTGTAGCGCTTGGCGAGGCTGCGCGCGGCATCAGCCAGGTAGCTGGGCGTGCAGACATTGGGCGGCAGATTGCCCAGATCGCGCTGCAGGGACATGGCCTCGGCCAGCGCCCGACCGTGCTCCAGACCCAGTTTGGCCTGGGAGATGCCGGTGGCCCGTACCGGACCTGCCAGCACCAGATTGATCTGTGGCGGGGGCGGTTTCTTACCGGTCTTCAGGTCATTGGTGCGATACAGGACGCTGCCGGTGATCTCGGCCACGCAACGCCCGAAGTAGTAATCGTTCAGATCCTTGGCCGCGGGCCGTTCGATGGCCACCGCCACACTGCGGATCCGGGTGCGCGCGGCGGCACTCAGCGCCGCGGTGCAGGCGCGGCGCCAGCCCTTGCGGTTGTAGCTGCGCTCGGCGCCCAGTCCGACCAGCACCACCCGCGTGGCCTTCAGCCCCGCCTCGGACAGCAGCAGGGTCTCGCCGGTCCGGCCGCTGAAGTCGCCGCGATCGATGAGGCCTTTGATGCGGCCAGCCGTGGCCTTGTCGAGAGCGGCGGCTTCCGTCCCCAACTTCCCGTCTTCAAACACACCTGCCGCGATACAATCCACGGACAAGTCACCGAGCGCCCTGGACCACACGTCAAACTGCATCATCGACCTCCACGTTGTGCCGTACGCAGTAGCTGCGAACCATTGTGGTGTAGCACAGTCTGCTCTAGGGTTAGCGGTTCCGTTGAACGTACCAGTCTAACCGAATTCAGGCAGCAGGTAGGGCTTTGGGTCGCCTTCTCGAACGCTATATTTTGCGGGAAATGATCGCCAGTGCATGCGCCGTGACACTGGTCCTGGTCCTCATCCTGCTGACCAACGAGGGCGCCCGCGTGCTCAGCCGGGCCGCGGACAACCAGTATCCGCACGATGTGGTGTTCGCGCTGATCGGCCTGGGCGCCCTGCAGCATCTGCCCATTCTCGTGCCCATCGGGCTGCTGCTGGGCATGGTCATGGCGTTCGGCCGCCTGTATCACGACAGCGAGATGACCGCGGCCCTGGCCTGCGGTGTGGGCATGGCACGCATCTACGTGCCGGTGATCATCACCGGCGTCGTGGTCGCAGGCCTCCTGGCGTGGTTGTCGCTGGCGGTCGGGCCTGCTTCGATGGCGCGGGTGCTGGCGCTGCGCAGCGAGGCCGTCCATGCCGGGCAGCTCGCGCCCGTGGCTCCCGGGCGATTCCGCAGTTTTGGCGGCAATACCGTCGTATATGCCCAGAACGCTCTAGCTGACGGTACGCTGTCGAATGTCTTCGTGCAGCGTGAACGGGGCGGCCGTGTGGAGGTGACCCTGGCGCAGCGGGCGCGGCACTCGGTAGCGAGCGATGGGCAAAGTCTCACCATCACGCTCTATGACGGTGAGAGCTTCGAGGGCGTACCCGGCAGCCCGCAGTACCGCATCATGAGATTCACCGAAGACATGATTCCGGTGCAGCTGCCGCCGCTGAGCGATTTGGTCTCGGACCTCGACGCCGCCCCGACGCGCGAGCTCATCGGGGCCACCACGTTGGACCGACGCGCGCAGCTGCAGTGGCGCCTGGCGCTGCCGGTGATGTGCCTGGTGCTGGCGGTGCTGGCCGTGCCCTTGAGCCGCCTGCCGCCGCGGCGCGGGCGCCTCTCGCGAGTGTGGCTGGCAGTGCTGTTCTTCATCCTGTACTACCTCCTGCTTACCGCGGGGCGGGGAGCCATTGAACATGGCACCCTGCCGCCGGCGGCCGGACTGTGGTGGACGCATGCCGTGGTCGTGGTCGTGGTGCTCTCGATCACGCAGCTGCCCGCCTGGCTGGCGCGCCTGCGTCACCGCAGCCAGCCGGCTCAGCAGCTGCTGAGCCCGGCATGAACATTCTCGACCGCTATATTGTCGCCCGCATCCTGGCGATGACCGCATTGGTCATGGCCGTGATCATCGGGCTTGCGGTCCTGTTCAGCTTCATCGCCGAGCAGGGTGATACCGGCACCGGACACTACGACAGTCTGGATGCCTTCTGGTTCTGCCTGATGAGCGTTCCGCAGCAGGCCTGGTTGCTGATGCCGATCGGCGCGCTCATCGGCTCGTTGCTGGGATTGGGCGGCCTGGCCAGCGGCAGTGAGCTGACGGTGGCGCGTACCGCGGGTGTCTCGGTGGCGCGGCTCGCGGTTTCCGTATTCATCGCCGGTGTGCTGCTGGTCGGTATCGAGGTGGTTCTGGGGGAACTGCTGGCACCGCCCCTGCAGCAGGTCGCCCGGCAGCAGAAGGCGTTCGAACGTTTTTCCAATGCCAGCTTCGGTGCCGGATCCGCCTGGGTGCGCGATGGCAATCAGATCCTGGATGTCGAGCAATCGCAGGATGGCCAAGCGCATGGCGGCATGCTGATTTTCGAGCTGTCCGGTGATCATCACCTGCTGGCTGTGGGTCGGGCCGCCCGCGCGCTCCCCGGCACCGGCCATCGTTGGGTGCTGCATGATTATGCCGAGTCGCGGTTTGCCGGGGATCAGGTCAAGGCCTCATCGCAGGGTGTGCGCACGCTCGACTCCAACGTCAGCGGCCAGTTTTTGCATCTGGCCATGTCCGAGCCGGGGGAACTCGCCAGCGGGGCGTTGTGGAGCCTGATCGGCTACTACCGGGCGAATTCATTGGACCCCAAGCCCTACCTGTTCGCGTTCTGGTCGCGCATTGCGCGCACCGGCGCCATTGCTTTTGCAGTGCTGCTGGCAATTCCCTTTGTGCTCGGGCCCATGCGCTCCGCCGGCACCGGAGCCCGATTGCTGCTGGGGCTGTTGCTGGGGCTGGGGTTTTTCTTCCTGCAGCGTTTCATTGAAAGTGGCACGATCGTGTTTGATCTGAATCCGATCATGCTGGCGTGGCTGCCGACAACGATACTCGTCATCGTGACGCTGGGGCTGCTGGCCCGCGTGCGGTGACGGGGCTTCAGCCCTTCAGCACGCTGATCACACGTGGCTCCATGTAGCCCTTGAGTCCGAGGGCGGCGTACTGGCGTCCCATGCCGGATTCCTTGGCGCCGCCGAAGGGCACGGTCGCCGAGGTCGCGCGGTGCTGATTCACCCACGCGGTGCCCACTTCCAGGCGTGAGGCGAGCCGCACGGCACGCTCCGGATCGGCGCTCCACACCGAGCCGGACAGGCCAAAGCGTGTGTCATTGGCGCGGCGCAGTGCGTCCTCCTCATCGGAGAATTTCAGCACCGGCACAATGGGTCCGAACTGCTCTTCCTGCACCAGTCGGCTGCGCTCATCGATGTCCGCGACTATGGTGGGCGGGAAAAAATATCCCGGTCCTTGCGGCACCAGGCCGCCCGCCAGGATGCGCGCGCCCTGGGCGGTGGTGTCATTCAGGATGCTGATGACCTTTTCGTACTGTTCCAGATTCTGAATGGGCCCGAGCTGTACACCCGGTTCCAGGCCGCTGCCCACCCGCGCCTTGGTCGCCTCCTCGGCCAGGGCCGTGCACAACTCCTCGTAGATGCTCTCGTGGGCGTAGATGCGCTTGATGGCCATGCACACCTGGCCGCAGTTGACGAAGGCGGCGAAGAACAGTTTCGGCGCCACCGTCCGTGGATCCACATCATCCAGCACAATGGCCGCATCATTGCCACCCAGTTCCAGCGTGAAGCGCTTGAGGGTGCCGGCGCAGCTGGCCATGACCTTCTTGCCCGTCTCCACCGAGCCGGTGAAGGAGATCTTGTCAATCCCCGGATGCGCAGTCATCCACTGTCCCAGCTCATCCCCGCCAGCGACCACATTGAGCACGCCTGGCGGAAACACATCGCGCAACAGCGCGGCGATCTTCAGCGTGCACAGCGGCGTGTAGGGCGAGGGCTTCAGGATCACGGTATTGCCCGTGTACAGCGCGGCCACCAGAGGACCGGCCGCGAGATTGATGGGGGCATTCCAGGGGGTGATGATGCCGACGACGCCCAGGGGAAAATACTTCAGCTCAATTCGCCGCTGGACGTTTTCTTCCAGCAGCTCATCGGCGATCATGATATCGGCCAACCCCAGGGACTGCGTTGCCGCGCGGCTGATCTCATCACGCGACTGCCCCACCGGTTTGCCCTGTTCCAGCGTCAGCAGCTCCGCCAGCGAGGCGGCATTGTCGGTGAGGATCTGCGCCAGGCGGCCAATGGCCGCACGACGGTCGGCCACGGGCGTGTTGCGCCAGCCGTCGAACGCGCGGCGCGCGCTGGCAACGGCGCGATCCAGCTCCGCCCGGCTCAGCGACGGTGCACGCGCGAAAGCCTTGCCGGTGGCGGGATTGATGACGTCAAACCACTCCTTGCCGCTGACCAGTTCGCCATCAATGAGATTTGCAAAATCACAGCGCAGCTGTGCAGTTCCGGAACCGGGCTGGTCGGGAACGGGTTGGGCGTTCATAGGGTGATTCTCCGGCCGATTGTGTCCGCTGGCCTGCCCGGCTACGATACCAAATTACCCTGGGTCGGCATCGATGGCTGGCCTGCATGCATTTTCCCGACCGCGGGGCAAGACAATCTGATGATACCAACCTGTAAGGCACCTGATCCCAACACCCGTAAGCCCAAGTATCG
>DASXFV010000053.1:0-40618 GCA_036489445.1 Steroidobacteraceae bacterium | reverse complement strand
GTCAAGAAGCCCGCCACGAAGGCGCGTGAGGGCGTGAATCCGTTCACTGGCGAGAAGATGACGTTCAAGGCGAAGCCCGCGAGCAAGAAAGTGCGCGTGCTGCCGCTGAAGAGCCTGAAGAGCATGGTGAATTCCTGATCCCCCGCGATCACTGAATTCTCAAACGGCCCGGGTAAGCCTAGGTTTTCCCGGGCCTTTGGTTGACGAAGGCCGTAACGGCGTCCCGTAGCTCGGGCAGACGGCCGTGGAAGTAATGACCGGCTCCAGCCATGACCTGGATAACCGGCTGCGGGCTTAAATTCCGCGCCCATTGCAGCATGCGCTGCGGTGAAACCACGTCATCGGCATCGCCCAGCACCACCAGCCAGGCACTCCCGGGCGTCACCGCCCCGACATCGATCCGATCCACTGCAGGCGCGACTGCCACCAGACCCACCGCTGACGCCTCGCTGCTGGCGCGCACCGCCACCGCGGCCCCGAAGGAAAATCCCGCCAGCCACAGGCGCGCCTGCGGCCAGCGTTCGCGGCCATGACGCACCACAGCCAGGGCATCCTGCACTTCACCTCGGCCCTCATCATGCGTGCCGGCGCTTGCGCCCACACCGCGGAAGTTGAATCGCAGGCTGGGCATCCCCAGGTCATTGAACGTCCGCGCCAGGGTATGGACGACCTTGTTGGTCAGCGTGCCGCCAAACAACGGATGTGGATGACACACCACAGCGAAGGCGGCAGGCGCGGCAGGGTCGGCGCCCCGATCGGCGGCGGGAAAGTCCAGACGCGTCTCCAGGTCACCCGCGGGTCCTTGGAGCAGGAGGCTCTCGGCCGCCAACGCCGTCCCCGGCCCAGGGGCCATTCAGACCGCGCCGGGCACGGCCAGGCGCACCAGCAGGCGATTCAATCGGCGCACGTAATCCGCCGGATTGACCAGCTGGCCGCCTTCGGACAGGGCCGCCTGGTCATACAACAGCTGCGCCAGCTCCCCGAAGTCCGCTTCCTGCGTCACCCCCTCCAGGTGCCGCACGATGGGATGCTCCACATTCAGTTCCAGTACCGGCTTGCTCTCGGGCACCTTCTGGCCCTGAGCCTCCAGAATGCGCCGCATGGCGGATCCCAGATCCCGCTCGCCCATCACCAGGCAGGACGGGGAGTCCGTCAGGCGTGAGGCCACGCGTACTTCAGTCACTCGCTCGCCCAGTGTGTCCTTGACCCGTTTGAGCAGCCCTGCGTGTTCCTTGAGCTGCTCCTGCGCCTTGCTGCGCTCGGTGTCCGAGGACAGCCCCCCCAGCTCCAGATCACCGCGAGCAGCGTCTTTGAAGGCCTTGCCTTCAAAGCCCTCGATCTGGCCCATCACCCACTCATCGACGCGCTCGGACATCAGCAGCACCTCGATCCCGAGCGCCTTGAGCTGCTCGATATGGGGGCTGCTGCGCGCCGCGGCGACGCTGTCAGCGATCACATAGTAGATGCGGTCCTGGCCGCTCTTCATTCGCGCCAGGTAGTCCTTCAGGGCGACCGTGGGAGCATCCTCGGCCTCGTGGGTGCTGGCAAAACGCAGCAGCGGCAGAATCTTCTCCCGATTGGCGTAATCCTCGGCCAGGCCCTCCTTGAGCACCGCACCGAACTCCTTCCAGAAGGTGGCGTATTTGGCCGGCTCCTCGCTGGCCAGCCGGCTCAGCAGCTCCAGTACCCGACGGGTTAGGCCACCCTTCATCGCCTCCACATCCGCATCCTGCTGCAGCAGCTCACGCGAGACATTCAGCGGCAGATCGCTGGAATCGATCACCCCCTTGATGAAACGCAGGTACAGGGGCAGAAACTGTTCCGCGTCGTCCATGATGAACACGCGGCGTACGTACAGCTTCAGGCCCCGCGCGGCATCCCGGTGCCATAGGTCAAAGGGTGCGCGCCCGGGGACGTACAGCAAACTGGTGTAGTCGCGCTTGCCCTCGACCTTGTTGTGGCTCCACGCCAGAGGCTCGGTGGGATCGTGCGCGATGTGGTCGAAGAACTGCTTGTATTCCTCGTCCGTGATATCGGTGCGGGCCCGCGTCCACAGGGCGCGGGCCTGGTTGACCGCCTCAAACGGCGCCTCGGTGGCCGGTGCATCCTTGTCCTCGGGCTTCGAGGCTGCCGACTCCTTGCGCATCAGCACCGGGAATCCCAGATGGTCGGAATAGCGATGAATCAGGGAACGCAGGCGCCAGCTGTCGGCAAATTCCCGGGTGTCGGCCTTGAGGTGCAGGATGATGGTGGTGCCGCGCTGGGCCAACTCCACGTTCTCCACCGTGAACTGGCCGTCGGCGCTGGATTCCCAGTGGACACCTTCGCTCGCGGGCGCCCCCGCCTTGCGCGTCAGCACCTCCACGCGTTCAGCCACGATGAACGCCGAGTAGAAGCCCACGCCGAACTGGCCGATCAGCTGCGAGTCCTTCTGCTGATCCCCTGACAGGGACTTGAAGAACTCCGCAGTCCCCGAGCGCGCGATGGTGCCCAGATTGGCGATCGCCTCCTCGCGGGTCATGCCGATGCCGTTGTCACGGATCTTCAAGGTGGCCGTGGTCGAATCGCCCTCCACCCACACCGCGAGGTTGGGGTCATCCGCCAGCAGTGCCGGGTTCGCGATGGCCTCGAAGCGCAGGCGATCATTGGCATCCGAGGCGTTTGAAATCAGTTCCCGGAGAAAAATTTCCTTGTGGCTGTACAGCGAGTGAATCATCAGCTGCAGCAGCTGACTCACCTCGGCCTGGAAGCCGAGAGTGGTTTTCTGGTTATCAGTCATGCGCAATCCTGCCGGTCAAAAAGTTGAGCAGGCATGCATCTTGGGTGTCCCGGCGGATTTTTCAAGCCGGATCGGCGTTTTTCATGCGCATCACGGCGCGGGACACCAGGCAGCGGCCCACGGCCAGCAGGTCATCGATCTCGTCCCAGAGCAACAGCATTCGTTCCATGCCGCGTAGCCTACAAACTCACCATGGTGCCTGGCGTGCCGAAGATCTCATCTTGCGGCCCTGCAGCAGCACCAGTACCCTGTGAGACCATGCAGCGCATTGTCGTTCTGAACCCCAAGGGCGGGTCCGGCAAGACGACCATCGCCGTGAATCTGGCCGGCTACTTCGCCTCGCGACAGCAGCGGCCGGTGCTCATGGACCATGACCCGCAAGCGTCATCGGAGCGGTGGGTGTCGAAACGGGATCCGGCACTACCCAGGGTGCATCTGATCTCGGCGTACCAGCGGGATCCGCGGGTGACCCGCACCTTCCAGTTGCGCGCCCCGCCTGATGCCACCCATGTCATCGTCGACACCGCAGCGGCCCTGTCGCATCAAAGCATGATCGAGCTGACACGGCAGACGGACAAGATCCTGGTGCCCGTCCTGCCCTCCGATATCGACATCCATGCCTGTTCGCGCTGTATCCGCGATCTGCTGCTGGTGGCCAAAATCAAGCGCGCCGAGAACCGGCTGGGCGTGATCGCCAACCGGGTGAAGATGAATACCCGGGTCTACCAATCGTTGGTGCGCTTCCTGGAAACGCTGGGGATTCCGGTCGTGGCAACCCTGCGCGATTCACAGAACTACATCCGGGCCGCGGAGAGTGGACTGGGAATTCACGAAATGAAGGCCCAGCAGGTCCTGGAGGACATCAGGGCCTGGGAACCGCTCACCGATTGGCTCGCCAGCCCCGGGGAGCCGCCGCGACAGGCATCCTTCGAATTCGAGTCTGAACCCGAGCGCATCGCGGAAATCGTCTGAATGGCCGCCCTGGCAGGCGGGGCCTACTTGCGCTTTGGCTCCGGCTCCTGCTCCCACGAACCCTTCACCTGGTCGGCCCAGCTCTTGTAGTTGGACCAGGTGTTCAGATTGCGTGTGATTGCCGCATGGCGCGTACGCGCACGCTGCATGCGATCCAGCCAGGAGCCATAGTCTTCGGTGCCGGCCAGCGGCGGAGCCAATGGCGAAACCGGTGCGACGGCCTCTGCCGGATCTGGCAGAGGATCACCCCGAGTTCGATCTGATGAGTTCATGCAACGACTCCTAAATGGTTGCAGGGCAGCGTACGGAGTTGGCACGACATACCTAAGGAACTGGGTCACATCAGCGTCGCACGCCGGAGATGCGGGCAGGGAAGTGTCGGGCACGGCTCCTGCGCCGCTTGCCCTTGTGACGTTATGTCACGCTACCAGGCGGTAGCAGGGCTTGTAGACAGAGCCCGGCAGCTTCATGCGTCCCTGCGCGACGAACGCGGCCAGCAGATCGTCCAGCAGGCGCATGACATTCTGATCACCCGTCAACTCGTAGGGACCCTGCTGCTCGATGGCCTGCACGCCGTAGTCCTTTACGTTTCCGGTGACGATACCGGAGAAGGCACGACGCAGATTCGCCGCCAGCATGTGCACCGGCTGCGCGCGCGACAGCACCAGCGAACGCATGGACTCGTGGGAAACCTGGAAGGGGCGCTGCAGCTCAATGCCGACCGAGAGCAGCCAATTGAAGTTATAGGAATCGCTGCGTTCGCGCCGGAACGCCCGCACCTGGTCCATGCCGGCGACCATGCGTCGGGCGACTGCCGCCGGGTCATCGATGATGACTTCCAGGCGCTGCACAGCCTCGCGGCCCAATGTGCCTTCGACGAAGTGCCGGATGTGCTCGAAGTATCCGGCGCTGGCGGCAGGTCCGGTCAGCACCACCGGAAACGGCTGACTGGCATTGGCCGGATCCAGGAGCAGCCCGGTCAGGTACAGGATTTCCTCGGCGGTGCCCGCACCGCCCGGGAACACCACAATGCCGTGGCCCATGCGGACAAAGGCTTCGAGGCGTTTTTCGATGTCCGGCAGGATCACCAGCTGACTAACGATGGGATTCGGTGGTTCCGCAGCGATAATTCCGGGCTCGGTGAGGCCGATGTAGCGACTCTGCACTGAACGCTGCTTGGCGTGGCCGATGGTCGCCCCCTTCATGGGTCCCTTCATGGCACCCGGACCGCAGCCGGTGCACACGTCCAGGCCCCGCAGACCCATCTCGTAGCCCACCTTCTTGGTGTAACGGTATTCGTCGTCACCGATGGAATGCCCGCCCCAGCACACCACCAGGTTGGGATAACCCTTGAACTCCAGCGCCCGTGCATTGCGCAGGATCCGGAACACCGTGTTCGTGACTGCGCCGGAATCCGTGAGGGATACCACCCGGCTGTCGATGATTTCCCCGGCGATGTAGATCACATCGCGCAAGACCGCGAACAGATGCTCCTTGATGCCCCGGATCATCTCCCCGTCCACGAAGGCGGTGGCCGGGGCGTGCCGCATTTCCAGCTTGATGCCACGCGCATGGCGGACGACCTCGATGTCGAAGTCGGCGTACCGCTCCATGATTTCCTTGGCATTATCGGTGTCGTTGCCGGTATTGAGCACCGCCAGGGCGCACTTGCGAAACAGGCCGTAGAGCCCGCTATGGCTGGTGTCCAGGAGCTGGGTGATCTCCTCCTGGGACAGGTTCTCGAGGCTGCCGCGCGGCGCAACCAGTGCGTCAACCGAGTCCGCAATAATGATGCTGCTGGTTTTCACAATGCTCAATTGACCGCCAACCCTACGGCAGGATGTCGATGGGTGTGTCCAGCGGGGTCATCAGCCAGATCTCCAGCATGTCCGAGTCCGACACCGCGATACAGCCATCCGTCCAGTCGCGCTTCTCGTAGTAGGACGGTTCGCGGCGCAACTCGTTGGGCAGGCCGTGGATCATGATGGCCCCACCCGGCGTCAGGCGGTTGCGGCTCGCGCGCTGCAGATCCTTGTCGTTGGGGTAGGAGACCTGGATGGACAGGAAATACTCGCTGCGCGGATTGCGACGGGTCAACAGATAGTGCCCCTCCGGAGTGCGCGAGTCGCCCTCCTGCTCCTTGGGTCCGATGGGATTGAGCCCCAGTGCCACGCGGTATGAGCGCAGGACGACATCGCCGTGCATCAGATACAGGCGCCGCTCCGCTTTGCGCACGATCACCCGGTCGGCCAGCAGCTGCGCGGGAACCGCACTGGTATCGCCTGCGCTTGCATCCGCCTGGGCCCGGGCCGTTGTCTGGGCGTGGCTTTGCGGCCTGCCATTCGCAAGGGTCGTCGGCACTGCCGCGCCGATCAGCATCGTCAGCAGCGCCAGGCCGGCCAGCTGCAGGATCTTCTGTAAAGGCACGGGTTCACACATATCGGCAATTATAGGGTCTGCGGGCCATACAGCGAAGTGCGGCCGGTCTCAATTGTCAGCGGCGGCATTGCCAAGATCCTCCACGCGCGGAATGACCAGTTGCGTGCCGGCCCTGAGGTTATCGAAAGCCACATCCGGGTTGTACTGCCGCAGCAGCCACACCGGCAGATTGCCGAAGCGATGTCGCAGATTCCACAGCGAATCCCCGGACCGCACCACATGCGCCTGGGTGCCCGATATCCGGTGTGATGCGAAATACGCCGCCTGCAGCTGGCGATGATAGCCCCGCCGCTGTGTTTCGAATTGCGCGTGCGAACTGTTTGCAAAATCCAGTTTGAACTTGTGCCCGATCCGCACCCCGCTCCTGCCGCGCATGTGATTCAAGGCACGCAGCCGCGCGGGGCTTATTTCCAGCCATCCGGCATACTGCCCCAGGGTTTCGGTCGCGGCCACTACGATGGTGTCATCGCCAGCCACCGAGTAGTCCGTGACATCCGCATTGTCGACCGCCACGACACCTGTGGGCCCCAGGCCCGGTGTGATGGCCTCGGCCTGCTTCGCCGACACCGGCTGCGACGCCGCGAGCGGCCTGTCCTGCGCGACCGCGCGCGCATCGTGCTCGCTTTCCTGCTGCGCCACCTGCGGTGATACGCCACCGGCATTGGTCTCCGGCTCCACATCCGGTGCAACCGGGGCCACGGGGGCAACCGCTGCAGTGTCCGAGGTAACCGCCGGCGCGCTGGGCAGATTGGCCGCCACCTGGGGCACCTCGGGAGCTGCACTCGATGCAGTGGCAGGAGCAGCAGCGGTCGGTCCAGAGGAGTTGGCTGCCACGGCTGTCGGCGCACTCGAGGCTCCCGGCACGGGCGCTGCGGCTGGCGCGGGGAGGGCCGATGGCTCACTGCCTGCGGACGCGACAGCTGCGGGTGCGGATGAACTCACAGCGCCGGACGGGCCGCCCGACACTGCAGCCGCAGGTGGGTTCGAGGCCGCAGCATTGTGGTCCGTCCGCGCGACGAGCACCCGCACCGGACTCGCCTCGGGCACCCGCACATAGCGGCCCGGCCGCAGTCGGGTGCGCGCGCTGATGCCATTCAACCGCGCCAGCTCCCCTGGGCTCAGGCCATAGTCGCGCGCGATGCTGGCGAGCGTCTCGCCCTTCATGACTTTGCGGCGTTCAGGCACGGTCTGGCGCGCCTGCAGGTCCGAGGGTGACAGACGCTGCGCCAGCAACTCAGTGGTCCAGACAGGGCCATCCAGCGGCAGTCGCAGCACATAGCCCTGGGGGACGCGGCGCCGCCCCTGCCAGCACGCCGGTAACAGCGCCGGATTCAGCTTGCGGAGCGCTTCCGCACTGATATGCAATGCATGGGTGAGCGCACTGATGGTGACAAATCCCGGCATGCTCACTTCCTGGAACTTTGCTTCCGGTTCACGCTTGATGGGACCGAAATACTTTTCCGGGTGCCGGTCCACCGTCAGTGCCGCCAGGAACGACACATAGTAATTGCGCGACGCGAATCCGAAGCTGGGGCTGTGATAATCGCGGAGGATCTTCACGATATCATCCGTGCCCATCTGCTCCTTGGCGCGCCGCATGCCCTCGGCGCCATGGTTATAGGCGGTCAATGCCAGCGGCCAGGTGCCCAGTAGCCGATAGTTGAAACTCAGCAGCTGGGCAGCCGCCTCGGTGGCGCGGAACGGATCCATGCGATCGTCCACTGCCGAGTCGATGCGCATGTAGCGTCGACCGGTGGAGCGCATGAACTGCCACAACCCCGCGGCCCCGGCTTTGGAATATGCGGCCGCGTTGAAGGACGACTCGACATGCGGCAGCACGCCCAGCTCCGGAGGCATCCCGAGATTCGCCAGTGTCTCCTCGATATGCGCCTGCCACAGTCCGGATCGCACCAGCCCTTCGCGGAATCGATCCGCCTGGCCGAGTTGAAAGCGCACATCATCCATGGCTTCCCGCAGACGCGTCGGTGTGCCGGCATCGCCCCACAGATCCTTGATCCGCTGGTCCTCCGGCGACAGCGTGTCAGAGCCTGAGGAATTGGCGATGCGCTTCAGCGCTGCCACGATCCCCGTCCGGGCTGCTTCCACCATGTGCTCGCGTTGGCGGGCGGAAGTGTCCGGGCCGAACTGCAGCGTCTGGTAGACCACGGCCAGGTTGTACTGATCGTGCAGAAAGCCCGCGTTGGTGCCGATTTCCGTATAGACGCGAATCCAGAAATCCACATCCCGGTCGAGCGCGGGTGGCTGGGGAAAGAGCTTGTCCTGCAGTCGCGGGGGTACCGGTGCGACAGCAGTGGCCGCGGCTGGCGGTGCCCCGGTCAGGACGGGTGGCGCAGCGGGCAGTGCAGGAACGACCACCACGGGAGCCGCAACCGTCTGCGGTACTACGACGGTTTGCGCCGGAGCGGCACCCGCGGACACCTTGGCCTTGGACCCTGCAGGGGTGGAGCAGGCATCGAGCCCCAAGCACAGGACTGCCACGCAGATTGCGGCCCAGGTCCCGAAGTTGCGTGTCGATAGCATTTACACCCCGGCCAGCGCAGAAATTTCTGTAGATATCAAAAAGTTATCGTCCATACAGGTCATAGTCCGACACAGAATCGGAGCTTTAGTGTCGAGGATCTTGACACTCGGTTTCGCGGCGCACCAATCCGCACCTTGTTCTGTCATGTTGCACAGGCCAAAGCGTGGCACAGGCGTGCCGCAGCGCACTTGACCCCCGTCGCAGATACAAGATGTCACATCGCGGGCCGATTCCAGGGCGTTGGCATGAGCGTTGCTTATCTTCGAAGGCGGATCGCAGCAGATTCGACAAGACTGGGCACCGTGGCGCTGGCGGATGCTCACCGACCGGACAAGAACCAGAACAATTGCTCCTCAACAGCAAGCAAGCAAGCCGATAACCCCGCTGATGCGGGGTTTTTTTAATAACTCGCGGCAGAAGCATCACCCGCGGCGTACCCAGGTCAATCATCGGCTGGCCCACCAGAACGCTGGGCACCTCGGGCTGCCGTAAATCATCGCATCCGCGTTGGCGTCGCACGGCAGTATATATTTTTGTAAGCATCCGCTTCGGCAAGCTCGGTGCTGGCAGGATACTGCGGCGGTCCGCGCGGCATAGCGCCGCGCTGCATGGGGCCGGAGCAGGACGATCCCGACCGCCACTTCTCCTGGGGCATTTCATGCATCAGCATTGCCGCGTTACCGCCGTGGGAGGCGCACTGCTTGCCGTGATGTCCGCTTTGTTGGCCGGTTGCGCGACCTATGCGCCGCTGCCGCTGCCCGCGGCAGACGACCTCACCACCAGCGCACGTACCGCAGCGCCGGACAAGCCGGCTCTGGGCATGGATGCGGTCGCCACGCTCGCGGTGCTGAACAATCCGGAACTGCGCGCGGCGCGTGCCACGCTGCATGTGGCACAGGCACAGGCTTTTGCAGCCGGACTGCTGCCTGATCCGCAGCTTTCGTATTCCGCCGATTACGCGATGGACCACGTCGTCTCCCATGCCGATCCGCGCTATCCGGAATTCAATGCCTATGGGCTGGGATTGGCAATCGACCTGCAGACGTTGCTGACGCATGGCAGCATGCACGCCACCGCGGACGCCTCTTACCGGCAGGCGCGCCAGTCTTTGCTGTGGGAGGAATGGCAGACCGTGGCGCAGGCGCGGACCCTGTACGTGCAGCGCTCCGTGGCTGCCGACAGGTACGCGTCCCTGACCGCGGCGGAGCAGATCTATGCCGCCGCCGCCGAACACTCGCAGCGTGCACTGGCGACCGGGGATGTGACGCTCGAGCAAAGCAGCGCCGATCTGGCGTTGCTGGAGGACGTGCGCGTCCAGCTGGGCGCCGCGCAGCGCGGTGAGCTGCAGGCCGTTCAGGCACTGCGCACCCTGCTGGGGGTGAAACCCGGCATGATCATTCCGCTACGCCCGTTGGCAGCACCGCCGATGCCGGACGAGGCAGGCGTGCAGGCTGCCCTGTCGCGGCTGCCGCAGCGCCGTCCGGATCTGCTGGCACTGCGCGCCGGGTACGCGGCCCAGGAAGAGCGGGTGCGCACGGCGGTGCTGTCGCAGTTTCCGAACATTTCAGTGGGCATCACACGCGCACGTGACGTCTCGGATGTGCATACCACCGGTTTCGGCGTGACGCTCACCCTGCCACTTTTCGATCGCGGCCGGGGCGATATTGCGATCCAGCGGGCGACCCGCGAGCAGCTGCGTGCCGAATACCAGTCGCGCCAGAATCAGGCGCGAGGCGACGTCTGGCAGCTGTGGCACGAAATGCAGCAGCTCCAACGGCAATTGCGCGCGCTCGACGCGCAGCTGCCGCAATTGCAGCGCGCGGCCGAACGCGCCCGGCGTGCGTACGAGGGCGGTAACTTCCCCGCCGCCAGCTACCTGACGCTGACCAGCGCATACCTGACCGCGAGCGGCAATCGCTTTGATCTGCTGCAGAATCTCTGGACGGATTGCATCGGGCTCGCCACCGTGCTGGGCACACAGATCCAACCTGAGACCCAGGCACCCGATTCAGCCGTATCGCCCCCACCCGCGTGAAGAGCACCCCCATGAGATCAGCCATCGTCCTGTGTCTCGGGACCGCCGTCGCCTCAGTACCGGCGGGTGTCGCGCACGCCGGCCCGGACACCCCCAGCGTGCTGGTGCAGACGACGCCACTGCGCCAGGGCGATCTGCCGCGGACGGTGATGGCCTACGGCAGCGTGCAGGCTGACCCGTCGGTGCACGGCGCGGTGGTGGCGCCTCTGGCTGCTACCATCAGCGCGATCTATGTGCGGGTGGGGCAGGAAGTCCCTCGCGGGGCCGCGCTCGTGCAGCTGGAGCCGACCCCTCAGACGCGTGCCGCGTATGCCCAGGCCCAATCCGCATTACAGGCGGCAAGCACGTCGTTGAAACGTACCCAGGACCTGCTCTCCGAGCAACTCGCCACCCGTCAGCAGGTGGCCGACGCGGAGCGGGCACTGGCGGACGCGCGCGCCACACTTACAGCGCTGCAGGCACAGGGCGCCGCGGGACCAACCATCCTGCGCGCTCCGCACCGCGCGATTGTCACCGCCCTGTCGGCCAACCTGAACACCATTGTCACCGAAGGTGCCGCGCTGCTGGACCTGGCACGTCCGGACGGGCTGGTGCTGCTGGCCGGCGTGGTCCCGGACCAAGCCGCCAGCATCGCGCCCGGCGATAAGGCTGACGTCAGCGAAGTCGACGGGAACCGGCACGCAGCGGGTCGAGTACTCTTGCGCGGCTCGGTGGTCGATCCAGGCGATGGCCTGGTGCCGATTCACATCTCGCTGCCGCCCGGGGCGCTGTTGCCGGGGCAGACGGCGCAAGCCCAGGTCACGACCGGTTCGGTGCACGGCTACTTGCTGCCGCATCAGTCCATTCTGGTCGACGACAGCGGCGACCCCTATGTCGTGCAGGCCGTGCGCGGCGTGGCCAAGTTCGTGCATGTACGCATTCTGGGTTCCGAGGCAGATCAGGACGTGGTCGACGGGCCGTTTGACCGGACCGCACCACTGGTCCTCGCCGGAAACTATCAGCTCCAGGACGGCATGACGGTGCGGCTGGCGCCCGCTGGCGGCAAGAACCCTGGCTCGCCGAGCCGATGATATTCGTCAGGCTCCTGGAGCGGCATCATCGTGCGCTGCTGTGCGTGGCCCTGGCTCTGGGCCTTGGCGGCCTGCTGATCGGCATCTCACTGCCGGTCGGACTGTTCCCGGTCATCAGCTTCCCGCGCATCCGCATCGAAATCGATGCCGGCAGCATGCCGGCACGGCAGATGCTGATCGAGGTGACCCAGCCCCTGGAGGAGGTGGCGCGCGCCGTACCCGGTGCGGTCGACGTGGTGTCGACCAGCTCGCGCGGCACCGCGGAGATCTTCGTCGATTTCCCCTGGGGTTCGGACATGAACCAGGCGCTGCTGCGGGTGGACTCCGCACTGGCGCAGAAGCTGCCGGATCTGCCCCAGGGCACCAGCTACGACGTGATCCAGATGAGCCCGAACGTCCTGATGCCGTTCCTCTCCTACGCGCTCATCTCCACCCAGACCTCACCGGCGGCGCTGCGCCGGCTGGCGCAGTATCAGATGGCGCCGCTGCTCACGGGGATTGACGGTATCAGGCGCGTCGGCGTGCTGGGGGGGCAGACCCCTGAGATCCAGGTCTCCGTCAGCCCGCAGAAGCTGCAGACCTACGGGCTGACGCTCGCCGGCGTCGCCGACGCCATCGCCGGCACCAACGCGATCGCCGCCGTCGGGCGACTCGAAGACAATGACCTGCTGTATCTGGCGATCGACAACAACGCCTTTACCTCCATTGAGTCGGTGCGCGAGGTCACGCTGCGCACCGCGCAGGGCGGCGTCATCCGGCTCACGGATCTGGGTAAGGTGGAACTGGGGTCGGTGCCGCAATGGCTGCTGGTCGATGACAACGGCAAGCCCGCCGTGACCCTCGACGTCTACCAGCAGGAGACTGCCGACTCGCTGAGCCTGGCGAGGACGGTGGACGCAAGTCTGGCGGCGTTCATGAAAACGCAACCCGGTTCCATCCAACTGGTCAAGTGGTACGACCAGACCCAACTGGTGCGATCCTCGATCTCGGCAGTCGAGGAGGCCATTCTCATCGGCCTGGTTTTTGCTGTGCTGGTGGTGCTGGCCTTCCTGCGCAACTGGCGCACCGCACTCATCGGAATGGCGGTCGTGCCGCTCTCGGTGCTGACGACCGTGCTGTTGCTGCACCTGTTCGGGATGACGCTCAACATCATGACCCTCGGGGGCATCGCCGCAGCAATCGGCCTGCTCATCGACGACGCAATCGTCATGGTCGAGCACATTTCACGCCGCGCCGGCGATCCGAAGCTCGAGCGGGCCGACCGCGCAGTGCTGGAGGCGGCCCGGGAATTTCTCGCGCCATTGTTCGGTTCCAGTCTGGCCACCATCATCATCTTCGTGCCGCTGTCCTTCCTGACGGGCGTCACCGGTGCGTTCTTCAAATTCCTGTCGCTGACGATGGCGTCCGCACTGATCATCTCGTTCGTGCTCACGGCACTGATCGTGCCGCTGCTCGCCCGCAGCCTGATCGATTTCACCCAGTGGTGCGATCCGGACCATGGGCACGAGACCTGGCTCGCCCGGATGCATGGCAGGGCGCTGGACGCCCTGTTCGTGCGTCCGTGGCTGATCGGCCTCGGGATTCTGATTCTCGTCGGAGCCGGATCGCTCGCTTACCACCGGGTCGGCACGGGTTTTCTGCCCCGGATGGATGAAGGCGGATTCGTGCTGGACTATCAGACGGCTCCCGGCACCTCGCTGGCCGAATCCAATCGCGAACTCGAGCAGGTCGAAGCCATTCTCCGGGCCGATCCCCATGTGTATACCTATTCGCGGCGCACGGGCGCCGGCCTCGGCGGCGACCTGAAGGAGAGCTATCAGGGTGACTTCTTCGTGCAGCTGGTGGATGCGTCGCGACGGCCGCCACTGTGGACGGTGATGGGTGAGCTGAACGACCGGATCGCCGCCGCTGTGCCCGGCATCACCTTCGACCCCCATCAGCTGCTCGACGACATGATCAATGACATGGTCGGACGGCCGCAGCCGGTGGTGATTCAGCTCAGCGCCCTCGACAGCGCACTGCTCGACACGGTCGCGGTCAAGGTTGCCGCGGCGATGGCCCATGTGCCGGGCATCGAACCCGATTCGGTCAATAGTGGGGTGATCCCCGCGGGCGATGCGCTGGAAGTGCACGTCGATCCGGCAGCCGCCGCACTCGAGGGCATCACCCCTGCCGGCGTGCAGGACCAGGTCACGCACTATCTGTACGGCACCGTCGTCACCCGCTATCTGGGCAGCGTCGAGGATGTGGGCGTGCGACTGTGGTTGGCGCCCCCGCGGGGCCAGGTCCGCCGCGACGACCTCGGCGAACTCCTGATCCATTCCCCGACTGGACGCGTCTTCCCCCTGCGCACCGTCGCCCGGATTCAGTTCGTCAGCGGTCAGCCCGAGATCACCCGCGACAACCTCGAGCAGGTCGCGGCGGTGACGGCTGAGATCAGCAGCGGGCATGACCTGGGGTCCACCGTAGGGGCCGTGCAGCAGGTATTGCGGCAACCGGGACTGCTGCCGCCCGGTGTCAGTTACACCGTGGGCGGCGCCTACAAGCAGCAGCAGATCGCGGCCGACGGCACCATCAGGGCATTCGCGGCGGGGGCGATCGTCGAATTCATCCTGCTGCTGTTCCTGTACGGGCGGCTGTGGCTGCCCCTGATCATCCTTGCCAGCGCGGTGCTCTCCAGCAGCGCCGTGTTCATCGGCCTGTGGATCACCGGCACCGAATTCAACATCATCGCAATGATGGGAACGGTCATGATTGTCGGCATCGCCACCGAAATGGCGATTTTCCTTGCCTCCGAATACCAGTCCCTGGAGCGGACCATGCCCCCTCGTCAGGCGCTGAAAACCGCGGCCCGCAACCGATTCCGTCCGATACTGATGAGCACGCTGGCCATGATTCTGGCGCTATTACCCCTCGGCGCCGCGATCAGCGGCTCGGGCGATCAGATGCTGCAACCCCTGGCCATCGCAATCATTGCCGGTATCGTGGTGCAACTGCCCTTGGTGCTCCTGGGGATGCCCGTGATGGTCGGGCTCACGCTACGCCGCAACCGATAGGCGGGGGCAGGCAGAGGGCGCAGCGCGCCAGCCAGCGGGTCCTTACAGCACAAAGTGTACAACTTTGTAAACTCCCGCCGCCCGGTGTCCGGGCATATTCCACGGTGCGGCATTCGCCTGCATGACGCCCAAGGAGACCTCCGTGTTCACTCACCCAGTCGCCAGATCAATCGGGCCCGCCCTGCTCTTCGCATTCGCAGCGGCCGTGGGGACTGCCGGTGCGAGCGCCGATTCCGCAATGCAGGTGGTGCAACGCTGGAAACTGGGTGGATCTGGACAGTCTCAAGACCATTCAAGAGGTGAAGGTTCCGGCCCACAATCCCGATTGCATCGTGTACGACCCCGTGGGCAAACGGGTCTTCACGTTTGATGGCCGAAGCAAGGACGTCACAGTGCTGGATGCCAAGACCCTGGCGGTGGTGGCCACCATTCCGGTTCCGGACAAACCGGAATTTGCCCAGGACGATCTTGCGGGTCATATCTTCGTGAACATCGAGAGCGAATCCGGACAGATGGTGGTCATTGATAGTCGCACACTCGCCGTCCAGGCCACCTGGCCGCTGCCGGGATGTTCATCCCCCAGTGGCCTCGCCATCGACCGCCGCCATCATCGTCTGTTCTCCGTCTGCGAGGACAACGTCATGGTCATCACCAATGGTGAGACCGGCGCCCAGGTTGCCCAGGTGCCCATCGGCAAAGGGCCGGACGCTGCCGCATACGATGCCAGGCGCGGCCTGGTGTTCAGCTCCAATGGCGAGGGCACCCTGACCGTCGTGCGCCAGAAGTCTGCGGATCACTACAGCGTTCTGGACACGGTGCAGACCCAAGCTGGGGCTCGCACCATGGCGCTTGATCCCGACAACGGCCGGGTCTATCTGGTGACGGCCGAGTTCGGTCCGATGCCGGCCCCGACAGCGGCGCAACCCCGTCAGCGTCCGGTTCAGGTTCCCGGCTCCTTCACGGTCCTCGTTGTCGGTACCCACTGACATCCAGGCATATCTCCCGATACACTCGGTCAGCGGCGCCCCATTGGAAATCACCCTCCATGCGACTCTTGCTGACCGAGGATGACACTGAGCTGGCGCGGTCCCTGATCGAGCGGTTCCACGATCAGGGCTATGAAGTGGTGCACGTCGGGGACGGTATCCAGGGACTCAAGGCAGCGACCTCCCAGGACTTCGATGCCATCATCATGGATCGCATGCTCCCGGGGATGGACGGCCTGGAACTGGTGAAGGCGATCAGACGCCAGAAGGCTACCCCAATTCTGTATTTGACCACGATGAGCGGCATAGACGACCGCGTGCGCGGTCTGGAGGCGGGGGGCGATGATTATCTGATCAAGCCCTTCGCGTTCGAGGAACTCCTGGCCAGAATTCGGGTGATGACCCGCCGCCTGGCGCCCGCGGCGTCCAAGCTGTTTGCAGGATCCATAGAGATGGATCTGGTACAGCGCACGGTCACGCGACGCGGCCGATTGATCGAGCTTCTGCCGCAGGAATTTCGGCTGTTGGAGTATCTTTTGCGCAATGCGGACCGGGCGGTGACGCGCAGGATGCTGCTGGAGAATGTCTGGGACATCCACTTCGATCCCCATACCAGTGTCGTCGAGAGCCACATCAGCCGGCTTCGCGCGCGCCTGAACGCCCACTGCGAAATCGACGCCATTCAGACCGTGCGCGGTACCGGGTATCGGCTGCTTGCCTCAAATTAGAATCTTCAAGGCAGAATCGTTCCGGCTCGCCGGTTTGTTTGCGCTGGTGTTTCTGACTCTGACCGCGGCACTGCTCGGCACGGTCCTGTGGATCGTTGCCGATACGGAACGCCGCAGCCTCATTGCCGCGAACGAGGCTGACATCTCGACCGTGACCAACGGGCTGCGTACCGAGGGGCTCGACGAGGCGATCGAGGTGGTGCAGCAGCGGCTGGGAACGTCCCTTCCCCTACGCCCACCGCGGTTCAGCCATCATCTGGTGCCCGAGACCTACATCGTCATCGAGGACCGCAGCGGCAAAGTCCTCGCGGGCAATCTGCCGTTCGTCCAATGTGCCGCGGGCGTATTCACCCTCTGGCTGCCCCCGCCCACCGGCCGTCGCGATCTCGTGAATGTGCTCGGTCGCTGCGCTGCGCTCACCGACACCGCGACGCTGTTCGTGGGGCGAGACACCTTCTCCATGACCGCGACGCGCGAGCGGATTCTGGGTGCATTTGGCTGGGTTGCCCTGGGTACCTGGGTATTTTCCCTGCTGGGCGGCCTGTTTCTGGGCCGACGCTTCATGGTGCGGGTCGACGCCATTACCCAAACCTGCGAACGAGTCATCGCTGGAAGACTGAATGAACGGATTCCCGTGCGCGGTCGCGCGGACGAATGGGATCGCCTGGCTCGCGCCATCAACGAGATGCTCGATCGGATCTCCATGCTGCTGGAGAACCTGCAGCAAGTCTCCAGCGATGTGGCCCACGATCTGCGCACGCCTCTGACGCGCCTGCGAAACCGGCTCGAAGCGGCACACGAGAAGTCGACGGGTATCGGGGAGGACTCGATCGCGATTTCGCGCGCGATTGAAGATACCGACCAGCTGCTGTCTCTGTTCGCCGCGTTACTGCGCATTTCGCAGATCGAAGCCGGCACACGCGTCCAGACCTTCAGTTCAGTAGACCTCTCGGACCTGCTCGAAAGGGTGTACCAGATATTTCTGCCGGTGGGCGAAGATTGCGGCCGTCCTCTCTCGCGCAGGTTGTTTCAAGGCCTGCAGATTCGCGGGGACAAGGAACTGCTCACGCAGCTCTTCAGCAACCTAATCGAGAACGCAATTCGCCACACTCCCCGGGGCACAAAGATAAGCGTTGTCCTTGAGTCGGTGAACGGCATTTCCGTTGCGACAGTCATCGACGACGGTCCCGGCGTGCCGTCCGAGGATCGCGAAAAGGTCACTCGGCGTTTCTATCGTGGCTCCGCCAGCCGTTCTTCCGAAGGGCACGGCCTGGGTCTGTCCCTGGCTGCCGCTATCGCGCAGCTGCACGGCGCCAAGCTGGAGCTGTCGGATGCCAGACCGGGATTGCGTGTGGATATCGCCTTCCGCGCCGCGCCCTAGAATCTCGCAGTCGTCGGATCCGGTCCGATGCGCCCGTGCAGCGAATCCAGGCCGGCAATGTCAGCCATGTCGCTGGCATCCAACTTGAAGCCAAAGACGTCAAAGTTCTCGGCAATCCGCCGTGGCGTCGCCGATTTTGGAATGACGATCAGCCCATTGTCCAAATGCCAGCGAATAATGATCTGCGCCGGAGTGCGTCCGTGGCGGGAGGCTATGGCGCCAATGACCGGATCGCCCAGGAACTTGCCCTGCCCCAGCGGACTCCAGGACTGTGTGGCAATGCCCAGGGCGGCATGCGCCGCAATCAGCGCACGCTGCTGGAAATGGGGATGCAACTCGATCTGATTGAGCACGGGGGTGACGCCCGTCTCCCTGATAATGCGTTGCAGCTGCTCGGCATTGAAATTGGACACGCCGATCGAGCGGACGCGGCCCTCCTCCTGCAGACGCACCAGCGCCCGCCAGGAGTCCACATACAAGCCGCGCCGGGGCGAAGGCCAATGAATGAGATACAGATCCAGATATTCCAGACCCAGTCGCCGCAGGCTGCGTTCACACGCCTTGAGAGCCGCATCAAAGCCCTGGTCGGCATTCCACAGCTTGGTGGTGACGAAGAAGTTGCTGCGTGCCACGCCCGAGGCGCGCAAACCCGCGCCTACGCCCGCCTCATTCTCATAGATGGCAGCAGTATCGATGTGCCGATAACCTGCGGCGAGCGCGGTCTGTACCACGTCGGCCGTGATATCCGGAGGCGCCTGGAGGACGCCGAGACCGATTTGCGGGATCGTCTTGCCATCGCGCAGGGCAAATAGCGGTTGATTGCTCATCGGTCAATTCTAATCCATAGCCGGGGCAGGACAAGCCGGGTCGCGGCGCTGAATTGCCTGTGGATAGCCGCACTTGTATCCTCGTCCGATGGGCCTCATTCACGTGGTGACTCGCCGACCTTTGGCGGACTTTGTGGACTTTCTGTGGCTATCGTCAGGCTACAGTCAGCCGCATGGTGCGGAGCGGGTACTTCCAACCGGCAGCATGAGCCTGGTGCTGAGTCTGGATGATCAGGGCCAGATCGGCGATGTGGTGTCGGGCGCACGGACAGTGTCTTTTGTTCTGGACACGTCCCGGCCGCTGAACCTGCTGGGTGTTCATTTCAAGCCTGGCTGCGGTTTTGCATTCTTTGCGCTGCCTGCCGGGGAATTGCAGGACCTGGCCGTATCCCTTGAAGCGGTCTGGGGACGCCGAGCGCAAATCCTGCGCGAACAACTGCTGGAAGCCGCGAGTCCCGAGACCCAATTCCACATCGTGGAACGCGCCCTCGGGGAATGCCTGCGCCGCGGGCCAGTACGGCATCCAGCCGTGCGGTACGCCATCAAGGCGCTCCAGAATCCCAATCAGGTCACGAGCGTCGCCTCCCTTGTCGAGCAAAGCGGACTCACTGCGCGACGCTTCATCGCAGCATTCCGTGACGAGGTGGGTCTGGCCCCCAAAACCTTCTCTCGCCTCGCCCGTTTTCGCCGGGTGATCCGTACCCTGCCTTCAGGGTCGAACATTGATTGGCCGGCCATTGCAATGGCCTGTGACTATTTCGACCAGGCCCACTTCATTCACGATTTTCGTGCGTTCTCCGGCATCAGACCGTCCGACTACGTCCGATATCGAACAGCAAGTCCCAATCACATCCGAATTCCCGAGTGGTAAGGGTAAAATTCTTACAATCAGCCAACCTCATTTTCGGGTGACTATTGAGGCCCCCTGCATAAGGACGGCATCCCATGACCTTCTCGACACCCACAATCACCCCGTACCTCCTGTATGAAGATCTGGCCGGCGCCCTGGATTGGCTCGGTAAAGCTTTTGGCTTTCAGCTGCGCCACCCGCTCCCCAGTGGCCAGTTCACACACGCCGAGATGCAGGTAGGCGATGATGGCATCATCCTGATGGGACACCCGGGACCGCAGTACCGAAACCCGAAACGAACCGGACATGCGACGCAGAACCTCTACGTGCGCGTGGACCAACTCGACAAACATTTCGAGCGCGCCCTGCAAGCCGGTGCGGTGGTCCTGGAAAGGCCAACGGATCAACCGTACGGTGATCGGCGTTACGGAGTCGAGGATCCCGAGGGCCATCAATGGTACTTTGCCGAGGCGATTTCTCATGGTCAGTGAAGCCCTCCCGGCGACGAATCCTCTTCGCAATATTCGATGGTTGCGCGTACTCGTTGGCGCCTTCCTGGCAGAGGTGGTGCTATTCGCAATCGCGATTGCCTTCTACCTGGTGCCCCATGGCAGCACTGCCTTGCTGTACATCGTTCCCCCAGCCTGTTTAGGCATCACGATGTTCTTTGGATTTAGGGTCGCTCGAAAGGCCCAGGGTCGCTTCATCCTCCACGGAACTCTGGTCGGGTGCGTTGCAGCACTGATCTATATCGCCCTGACCTGGGGAAAGGTTCTACCGACAGCCTACGTGGTCTCACACTTTCTCAAAGTGATGGGTGGCTTCTTGGGCGGATGGCTTGCGCAACGCAGATACCGCCGACCCTGAGTCAGCCGCTCAATACATCTTGGACGTTGACGCCCGCGTTTCCCATGCTGGGAAATAGGGGTAACCTGCCAGCATTCTGGACACCCCAGACGGATAACATAAAGAGGTAGCAATCAATGTCACAGTCAGTTAGCACTCCTTTATATATAGGGGGCAAGGAACGACAGACCGCGGAGAAGATGGCGATTGCCGATCCCGCCAAGCCGGGTGTTGTCGTGGGGCATGCCGCCGCGGCCAGCACGCAGGATATCAGCGACGCTGTCGCTGCCGCGAAGGCCGCCTACCCGGCCTGGGCCGCGCTGTCGCCCCAGCAGCGCTCCGAGAAGATGCTGGCGGCGCTCGCGGGCATTGCCGAGAATCGCGATGAGGATGCCGCCATCCTGTCGCAGGAAAACGGCAAAATCCGTTTTGAAGCCTGGATCGATTCGCTGGTACTGGAGCTGCGCTGGAAGCTGGCCCTGAGCCACGCCGACGAAGTCAACGCGACGAAGGTACTCCCGCCGATTCCCGGTGCCATTCCAGTCGAAACCACGGTGGCCTACCAGCCGCTGGGGGTGGTCACCATCATCGTACCGTTCAACTGGCCGGTCGCCATCCTCGGCGCCGCACTGCCCCATGCTTTGCTGGCTGGCAACACGGTCATTGTGAAGCCGCCGTTGACAGCCCCGTTGGCTACGGCGCGCATCGTGCAACGCATTGCCAAGCAGCTGCCGCCCGGCGTGCTCAACGTCGTCACGGGCGCGGATGCCAACATGAGTGCACTGATCCGCAATCCGGACGTGGCCAAAGTCTGCTTCACGGGCTCCGTCAACGGCGGCAAGAAGATGATGGAAATGGCCTCCCATAGCCTCACCCGCGTCACGCTCGAGCTCGGGGGCAACGATGCGGCCATCGTCCTGAAAGATGCGATCCTCGACGACGTGCACCTCGACCGTTTGTTCGCTGCCATCTACGACACCAGCGGCCAGATCTGCATGAACGCCAAGCGCCTGTTCGTGCACAAATCACGTGCCGATGAGATGGTCAAGGGCCTCTCCGCGCGGCTCGAGAAGGTGCAGCTCGGCTACGGCCTCGACAAGGCAACGACCATGGGCCCGCTGCATTCGCCGGCGCAGAAGGCCTTTGTCGACAGTCTGATCAAGGAAGCCAAGGACTCTGGGGCCAAGGTGCTCGAATTCGGCGAACTGCCGGGCGGCGACATGAAGGGCGGCAATTTCGTGCGCCCCGCCATCGTCGTCAATCCGAAGCTTACTCTGCGTGTCGTGACCGAGGAGCAGTTCGGGCCGGTGATTCCGGTGATCCCCTTCGAGACCGAAGAGGAAGCCATCCGTATGGCGAACGACAGCTGGGCGGGCTTGAGCGGTTCCGTTTGGACGGCCGATCCCAAGACGGCCAATCGTGTCGGCGCACAGATGGTTTGCGGTTATGTGTGGGTGAACGACCACGGGGCCACACGCCTGGACCTGCGCGCCCCCTTCGGCGGCATGAAGTCCTCGGGTATTGGCCGCGAGCAGGGCATCGAAGGCGTCCGCGCCTTCCAGGATACCCGCTCCATCGCGCATCTGAACGCGGCTGCGCTGGCTGCCATGGCGCACTAGGCACAGACGCAGGACCGGTGCGGGACCTAAACCAGGCGGGAACTCACCTTCTCGCCTGGTCGGCTGGTTGCTCCGGAAGAATCACCAGATTGGGACACATCAACCGCAGCACTCCAGCGGCTGCATTGGGCAGCCCAACAAGCTTCACATCCCGCCCAGCACCCAGCTCTTCCGTAAGGATGTCCTTTGTAATGGCGGCCCATCCGCCTGGCGTCTTGTAACTGACAATGAACATCCCCTCCTGCCGATCGCGCAGGAGACGCGACTCCTCGTAAGGATGAGCCTTCTGTGCAGCCACCATCTGCACGTCTGAGGAGCCGATATACCGCAGCGGAAGATCCGGAATCTGCGAGGCTTTCACGTCGGACTGCGGTTCATCTGCGGGCAGGATGAACAGACGCCCGGTCTGAACATTTGTATTGCCCTCACCAGCGGACACGCGTTTGCCCAGCGCGCGCTCGATCCGATCGAAAATTTCTTCGGCGAACTGCTGGGGATAGTCGAACAGCCGTTGCACTTCCTGATCGATATGCGGCAACTTCCGCCAACCGCTCACCCAAGCGAGCTTGCCGCTGCTGGCTTCCCCATCCGTAAATACGTCTTCCAGACTGAAGGGTGTCACGGCATCGGGCTGCAAGGTCTTGAACGCCATATGCTCCGTGAGATTGGATGAAAACCCATAAATGACCCCGTAGGGCGAATAGGCCCCCGCAATGGGTCTGAACTGGGGACAATCATCATGCAATGGTTTGGACAAGCGACCGATCTGTGCTGCGTATTCCTGCAGCAGCTGAACGTGTCGTCTTCCAATGGGTGTATAGACAACGTGCTCGTCCTGGTCCGTCGTTATGAAGAGATGCTCGATCATGCTGTAGGAGCCCAGCAAGTCGAGGCGATTGACAAACAACTCAGGATCCGAAGAGATGCCCTGACAGATGGCGCCTGCCAATTCGAGCCTGGCCTGGCGGTCGCCACTGTGCACAGCGCGCTCGTAGGCCGCGAGCAGCCGTACCAGACCTTGAATCAGCAGGGAGAAATCCAGGGCGTTGGAGTTGCGGGCGAGCACCCTATTCTCATCCAGAGGTCCACGCTTCTGCATCGAGTAGTGGCGTAGCTGTGAACGCAGGTGCCCGCCTGCCATCTGCACGCTGGATTTGTAGATTTCAATCCGATCGTCTTCGGAAAGCGACGCCGCGATTTGCTCAGCGACTGCGAAATAGCCCGCCAAATCATCGGTCGTGGGACTCTGCGCCAAGGGGATCAACCATCGCGCATCTCGCACCAGCACAGGCTGATCGGTCGGAGAGGTTTTCCAGAGCTGGTCGAGTACACCCTGAACCTGCGACAGTCGATCGCCGGCATTGCCCACTCCCGCATCCCACCCGCGCATACTCAACAGTTCCAGGCACCGAATCACATACAGATTGAAAAGTGTGTGCGCGTATACAAGGCGCCCATTGCGACCCGGCCAACGGGTCAGCCGCCACAAATTAAAAGCGCGTTTCATCATTTCTGCCGGGTCGACCAGGTCGTTATGGATGCCTGGCATCTCACGGGGCGTGAACCCGCTTGCCCAATGCGCGGCTACCAATTGGCCTCTAAGACGGGACTGGTGGTGCGTGATCGCAGCGAGTGCGAAGAAGCAATCCTCGAAGTGACGAGACAGGAGGGGACCGTCCTGCAGGTATTGGAGCGGCTTTCGCTGGGCGTTCAGCAACCCCTGTATGCACTCGGCGATTTCATCGCGGTGGGCCAGGAACAGTTGGAGAAGTTCGACATGCTCCCGAAACGGCACCTCGACAGGATCGCCTATCACCATGCTTCCCCGCTGCATAAAAAATGGCGAGAACCCTCGTTCTCGCCATAAATGGTCTGTCAGCCTAGACCTTTGCTCTCACTCTTTCGATCCTAGGGAGCGGCGCATTCACGCTAGCCGCACTTCGAGTCCCCGCAATTCAGACAGGTCATACATCCATCCATCATGATGACCGCAGCCGTGCTGCATTTGCTGCATAGCTGCGCACCTTCCGGGAAATGCGACTTGGCGAAGGCGTCGGTCTGCTTGGCGCGCGCCATGAACTCCGCGCGCTTCTCGTCCACCAGCTTCTGCTGGTGCTGATCCAGGCCGACCTTGCGCAGCAAGCCGATGTTCTGCAGATGGCGCTCGATGACATAGCCCAGCTCGGCGATGATCGAGGGCATGAACTTGCCACCGGGCTGCCAGTAGCCGCCGCGGGGGTCGAACACGGCCTTCAGTTCATCCACCAGAAAAGTCACATCCCCGCCCTTGCGGAACACGGCGGAAATGATGCGCGTCAGCGCGACAATCCATTGGAAGTGATCCAGGTTCTTGGAGTTGATGAAGATCTCAAAAGGTCGCCGCTGCTCATAGTCCGTGCCTTCATTGAGGACGATGTCATTGATGGTCACGTACATGGCGTGATCCGACACCGGCGTCTTGATCTTGAATGTCGAACCGATCAGGACTTCGGGTCGCTCCACGCTCTCGTGCATGCGGATGACCTTGGCCATGCGCCCGGTACGATCCTTGAACATTTCAGGCTCTGTGCCATTGGCGCGCGCTGCGGCGGCCGCCGCGGCAGCGGCTTTTTCCGCAGCTTCCTTTTCAGCCTTGTCCTGCGGCTTCTCGACGTTGTACTTGACGATTTTTTTGGCGATCTTGATGGTCATGTCGCGTTCCTTGAGGGTGCGGCCGCTCAGTAGCGGCCGAAGTACCCCTCCTTGAGGCTGTCAAACAGATTGGCGGCGGTGTGCATCTCGCCGTCGTACTCGACTTCCTCGTCTCCGCGGGCTTCGACGACCGTGCCGTCCTCCAGCGTGAACTTGTAGATCGTGTTCTTGAGGTCCTGTTCCTTCACCAGCACGCCCTGGAAGGCTTCCGGGTTGAAGCGGAAGGTGGTGCAGCCCTTCAGGCCCTGGCTATGGGCATACAGGTAGATGTCCTTGAACTTGTCGTAGGGGAAGTTCGTCGGGACATTCGCAGTCTTGGAAATCGAGGAGTCCACCCATTTCTGTGCGGCCGCCTGGATGTCCACGTGCTGCTTGGGCGTCACATCATCGGAGGCGATGAAGTACTCCGGCAGTTTCTCCGCATCCTGGGTGGCATCGGGCCGGGCCTTGGGGTTGATCAGCTCGCGATAGGCCAGCAGCTCAAAGGAGAAGACGTCGACCTTCTCCTTGGACTTCTTGCCTTCGCGAATCACATTGCGAAAATAATAATGCGCGAACGAGGGCTCGATGCCGTTGGAGGCATTGTTCGCCAGCGACAGCGAAATGGTGCCGGTGGGAGCAATCGAGCTGTGATGCGTGAAACGTGCGCCCACTTCCGCCAGCTCCCGCACCAGCTGCGGGGCAACCTCCGCGACCCGCTGCATGTAACGGCTGTAGCGGGCATGCAGCACGCGACCGGCAATGCGTGCGCCGGGGCGCCAGCCATCACGAGCCATCTCCGGACGCTTGCGCAGCATCTCCTGGGTGACCGCAAACTCCTCATTCATGATGGGCGCAGGCCCCTTCTCGCGCGCCAGTTCCAGCGCCGCTTCCCACCCCGCAACCGCCATCTCCCGGGAGATGTCCTCGGTGAACTTCACCGATTCCTCCGACCCGTACTTCATCCCCAGGCAGGTGATGGTGCTGCCCAGACCCAGGAAGCCCATGCCATGGCGGCGCTTGCGCAGAATCTCCTCGCGCTGCTTCTCGAGAGGCAGGCCGTTGACCTCCACCACATTGTCGAGCATGCGGGTAAACACGCGCACGACTTCGCGGTATTCCTCCCAATCAAACTCGGAGTAGTCCGTGAACGGATGACGCACGAAGCGCGTGAGATTCACTGAACCCAGCAGGCATGAACCATACGGCGGCAATGGTTGTTCGCCACACGGATTGGTCGCACGGATGTTCTCGCACCACCAGTTGTTGTTCATCTCATTGACGCGGTCGATGAGGATGAACCCGGGCTCGGCGAAGTCGTAGGTGGACGTCATGATGACGTCCCAGAGACGACGTGCCGGGACTGTCTTGTAGATCTTGCAGGCGACCAGGCCCCCTTCGTTGACGACATAGCCCTCGTGGAGGGGCCATTCGCGCCAGACGAAGCTGTTGGCGTCGTCGAGATTCGCGCCCTCGGTCTCGTATTCCTTCCTGGTCAGGGGAAAGGCGAGCTTCCAATCGCGCTCTTCGCGCACCGCATCCATGAACTCGTCCGTGATCAGCAGCGACAGGTTGAACTGACGCAGACGGCCGTTCTCGCGCTTGGCGCGCACGAACTCCAGGACATCGGGGTGCCCGACATCAAACGTGCCCATTTGCGCGCCGCGTCGGCCGCCCGCCGAGGACACGGTGAAACACATCTTGTCAAAGATATCCATGAACGAGAGCGGGCCGGAGGTGTATGCGCCAGCGCCGGACACATAGGCACCCCGCGGCCGCAGCGTCGAATGCTCGTAACCGATGCCGCAGCCGGCCTTCAGGGTGAGGCCTGCTTCGTGCACCTTGCCCAGAATGTCATCCATGGAGTCACGGATGGTGCCGGACACGGTGCAGTTGATCGTGGATGTGGCGGGCTTGTGTTCCAGTGCGCCGGCGTTGGAGGTCACGCGGCCCGCAGGAATGGCGCCGCGACGCAGTGCCCACAGGAAGCGCTCGTACCAATGCTCACGCAATTGCGGCGCTTCAACATCCGCGAGCGCCCGCGCGACGCGCTTGTAGGTGTCGTCCATCGACTTGTCGATGGGCGTTCCGTCCTTCGCGCACAGTCGATACTTCTTGTCCCAGATGTCCAGCGAGGCTTCCTGGAACGGGACGGTATCAATCTCTCGCGATTCTAGTTTCACGACGGTATTCATGGATTCGAGACGCTCCGCATCCCCAGATGAGCGACACAAGATCTTGTGTCGAGCGACCAAGACTAAAGACGTGCAACATAACCGTCAAGAATTGCTGCTCCAGCTTTTTCGTATTTTTTACTTCTTGAAAAACAAGGTGTTGCGAAAACATCAGCTGCCGCGTCCCTGCTGCAAATCCAGTTGCAGCGCAAGATTTTCATTTACGGCGCAGCCCAAGATCTTGTGCCGCGGTGCGCACAGGCTACGCGCAGCTGCCCCACAGGTTGCCCACAGCGTTTCAACAGGGTTGGCGGGGGCGAATTTCACCCTCGCAGGTTCAGGCCAGCCCTTGAAACGCGCACTGCCAACCCTAGATCAGTGTCATTCGCGGCCATCGCGATCCACTGGAGACATACATGACTATCGTTCGCTACGAGCCTTGGTCGCTGGTCGACCGCCTGACCCGGCAGTTCGAGACCGCGCGCACCGTGGCCTGGATTCCTGCTGTTGATGTGCACGAAGAAGCTGACCGCTATGTCGTGCGCGCCGATCTGCCGGGCGTCAACGCCGGTGACATCGAAATCACCGCCGATGACGGCGTGCTCACCCTCAAGGGGGAGCGCAAGGTCAGCGAGCAGCACACCGAGGGCCATTACCAGCGCGTCGAGCGCGTAACCGGCAACTTCGTGCGTCGCTTCACGCTGCCGGATGCCGCACAGACCGAGGCCATCAAGGCCACCCACGTCAACGGCGTGCTCGAGCTGTCCATTCCCAAGCAGGCGAAACCCGAAGTGCGTCGTATCAAGGTCGAAGCAGCCTGAACACCCGCGGCGCAGGTGCGCGCCCTGACCGGCGCGCACCGTCCTGCTCGCGCGCCGGCTGAAGGATACAATGCCGGTCCTGTGTTCCTCGAGTTCCCTCAGTTGGTGAAAGGCTTGGCTACCGGTCAGATCGCGCTTGCGGCGCTCACCGCCCTGGTGGCGGCCCCGGCGTTATCCGCCGTAGCACCCTCCCCGCCAACTGCCCCCGCGGCAGCCACTCCGGCCCAGGCAGCACCAGCTGACGATGTGCCCATGCCTTCGCTCGCACCGATGGTGCGGCGCGTGGCTCCCGCCGTGGTCAATGTCGCCACCCGCGGCTCTGTCATCGAGAGCAGCCCGGCCAATCCGCTGCTGGCGGATCCGGCGTTCAATCGCTTCTTTGATGTGCCCCAGGCACGCGGCGGACACTCACCGCAGTTCCAGAGCGCCGGCTCGGGTGTGATCCTGGATGCGCGCAAGGGCTACATCCTCACCAACGCGCATATCATCGAGAACACCAGCGAGATCACCGTGACGCTGGCCGACGGCCGGGACCTGCGGGCCGAGGTGGCGGGGATCGATGAGCCAACCGACATCGCCGTCCTCAAGGTGCGGCCGGTGAAGCTCACGCAGATCATCTTGGGGGACTCGTCGAAACTCGAGGTTGGCGACTTCGTGGTGGCCATCGGCAACCCCTTTGGCCTGCGTAATTCCGTCACCTCAGGGATAGTCAGCGGCCTGGGCCGCACCAGCCTCGACCAGGACGGCTTCGAAGATTTCATTCAGACCGACGCCGCCATCAATCCCGGCAACTCCGGCGGCGCACTGGTCAACCTGCGCGGGGAAATGGTGGGCCTCACCACCGCAATCCTCGCCCGCTCGGGCGGCAATATCGGCATCGGCTTTGCCATCCCGGTGGACATGATCCGCAGCATTACCGATCAGCTGGTGCAGTTCGGTTCCGTGAAGCGCGGGCTGCTGGGTGTGGACACCTACCCGGTCAGTCCCGACATTGCGCAGGCTTTGGGCCTGAATGGCGCCGCGGGCGCGCTGGTCACCCAGGTTCTGCTGGGCTCACCCGCCGAACTGGCCGGCATCCACAGCGGCGATGTGATCGTGTCCATCAATCACGCCACGGTGATGGCACCCGCGGATGTGCGCAATGCCATCGGCCTGCTGCGCGTGGGCGACACGGCAGACATCGGGCTGCTACGCGATGGCCGCCTGCGGCATGTCGAGGCCGCCATCACCCAGCCGCCGGAAGCCGCGGCGGCGACGCCCGTTCAGCCTGCGGAGATCAACCCCGCCTTCGAAGGCGCCACCCTGGCGGAGACCCCGGGTGGGAGCGGTGTCGTGGTCCGCAATGTCGACAGCGGCAGCCCCGCTGCCGCCGCGGGCATCCGTAGCGATGACATCATTGTCGCCGTCAATCAGGCCCGGGTGGCCAACATCCAGCAGCTGCGCGATCGTACTGCCGGGCTGGCGACGCTGGTGATCGAAGTGCAGCGCGGCAAGTCCACGGTGCTCATCCCCGTGCAGTGAGGTCACAGCGCCGCGCACACCTGCGCATCGCGCAGGGCTGCGGGCTTTTTCGCCAGCGCGCGTACCGCGGCGTAAAAGCGCGGCAGGTCCCCATCCTGTTGCGCCAGCAGGCGCCTGAAGCCTGGCACGCAGTTTTCGTATGTCGCCACGGATGCGAGCAGCGCGTTGTTGAGTCCCTTGGCCAACCACGGGCCGTAGCCTGACTGCACCCGGAGCCGCTTTTCCGTGGCGCGAATCGACAGAGCCAGTGCCGCCAGGCGCGCCTGCTTGGCCGCGCGCATCTGCGGCGCCGGCAGCTTCGAGGCGTACAGTCGGGCCAGATCCAGGCGCGCCTGACGCAGCAGCCCGGAGAACTCAGCCGTACGCGCCTCGCTCTGGTGAAATTTCTCAATGTCGGTGGGGCGCCCCTTGGCAGTCAGCCAGCGGGCCAGCCCGGTATCTTCCACGGTCATTGCAAAGGCCTCGTTGAAGGCCGAATCGCCCGCTACATAGATGAGCTGGTGCGCCAGTTCATGAAAGATGATGGCCGCGAGCTGGTCGCGCCCATAGGGCAGCATGGTGTTGAGGACCGGATCATCGAAATGCCCCAGGGTGGAATAAGCCGGAATGCCCTCCACCACCGTGTCGTAGCCCTGCGCCATCAACTTGTCGGCGTAGGACTGGGCGCTTTTCTGGTGGAAGTAACCGCGATAGGTCACGCACCCCGCGATGGGGAAGCACCACACCTTCGGACGCACCGAAAACTCCGGCGCGGCCACGACGTTCCAGACCACATAGGGCCTGCCGATATCGGCATAGAGGCGGTAGCTGCGATTGTTCGGCAGGCCCAGCTCCTGGACGGCGAAGTCGCGCGCAGCGCTGACCTCAGCCAGCGTGGCGCGTAGCGCCGGGGGGGTCTTCGGGTCTGCCACCACCGCGCTGATCGGCCGCCTGGCAACCAGGATCTGGGCCTGGCCGCGCGCGGCCTGCAATAGATACAGGCTCCCGCAGCCCGTCAGACTGCTCAATGCCGCCAGCAGCAGCGTGATCCTCAGGAGCTTGCAACTCTCGGTTAACATGCGTCCATGCAAGTGTACTTGGTAGGCGGTGCGGTCCGGGACCGACTGCTCGGCCGCGCAGTCGGCGAGCGGGACTGGGTGGTCGTGGGGGCCACACCCGGGGAGCTCACCGCCCAGGGCTACACTCCGGTAGGCAAGGACTTCCCTGTCTTCCTGCATCCCCAAACGCACGAGGAATACGCACTCGCCCGCCAGGAACGCAAGGTCGCTCCCGGCTACCACGGCTTCACCACAGTGTTCTCCCCGGCTGTCACGCTGGAGGAGGACCTCAGGCGGCGCGATCTCACCATCAACGCCATGGCCGAAGACGCCACCGGCCAGGTCGTGGACCCCTATGACGGCCAGCGCGATCTGGCGGCCCGGCTGCTACGGCATGTATCGGACGCCTTTGTCGAGGATCCGGTGCGGGTGCTGCGTGTCGCGCGCTTCGCCGCGCGCTTCGCGGAGGCGGGTTTTCGCATCGCGCCCGAAACTCAGGCGCTGATGGCGCAAATGACCACCAGCGGGGAAATCGCCGCCCTCACGCCCGAGCGGGTGTGGCGGGAAACCGCGCGTGCCCTGCTGGAATCGCGGCCGGAGGTGTTTTTTGAGGCCCTGCGCAGCTGCGGTGCCCTGGCGGTGCTGATGCCCGAACTGGCAGCTCTGCACGGTGTGCCGCAGCCGCCGAAGTGGCATCCGGAAGTGGATACCTTTGTCCACGTCATGCTGGCGCTGCAATATGCCGCCCAGCGGCAGGCGCCGCTGAGCGTGCGCTATGCGGTGCTGCTGCATGACCTGGGCAAGGCGCTGACGCCCAAGGCGCAGTGGCCCCGTCACCATGGACATGAAGACCTGGGGCTGGCGCCCATCGAAGCACTGTCCCAGCGCCTGCGTGCGCCGAACGACTGCCGGGAGCTTGCCCTGCTGACCTCGCGCCAGCACACCCTGGTACATCGCGTACTGGAATTGCGGCCCGCGACACTGATGCAGCTGTTGGTCGAAACGGATGCACTGCGGCGCCCGGAGCGCTTCAGCGAGCTGCTGCTGGCCTGTGAGTGCGATGCACGCGGCCGCGCCGGCCTGCAGTCACGCCCGTATCCGCAAGCCGACTACCTGCGACAGGCGCATGCCGCGGCAGCGGCCGTGACTCTGGGGGCGCAGGAGCGCCGGGGCCTGGTGGGCCCGCAGATTGGCGCCGCCCTGCAGGAGCGACGGCTGACGGCGGTCGCGGATGTCCACGAGCGGTTAAGCCCACATCTGCTGGAGCAGCTGGCTACAGCGAGTCGCGCAGATCCTGGTGCCTGAAACACTGCAGCGGCGCCTCGATGCCGCGACCCAGCGCCAGTAATTTGAACGCCTCACCCATCTCACCGGGCATCAGCAGGCGTCGTGCCTCACCCGTGAGCCGCGCCTGTTCGAGCGGGTCCTGGGCCTGCCCCAGCAGCACATCGATACCCGCGCCCAGCAGAAACCCCGCCTGTGTGCAAAACCCCAGCACTTCCATTCCCGCCGCCTGACCGGCCAGCGCCACGCGCGTGAAATCCACCCAGGCGGTGATGTCCTGCACACCCACGTGCAGCAGCGGATCAAAATGCGCGCGATGTTTGAAATGGCAGATCAGTGTGCCGCCGCGGCGATCCGGGTGGTAGTACTGCGCGCGCGGCAATCCATAATCAAACAGCAGCATCGCGCCGTGCGCCAGGGCAGCCGCCAGACTTGCCAGCCAAGGGTCTGCCAGCAGACAAACCTCCGAGGTGTAGCCCCCGGCCAGCGGCTCGGGCAGTTGCGCATTCAGAGCCTGCACCGCCGCGGTCAGGGCTGCATCGGGCGCGTGCGTGGCCCACGCCAGCGCGCCAGCCGCATCGAGCGACACGCCCAGCTCCTCGATCACCGGATCCTCGACACCGCGCATCACGAAGCGCCGACACGGCAGGGCATCCAGCACCTCGTTGGCCAGAATGACGCCGCGCAGGCCCGAGGCGGGCAACTGCTGCAGCCAGCGCACACGCGCGCGCAGCGCATCGGGCAACCGGGCCAGATGTTCGCGCTGGCGCTGGGCCAGATCGGCGCTGACTTCCAGAATGTCGTAGTACGCCGGCAGGCGATTCATGGCGGCCAGCTCTCCCAGGATGGCGGCTGCCATGCGCCCGGTGCCCGCGCCCAGTTCCAGGATACCGCCGTCAGCCACACTCTCCAGCACCTGGGCGCATTGGCGCGCCACGCAGCGCGCGAACAGATCCGAGACCTCCGGTGCGGTGGTGAAATCCCCGGCGGGGCCAATCTTGGCGCTGCCGGCGCTGTAATACCCCAGCCCCGGGGCATACAACGCCAGTTCCATGAAGGCCTCGAAACCGAGGAAGCCGCCCGCATCCGTGATCCGTCGCGAAATCAACTGCAGCAGCGCAGCCGAATGCGCCGCTTGGTCCGCGCTCAGGGCCGGGAGCATTGGCAGTGGCGCTGATCCGGTCATAATGGATGCCCATGACTCAGCTGGCCGCGCAGCCCCTTGCCGGGCAAACCGTACTGATCACCGGTGGTGCCCGCCGCCTGGGCGCTGCCATGGCACAGGGGCTGCATGCTGTCGGCGCCAATGTGGTCATTCATCATCGAACCTCAAGCCTGGATGCCGCGACGCTCGCTCGGACGCTCAACTCCCAACGCGCGAACTCTGCCACCACGGTGCAGGCTGATCTGCTGGACATAGCCAGGCTCCCCGATGTCGTGGCCTCTGCCATCCACGACTTTGGCCGACTGGACATCCTCATCAACAATGCCTCCACGTTTTACGCCACTCCCGTGGGGGAAATCACCGCCGGGCAGTTCGACGATCTGATCGGCACCAACTGTCGGGCGCCCTTGTTTCTGGCGCAGGCCGCAGCTGCGGAGCTGCGCCGGCGACAGGGCCTGATCCTCAACATGGTGGACATCCACGGCATGCGGCCGCTGCGACGCTATCCCGCATACAGCAGCGCCAAAGCCGCATTGATCATGCTCACCAGGTCCCTGGCGCGCGAACTGGCACCCGAGGTGCGGGTGAACGGCATCGCCCCGGGCCCGGTCATGTGGCCGGACGAGGTCGATGCCGCCATGCAGGCGCAGATCATCGAAAAGACCCTGCTGAAGCGCTCGGGGAATTCCCAGGATATCGCCCAAGCTGTTGTCTACTTCGCCACCATGGCGCCGTTTGTCACCGGCCAGATCCTGGCCGTGGACGGCGGTCGCAGCCAGGGGGCCTAGTCAGGATCAGGGCCGCCGCACGATGGTCGCGGGCCGCACGGGGATCATTTCATGCGCTTGCCTGTCAAATGCGGCCCATAGCTGCGCGATGGTGCGTCCCTGGGTGGGATGGCGCAGCTCAGGGGCAATGTCGGCCAGCGGCCCCAGCATATAGGCACGCACCAGCAGGTCCGGGCGCGGCAGTTTCAGCTGCGGTTCATCCAACACCAGATCATCGTAGAGCAATACGTCAAGGTCCATGGCGCGCGCGGCCCACTTCGGTGCATTGCGCGGGCGCCCGCACAGTGTCTCCACCTCTCGCAGCTGCCCCACGGTGTCGTGTACGCCGCGCTGTGTGTGGAAGCCAAACACAAAATTGATGAAGTCCTCGCCCTGAAACCCGACCGCGCGGTTCTGATACCAGGGCGATACCTGCAATTCATTGAAAATCCGTGCAAGTTCCGCGACGGCCCGCGCGAGATTTGCCTGCGGCTCGACATTGCTGCCGGCCGCAACAAAGACCTGCGCCATGTCAGTCCAGATCGGCGCGGGTGCGCTCGATGCTGACGCCGACATCGCGCGAAGCACGTATCGCGCCACGTTTGTTGACGGTCAGCCGCACCCAGGGAATATCGAACTCGGTGAGGATGAGCTTCGCGGTCTTGTCGGCCAGCGTCTCCACCAGCTTGAACTCGGAAGCCGCGACAAAGGCAATCACGATCTTGGACAGCCGCTTGTAGTCCAGCGTCTGCGACACATCATCACTGATCGCCGAGCGCCGGCAATCAATGGGCGCTTCGATATCCAGGTACACGGTTTGCTTCACCAGGCGCTCCCATTCGAGAAAGCCGATGATGCACTCCACCCCCAGTTCGCGCAGAAAGACCCGGTCAGTGGTTTGATTCGTACTCATGAGTTCAGGCTGCAGTTTCCGATGGTTAAAGGTGGCAGCGAATCCAGCGCCCACTGCGCGCGGGCGCCGATGGCCAGATCATCGTGCTGGCCGGCACGCAGCCGCGCCAGCCCCGCCACGGCAATCATGGCCGCATTGTCCGTACAGAATTCCGGGCGCGGATAGTAGGCCCGGCCACCGCGGCTGGCCAGCACTTGTGACAGGGTTTCGCGTAGGCGGCGATTGGCCCCCACGCCGCCGCTGACCGTGAGCACATCGCAGTCGATCTCCTCCAGCGCCCGGACTGCCTTGACACACAGGCACTCGACAATGGCCTCCTGCACGCCCCGCGCGACATCCGCCCGCAAGGTGTCATCCAGGACCCGGTCGCGAACGGCATGCAGAACCGCCGTTTTGAGTCCGGAGAAGCTGAACTCCAGGCCCGGCCGATCCAGCATGGGCCGTGGGAACTCGAAAGCACCGGCCCGACCCCGGGCCGCGATTCGAGCCAGTTGCGGACCGCCCGGATACGGTAATCCCAAGAGCTTGGCGGTCTTGTCGAAGGCCTCTCCCGCCGCATCATCGCGGGTCTGGCCCAGTACCCGGTAGGCGCCGATCCCCCGCACCTCGATCAGCATGGTGTGGCCACCTGAGACCAGGAGCGCCACATGGGGAAAGGGCGGCGGCTCACTCTCCAGCAGCGGCGCGAGCAGATGTCCCTCCAGGTGATGCACCCCGAGCGCCGGCACCCCCCAGGCGAAAGCCAGGGAGCGGCCCAAGGCAGCACCGGTGAGCAGCGCCCCCACCAGGCCCGGGCCGGCGGTATACGCGACGCCATCCACCTGCCGGGGGGCGGTGTCAGCGTCGGTCAACACCTCCCGCAGCAGTGGCAGCAACCGCTGAACATGGTCGCGCGAGGCCAGTTCGGGCACCACGCCGCCATAAAGCCGGTGCAGTTCGATCTGGCTGAATACGACGTGGGCCAGCAGCCCGCGCTCGCTGTCGAGCACGGCCGCAGCACTTTCATCGCAGGAGGATTCGAGCGCGAGTATTCTCACGGCGGTAAGTTTAGAGGCGGAATTCCGTGAAAACTTTGCCTTTTGCGGCACGGGTCTTTAGAATCGCCAGCCCGATCCAGCTACAACGCCGGCAAAATCGCCGGTAGATCAAGGACTTGAGGTTCCAATGCCGAGCGTTCGTGTTCGTGAGAACGAGTATTTCGATGCCGCCCTGCGCCGTTTCAAGCGTGCCTGCGAAAAAGCCGGGATTCTCACCGAGCTGCGTCGCCGCGAATTCTACGAAAAGCCCACGCAGGAGCGTAAGCGCAAGAAGGCTGCAGCCATCAAGCGCCACATGAAGCGCATCTCCCGCGACGGCATGCGTGCCGCCCGCTGAGACTGCTGTGTCCCTGAAGGAACGCATCACCGAGGACATGAAGACCTCGATGCGCTCCGGCGACAAGGAGCGTCTCGCCGGCATTCGCTTCGTGCTGGCAGCGATCAAGCAGCGCGAAGTGGATGAGCGCATCCAGCTGGACGACACCCAGGTGCTTGCCGTGCTTGAGAAGATGATCAAGCAGCGTCGCGAATCCATCAGCCAGTTTGCAGCTGGCGGTCGCGCCGACCTCGTGGCCAAGGAATCTGCCGAACTGGCCGTCCTGCTGGCCTATCTGCCGGCGCAACTGCCGGACAGCGAGGTCGAAAGCCTGATCCGCGCCGCCATTGCCAGCACCGGGGCTGCATCCATGAAAGACATGGGCAAAGTCATGGCAGCCGTCAAACCCCAGGTCCAGGGCCGCACCGACATGGGCGCGTTAAGCGCCCGCATCAAGAGTCTGCTCAGCCCCTGAGGCTTCCCGCGGCGGTTGTCGGACCGGGGGGCACCCGGTAGCCTCCTCAACCATGGGCCGGATTCCGCAGAGTTTCATCGACGAGCTCATCGAGCGAACCAACATCGTCGAGGTGATCGGCCTACGCGTGCCGCTGAAGAAAGCCGGTCGCGAGTACCGCGCCTGCTGCCCGTTCCACAACGAGAAGACGCCGTCATTCTGGGTCAGTCCGGAAAAGCAGTTCTATCACTGCTTTGGCTGCGGCGCGCATGGCACGGCGCTGGGATTCCTCATCGAGCACGACCGCCTGCCCTTCCCCGAAGCGGTGGAGGAGCTGGCGCAGGCGCTCGGACTTGCGGTGCCGCACGAAGGCGGCGGCGCGCCACCGCCGAAGCGCAATGAATCGCTGTTTGACCTCATGGAGAACGTTGCTCGTTTCTATGCGACCGCCTTGGAGGGCAATGCGCGTGCCAAGGAATATCTGACCCGGCGCGGCCTGGTACCCGAGACGTTGAGCCGCTTTGGCATCGGCTATGCCCCGGACTCCTGGAATGAGGTGCTGCGCCGCTTCGGCGCCGCGGATGAGGCGCGGCGCCAGTTGAGCGAATGCGGCCTCATCATCGAACGTGACAGCGACGCTGCCACGCCGCGCAGCGGTGAACGCCATTACGACCGCTTCCGCGATCGCATCATGTTCCCCATCCGTGATGCGCGCGGTCGCGTCATCGCCTTTGGCGGACGGGTGCTGGACAAGGGCGAACCCAAGTACCTGAACTCCCCGGAGACGGTGCTGTTCCATAAGGGGCGCGAGCTGTACGGCATGTATGAGACCCGCCAGAGCCGCGCGCCGCTGAACCGGCTGCTGGTGGTGGAGGGCTATATGGATGTCGTGCGGCTGCACCAGGCCGGTGTGCACTACGCCGTCGCCACCCTGGGCACCGCGACCACGGCCGATCATCTGAAACGCATCTTCCAGCTGGTCAGCGAAGTCGTCTTCTCCTTCGACGGTGATCGAGCCGGGCGCGCCGCGGCCTGGCGTGCCCTGCAGAACGCACTGCCGGAGGCCATTGAGGGCCGGGAGCTGCGCTTCCTGTTTCTGCCCGAGGGTGAGGATCCGGACACCCTGGTGGGTGCCGAGGGTCGGGAAGCCTTCGAGCACCGGCTCACCACCGAGGCGTTGCCGCTATCCGAATACTTTGTCCGTGAACTGGGCGAGCGGGTGATGACTCGCGGCGCGGACGGGCGCGCCAAGGTGGCCCAAGCCGCCCGACCGCTGCTGCTGCAAGTGCCTGAGGGGGTATACCGACGGCTGCTGACCGAACGCCTGGCCCAGGCCTTCGGTTTCCAGCGCACGCCCGAGGGCATCGCCGAATTGCTCGGCATACGCATTGGCTCGGACGCGCCCGCCAGTGAGTCCCGGCAGGCTGGCGCGGGGCGCGGCAGCCTGGTGCGCCAGGCCGTGCGCCTGTTGCTTCATTTTCCACAGGTCGCTGCCGATATCCCAGAACAGCGGTTGCTGCGAATTCGCGCCCTGGATGAGCCCGGAATCGATGTGCTGTCCGCGTTGATCGATGAGTTGCGCATGACTCCTGCACAGACCACCGCACAGGTCCTGGAGCGCTGGCGTGGCCGACCTGATGAACCGCACCTGGCGCGGCTGGCCGGTATGGAAGCCCTGGTCAAGGATGCGGCGGCCGCGCAGCGGGAACTGGACGAAGCGCTGGGACGTCTACATCAAGAGTCAGTACGCCGCCAATTGGACGCATTATTGGAAAAAGACCGTAACCTGGGCTTGTCAAAGGAAGAAAAGCATGAACTTCAACAACTTATGCAGGACCTGGCGCGGCCGGGCTGAGGCAGAAACCTGCTTTAAATTTGGCACCGCGCGGGTTGTGAAATAGAATCCGCGGTTTGCCCAAATGCCCCTTGAGTTGCCCCTTCGGGGACTCACATTCAGGCTCTCACACTACTTTTATACGGGGTTGCGCCAGCTTCACCATGACACGCAAGCCGAAGCCCACTGCCACCAGCAAGAAGCATCCTCACCCGGAAAAGAAGCCGGCCAAGGCGGTCGCCGCCAAAAAGGCCGCGCCCGTGCCGGAGAAGGAGCGCAAAGCTGCCGCGCCTGCGCCAAAGAAGGGCAGCCCGGCGGCCGGTAAACCGCATAGCCCCGCCCCCGCGCACCAGGCGGCGTCCATTGATCCGAAGGCCGCCATGAAACTGCTGGCGGAGAAGGACAGGAAGGCTTTCCTGGCGCGTCCGATGGGCATGCCGGAGGATCGCCAGTCGCAGTTGAAACTGCTGATTGCCCGGGGCAAGGAGCAGGGCTACCTGACCTACGCCCAGGTGAATGACCATCTGCCCTCCGAGATCGTGGATCCGGAGCAGATCGAAGACATCGTCAACACCATTAACGATATGGGCATTCCGGTGTACGAGAAGGCACCGGACACCGCATCACTGCTGGCCTCCGAGCCTTCACAGCCGGCCGACGAGGAGGCCATTGAGGAAGCCGCTGCGGCGCTTGCGGCGCTCGACGCCGAACTGGGCCGCACCACCGATCCGGTGCGCATGTACATGCGCGAAATGGGAACGGTGGAACTGCTGACCCGCGAGGGCGAGATCCGCATCGCCAAGCGCATCGAGGAAGGCCTGGATGCGGTGCGCGGCGCGCTGTCCATGTATCCGGCAACCTTTGATTTCCTGCTCCGGGCCTATGAGCCGGTCAAGGCCGGCCAGTCGCGGCTGGTGGACGTGATCGTCGGCTTCATTGATCCGAATGCGCCCGATGTGATCGCCCAGCCCCAGAATCCCACCAAGATTGAGCTGGTCACCGAGGAGGCGGGCGCGGAAGAGACGGAGGAAGGCGAGGACAGTGACGACGCTGAAGAAGCCGTCGACACCGGCCCGGACCCGGAGGAAGCGGCGCGTCGCTTCGCCTCCATCCACAAGACTTTCACCCAGGCCCTGAGCGCAATCGAGAAGCACGGCGCCAAGGACCCCAAGACCCTGAAGCTGCGCAAGAAGCTGTCGGGCGAGTTCATGGAGCTGAAGCTCTCCCCGCGCATGTTTGATGCCCTCATTCTCAATCTGCGCGGGCATATCTCCGAGATCCGCCATCTCGAGAAGGAGATCATGATCATTGCCGTGCGTGACTCGGGAATGCCGCGCAAGGACTTCATCGCCACCTTCCCGAAAAACGAGACCAGCGCACGTTGGCTGCAGAAGCACATGAAGGCGGGGAAAAAGTACTCCGCTCCGTTGACCCGCTTCAAGGATGAGGTCGAGCGCCGCCAGAACCGTCTGGGCACGCTGGAGACGCTGTACCACCTGTCGATCAGTGATCTGAAGGAAATCAACCGCGACGTCTCGATCGGCGAGGCCAAGGCACGACGCGCGAAGAAGGAGATGGTCGAGGCCAACCTGCGCCTCGTGATTTCCATCGCCAAGAAATACACCAACCGCGGCCTGCAGTTCCTGGACCTCATCCAGGAGGGCAACATCGGCCTGATGAAGGCCGTCGACAAGTTCGAATACCGCCGCGGCTACAAGTTCTCGACCTATGCGACCTGGTGGATTCGCCAGGCGATCACCCGCTCGATCGCCGACCAGGCCCGCACCATCCGCATCCCGGTGCACATGATCGAGACCATCAACAAGCTCAATCGCATTTCGCGCCAGATGCTGCAGGAGATGGGCCGCGAGCCCACGCCGGAGGAACTCGCGGTGCGCATGGAAATGCCCGAGGACAAGGTCCGCAAAGTGCTGAAGATCGCCAAGGAGCCCATTTCGATGGAGACTCCGATCGGCGATGACGAGGATTCACACCTGGGGGATTTCATCGAGGACACCTCCGTGGCCTCGCCCATCGATCAGGCCACTTCGGAGTCCCTGCGCGAAACCACTCACGCGGTACTTGCGCAACTCACCCCGCGGGAGGCCAAGGTCCTGCGCATGCGCTTCGGTATCGACATGAATACCGACCACACCCTCGAGGAAGTCGGCAAGCAGTTCGACGTGACTCGCGAACGGATTCGGCAGATCGAAGCCAAGGCGTTGCGCAAGCTGCGCCATCCCAGCCGCAGCGAGCAGTTGCGCAGCTTCCTGATGGATGACTGATCTTTCGGCCCCTTGAGGGGCCTGGCGATGGCTCGCGAGCCTCAGGGTCCGTGCGGCAGGTTGTACATGGTCTTGCCGTCGGGCAGCTTCACGCTCACATCAAAGCCGCCCTTGCGGCCATCCTTGAGCGGATGGATGGTGAGCTCCACCTTGTCACCGGATGACAGCGTGTGCTTGTCCCAGCCGACACGGGCCAGGTAGTTGGGACTC
>DASXFV010000030.1:0-28171 GCA_036489445.1 Steroidobacteraceae bacterium | reverse complement strand
AGCCCGGGGCCAATGTCATTCAGACCGTGGATCGGATCAACAAGGCGCTGCCCGGTCTACGAGCCAATATTCCGCCCGCCATCGCGATCCACGTCCTGGCCGACCGCACTCAGACCATTCGCGCCTCAGTCAAGGACGTCGAGACAACCTTGCTGATCACGATCGCGCTCGTCGTGGCCGTCATCTTCCTTTTTCTGCGCAACCTGCGCGCCACACTGATACCCAGCGCGGTGATCCCTTTGGCGCTGCTGGCGACCATGGCGATCATGCTGCCGCTCGGATTCAGTTTGGACAACCTCTCGCTGATGGCCCTCACGATTGCCGTAGGCTTTGTCGTCGATGATGCCATTGTCATGGTGGAGGTCATCTGGCGGCGCATTGAGGCAGGTGAGGCGCCAATGGATGCAGCCCTGGCCGGTTCCAGCGAGATCAGCTTCACCATCCTAACGATCTCGATCTCCCTGATTGCCGTATTCACACCGCTGATGTTCATGGGCGGCGTGGTGGGTTTGCTCATGCGTGAGTTCGCCGTCACGCTCAGTGCGAGCGTCGTGTTGTCGCTCGTCCTGTCACTGACCCTGACACCGATGCTGTGTGCCAAGTTCCTGAAGGCCCCTACCCCGCCGTCGAATGCGATCACCCGCATGCTGGCGAAGGGCTTCAGCAATCTGGAAAGTGGTTATGTGCGCGCCCTGGACACTGTGCTGCGCTACAGACTGATCACGCTGGCAGCCTTTCTGGCAACGATGGTCGCAGCGATATGGCTCTACGCCACGGTCTCGACGGGATTCTTCCCCCAGCAGGACACCGGCTTTCTGAGCGGGGTCATGATCACGTCGCAGGATGCATCGTTCACCAAAACCAAGCGGAAGGTGCAGGATGTCGGCACAGTCATCAGCCAGGACCCGGCGGTCGCCAGCGTGGCCATGTTTATCGGCTCATCCAGCACCAATCAGGCGAACCTGAGCATCGCCCTGAAGCCCAAGGCCAGCGGTCGGAAGGCCACGGCCGACCAGGTGATCACGAGACTTCGTCCACGGCTCGCAGAGCTCGTCGGAGTAGAGACTTTTCTGCAAGCGGCGCAGGACATCAACGTCGGCGGCCGCGCCGGACAGGCTCAGTATCAGTACACGCTGGCGGATTCCAACTTTGCCGAATTGAACACCTGGGCGCCAAAGCTCCTCGAGGTGCTGAAGAGTGCGCCGCAGCTCACGGACATCAGCTCCGATCAGCAATCGCAGGGGGCCGCAGTCAATCTCACCATCGATCGTGACGCCGCCGGTCGTTTCGGGATCTCTCCGGCGCAGATAGACACTGCAATCTATGAACTGATCGGGCAGGACCAGGTGGCCCAGTATTTCACTCAACAGAACAGCTACCACGTAATCGTGGAAGCGCCTCCGATACTCCAGGCCACGCCGGACTTGTTCAATTCGGTATATCTGCTTTCGCCGATCACCGGGCAGACGGTTCCGTTGTCGCTGTTCGTGCGGGTTGATCCGGCGGCGACGAACAATCTGACCGTCAATCATCAGGGCGAATTCCCCGCCGCGACGCTGTCATTCAATCTCGCTCCGGGGGTCGCGCTGAGCCAGGCGACACAGGCCGTGCAGAGGGCGCGCGACGAGCTGCAGGCACCCACCACGATTACCGGGTCCTTTCAGGGAACGGCCCAGGCTTTCCAGCAATCGCTGGCCGATGAGCCTCTGCTGATCGGCGCGGCTCTTCTGGCCGTATACGTCATTCTGGGCGTGCTGTATGAGAGCTTCATTCACCCCCTGACCATCCTCTCAACGCTGCCGTCAGCCGGCTTAGGCGCGCTGCTCGCCCTCATTGCCGTGGGTCAGAATCTCAACGTAATCGGAATCATCGCCATCATTCTCTTGATCGGCATCGTCAAGAAGAATGGCATCATGATCGTCGACGTCGCTCTGCACCTGGAACGCGAGAGGGGGCTCAGCGGTGAGGAGGCAGTTCGTGAAGCATCGCATCAACGCCTGCGCCCCATTTTGATGACCACTGCTTGTGCGGCATTGGGCGGCGTTCCAATGATACTCATGAACGGGACCGGTTCAGAGTTTCGCCAACCTCTCGGCTATGCCATCGTTGGCGGACTGCTGGTGTCGCAGGCCCTCACCTTGTTCACCACACCAGTGGTCTACATTTACCTGGACCAGCTGCGGAGCCGACGGACGCGGCCGTCGATCGGTCCCAAACCCGTAGCCGCTTCCTAAACGTCCGGACCCGGCCGGTTTGACCGGCACTTTGGTAGGCTGATTCCAGAGTCAGTTGCCATGCTGCACCCGCCCCGCACCGACGTCATGCTGGGTGGGCAGCTGTGTCGCATCCCACCCACCGCCAAGCGCCTCAATGAGTTGTACGCAGTCGACCAGCTGCTGCATGCGCAGGCTGATGGCACTCTGCTGGTTACTGAACAGTGAGGTCTGCGCCGTGATGACATCCAGGTATGGGTCCAACCCAAGCTTGTACCGATCGGTGGCGATGTTCACGTAACGCTGCGAGGAGGTCACCGCGTCTTCCTGCTGATGGATTTCCAGCATCAGGATTCGCAGTCCGGAAAGATTGTCCTCAACCTGTTGGAACGCCGTCAGCGCCGCCTGGCGGTAGGTGGCAGCCGCCTGGTCCTGTGCGGCGCGGTATTGTGCGACGGTCGCCCCACGCAAGCCAGCGTCGAACAGGGTCTCCGACACCGATGGACCCAGCGACCATACCCGGTTTGGCCACTTCAGCCAGTCCGCCAGCGTGGAGCTCTCGAAGCCGGCGGACGCACTCAGCGTGAGCGTGGGAAAGTAAGCCGCCTCGGCCACGCCAATCTGCGCATTTGCCTGGGCCACCAGGCGCTCATCGGCCGCGATGTCCGGCCGCCGCTCCAGCAGCTGTGACGGGACACCGACCGGCACCGGCGGAAGTTTAATGTTGAAAGAGGTCACGGATATCGAGAAGTTCGAGGCAGGTTTGCCGACGAGCAGCGCGATGGCATGCTCGTACTGCGCCCGGGCGATACCCAGATTGGTGGCCTGCGTTTCGGTGGTACGCAGCTGCACCTCCGCCTGCGCCACCGCCTCGTCCGTGCCGATGCCCGTCTCATATTGTGCCCGGGTCAGCTGCAGCGACTTGCGGTAGGCATTCACGGTCTCGGTCGTGAGGCGGATGAGATCATCCTGGCCGCGCAGCTGAAAGTAATCCGCGGCCAGCTCCGCCTGGGCGGTGAGCCGGGTATTCACCAGGTCGGCCGCGCTGGACTGGGCGGCCGCCACATCACCCTTGACCAGATTGCGCACACGCCCCCACAGATCCGGCGTCCAGGAGGCATCGAAGGGCAGCGAGAAGTCATTGACAGTCGTGGCCACTGAGGATCCCGCAGCTGCCCCGCCGCCCGAGATACCCGCCAGCTGCTGCCGGCTGCGCGTCACACCTGCCCCCACGGTGAGCGTCGGAAAGTACTGCGCCTGCGCCTGGCGCACGATGGCGCGGGCCTGCATGAAGCTCGCGAATGCGCCGGCGATATTCTGGTTGGATACGTCGACCTGCTCCTCGAGGTCGTTCAGGGCTGAGTCGCCGAAGAGTTCCCACCATTTGCCGCGGATGACGGCGTCCTGCGGTTGGGCCACCTTCCAGCCGGTGCCCTCGCTCTGCTCCGCCACCTCCTTGTACGCCGCTGCCGGCGGCACTTGTGGAGTGTGGTAGGCGGGGCCGACTGTGCAGCCGGCAGTCAGGGCGCTCACACACCCGATAATCCGTTGGGCCCAGGACCTCATGCTGGTTGAACCTCCTCAGCGCTGTGGCCGCCGCGGGTCTGCCGCGCAGCTCGCCAGGAGCTGAAGCGGTCCATGTAGAGATACACCACCGGCGTCGTGTACAGCGTCAGCAGCTGGCTGACGATGAGACCGCCGATGATGGCAATGCCGAGTGGACGCCGCAGCTCCGAACCGGTGCCGGTACCCAGCGCCAGAGGTACGGCACCGAACAGCGCCGCGGCCGTCGTCATGAGAATGGGCCGGAAGCGCAACATGCAGGCCTCAAAAATGGCGTCCCGGGTGTTCATACCACCGCTGCGCTCGGCCTGCAGGGCGAAGTCGATCATCATGATGGCATTCTTCTTGACCAGTCCTATCAGCAGCACAATGCCGATGATGGAGATGACGTTCAGGTCCACTCCACAGATCATCAACGCCAGCATCGCCCCGACGCTCGCCGGCGGCAGGCTGGAGATAATGGTCAACGGGTGGATGAGGCTCTCATACAGCATGCCCAGTACGATGTACACCGACAGCAGCGCGGTGAGGATGAGGATGGGCTCGGTTGAAAGGGAAGCCTGGTAGGCCTGCAGCGTGCCGGCAAAGAACCCGCGGACGGTGGCAGGCATGCCTAAGCGCTGCTGCATCTGCTGGATGCGCGCGGTTGCCTGGCTCAACGATACCCCCGGGGCGAGGTTGAAGGACAGCGTCACCGAGGGAAACAGGCCGGTGTGATTCACGGCCAGTGTCGTCGTGGTCGGATGACCGCGCGCCATGCTGAGCAGCGGCACGCCCCCGCCGCCATTGGATGAGGGCAGGTAAATCGACTTCAATCCCTCCGGGCTCTGCCAGAAGGGGGGCGCGACTTCCAACACCACGTAGTAATAGTTCAACGGTTTGTAGATCACCGAGACCTCGGACTGGCCGAAGGCACTGTACAGTTCACTGTCGAGGGACTGGGCCGTGAGCCCCAACCGGGCCGCGGTGGGACGGTCGTATTCGAGCATTTCGTCCAGACCGCCGTTTTGCTGATCAGTATTGACATCCTGGAACCCCGGCAGCTTGCGCATCTGCGTCAAGAGCTTCGGTCCCCATTCGGCGAGATCCGAGGAATTGTCGGACTGCACGGTGTACTGGTACATGGCGCTGCTCTGCCGGCCCCCGATCCGCAGGTCCTGGGAGGCCTGCATATAGATGGAGGCCACCGGCATAGCGTTCAACTTCGGTCGCAACCGATTGATGATCTGCGGGGCGGTGACCTTGCGCTCAGACAGCGGCTTGAGCGCGACGAACGCATTACCGGTATTGGTCGCCCCACCGCCCGTGAAGGCGACCACGTTCTCCACCGCCGGATCACTCTTGATCACTCCGGCTATCTGGCGCACTGAGGCTTCCATGGTGGCGAACGAGGCGTCCTGACGCCCCTGCACGCCACCGCTGATCGAACCGGTGTCCTGCTGCGGGAAGAAGCCCTTGGGGATCACGATGATCAGCGCCACATTGAGCACCACGGTCAGCAGCAGCACCGAGAGGGTGATGCGTGGATGCTCCAGTACTGTCGTGAGGCTGCGCCGATAGAAGGCCAGCATCGCGGCGAAGCCCCGCTCGCTGAGGCGGTAGAACCGGCCGCTGGACGCCTTTTCAGGACCGCGCAGCAGACGTGAGCACATCATGGGTGTCAGTGTGAGCGAAATGAGCATCGAGACAACGATCGCCGTGGACAAGGTCACCGCGAACTCGCGGAACAGCCGCCCCACGATGCCACCCATCAGCAGCAGCGGGGTGAACACCGCGACCAGGGAGATGCTGATGGTGAGCACCGTCGAACCGATCTCCCCTGCTCCCAGCAGTGCCGCCTCCTCGGGGGCCATGCCCGCTTCCACGTGGCGGGTGATGTTTTCCATCACGACGATGGCATCGTCCACCACGAATCCGGTGGCGATGGTGATCGCCATCAGCGAGAGGTTGTCGACGCTGTATCCGAACAGGTACATGACCGCGAAGGTCCCGATCAGCGACACCGGCATGGCGATGCCGGGAATGAAGGTAGAGCGCACGCTGCGCAGAAACACGAATACGACCAGGACCACGAGCAGCGTCGACAACAGCAGCGTGATCTCCACCTCGTGCACCGAAGCGCGGATCGTCACCGTGCGGTCGATTGCGATGGTGATGTTGATGCCCGCGGGGATCGAGGCCTTGATGGACGGGAGCGTGGCGCGGATCGCATCAACCGTGTCAATGATATTGGCACCGGGCTGCCGGAAGATGATCAACATGACCGCCCGCTTGCCGTTCAGGAACCCGGCAGCGCGCAGGTTCTGCACCGAGTCGGTGACCTCGGCCACGTCCCTGAGCCGCACCGCGGCGCCATTGCTCATGCCGACCACCAGGTCCCGGTACTGCGCGGCCAGGCCGATCTGGTCATTGGCCAGAATGTCCACGGTCGTGCCGCCGGTGTTGATCCGGCCTTTCGGCAGGTTGTCGTTCTGCGCGCTGAGCACGGTCTTCAACCCCCCCAGCGACAACCCATAGTTGGCCAGCTGCGTGGGATTCGCCTCCACCCTCACGGCCGGGAGGGCGCCGCCGCCGAGGTTGACCTGCCCGACTCCGGAAATCTGCGAAAGTTTCTGCTGGATCACGGTGGAGGCAGCGTCATACATCTGCGCCGGCCCGTACTTATCGGAAGTCAGTCCCAGAATCATGATGGGCGAGTCGGCGGGATTGACCTTCCGGTACGTGGGATTGCCCGGGAGATTGCTCGGCAGATAGGCGCGCGCAGCATTGATCGCCGCTTCCACATCGCGGGACGCGCCGTCAATGTCGCGGCTGAGATCAAACTGCAGGGTGATCTGGGTGCTGCCCAGCGTGCTGGCGGAGGTCATCTCGGTGATCCCCGCGATGCGGCCGAACTGGCGCTCGAGCGGGGTCGCCACCGAGGCGGCCATGATGTCCGCGCTGCCGCCCGGCAAGCTGGCGTTCACTGAGATGGTCGGGAAATCAACCTGCGGCAACGGTGACACCGGCAGCACCCCGAAGGCAATCGCGCCCGCGATGGCCACCGCGGCGGCAAGCAGCGTCGTGCCCACAGGTCGTTCGATGAAGCGCCGGGAGAGGTTCATGGCGCTGCCGCGGGCGCCGCGTCGGGTGCAGGTCGCACTCCGGCCGCCGAATGACCGAAGCGGCGGGCCAACTTATCGAAGAAAATGTAAATCACCGGCGTCGTGTACAGCGTCAGGGCCTGACTGAGCAGCAAACCGCCGACCATGGCAATGCCCAGTGGACGACGCAGCTCCGACCCCAGGCCGCTGCCCAGGGCCAACGGCAGGCCCGCCAGCAGCGCCGCCATCGTCGTCATCAGAATGGGCCGGAAGCGCAGCAGGCAAGCCTCGTAGATGGCATCAACCGAGGACTTACCGCGGGTGCGCTCGGCATCCAGGGCGAAGTCCACCATCATGATGCCGTTCTTCGTCACGATGCCGATCAGCAGGATGATGCCGATGAGCGCCACGATATCCAGATCCTGACCAAACAGCATCAGCGCCAGCAGCGCGCCCACACCCGCCGACGGCAGTGTCGACAGTATCGTCACAGGATGGATGAAGCTCTCGTACAGCACCCCCAGCACGATGTACACCGCCACCAGCGCCGCGAGCACCAGCAGCGGTTCGTTGGAAAGCGAGTTGGTGAAGGCCGCCGCCGTGCCCTGGAAGGAGGCGGCCAGGCTCGCTGGCATATGCAGATCTTCCTGGACCCGGTTGACCGCCCGAATCGCTGCTCCCAGCGAGGAATGCTGGCCAATATCAAACGATACCGTGATCACCGGGAACTGCCCCTGATGCGAGACCGTCAGCGCCTCGGAGGTCTTCTGGAAGTGCGCGATGGAGCTGAGTGGCACGGCACTACTCATGGTAGAGCTGGGGGTGCCCGTGGCAGCCGTGCCTCCCTTGCCACTCATCCCCGCCGCCTTGGCCGCCAGCACTCCCTGCGGTGCCGTCAGCACGCTCTCGGAGGGAGTGTACTGTGCTGCGGAAGTGACGGCGTTGGAGCCGGCCGACTGGGAGCCCGACGCGGCGAAGGAAGCCGCCGCCGCCGACCCGTTGACGCCGCTGGAGGCATTGGCCTGGATGTACAGATGATTGAGCGCGTTGGGACTCTGCTGGAAGCGCGGCTGGCTCTCCAGGATGACGTGATACTGGTTGATCTGGGTGTACATCGTGTTGATCTGACGCTGACCGAAGGCGTCGTACAGGGTGTTGTCGATGGTGATTGGCGCAATCCCGAGGCGCGAGGCAGTCGGTCGATCGATGACGAGGTTCACGGCCAGCGCACCCAGCTGCTGGTCGGTCGCCACGCCCTCGATCTGCGGCAGCTGCCGCAGGCGGGTTACGAAGCGGTCCGTCCACAGATTCAGCTCATTGACGTCCGGATCCTCCAGCGTGTACTGATACTGCGAGCGGGTGACCCGATCATCCACCGTGATGTTCTGCACGGGCTCCAGGTACAGCTCGATGCCCGGAACCTGCGCGAGCTTTGGCCGCAAGCGCGCGATCACCTCAGTTGCACTGACGCCGCGGTCTGCCAGCGGCTTGAGGTTGATGGACATGCGACCGCTATTGAGCGTGATGTTGGTGCCGTCGGCGCCGATAAAGGACGACAGGCTGGCCACGGCATTGTCCTTCAGGACGATTGCGGCGAGTTGCTGCTGCTTACGCGCCATCTCAGAGAAGCTGACTGACGGGGCGGCCTGGGTGATCCCCTGGATGACTCCCGTGTCCTGGACCGGAAAAAAGCCCTTGGGGACCACGATGTACAAGAACACCGTCAGCAGCAGCGTTCCGACCGCCACCGCCAATGTCGCGCCGCGGTGGCGCAGCACAAACTGCAGCGTGCGCGCATAGAAGCCGATCACCGACTCGAAAATCCGCTCCGAGGCCCGGAACAGTCGACCCTGCTCGCTTTTGGGACGGTGCTTGAGGATGCGCGCGCTCATCATCGGCGTCAGGGTCAGCGACACCACCGCGGAAAAGCCGATGGTGACCGCGAGCGTCACTGCGAACTCCCGGAACAGGCGCCCGACCACATCGCCCATGAACAGCAGTGGTATCAGCACAGCGATCAGCGCCACGGTCAGCGACAGGATGGTGAAGCCGATCTGTTCGGCGCCCTTGAGGGCCGCCTCCATGGGCGGATCGCCCGCCTCCACGTAGCGCGAAATGTTCTCGATCATCACGATGGCGTCGTCGACCACGAATCCGGTGGAAATGGTCAACGCCATGAGCGAGAGGTTGTCGAGGCTGTAGCCCAGCAGGTACATGACCGCGAACGTTCCCACCAGTGCCAACGGTACGGTCACGCTCGGGATAATGGTGGCCGCCACGCTGCGGATGAACAGGAAGATGACCAGCACGACCAGGGCGATGGCCAGCAGCAGCTCGAATTCCACGTCGTGGACCGAGGCCTGGATGCCCGTCGTAAGATCCGTCAGGGTCGTGACGTGAATGCCCGCCGGCAGGTTGGCGGTGAGCTGCGGCAGCAGCGTCTTGATCGAATTCACCACACTGATGGTGTTCGCCCCCGTCTGGCGCTGGATGTTCAGGATCACCGCCGGGGTCCGATTCATCCAGGCTGCCTGGCTGTTGTTCTCCACCCCATCGATGACCTGCGCCACATCCGAGAGCATGACGGGCGCCCCGTTGCGGTAGGCGACCACCAGCTTGCGATAGTCGGCGCTGGACTCCAGCTGATCGTTGGCGTCGATCTGGTAGCCCTGGCGCGGGCCGTCGAAGTTACCCTTCGCGGCATTGACACTGGACTGCACCAGTGCCGTGCGCAGATCCTCCAGGTCCAGCCCGTACGATGACAGCGCATCCGGGTTGGCCTGGATGCGCACCGCAGGCTTGTGGCCGCCGCTGATGGTCACCAGGCCGACGCCGTTCAGCTGCGAGATCTTCGGTCCCAGACGCGTATCCACCAGGTCCTCCACCTGGGACAGCGGCATGGAGTCGGAAGTGATGGCCAGCGTCAGCACCGGGGCATCGGCCGGATTGGTCTTGCTGTATACCGGCGGCGCCGGCAATGCTGCGGGCAGCAGGCTCTGGGAGGCGTTGATGGCAGCCTGGACCTCCTGCTCGGCGACGTCGATGTCCAGAGCGAGACTGAACTGCAGCACGATCACGGAGATCCCGGCCGAGCTGTTCGAGGTCATCTGGGAGAGACCCTGCATCTCACCGAACTGGCGTTCCAGCGGCGCCGTCACCGTGGTCGCCATCACATCAGGGCTGCCCCCGGGGTAATAGGTGACGACCTGGATGGTGGGATAGTCAACCTGTGGCAGTGCCGACACCGGCAGCTGCGAGAAGCCCACGGCGCCCACCAGGAAGATCGCCGCCATCAGCAGCGCCGTGGCGATGGGCCGCAGGATAAAAGGGCGCGAAGGACTCACGGCGTGGTGCTCAGTCGGGTGGCCATATGACCGCCCTGCTCAGTTCTGCGGTGCGCTTGCGGCACTGGAACTCGCCGCGGTGGCGGCAGCTGGAGTCACCGCGACCTTGTCCTGCAGCTTCTCGAAACTGCTATTGGCCACGATCTCCCCTGGAGTAAGGCCCTCCACTTGCGTGGTGTTACCGTCGGTGACGCCCGTCTTCACGACCTGCATGTGCGCCACGTTGTTCTGGATGACGTAGACAAAGGCTGAGGTCCCGTTCTGCTGGATGGCCGACGCCGGTACCAGCGTCACCCCGTGCAGCGTATTCACCAGCAGGCGCGAGTTGACGAACTGGTTGGGAAACAGCGCATCGTTCTTGTTATCGAAGGTGGCACGCGCCTTCACGGTGCCGGTCGTGGTGTCGATCTGGTTGTCCAGCGCCGTGAGCGTGCCGGAAGCCAGCGTCTTCTGCCCCGTGCGATCCAGCGCATCGACGGGCAGCACGGCGTGAGTGCGCAACCGGTCGCGCACCTCCCCCAGGTTATCCTCGGGTAGCGTGAAGATCACCGTAATCGGCTCGAGCTGCGTGATCACCGCCAGCGTGGTCGTCCCCGCGGCCTGCACGACATTGCCCGGATCCACCAGCCGCAATCCGACCTCACCGGAGATCGGCGCCGTGATGTGGCAGTAATTCAGCTGGACCTGGTCATACTCCACCACGCCGCGGTCATTCTTGACCGTCCCACGCGTCTGCAATACCAGTTTGTCCTGGTCGTCCACGGTCTGCTGGGCGATCGCATCCCGGGCCAGCGCGTCCCGATAGCGTTTGAGGTCCAATTCCTGCTGCGCCAATAGATTCTCGTCGCGCTCCAGCAGTCCCTGCGCCTGCAACAGCGTGGCGCGGTATGGACTCGGGTCGATATCCACCAGGGCATCGCCCTTGTTGACGCGCTGCGCCTCCTTGTACCGCACGGCCACGATGATCCCGTTGACCTGGCTGGTGATGGCCGCCGTGTACACCGGGGTCACTGTGCCGATGGCCTCCAGGTAGACCCCCAGATCACCCTGAGTCACCTTGGCCATCGTGACGGCCACGGGGCCGCTGCCGCCCCTGCGGCCGGCGCTCGTTCCGCTCTGAGACGCTGAGTGGCGCCACCACGCCAGGGCCGCAATTCCCACCACTGCAACGAGTATCAGCCCTATCACCAGGCGTCGCTTGTTCAAGGTCATGTGTTTCGTTCACTCTCAGCAATGGAGCGGATGCGACCGCATCCTCAGGCCCAGCATGCTACTACCGCGTAATCGGACTCGTAATTCCGAGCAATTAACTGTTGTTCATCTTGCGCGTCCCATGGCGGTCAGGAAAAAACTCAAGCGGTCCTGTCCCGGTCACGAGACATGTTGCTATTTGAAAGCAACTGCATCGGACCGGCAAACTTGCCGTCAGCTGCAAGGGCGCTCTGACGCAGTGCGCGCATATGGACCGCGCCGAACAGATTGGATGTGATCCCCTACACTAGCCGTGTACGGTCACACATGTGCGATGATTTGGATCGTCTCACTTCCAGTCCGCTGCTGCAAAGCTGACGCTCATCTGCGGCGTGCTCCGGCGGTCAATTCGATTTGGCAAGTTGCTTGAAAGACGGTCCCAGGTTCCGGCGGGCCGACCGTCAGCTTCAGTACAGAGCCGGAACCAGCCGCTTGGTTCGGCGCATGTACTCACTGTAGGTGTATCCCAACCCGGATTGCAGCACGTCTTCTTCCACGCGAATGCGATGCAGCAGAGCCAACGTTGTGGGAACAGTCAGCACGATCAAACTCAAAACGTTGCAGAAGCACAGTGCAGCGCCCAAATGGACGAGAAGGATTGCAGTGTACGCAGGGTGCCGTACGTAGCGATAGGGGCCCGAGTCAATGAGTTGGTGCCCTTCCCGGATGGCGACGTTCACGGTAAAGAGGCGTCCCAGCGTTGCAACCGACCACCAGCGCAACAGTTGTGGTTACACACGGGGTTGGGCAATACGACACGCGTGCTCTGCGTAGATGAGGTGCTGTATTTTCAGACCGGTGATAAGTACACGGAGGTAGTCACTAGGTCGGAGCGACATTTGATCAGGACGTCCCTTCGCGAGCTGAGGCAGCGTCTGGACCCGGAGCAGTTCGCCCAGGTTCATCGTAGTACGATCGTCAACTTGCGCTGCATCGAAAGAATTGAACGGGACGTCCTGGGACGTTCATTCATTCACCTGAGGAACCATCCGGACGCAATTTCCGTCGGCCGCGCGTATGTCGCACAATTCAGAAAGATGTAGCCCCCTTTCGGGGATATATGTCGTGCATTTTACCTTTATTTTTCTGCAAGTTATGGTCATTACCTCATCTACTTTATGACCCCCGACACGTCCTCTGTCCTGCGCATCCTGTCGATCATTCCGCCGATGACGCAGCTGAACACGCCCTATCCGTCCACGGCGTATCTCACCGGCTTCCTGCGAGCACACGGTTTCCACGCCGACCAGATGGACCTTTCGATCGCTCTGGCCTTGAAGTTGCTGTCGATTGAGGGCCTGGACAATATTCACCGACAAGTCCAATCCCTACCGCGATCACGACACACCCCGACGACCCACTTCTTTGCGCAGCACTTTCACAGCTACCAAACCACCATCTCCTCCGCCATCCGCTTTCTGCAGGGCCGTGATCCTAGCCTGGCGTATCGCATCGCCTCCAGACATTATTTGCCCGAAGGGCCACGCTTCGCAGCGCTCGACCGATACATTGAGAGTGACAGCAGCGCCGATGCGCTCGATTGGGCCTTTGGCGCGCTGGGACTGCAGGATCGCGCCAAACACATCGCAACCCTGTATCTAAACGATTTGGGCGATGTCATTCGCGACGCGGTCGATCCGCGGTTTGAATTCGTCCGCTACGCGGAGTCACTGGCCAATAGTCAGCCGACATTCGATCTGCTGCACGCTGCACTCAACGAGCCGCGCAGCCTGGTCGATGCAAAGCTGCATCAGCTGACACTGGATGCGCTGTCCGAGCATCAGCCGACACTGGTTCTGATCAGTGTTCCCTTCCCCGGCAACGTATACGGGGCGTTGCGCATTGCACAGACCATCAAGCACACCCAGCCCTCCACGGTGACGGTACTCGGTGGTGGTTATTGCAACACCGAGCTGCGTACGATGCATGAGCCGCGCATTTTTGATTACTTCGATTTTGTCACTCTGGACGCTGGCGAGAGCCCACTGCTGGCCATTATCGAGTACCTGCAGGACAAACGGCCTCTCAACCAACTGGTGCGAACCTATACACGCGAGCTCCACTTTGTCGATCACAAAGAAGCCGACATTCCCTTCGCCAAAACCGGAACGCCCACCTACTCAGGCCTGCCGCTGAACGACTACCTGTCACTGCTGGACATGCTGAACCCGATGCATCGTCTATGGTCGGACGGCCGCTGGAACAAACTGACTGTTGCGCACGGTTGCTACTGGAAGAAGTGCAGTTTCTGCGATGTGAATCTCGATTACATTTCGCGCTACGAACTGGCCACCACCGACGTGCTGGTCGACCGGATCGAGCGGCTGATCGCTGAGACCGGCCAGACCGGATTCCACTTTGTCGATGAAGCCGCCCCACCCAAGGCGCTCAAATCACTGTCCACCGCGCTGCTGCGGCGGAACCTTGCAGTGACCTGGTGGGGAAACATCCGTTTTGAAAAATCCTTCGATGCCACGCTATGTCAGTTGATGGCCGACAGCGGCTGCATCGCCGTGACCGGCGGACTGGAGGTGGCGTCCGACCGACTGCTCACGTTGATGAAGAAGGGAGTGTCGGTTGGGCAGGTCGCACGAGTCACCCGTGCATTCTCCGATGCGGGAATTCTGGTTCATGCCTATCTGATGTATGGCTTTCCCACGCAGACCGCGCAGGACACGGTCGACGCCCTGGAATATGTTCGCCAGCTGTTCGCCGCCGGGTGCATACAGTCGGGATTTTTCCACCGTTTCACCTGCACCGTGCACTCTCCGGTCGGCAAACACCCTGAACAGTACGGTGTCACCTTACATCCGCCGCCGCACGCCCCATTTGCCAACAACGATATCAATTTCACGGATGCTACCGGCCTGGATCACGACGTGTTTGGTCCCGCGCTCAGAAAAGCGCTGTACAACTACATGCACGGCATCGGCCTTGATGATGATGTACGCAACTGGTTCGACAACGAAGTGCCGCGAACCCGAGTGCCCAAGTCATTCATAGCGCGCGCATTGCAGGTCTGAGGGCAGCGGGTTACGGCGCGTATTCGCTTGCAGGTTCTGTTGGCAAAGCCAGTTCCGCGAAGCCGGGTTCGCGGCTGGTCTGGGGCCGCCAGCGCAAGGACATCAGCGCAAAGAGCAGGCCGACCAGTGCTCCCGCGATCACATCCAGCACGACGTGCTGTTTGATGGCCAACGTCGAGTACACGATCGCCATGCACCAGATGACGTTCAACGAGCGCAGCCACAGCGGCGCACGCACCGAGCGCAGTACGCCACCGACGCGTACCGCAGTAAAGATCGCAACCGCCACATGCATGGAGGGGCAGGCATTACTGGTTTCATCGACCCGATGCAGCGCGCCAAAGCCGGGAAAGCTGATCGCAGACAGCAGCGGCGACGGCACCTGGGTTGGCCATAGATAGAAAATGCTCAATCCACAAAGGCACAATCCGCACAGCCACAATCCGTACACCGCGAACTCGCGAACCGTTCGTTGAACTCCCGGCCCGACCCCCACATAGACCCACAGCGAGACATAGGCCAGTAGTGCTTGGGGCTGGAAAGGGATGATCCGATCCAGTCCAGTCTGCGGCATCATGGTGGGCGCATAGGCCGGATGCCGTTGCACACAGAAATAGCCGACGAAAAACAGCCCTGTCAGCAAGGTGGTCGAGATCACGGTGAGAATGAAACGTTGGCGCACTCGATCAACCAGCTCGATGGACCACGGGATCTGATGCCCGGTGGGAGCGGTCGTACCAACCTTGTGCTGCCTCTGGAACAGATTACCCACTCGCAAATCCCGCCTTCTCGTGAGTCAATACTAATCTGTATGGGCCGTGAACCAACAGTCTGGCAGAATTCGCACTCCCTGGGGCAATCCCCGATCCACGAACTTCCGAGGTCGCCCGCTTCATGAGCGCATCACCGCAAAATCCACGAGACCTCCTGGCCGCCATCGCCCGGCAAGCCATGCTGGACAGGGGTCTGCAGCCGGATTTCTCGCCAGAGGCGCAGCGGCAGGCCAATTCGCTGCAGAGCTCCCCCATGGACGCTGGCCTACGGGATTTGCGCGGCGCGGATTGGGTTTCGATCGACAACGATGACTCCCGGGACCTCGACCAGCTCTCCGTCGCGCAATCTGTGGATGGGGGGTCCACGCGACTGCTGGTCGCCATCGCCGATGTCGATGCTGCGGTGAACGCAGGCTCGCCGATTGATGACCATGCGCATCAGAACACGACATCGGTCTATACGGCCGGCCGCATATTTCCCATGCTCCCGGAGCGGCTCTCGACTGACCTGACCTCTCTGGTCCAGGGCCAGGAACGCCTGGCGCTCATCTTCGAAATGATCGTCGCAGCGGATGGCAGCATCACCAGCTCCGATATTTACCGCGCGACGGTCGTGAACAAAGCGAAGCTGGCCTATAACGGCGTGGCCAGCTGGCTTGAAGATGGCGCGCGGGCGCCCCAGGGGCTCGATACCGCAGTCCTGCAGCAGCAGGTGCGCCTCCAAGACCAGGTTGCACGGGCGCTCGGACGGGTACGCCACGAACGTGGCGCGCTGACATTGGAAACGATCCAGACCAGCGCGGTCTTTGACGGCGAGGTGCTACGGGACCTGGTGCCGGACCGCAAGAATCGGGCGCATGAATTGATTGAAAATATCATGGTCGCCGCGAATGGCGTGGCCGCTCGCTGGCTGCAGAACAAGGGGCTGCCCTCGATCCGCCGGGTATTGCGTACGCCTGAGCACTGGGATCGCATCGTGGCCTTGGCCGCGGAGCGGGGTAGCCATTTACCCGCAACGGCCGACCCGGTCGCCCTGAATGCGTTTCTGGCGACACGCCGCAGGGAAAACCCGGCACAGTTTCCCGATCTGTCGTTGTCGGTCATCAAGCTGTTGGGACGTGGCGAGTATGCACTGGAGGTACCAGGCCAGACGGTTGCGGGACATTTCGGCCTGGCGGTCAACGACTACATGCACAGCACGGCGCCCAATCGCCGGTTTCCGGACGTGATCACCCAGCGGCTGATCAAGTCCGCACTGAATAACCGCTCGGCGCCCTACTCCATCGGTGAACTGCAGGCGTTGGCGGCCCATTGCACCGTCCAGGAAGACAACGCGGCCAAGGTGGAACGGCGCGTCGGCAAATCCGCGGCAGCACTGCTGTTGCATTCGAGGGTCGGTCAGACATTCGATGCCATTGTCACGGGCGCCGCGGACAAGGGCACGTGGGCGCGGACGCTGATACCGGCCGTGGAAGGGCGGATCGTCCGTGGATTCCAGGGTCTGAAGGTCGGTCAGCCGGTGCGGGTACGGCTGCTGAGCACGGACGTCAGCCGCGGCTTCATCGATTTCACCTGCGAGAAATAGCCCATGACAACTCCGCCCGTGCCCCCGGTCCCACTCGCCTATGAAGACACGAAATTCCTGAGCAGCAATGAGGGCCGCTCGCTGCGGATTCTTGCCGAATACCTGGAGCCGCTGAACCGATTTCGCCAGGCAGGAATCCATGACACGATCGTGTTCTTCGGTTCCGCACGCCTGACCGCCACCGGGCCGATGGGCCGCTACTACCATGACGCACAGACCCTGGCGCGATTGATTACACAATGGTCGAAGTCCCTGGCATCGCATGCACACCGCTACGTGATCTGCTCGGGCGGGGGAGGTGGCATCATGGAGGCAGCCAATCGCGGCGCATCGGAGGCTGGTGGGCAGACCATCGGACTGAATATCAGTCTGCCGCACGAGCAGCACGCCAACCCGTACATCACCCGTGAGCTGGCGTTCGAATTCCATTACTTCTTCATGCGCAAGCTGTGGTTTGCGCACCTGGCGCGCGGACTGATTGCCTTTCCCGGTGGCTTTGGCACCTTGGATGAGCTCATGGAAATCCTCACGTTGGCTCAGACTCATAAACTGCAGCGCCGGATACCCGTGATCCTGTATGGGTCGCAATACTGGAACGAGATCCTCAACTTCAAGGCTCTGCTGCGTCACGGCATGATCAGCGCCGAGGACCTGGAACTGTTCCAATGCGTCGATACCCCGGAAGCCGCCCTGCAAGTGCTGCAAAGCAATCTGGAGCCGCAAACCGCCGGCGCTACGCCATCCTTCGCCCACTCGCACAGTTAATGTTAAATGGCTGGACCGGAAATGTGCCTCCGGTCCCAGTCTCCATCAGGCAAGTCACAGTTCCTCTGTGGATGACCGATAGTCCACTCTATGGTTGCTGTGATAACACCGGCCTCTGCCACGATCACTCCTGTTCCGGACGATGGGGAACAGTTGGCGCCATTGCGGGGCGACACGGCTTTTGCAGTCGTGGCGGATCCGGAACTGGAGCGCTGGATCGCTATTGTTCGTCGGCAGGCCAACGCGGCCTGTGCCGCGCTGGCCCTGTTTGACGGCTCGCGCCAGGTCATCCGGGTAGCAGGTCCCGCCATGGGGTTGCCCGGGCGGACCAGCGAAGTCGCCCAGACGGTGGCTTTGGAGGGCTACCTGCGCGACCCGGCGAGCGCCTGCCTGCCTGCCACGGGCGGAGCGTTCGCAGAAGCCCGGATTGCAGTGGCCGGTAAAATCGTCGGCCGCTTAGGCATGGCCGACCCCGCTCGCCAGACCTGGTCGGTCGAAGAATTGGCCGTGCTGGGCGATACGGCGGCAGGAGTGGCTACCGAGCTTGAACGGCGTCTGGCTCAAGCGCATGTGGCACGCGTCCATGACCTGGTCACATCCCACAATCGCGTCCACGACATGATCGGCGCCGCCGCCCCGCTGCGGGATGTGCTCGTGGAAGTCTGCAGGATCATTGAGCGCTACGATTCCTCGCTGATACCGTCCGTGCTGCTGCGGGATCCGGTATCGAACACCCTTCACTCCGGAGTCGGTCCGTCTCTGCCCAAGGAGTACCTCGATTCCGTGGATGGGGCGCCCATTGGCCCCAGCATCGGCACCTGCGGCCCGGCGGCATGGTTCGGCGAATTCGCCATTTCCGCGGATCTGAGCCAGGACCCAAAATGGGCGCCGATCCGTGCGATGGCCGAGATGGCCGGCGTCGCACATTGCTGGTCGATGCCGATCAAAGATTCCGCGGGCGATGTGCTGGGTACGCTTGCCCTGTACGGCCGCCGGCCGCGACGGCCACAGCCCGAGCATGTGGCGCTGCTGCGCGACTGGGTACGCGTGGCCGCCACTGCGCTGGAAAGAACCCGCTCGATCGCGCGCCTGAAGCATGACGCCCGACATGACAGCCTGACGGGACTGCCCAACCGGGCGGCCGTTTTCGAGAAACTGGATACTGCCATCCAGCAGGTGCGCTCAGAGGCGCCGCTCGCCGTCCTGTTCGTCGATCTGGACGGTCTTAAGGCCATGAACGACACCCTCGGGCACGATGTCGCAGATGAGATGATTCGGGAGGTTGCCCGGCGCCTGTCGAATAATGTCAAGGCAACCGACCTGGTGGGTCGTTTCGGCGGCGATGAGTTCATCGTAGTCGCCGAGAATCTCAGTGGCGCGGATGAGGCAGGTCAACTGGGTGCGCGACTGCTCGACGCCATCGCACAGCCCCTGCCGGGCCTGGGATCGCGGGTCATCACAGCGAGCATCGGCATCGCCTTGATCCGCAATAGCGCCATCGATGCGCGGGAGGCCATTCGCAGATCCGACAAGGCGATGTACGAGGCCAAGCGCACCGGTCGGGATCGTTGTGTATTTGCAGAGATCGGCGAAACCGTCCGGGCGGGTCGACGTCTGGAGATGGCTCGGGCGCTGCGCGGCGCGGAAACACGGGGCGAGATGCACCTGGTGTATCAACCCGTCATCTCCCTGCCCACCCGACAGGTCATCGGTGCCGAGGCCCTGCTGCGCTGGAACAGTCCGACCCTTGGGGATGTGTTGCCCAGCGAATTCGTACCGATCGCCGAGGACTCGGGCAGTATTCTGCAGATCGGCGCCTGGGTGCTGTGGGAGAGTTGCCAGGCACTCGCAGACCTGGCGTCAGCCAATCATCGGCTCAAGCTGGGCGTGAACGTCTCGGCGCGCCAGCTCTCGCAACCGGATTTCCCGCTCTGGGTTCGACAGACCCTGTCCCACGCTCAATTCGACCCCGCCATGCTGAGCCTGGAGCTCACGGAGACCTCCCTGCTGCGCCCCGACAGCGTCAGTGTGGACAACGTGCATACGCTGGAGGCAATGGGCGTCCGCGTGGCCCTGGACGACTTTGGCACCGGCTATTCCTCGCTGACCTGGCTGCGTGATCACCCCTTCGGCTCGATCAAGATCGACCGCAGCTTTATCGCCGGTATTCACGAGCAGGAAAGCAGCCGCGCGATCGTGGCCGCCGTCATCCGCATGGCCAAGGATCTGGGCTGCACCGTCACGGCGGAGGGCGTCGACACGGAAGAGCAGCTGCGAATCCTGGAGGAATTGGGCTGCGACCACGCACAGGGTTTCCTGATTTCCCGCCCGCTCAGCGCCACCGAGTTGCTGGACCACTTGGCCGCAGCCTGAGGCGGTCTTGCTTCGGCCATTGACGCCCATCGGGCTCAGAGTCAGAAGTCTCCTACACCACTGCGAATGGGTGAATCCACCCCCTGCACCCGATTCCGTGCTTTGCTAGTGGTTTGCATCCGGATAACCCGACCCGCATGAAGTTCTCAGTTTGGGCACCGCTCGCCAGCAAGAGCGTCGAGTTGGTGTGCGCAGACCAACACTGCGCGATGACCCGTGACGCCGAGGGTTACTGGCAGATCGACTGCGATCCGGCACGAGTTGCGCAGGGTTACCGCTATTCAATCGATGGCGGGCCCCCACTCCCCGATCCGCGCTCCGCCTGGCAGCCGCAGGGAGTTCACGGCCCATCGTTCCCGGTCAATGAGAGCGAATTGAAGGCGATCACCCGGAGCGAATTCCGACAAAAGCCGCTGAGTGACGCCGTCATCTACGAGCTGCATATCGGCACCTTCACCCCGCAAGGCACCTATGTCAGTGCCGCACAAAAGCTTCCCCACCTGGTGCGTCTTGGCGTCACCCATGTCGAGGTGATGCCGCTCGCGACCTTTCCAGGCAATCACGGCTGGGGCTACGACGGGGTCTATCTGTTCGCACCGCAGCCCTCCTACGGAACGCCCGAGGAGCTGGCTCATTTTGTTGCTGCCTGTCATGTGCACGGTCTGGCCGTCCTGCTCGACGTGGTCTACAACCATCTGGGCCCCGACGGCAACTATCTGAGTCAATACGCTCCCTACTTCACCGATCGCATCAAAACCGGCTGGGGCGAAGCGGTCAATTACGACGGTGCCTACAGTGACGGCGTCAGGCGCTTTGTCATCGACAACGCTCGGATGTGGTTGGATACCTATGGTTTCGATGGACTGCGGCTGGACGCGGTACATGCCATCTACAGTTTCGAAGCCGTGCATCTGCTGGAGGAATTGGCGACCGAAGTGCAGGCGTGGGCGGCAGCAGCCGACCGGTCGGTCGTTGTCATCGCCGAGAGTGATCTCAACGATCCGCGCCTGGTCCTGCCACCGGCGCAGGGCGGCTACGGCCTGAATGCCCATTGGGCCGACGACTTTCACCATGCCCTGCATCACCTCATGACCGGCGAGAGCAGCGGGTATTACGTCGATTTTCATGGACTCCAGGACCTGGCGGTGTGCCTGCGGCACGGTTATGTGTATCAGGGTCAGTATTCCGAGCACCGCAAGCGCAGACATGGCCGAGCTCCCAAGCTGGTGCAGCCCTCGCAGCTCGTGGTGAGTGCGCAAAATCACGACCAGATCGGTAATCGTGCGCATGGGGAACGACTCAGTATGCTGCTCACCCCGGTCCAGCTAAAGGCCGTGGCCGCACTCACCATTTTGTCGCCGTTCGTACCGATGCTCTTTCAGGGCGAAGAATGGGGCGCAGCCACCCCCTTCCTGTACTTCACCGATCATCAGAATGAGAAGCTCGGGCAATTGGTCGCGGAGGGCCGACGGCAGGAATTCGCAAGCTTTGGCTGGCGGGACGAGGTTCCCAATCCACAGTCTCCGGCGACCTTCGCCGCTTCCGTTTTGAACTGGGACGAACTCGCACAATCTGGACACCAGGAACTGTTTGAATGGTATCGGCGCATGATCGCGTTGAGGATGAGTAACACCGGCCCGCTGCCACATCCCGTGAATGTCAGGTACGACACCGCGGACTGCTGGCTATCATTCGCGCTGGGTCAGCTGTGCGTCGCCGTGAATTTCGCCCCGCGAGTGGTGCCGTACACGCCGCCGGAAGGCTCGTGGCGCTCCCTGATCAGTTCGGTTCAGGAAGTCTCGACCGCGCAGATCCTGGCAGCGCATGAGACGCGCATTTTCATCCAGGACCTGTAACGGATTGGTCCTGCTGGCGCTCAAGCCGATTGCTTGAGCAGCAGCGCGACCGGAAATTCACCGAAGAGTTCGCTGGCGGTGCCTGATGCGGACAGCTCCCCTAGCGTGAAGATATTGCGCCAGACCCCCCCCGGCAGCGGCAACCGGGTATCCTCCCAATTGTTCGCAATGGACAGGGTCAGTCGTGGCACTACGGCGATGAGATTTTCGCCCCGCCGGAATGCCAGCAGGTTTCCCAAGTGTGCGCCCTGGGCCGCCAAGGGCTGATACCGGCTATCTTCGGCAAATTCCTGGGGCCGGGCGGCGCGCAGGCTCAGCACCCGATCAATCAGCCACAACTTGGGCAGGCCGGTATCCCACTCGGCCAGGGCCTGCCCCGCCCCCACCACACGACACCGCTCGAGCAGTTCGGTCCGCCGCTCGTAGTCAACCGGACGGCGATTATCCGGATCCACCAAACTCAAGTCCCACAGCTCACTGCCCTGGTAAAAGTCCGGAATCCCTGGGGCCACCAGCTTGATGAGGGTCTGCGCCAGGCTGTTGATGCGGCCCGGTAGCACCAGCGGTTCGACAAATTCAGCAAGGCTGTGGATGAATTCCACATTTTCCAGTGCGCGCTCCACAAATCCCTGGATGTTCGCCTCATAACCCACATTAGGTTCCTGCCACGAAGTGCGCAGCTTCGCCTCGCGGCACGCCTTCAACATGTACTGCCAGCAGCGTGCCACATCGATGGGCCACGCTCCCACCAGGGTTTGATAGAGCAGATACTCCGCGTGCCGATCCGGCGTGCGGTTGTTCCAGGCCCCCTCGTTCATCGTGGACCATTGATGCAGTGCCGCCGCCCAGCGATCCGGAATTTCCGATAACAAAGAAATACGGGTGCGCACATCTTCGCTGCGTTTATTGTCATGCGTGGAGGTGGCCAGCATGTTTCGCGGCCAGTGCTCGCTTAAATAATGGCAATACTCATGAAATTTGTCTGACGAAATGCCGATCAGTGAGGCCTGGGCACCCACCTCGTTACACGACAGCAGCCGGTCGAAACAATAGAATGTGGTGTCTTCCACGCCTTTGGCCATGACCGCCGGTGTCAATTGCTGCCACTCGCACACGAAGGCAAATTCGTCCTCGCTCAGCGATGCCTTGGTCAGCAAGCCGAGGATGAATTCAAAAATTGACGCATCGATGTCGGGACGCGCGAAGCGTGCACTACGCACCGCTTCGGCGAGCACACTCTGGTCCACATCGTCGATTTCGGAGGCCGTCCGATAAGCGCGATAGACACCCAACGCCGCGGTAATCTGCGCCAGAGCGTCGCGGATCTGCCGCGGACTCAAGTCACGCGTGATGCGCGATTGCCGCGCGATACCGATTGCCGCATCGGAAAGTCTCTGGTGATCGTACGCAAAAACATAGCGCACGATATAGTCCTTCTTCTCCCGAATCAGGGCTCCCAGATTGACCGAATGGCCGGTGAAATCCGCATAGGTCGACGTTAACGAATCGGTGTGCTGATCGCTCATCCACAGCCGGTTGACCTTCGACAGAAAATCGTAACCCACCGTGCCATCGATCAGCCAGGTCTGCGGCAGGCGCTCCTCGGTGTCGAGAATCTTCTCCACATAGATCCGTCCCTGTGGCAGCAGCTCCCGCAGCCGCTTGAAGTACTCCAGAGGATCGCGCAAGCCATCCGGGTGATCCACCCGCAATCCCGCCACCTCCCCTGCAGCGATCATCTTCCTGAAACGCTCATGAACCGCATCGAACACCTCCTGGCGTTCAGTGGAGAGCCCCACCAGCGTCGAGATGTCAAAGAAGCGTCGGTAGTTAACCAGTTCTCCGGAGAGCTTCCATCCGTGCACAGTGTAGAACTGGTGCTGAATGATCTCATCCAGCCGATCCAGATCGCCGTTGATGGAGTCGACGGCCTCGGCCAAAGCGTGACTTTTTGCGCACTCGGTCAGGACTATCGCAGCCGCCTGTGCCGCGTTCCGATACGACTGGCGCTCACTCTCCCCGGGGGAATCAACCAGACGCAGCCGCTCGAGGTCTGCGAAACATCGGCTCCGATCCTGCATCACGGCGCCCCAGGAGCCGGGAGTCAAAGGCCAGGTATTGTCATAGTGTCGTAGTCGTAACGTCCCCTCGGTGATCTCGATTTTCAGTTCGCCCGCGGCGAGGGCCTCGCCATAGGGCCTGGCCAGACTGCACAGGTGCACGCAGAAACGGCTGGGAACCGGCAGGCGAATGTCAAAGTAGCGGCAGAAATCGCTATACGGCCCATGGGCCAATACATCGTCCCACCAGGGGTTTTGCGCCGTCGCCGCCATGTGATTCGGCACGATGTCCAGCAGGATGCCGAGCGAGCGCGCACGCGCACTCGCTACAAAGTGCTCCCACGCTGCCTCGCCCCCCAAATCCTCACTGACGTGGGTGGGATCGGTTACGTCGTAGCCGTGCGCACTGCCATGGGAGGCTTGCAGAGCCGGCGACAGGTAAACATGGCTGACGCCAAGATGCTCCAGGTAAGGCAGTACCTTTTCCGCATCGGCCAACGTGAATTCGAGGTTCAGCTGCAGGCGATAGGTGGCAATCCAGGAGCGCGGCGCTGACGCGGACTTGCCCATCCTCAGCCTGCCCGGATAAAGATAAACAGCGATCGGCCGGTGATACCAAAGACGTCACCCGTTTTTCCCCGATAGGGCTCGGTCCTGTCCGGATTATCCGTATCCAGAAGCAAGTCCCAGGTTTCCCCGTCGGGGTATTCCGGAAGCGTAAAATTGACCAGATCATGATGCGAATTGAGCACGATCAGCATCGCGGCCTCTGTTCCACGCTGTCTCACGCCCGTCGGGCGGCCGCGGCCGTCGATCAGCATGCCAAAGCACTTCATGCGATCATCGGCCCACTCTTCCGCGGTCATTTCGGCACCCGATGCATTGATCCATGTCAGATCCTTGATGCCAAGTTCCTCATCCAGAGTACCGGTGAGAAAGCGATTGCGCCGGAGTATCGGGTACTTGGCGCGCAGGGCGCACAGGCGCTGCACAAACTGGATCAGCGGTTTACCCTGTGCGGCGAGCTCCCAGTTCACCCAGCTGATCTCGTCGTCCTGACAATAGGCGTTGTTGTTGCCCTGTTGTGTGCGTCCGAACTCATCGCCGGCCACGAACATTGGAGTCCCCTGGGATAGCAGCAGCGTCGCCAGCATGTTGCGCCGCTGCCGCTCCCGCAACGCGATGATCTCCTGATCGTCCGTGGGACCCTCCGCTCCGCAGTTCCACGAACGATTGTTGCTGGTGCCGTCCTTGTTGTCCTCGCCGTTTGCTTCGTTATGCTTGTCGTTATAGCTGACCAGATCATTCAGGGTGAAGCCATCATGCGCCGTTACAAAATTGACGCTTGCTGATGGCCGGCGGCCGAGACGATTGAAGACTTCAGCGGATGCGCACAGCCGTTGCGCCACCGCGCTCGCGGAAGCGTCCCCCTTCCAATAGTCGCGCACCGTGTCGCGATACCGGTCGTTCCACTCCGCCCATCCGGGCGGGAATTCGCCCACCTGGTAGCCGCCCGGCCCGCAATCCCAGGGCTCCGCAATGAGCTTCACGGTGCGCAGCACCGGGTCCTGGTGACAGGCCTTCAGAAAGCCACTTTGATTGTCGAACCCATTGGGCTCGCGGGCCAGGATGGTTCCCAGATCGAAACGGAACCCATCGACATGAAATTCGTTGACCCAGTAACGCAAACTGTCCGTGACCATCTCGATCACATTGGGATGCGATAGATTGACCGTGTTGCCAGTGCCGGTGTCATTGATGTAGTAGCGCTTCTCAGGCATCAGCCGATAGTAGGAGGCGTTATCAATGCCTTTGAAGGATAACGTCGGTCCCTTCTCGTTCCCTTCCGCGGTGTGGTTGTAGACCACGTCCAGGATCACCTCCAGCCCGGCCTCATGGAAATTGGCCACCATTTCCTTGAACTCGCGCAGGCTTTGCTCAGGCTCGTGCGCGTACCGCGGGTCGGGCGCGAAGAAGCCGATGCTGTTGTATCCCCAATAGTTCGTCAGGCCCCGTTCCTGCAGAATTCCGTCGTTTATGAAGGTATGGATCGGCAGCAGCTCGACACTGGTAATGCCAAGGGATTTGACGTATTCAACCACTTGCTTGTTGCCAAATCCCGCATAGGTGCCGCGCTGACGCTCGGGCACTCCGGGGTGCAGTTTCGTGAAACCCCTCAGGTGGGCTTCATAGATGATGGTCCGATCCCAGGGTACGTTTCGCTGGCGCGGCTGACCGCGCCAGTCGAAATCCGGATCCACGACCACGCACTTGGGCATGAACGGGGCACTGTCCCGCTCATCAAAGCTCAGATCTTCCTCCGGCGCGCCTATCGTGTAGCCAAACACCTCAGGGGCCCATTTGAGGTCGCCGATATGCGCGCGGGCATACGGATCCAGAACCAGCTTATTGGGATTGAACCTATGTCCTTCCTTCGGCTCGTAGGGTCCGTGAACGCGCATGCCGTAGACGGAGGCTGGATGCACATCCGGAATATAGCCATGCCAGACCTGGTCGGTATATTCAGGTAGTGCAATGCGCTCCAGTTCGGTGCCCCCCACCGAATCGAAGAGGCAGACTTCCACCTTGGTGGCGTGCGCGGAGAAGAGAGTGAAATTGGTGCCTTTTCCGTCCCAGATGGCACCGTGAGCCTGCGAGCTTCCTTCGCGGACTCGGGATTTTATGGGCTGCGTCACTGCTTGCCACTCCTGCATGTGGGCAACCGGACAGGCGCCCGAAAAGAGGCGCCTGTCGTGCCAGAAACCTAAGCGGCTTCTGGCCTCGAGGGCCGCTCAAAAAAATGGAGCAACCTTCGAGTGTCACTGGGTAAGCCGCAAGCGCGAATTACCGGCAGTGCTCGTCATTGTCCCGGCAACCCACCCAGGCGTGCTCGTGCCAGTAGCGGTGATTATCGCGGTCGTAGTATCCCTCTCGCGGTCCGGCCACCACGCAGCCGGCATTGATCACAGCGAGGCCCAGCAGGAGACTGCCGAGTGCGATCCGTATTCCATCTTTCATGATCTCTCCCAAGTAACGCGCAACTTTCTTAGGTTCATTCTCACGCTTGGGCTGGAACGTTGTTGCAAGGCTTATCGCCAATGTAGTGCGCAGAATCGCGCCCTCATGCTGTAGGACTCCATTCCTGGTTGTAGGCGCAGACCTGAGCGTCGGATCGCACTGCATCACACGGCGCGCATTACGCGCCGCTGGAGACAGCGGTAGACTCCGGGTGGCTCAAGAACAGGAGGGACATGATGGTTGCAAATTACCGCGCACCGCTGCTCGCGCTGTGTGCGCTCCTGGCTATCCCTGCCGCCCAATCCCAGACCGGCGGCCTGCCGCCTCCGGGTAGCCCTCCGGAACACGGGCCGCAGCGCCCACCCCTTTTCTTCCGGGAAGAATGGAAGGCGGCGCCCAATGGCGAAGATCATCCCATGGCGGCCACCTCGGTGGGTAATGCGAACCTGGAGCTGACACTGGTGGTGCCGGGTGGGCAGCTCACACTCACCGGAATTCCCGGGGACGAGAACAATCCTTTGCACATTTGGGCGGGTTTGTGTACGACACCCTGCGGTCTCGCCCTGCGCGACAAGCAGCACCTGGCCGACCTGACTGGTCTGGCCCGCATCCGCTGGACAACCCGAACCTCGGGGTACCACCAGATCCGGCCAATCGTGAAGCTGGCGGATGGAACCTGGCTGGTCGCGGACCACGCCGACGCCTCCCCACGCGATTGGCTGGTAAGTGAGATTTCCTTTGCCGATCTGCATTGGCTGAAGCTGGACATCTCCCGTGCCGTCACCACCGGAGCGCTGCTCGACCATGTCGATCTGTCGAAGGTGGATCAAATAGGGTTCGTGGATCTCATGCCCGGCAGCGGTCATGGTCCGGGGGGCTGGTCCGACGTCGCCCAGTTCGAAGTCTACGGCAGGTCCGTGCCCCGATAACCTTGGGTATCCAGCAGACTGACGGTCCTCTCTGGCTCGTATTGGTCCTCATGGCGACCAGAGGCATAAGCCTCCGCCGTGAAACCGAGATGAACAATTCGGCTGAAGACATCCGGATCGGGCGGCGCCGGCAAGGGTGAAGAGGAATCGATCGCGTGCACCAAGGAGAGCTGCCAGCGTGTATCCCCATTGCACTGCTCCAGCATCACCTCCGTCACGTTGCCCACGGCATCCTGCAGAATGCGCACGCGACAGGAAAAAGAAGCGGCACCGATGGGCGTGCGGGGCCGTAGCCACGCCCGATCGATTCGAGCATTGATCTGCCCCATGTAGCG
>DASXFV010000028.1:0-57879 GCA_036489445.1 Steroidobacteraceae bacterium | reverse complement strand
GTGCGTGCAGATCCTGACGACGCTCGCCAGGACCTGCGGGGCAATTCCGAAGGCCGCTGGTCCGTTGATAACGGATTCCAGCCATTCCTTGTGCAGCCCATGGTCTTCCGAATCGGAGCGAAACGCGTAGATGAGGACGTTGACGTCCGGCAGGATCAATCGCGTCCTTCCATGCGGTCCAAGAGACTCGCGCTGTCGTTCAGGTCGACACCTGGTGAAATTCCGCCTCCAGCTCGACATACGGGAAGCGATACGGGTCGAGGCCTCGGACGCTTGAGCGGTCGGCGCAGTACGAGTTCCAGACCTTGCTCTATCAGGGACGTGAGGGTGGTTTTGCGCCGCACAGCCTCCTGCCGCGCACGCTCTAGCAAGGCTGCATCCAAGCGCACGGTCGTTCTCATGCGTCATAGCGTACGAATGATATGTCTGTATGTCAAGCGCTGGCTCCCCTGAAATATCGCGCTTCGAGCCACAATCGCCGCCCCTTTGCGGCTTGGATGACCCGTTTGCGATGCAGGTGTTTCGATCGAACTCCCCCACTGCGGCCAATCGATTTGACCGAATGGAGTGGGCGGGCGCCTTTGGCGATCTCGGGACACTGATCCCGTTTGTGGTCGCCTACATTGCGGTGCTCAACATGAGCCCGTTTGGCATCCTCTTCTCATTCGGGGCCGCGATGGTCATTTGCGGGGCCTATTACAGGACTCCGTTTCCCGTGCAACCGATGAAGGCAATTGGCGCAGTGGCGGCGACCCAGGCTGCCCAGACGGCCACCATTACGCAGGGCAGTGTGTACGCGGCAGATCTGGTGACGGGGGTGCTGTGGCTGGTTCTTGGACTCACCGGTGCCGCCCGGCACGTATCGGGGCTGGTGCCGCGATTTGTAGTCATCGGCATTGTGCTGGGGCTCGGAATCGGCTTCATGCTCGAAGGAATCCGGATGATGAGTGGCGGTTGGCTCATCGCCTCGGTGGGCCTCTTGGGCACCCTGCTCCTACTGTCGAACAAGGCCATCCCGGCGATGTTCCTGCTGCTCATTTTCGGCGCAGTGTGCGGAGCTGTGCAGAACCCGGGAGCATTGGCAGTACTCGTGGCGACCAAAATCCAATTCCATCTGCCGAGCTTTGCGCTGTCCAGGATCTCCTGGCAGGACCTCATCACCGGATGTTTGTTTCTCGCACTGCCTCAATTACCGCTGACGCTGGGGAATGCGGTCATTGCGATCCGCGAGGAGAACAACCGACTGTTCCCGGATCGGTCCGTGACCGAAAATGGTGTCGCGGTATCCACGGGCATCATGAACTTAGGCAGTGCGGTGTGCGGCGGCGTTCCCATGTGTCACGGGGCGGGCGGCATGGCGGGGCATGTGGCTTTCGGTGCGCGCACCGGGGGAGCCCCGATCATACTCGGCACGATTCTGCTGTTTCTCGCGTTCTTCCTGGCGGGATCAGTCCAGATGATCTTTCAGCTGTTCGATCGTCCGGTACTCGGCGTGATTCTTTTTCTGACCGGTGCGCAGCTGGCGCTCGGGTCCTGCGACTTCAGCAAGGATAAAGGCGAGCGATTCATTACGCTCACTGTCGCGGCCTTCGCGCTCTGGAATGTCGGTCTCGCTTTCGCTGTCGGGATTTTGCTGAATCAGATCAGGAAGCGCGGCTGGCTGCGGCTGTAGAACCCATCACGTCAGTGTTTTCTCACGACAAGAGCCTGTGAAGCGGGCCTGACTTCAGCCCCATCACGTTCACAATCGGCCCTCTGAATGACACCCAAGTCCGGAGGATATCGATATGGCACAGACCACGCTAAAAGGATTGCGAGTTGCGATCCTGGCCACAGATGGCTTCGAACAGTCGGAACTGTTGGAGCCGAAGAAGGCACTGGATGCACTCGGTGCCGCCACGGAAGTCGTTTCCCCGAAGGACGGCGACATTCGTGGCTGGAACCATAAGGAGTGGGGCCAGACGGTCAATGTCGATCAAGGGATCAGCGATGCGGACCCGAGCGACTACGATGCGCTGCTGCTGCCTGGGGGTGTCATGAATCCTGATGCGCTACGCATGCAACCGAAGGCGGTGAGTTTCGTGCGCTCATTCTTTGATTCGGGTAAACCCGTGGCCGCCATCTGTCATGGGCCCTGGACCATCGTGGAAAGTGGTGCGGCGAAGGGGTATCGGATGACCTCATGGCCCTCGCTTAAAACCGATATCACGAATGCCGGTGGCAATTGGATCGATCAGGAGGTCTTGGTGGATGAGAATCTGGTGACTAGTCGCAAACCCGATGACCTCCCGGCCTTCAACCGGGAAATGATCGCACTTTTCGCCAGACATCAAGCCAAGCGAGATCGCGGAGCGCCGGGGCCCTAGTCCGGCTGCGGGGCTCGCCGAGGCCATGTCGCAGCGTGGAAAAACGCGATGTGACGCAAGTCACAGGGCGCACAGCGTCCAGAAGAGCGAAATTGCCAACTGGCTCTGCGCCGCCGGGCAAATGCGCCCCTACAGTCAGTGGCGCCAGATTCGCGGAGTTTTCCCCACCATGCGCGCTATTCGGAGTGCCTTTCATCCCCGGACGGGGCCGTTCGCCGCGCCCGCAATGATTGCGTGCTCCTCGGCCGTGCTGCTGCTACTGGGTTTCCATGCCGCATGGGGCGCCAGCACCACCGGGTGTCCGCAAGGCAAGTCCAGCGTCAAGGTGAGCAGTGGCGCCGCGGCTCACACCAGGTCGGAAGCCGCCGCGGTGGGGAGTGCAGCCAACGCCCAATGCACTCGGGGCGTGAACGTGGTTGCAAAGGTCTCGGCCGCACCGGTTGTGACGCCGACGGTTGCGGTGACCGCGGCGTCCTGGGAAGGCGCGCTTGATCCGCTGCACAGCGGCGGCTGGACAATGATTGCCGACGGACCGCCGGAGAACCCCAGCGTGCTCTATGCCTCGTCACACAATGTGCTGCACAATGGCTACGTCGTCATCGCCTGGATGCGCTGGGAGTATTCACGTCCGCAGGCGGAAGTCTATCCGCTGCATTACCTGAGCGCGGTCACTCGCGAAGAGCTCAATTGCGATGCGCGATCCTATCGGCGCGCCGCGGTGTTCTATTACATGCGCAACAATCTGCGCGAGAAGGGGCCGTCGTTCACGGCGCTGGATGATGATACGACCTGGAAGCTGGCCATTCCTGGAACCGAATCTGATGAGATGCTGAACTGGGGATGCGCCGTACCGGCCGTACGCACCGCTCCGCACCACGCCAAAGCTGCTGCGCGGCCGGCAGCGCCGTCTTCGGCGCCAGCTGCGTCATCAGCGCCCGCGGCGAGCGCAGGTAACGATGTGCATACCCTCAGATAGCCTGCGGCTGCTCATCGCTAGAGCTGTGGTAACGGCACTGCATAGGCTTTGAACGGACCTGGATCCTTGCCCTTCAACGACGGACTGATCAGGTACCGGATCTTGCCTTCCAGCGCGTAGACCGTATTGCCGACCAGCGTGACAGCCGGGGGCGACTGCAGGCCCTCGCGCAGCACATGGATATCCGCGCGTACCCCATTGATCGTGACCAGATCGACGCGACCCGCATTGCCTTCGGCCAGCAGGAAGCGATCGCCACCGATGAATCTGAAGCCATCCGGTCCTGCCACCGGCTGCGACAGCAGCAGCTGGGTGATGGGGCCCGCTGTGCCATCGGCACGCACGTCCACGATCAGCAATTGGTTGCGGCTGACATTGTTTACATACAGCACGCCATTGCCGCCGAATACCAGGCCATCGATGCCCTTGAGCCGCGCATCCTCGGCAAAGACGCTCAGTGACTTGCTGCCCTTGACCAGGCGCAGGATACGGCCATTGGGCGTGTCCGAGGCATAGACATCCCCATTGGGCGCCACCGAGATGTCGTTGCAGATCGAAGCAGGGGCGGGGAACGGATAGTGCCCCGTCTGGCGTCCCGTTCGCAGATCAAACGAAATCAAGGATGCAATGCCCGCGACCGGTGGGGAGCGCAGCGCGCCGGGCGACGAGCACAGCCACAGAGTGTGGGTGGGGGCATCCACGAGCACGCCCAGCAGCGTCAGGAGGCCATTGCGCGGCGTTGGTTTGATCCAGGCCGTCGCCTTGTCCGAGCCGGGTTTGGCACGGAACACGATGCCCTTCATGCTGCCGATATACACGGTGCCATCCGGCCCGGAACTCATGCTCTCCGGATACAGGTTCGTGCCGTCCATGACGATGTCCGGCAGCGGACCCGTCGCAGCGTGAGTGCCGTGGCCGCGGGCCAGCGCTGCGCACGACAGGGTCAGCGCACCGATCGCCAGCGCGACTCCGGGAAATGCAGTTCTCAAATGCGTTGGTGTCATGCTCACTCCCCTTTATTGACTGATCGCTGGCGCCGACGATCCTGCAGGTTGGCGCGCCAGGCGCGCACATTGCGCAACACCTGCTTGCGGATCCGGACGATGAACTTCAGTTTTTCAAACAGCACCAGCAGCACCGGGCCCAATGCGGGCGGCAGACCCGGACGATAGATATGGCCTTGCTTGAGCATCCTCTGGCCGCCGAAATCCGGGAAGCGGGCAAGGATGCCGCGCAACTCCTGGCCCGGGTCGACCCCCATGGCCGTGAGCTTGCGATAGAACGCGGTGGGACGGCCATCCCCCGTACGGGTGTGATCCATCGAGACTGCATCGATGACATGTACCGGGTGTCGACCTTCGAGAATGCAACCCCAGGCGACATCCGTGCCCCAGGTGCTGCGTGTCCAGTCGAAGGTCGGCAGGAGTTCCTCCAGCGCCGCCGTCGAGAAGCAGGGCGCCATGACTTCGACGAAGCTCAGGCGCCGCATCAGGCAGGCCGGATTACGCACCAGCACATTGAGGGTGGTATGCGTAAACCAGTTCAGCGCCGGTTGCGACAGGTAGGTGCTGTGCTGCTCGCACAGGAGAAAGAATTGCGACAGTGCCCGGGGGCGCAGATAGACGTCGTCATCCAGCAGCAGCACATAGCGCCACGGCCATGGATCCGGGCGTTCCTTCCAGAACGCCAGAAATCCGTCCAGCTTGTTGAAGCCCCCAGCGCTGTAGTACTCGGCGAGGTGCTCGCGGATGGGCGGCACGTACCAGCTGACGCAGCAATCCCAGTTCCGATCGGGATTCTCGGCGAGCAGGCGGGTGTGCAGCGACTGGGTTCCGGCCCGGACGAAAACCAGGTAAGGGCGGTGCGCGGGGGAATGGGCCTGACGAAAATCAATATCTTGCACGCTGCCGCCCTTGGCTTTGGCCGATTCGACTATAATATGGGCATTGGGTATATGAGGAGACTTCGATGGCTGATCGCTTCCTTCGCTCCGGCAATCCGGGCCTGAACGACAAGACCTTCGCCAGCCAGCCGCTGGTGGGAGCGGGCGGCGAGCGCATGACGGTGCAGGGGGCCGTCAACAAGTCGTTCCTGCTGCTGGTCGTTCTGCTGGCGGGGGCCTTGTACCCCTGGTCGCAGTACCTGAGCACCGGCGATGCGTCGATCGTGACCACCTCGCTCCTGGTGGGCATTTTCGGTGGCCTGATCCTGGCCCTCATCATCAGTTTCAAGCCCATGACGGCGCCTTACCTGGCCATTCCCTATGCCGGCCTCGAGGGCCTGGCCATGGGCGCCCTTTCCGCAACGCTGGAACGGCGCTACCCCGGTATTGCCATGCAGGCGGTGGGGCTGACCTTCGCGGTGTTTGCCGCCATGCTGCTGGCCTACAAGACCGGCCTCATCAAGGCGACGGCCCGCTTCCGGGCGGTTGTGATCGGCGCGACGGGTGCCATCGCGCTCATGTACCTGGTGACCATCGTGCTGGGTTTCTTCCACATCAACGCACCCTTCCTGAACAGCGGCTCGCCGCTGAGCATCGGCATTTCGCTGGTCATCATCGGTGTGGCAGCGCTCAACCTGATCCTGGACTTCGACATCATGGAATCCGGTGCGGCGCGTGGTGCACCCAAGTACATGGAGTGGTACTCCGCGTTCGGTCTGCTGGTGACCCTGGTCTGGCTGTACATGGAAATCCTGCGGCTGCTGGCCAATACCCGGCGTAACTAATCCGCTGCTTGCGCCTTCTGCACACTGCCCGGCACGGGCGGTGTGGGTGACTTTTATCGATGTGGTTCAGGAATCTCGTCCTCTACAGACTGCCGGTGGGTTGGTCCCTGAGCGCTGCGCAGTTGGAAGAGAAGCTGGGCACGCGCCTGCTGCAGCCCTGCGGTGCACTGGAGATGCTCAGTCGCGGCTGGATCGCTCCCGCGGCCAACGGCCGCCTGGTGCACGCGCTCAACCAGCAGTACCTGATCGCGCTGGGGGTCGAACAGAAGCTGCTCCCCGGCTCCATCATCCGCCAGCACGCCCTGCGACGGGCGAAGATCAAGGAAGACTCCCAGGGCTTTCCCGTGGGCAAGCGCCAGATGCGGGACCTGCGGATGCAGGTGACCGATGAACTGCGGGCGCGCGCACTGAGTCGCCAGCGCAGCACGCGCGCCTGGCTGGACCCTCAGGGCGGCTGGTGCGTGGTGGACGCGGCAAGTTCCGGCAAGGCGGAGGAACTCATCGACACCCTGCGTGACACCTTGGGGAGTTTCGCGGTGCAGTTCGTACAGACGCAGCGTTCGGCCCATACCAGCATGGCGGCGTGGCTGACGCATGGCGGGGCGCCGGGACGTCTGGCCCTGGATCAGGATTTGACCTTGATGACGGCGGACGGCGCCAAGTCGACCGTGCGCTATACCCGCCACGCCCTGGACTTGCGCGAGATCCGCTCGCACCTGGAAGCCGGCAAGTATCCTGCGCAGCTGGGCCTGTGCTGGAATGACCGGGTGGCTTTCATGTTGACTGAAAAACTTGCCATCAAGCGCGTGCAGTTTCTGGAGCTCGAGCCCGATGCGGAGGTGCAGGCGAAACCCAGCGCCGGGCTTGATCCCGTGGAAAAATTCGATGCCGACTTCGCGTTGATGACGGGCGAGCTGCAGCAGCTGCTGGAGGAGGTCCTGCAGGCGCTGGGCGGTGAAGTGCAGATCTCGGCAGCGGCCTGAAAAAATTAGTGGCGGCGCAGCCGCCGCCCACCGGCGCCGAGCACCGCGATCAGCGCAGCTACAGCGACGAGCAGCAGCCAGTGGCTGTCCAGCCAATCGAGCATGCCGTGCCAGGAAAACCCTGCGGCGTGCACCCGCAGTCCCAGCGCCGCGTACACCTGCGCATTGGCCTGCAGAAACTTCGGGTAATCCCCCGGGTCCACATGATCTGACAGGGCCACGTAGCGGTGATCGATGTGCAGCGTGCCATGCTCGAGGTGTATCTCGCGCTGGTAACGGAAGGCCGGGTTCTCGATCACCATCCTGCCGGTGGATACCGCGAAGTCGGGCGGCAGCGCCGCCTCGATCTGCTCCTCCAGTTGCATGGGCCAGGGCAGACTCAAGGGAAAATGCCGCGTCGCTTCATCGCGCGGCTGCACCGCCGGGGCGAGTGCCTCGGCAAAAAAGCTGAATTGCGGATCCTGCGAGTCGCCGAGCGGCTGCGGTAGGCGAAACCGCGCCGTGAGTTGCACCGCTTGCTGGTCCGGCAGGTTCTGCAGGTGGACCTCGCCCTCGGCGGTGGCGGACGGGTAGTCCTGCGCCACGGTCTGGATCTGAGTCAGTTGCAATTGCGCGGGGCTTTGCGCGAACAGATCGGCGCGCACGGCCTGTGCCCAACTGCCTTGGAAGCGAGTTGTCAGGATCAGCACGGCAGGCTGGCTCGCCCCGTTGCGTAGGTCGAACTGTTGCCGCACCAGGCGCAGCGCGGAATCGGGCGCGGGCGGGGGCAGCGCCACAACGGTGCCGCCCGTGGCCGCAATGAGCAGTGCGCGATGCAGGTCGGCAGGGTCTGTGGTCTGTAATACCTCTGCGGGACCCGGAGCCATGGGGTTCAGCCAATACTCAGTCGTGCCGGCCCGTGCCATGACGAGCGCCGAATTCAGGATGTACGGCGAGGGCAGGCGGGTATCCAGCAGTGCCCCGCGGCCATCCGCCAATGCCGCCTGGGCATCGATGCCCACTCCCCGCAGCACCGACACCAGCAGGCGGGTGATATCCCGACCGTCACCGTAGCCCCGCTGCAGTACGATCGCAGGATCCGCGGGGGCATGGATGCCATCCCCCGTCACCTGGATGGCGCGAACTTTGGACCGCACCAGGCGCAGGGCATCGAGGATGAGGCCAGGAGCTGCGAGGGCGGTGGGATGCTCGAGCCGTGCCTGCCCTGCATCTTGCGGCTCATCCGCGGGCCCATACTCTGGCGCCAGCAGCGCGGCGACTTGCGTCCAGCTGGCAAAATCGCTCAGCTGCACCGTGCGCTGGCGCGGAAACCAGCGAGGGATGTCCGGTTCTGAGTCCGCGGGGAGCAGGTTGTGCCATTGCAGATCGAGCTCACCAGGGTGGGTTTGAATCTGCGGGGGGACGCCTGCGGTCGGACCTGTGAGTCGGAATTGCAGGGCTCGCGCGGCGGGCCAGAGCACATGCAGCCGTTCCCAGCGCACCGGCTGATCGCCGCCACTGGCCCACTGCGCGGCGTAATGGCCGGCAAACATGCCCTGCGTCCGGGACGAGTACGAATGCACGGTGTACTCATACTCCAGGATGTCACCGTGCTGTGCGCCGGGGACCTGGACGCTGATCTGCACCCGGGGATTGAATTCGCGTTTGCCCGGTTCCGCCTCGGTGGATTGGCTTCTGACCTGCTCGCCCATCTGCGCCGCAGTGAACGTGCGGCCGGTCTCGCCGGCATGGGTCAGCCGCACAGCATGGATCACCAGTTCCTGGAAGCGCGGATCCACGACCACGAGAATCCCGATGGCGTCCGGCCCGGTCTGCGCTGCGGTAACGCGCTCGATGGTGTGTTCGTAGCGATCATCGCCATCGGCGGTGATACGGATCTGGCGATCATGCAATGCCACCCCTGATGGGGGCGGGTCCCGCGCCGCGCCGGCGGGTGCCTCCTGCACCCACGCGTCACGCGGCGCTAGGCGCCAGGTCTGTGTGGGCACATGCGCTGTGGAGGTGCGGGCTGCTGCGGTGAGCGCCGACAGCCCTGCAATCAGGGCAGCGCCCAACAGCCGCAATACTGCGCGTCTTCGCATGGGACAAGGGTAGCAACTGGAGGACCTGGGTGCGTCGTGCTGTAATGTCCGCGGGCATCGCAATTCTTGAGGGTTGCAGTCCAGGGGGAGGAATATCGATGCTGGATTGGCGGCGCCGGATTGCGGCGGGGTGGATGGCTGCGCTCCTGACCGGGGCGGCGGCGGCGCAGGTTAACCAACTTCGCGCTCCAGCGGCCAGCCCCGGGGTTCCCCTGATGGTGTTCGGTGCTGAACCAGCGCCGACGGCCGCGCAAGATGCAGTGCAGCTGCGGCGCCTGGATGGCGCCCTGCGGGGTATCGCCCGCGCCAGCGCGGCGCGCGGCGCGATCACAGTGGCTGCCGTGCGCAATCTCAATCCGGCGGTTCGCGTGCGACTGGCGGCACCCTCGGTCACGCCCGATGTGCTGGTGGATGTGGTCGCGGGCGTGGATCCGGCAACCACCCAGCGGCTGCTCGAGGGCTTGGGCTTGCGCAATGCGGCGCGCGCCTCGAATTTGATCGGCGGCTGGCTACCCGTCACGGCACTGGCGCAAGCCGCGCAGCTGCTCGGCATCAACCAGGTGCGCGCGTCCATGCCGCGCACGCGGGCCGCAACCGGACCGGTGGCGCTGCAGGGTGATTTTGTCCAGGGCAGCAGCGCGCTGCGCACCCAGTATCCGAGTCTGACGGGCGCCGGCCTGACGGTCGGCGTGCTCTCCGACAGCTTCAACTGCTACCTCTATTACGCCGATCATGGGTTTTCAAAGATCGGCAATGGCTACAACGGCTACGCCACCAATTCTTTCGCGGCGACCCAGGCGGATGATGTCGCCAGCGGTGCGTTGCCCTCCAACGTGAATGTAGTGGAGGAGGCGGACTGTGCGTCCTTCGGCGCCCCGCAGCTGCCGCCCTACAGCGATGAAGGTCGTGCCATGGCGCAGATCGTGCACGCTGTCGCCCCCGGGGCGCAGTTGGCTTTTCATACGGCGTCAAACTCCGAAGCCGATTTCGCCGCGGGCATCACTCAATTGCAGCAGCTGGGCGCCAAAATCATCGTCGATGATGTGGGCTACCCGGATGAGCCCTTCTTCCAGGATGGTGTCATCGCCCAGGCCATCGATGCGGCGGCAGCCCAAGGGGTCGCGTACTTTTCGGCGGCCGGCAACGACTGGCGGCATTCCTACGAGACCACGACACCGGTATTCGTCGCGCAAGGTTCAAACCACCTGCTTAACTTTGATACCACTGGGGCGACCACGGCGACCACGCTGCCGATCACCATTCCCCCGGTCGCACCCGGGGAGTTCGTGATCCTGAGTGTGCAATGGGATCAGCCCTACGTGACGGGCGCACCCGGCAGTCCCGGTGCTGCCAATGCGCTGAATTTCTGCATTTCCAGCGCGAGTCCCAATGTGGACTGGGTGGCGCAGGCCACAGGTGCCGCCCAGACCGTCACTTATCCGGTGTGCACCGGTGCCAACGCCATTGGCGCCGACCCGGTGCTGATTCTGGCCGTGGGCAATCCTGCCAATGCCACGGCACCGACCGCCCAGGAAACCTTGAACCTCGCCATCGAACTGGTCAGCGGCGCGGCCCCGGGGCGGGTGAAGTTCCTGCTGTCCGACAATGGATTGGGCGCGAGTATCGACAACTTCGACACCCTGAGCCCCACCATCCAGGGTCATCCCAATGCCGCGGGCGCCATCGCGGTGGGCGCGGCCCTGTACTACCAAACGCCGGCCTGTGGCAGCTCCCCACCCGTGCTGGAGCCGTTCTCCTCCTACGGGGGAGATCCGATTCTGTTCGATACCAATGGCAATGCCTTGGCCACACCCCTCTACCGCGGCAAGCCCGATCTGACAGCGCCCGATGGAGTCAACGACACGTTCTTGGGGTTCCAGTTGGCCCAGAGCACCGCCAATTCGCCGCTCTGGAATTCAAGCGGCTTGTTTCCCACCTCGCTCGCCCAGTGCCAGAACAATCCGCAGTACCCGAATTTCTTCGGCACCTCTGCTGCTGCGCCCCATCTGGCAGGTGCCGCCGCACTGCTGTGGCAGGCGAATTCCGCGCTGACGGCCAGCCAGATCGGCGCCGCGCTCGAGGCCACCGCGCTGCCCATGGCCGAGGGGCCGCAGGGCGCGGGTGCGGGTTTCGCTCAGGTGGATGCGGCCTTCGGCACACTTCCGGTGGGCGCGCCGTCCTTGACGATTTCCCCGACGCAGGTCGCCGTGGGCAGCTCAGCCACGCTCAGCTGGGGGTCCTATGGGACGACGGGTTGTACGGCCTCGGGCGACTGGAGTGGGGCGCAGGCCGCCTCGGGCACACTGACCGTCACCCCGGCAGCGGTGGGGACCGTCAGCTACTCACTGGCATGTACCGGGGGGAACGGTACCGGCCCCGTGAGCACGGTGACCCTGGCGGTGCAATCCGCCGCCGGACATCACGGCGGCGGGACGCTGGATATCCCGACCCTGATGTTGCTGTTGAGCCTGCTGCTGATGCGCTGGCCTACTCGGTCTTCTGGGCGGTCTTCTGCGCCTGTGCGCGCTGGAACGAACGCATGATGTATTCCTGCGCTTCGGCCGCATCCCCCCAGCCCAGGACCTTGACCCATTTGCTGGACTCAAGATCCTTGTAGTGCTCAAAGAAATGCCGGATCTGCTGGAGCGAGATTTCCGGCAGATCAGTGTAATTGTTCACGTTCTCGTAGCGGCGGGTGAGGCGGGTGGTGGGAACGGCCACGATCTTCTCATCCCCGCCGGCCTCGTCCTGCATCTTCAGGACGCCAACGGGACGTACCGCGATGACGGCACCCGGCTGCACACCGCGCTGATTGGCGACCAGGACGTCACAGGGGTCGCCGTCCTCGGACAAAGTGTGGGGAATGAAGCCATAGTTGCCGGGATAACGCATTGATGTGTACAAGAAGCGGTCCACCACCAGTGCTCCGGATTCCTTGTCCATTTCGTACTTGATGGGCTCCCCGCCCACCGGAACTTCGACCACGACATTCACTTCCCGCGGCAGGTCGCGGCCCACCGAGATGGCATCAAGACGCATTGGAACTCCTGGAACAAGGATGGCCGCGAAATACGACCTTGCCCAGGTATTATCGACCGGGCAGCAATTTGCAGCCACCGATACGGTGCCAAAATAGCCCTTTCAGGTTCGCCCACTGCCTCGGATCCGGTTTATCGCGAACGCGACTTCAGGCTTTTCCTGGGCGTGCGCATCGTTTCCACCCTCGCCGTCATGATTCAATCCGTCGCTGTGGGCTGGCAGGTCTACGACATGGAGCGCACGCCCCTGGCGCTGGCCTGGGTCGGCCTTGCGGAGTTTGTGCCGATGTTCCTGCTGACTCTGCCGGCGGGTGCGGTGGTGGACCACACCGATCAGCGCCGGGTGCTGTCGGTGGCGTTTTTCATCCAGGCGCTCTCCGCGGGCCTGCTGCTGGCCCTGAGCGTCGCGCACGTGCACGGCGCGGGGCCGTTTTACGCCGTCATCGCGGTATTCGGCGTCGCCCGCGGATTTTATGGTCCCGCGGCGCAGTCGCTGTTGGCTTTCCTGGTGCCCCAGGAGCGGCTGCCCAAAGCCATTGCCTTGAGCTCCTCGGCCTACCAGGCGGCGGTGATCGCAGGGCCTGCTCTGGGTGGTCTGATCTATGCCCTGGGGCCGGTACCGACTTATGGGACTTGTCTGGTGGCGTTCTGTGTGGCCGGTGTGGCGACCGCCACCTATGGCGGGCGGCGCAATGATCCACGGGAACAGGGTCAGCTGGGCCCGGTGGCCCGGGTGCGCGAGGGGCTGGCTTTTGTGCTGTCGCGGCAGGTGGTGCTCGGAGCGATTTCACTGGACCTGTTTGCTGTCCTGCTCGGCGGCGCGACGGCGCTGCTGCCGATATTCGCACGGGACATTCTGCACGTGGGACCGGTGGGGCTGGGAGCTCTGCGCAGTGCCTCGGCCGTCGGGGCCACCTGCACGGCGCTGCTGCTTGCCCGCCATCCGATGGCACGCAACACCGGCCGGCGGATGTTTACGGCGGTCGCGGTATTCGGCGTCGCCACAGTAGTGTTCGGGCTGTCGCGCAACATGTACCTCTCCATGGGGGCACTGGTGATCCTCGGGGCCGCCGATCAGGTCAGCGTCTTTGTACGCTCCTCGCTCATCCAGCTGGCCACCCCGGATGCCATGCGCGGGCGGGTGAGCGCGGTGAACATGCTCTTCATCGGTGCCTCGAACGAATTGGGTGAATTCGAGTCCGGCGTGACCGCGGCGTGGTTCGGCACGGTGCCTGCCGTGGTGCTTGGAGGTCTGGGCACCCTGATCGTGGTGGGCGTGTGGATGCGGCTGTTTCCGGCGCTGCGCAACGTGGATCGCCTGGATTCGGTACTGCCACGCAGCTGAGGTGCGGATAACTGTGAACTACCGCCGTACACCGCCATCTTGACCTAATAAAGTTTGCTTCTCTGCCGTAAAGGTACATAGGCTGATACACAACAGCTTTGCTACACTTAACAATAGCCGCAGATTCTGGCTCAACTGAGGCGCACAGGACGATGAGTGGTGACAGATTGAAGGCGTTGCTCGCGCTCGCGGGCGTGATGGTTCTGGGCAGTGCCGCATCGGCATTTGCCACGACTACTCACCACTCCCATCATCGACGGCATGCGCTGACGCATCTGTCCGCTGATGATCCGGGCCTGAAATCGGCCGCTGCCTATGTCGTGGATGAGGGCGACTCCTCGGTCTGGTATTCGCGTCATGCCGATGTCGCCTCGCCGATCGCCTCCATCACCAAGCTGATGACGGCTCTGGTCGTCGCCGATGCCCACCAGCCACTGGACGAAGTGCTGGAGGTCACCCCGGATGATCGCGCCATTGGCAAGGGCGCCTTTTCGCGCCTGGCCATCGGCACGAAATTGACCCGCGGCGATCTGCTGCACCTGGCCCTCATGGCCTCCGAGAATCGCGCTGCGCATGCATTGGGCCGCAACTACCCGGGAGGTGTGCCGGCATTTGTGCGCGCCATGAATGAGAAGGCGCATGCCCTGGGAATGACGTCCACTCACTTTGTCGAGCCCACCGGGCTGTCCAGCGACAATGTGGCAAGCCCCCAGGACCTGTCACGTCTGGTGATGGCCGCAGCTCAGAATCCAACCATCCGCGATTTCTCTACCGACACTGAGCACAGCGTGCGCATCGGTCGGCACATGGTGGAGTTCCGCACGACCGATGCCCTGGTGCGCAATCCCAGCTGGAACATCATCGTGCAGAAGACCGGTTACATCACCGAAGCGGGTCGCTGCCTGGTGATGCAGGCGGTGATCGGCGGGCGCAACGTCGTCATCGTACTGCTGAATTCCTTCGGCAAATACACCCGGGTGGCGGACGCCGTCCGCATGCGCAAGTGGATCGAGGCGCGCATGTCCGAGCACAGCGCCACGCACACCGTGGCCAGCAGCTGATCAGGAGTCTGGGGCCATATGACCCCAGAGGCTGCGGAACGCCATATCGATGAAAACCTTCGAATCGCCCCACTTGGCCTCGTATTCGGCTGCCGGGTCCTTCGCCACCACCTCATCCACGCCGAAGCCCTGACGCATCATCTTTTGCATCCGACCGCTGATGGTGGCGTACATCTGCTGCTGCTCGAGCAGGTCAGCCTTGGTCAACACCGGACCATTGGCCGGGATGATCCGGGTCTGGTCATTCGCCAATGCGGCCAGGGTGCGGATGCCATCGATCATCCCGATCATCCAGCCGCCGGTCTTGAAGTCGATCACCGGCCAACCCGCACCCGACACCGGACCTCCGGTGACGAGCACATTGGACTTGCGGAAATACACATAGATATCACCGTCGGTATGCGCCTGCATCAGGTAGCCATACTGGACCGGTTCGTCGCCGAGTTGAGTCTGCACCGAGTCGTAGTAGAAGGTATCGGTGGGGCGGGCCTTGGGCGGCAGCGGGCCGTACAGGGTGTTCTGCGGCGGCACCGGATTGGCGTACTGCAGCCACAGGCGGGTATTTTCGTGGGCAATGATCTTGGCCCCATCGCTGCCCAGACGCAGGTTCGAGCCGGTCTGGGCGGGATGCCAATGGGTGTTGAAGAGAGTGTGAACCTTGCTGGAGCCGGTGGCCTGGCTGACCTGCTTGAGCAGTTCGCGCGAGCCAGCCTCCGGCCCCCCGTCCACCATGGCAACCCCGGTTGGGTCGCGGCAGGCCACCACGTTGGCGCCACCGGACACCAGCAACCACAGATTATCGGTCAGCTTCTGCGGGGGCGTGGCGCTGTTGCCTGCAGCCAGCGCCGGATGCAGCCGCGCCAGGGAGGCGGCGGTAGCGCCGGCGATGATCGTCTTGAGAAAGCTTCTGCGGTTGGCAGAACGTGTCATGTTGTCCCTTCCATCAAGGGGTTGTTCCAAGTCCCGTCGGACCTTATATATGTACCTGAAGCGGCCTTGTGGCGGGGCCCGCGACACGCTTCGGGGGCGCACGTTGACTGATCGAATCAGGCTTGGCAATGGGGTCTGGCCCGGGAGATGGCGTTTATGGAACCATCCATGGCATGCCGAGTGCAGTGCATTACATTGTGGACACAGTCCATGAAGTTGCCTAAACCCCCACGGGGGTGAAGGCGTTATTATAGCGGTGCTGGGATACCGGAGCTGCCGGAGCTGCCGGTTCACAGTGTAATCAGGGCTTTGCGAAGGCGAGATCGATGCGACACCCCACGTTTGGACATGGACTGCTGGCAGCCGGGATCTGTGGCATCACAGTGCTAGGCGGTAGTGCCGGTGTTTCGCTGGCCGCCACCACCCAGGCCACCACCCAGGCGACGAGCGATGCGACTGCGCCGCCTCCGGACAAGCATTGGGCCTTCCTGCATCAATATTGCAGCAAGTGCCATAACGCCGAGGACTGGGCGGGCGGAATCGCCTTCGACACCATGATGCCCCAGGACATCCCCAGCGATGCCAAGACCTGGGAGCATGCCGTGGCCAAGCTGCGCGGACGGCTGATGCCCCCGGCGGGCAATCCGCAGCCGCCGAATGACCAGGTCCACCTGTTTGTCTCCTACATGGAGGACACGCTGGACGCGGCCGCGGCCGCGGGCCATGAGGTCGACGCCCCGCGCGTCGCCCTGCATCGCATGAATCGGACCGAATACGCCAATGCGATCTGGGAGCTGCTGCGGGTGCGGATCAACGTCAACCAGATGCTGCCGCAGGATGATGAGAGCGACGGTTTCAACAACGTGGCCGATGTGCTGCAGGTTTCCCCGGCATTCGTTGACGCCTACATTTCCGCCGCCCGGCAGGTCGCCATCGAGGCCCTGGGTGACCGCAATGCCAAGGCCGTTGGCGTTCAGTTCGGGGTTAATCCGGCCCTCTCCGGTAACCAGGAATTCCATGTCGATGGTCTGCCGCTGGGCACCCGCGGGGGTACCCAGGTGGTCTACAACTTCCCGGCGGATGGCAACTATGAGTTGTCCATCGGCAACATGGCCGTGGCCCTGTGGGTCACGAACATGGAATTCAAGAACGATCTGATCGCCACCTACGATGGCAAGAAGTTCTTTGAGACCAATGTCGGCGGTGAAGAGGATCTGAAGTCCATCGATCAGAAGCAGGATCCGGCCGTCGAGGCCATCAACGCGCGCCTGAAGCACATCAAGTTCAAGGCCACAGCCGGCCCCCATACGGTGGCAGTGACCTTCATTCACCGCAGTGACGCGGCCTCCGAGGACCGCCTGGAGTCGCCGGTACCAGGAGGCGTGCAGGACCGGGTGCTGCGCGTCAACGGCTTTGAGATCAAGGGTCCCTACGACATTACCGGCGTCAGCCAAACGCCCAGCCGCGAGCGCGTATTCGTCTGCCAGCCCAAGACCCCCGCCGACGAACAGCCCTGCGCACGCGAGATCCTGAGCCGTCTGGCGGAGCGGGCCTTCCGCCGCCCCGTGACCGATACGGATCTGGCGCCCCTCATGCAGTTCTACGCCGCCGGTCGCAAGTCCGCGGATTTCGAAGAGGGCATTCGGCGCGCATTGACGGCGCTGCTGGCCAGTCCGAACTTCCTCTACCGCGCCGAGAGGTCCGGCAGCGAGCGGCAGGTTGCCGCCACCGCCACACCAGGCGTTCTGACCCAGGTGTCGGCAACGACCAGCACGCCCGGGACCAGCACGCCGGCCGCAGCGGCTTTGACGGACGACGAACTGGCCTCGCGGTTGTCGTTCTTCCTCTGGAGCGCACCGCCCGACCAGCAATTGTTGACGCTCGCCAACCAGGGCAAGCTGCATGACCCCGAGGTGCTCAAGGCACAGGTCAGCCGCATGCTGCAGGATCCGCGCGCCACCACGCTGGCTTCGAACTTCGCCTTCCAGTGGTTTGATGTGCAGCGTCTGGAGGAGATCAAGCCCGACGCCAATCTGTTCCCGTATGTCATGGACCCGCGCGATGATTTTCGCGAAGAACTCAAGCTGTTCGTCGACAGTGTGTTCCGGGAAGACCAGCCGGTGACGAACCTGCTCACCGCCAATTACACCTATCTGAACCAGCGCCTGGCCACGCTCTACGGCATCACCACGGTCAAGGGCGATCAGTTCCGCCGCGTTACCCTCACGGACTCCGCCCGCTGGGGGCTGCTGGGCAAGGGCGCGATGCTGATGGGGACTTCCTATCCCAATCGTACCGCCCCCGTGCTGCGCGGACAGTGGATCCTGGAGCGCATCACCGGGACGCCGCCCGCCGCGCCGCCGCCGGCGGTACCTTCGCTGAAGGAAAACAAGACCGGCGAGAAGGCCGTGACAGTGCGTGAAATGATGGCCCGGCATCGCGATCGACCCAGCTGCTTTGCCTGCCACGGCATCCTGGACCCGCTGGGGCTGGCCCTGGAGAACTTCGACGCTGTCGGCCGGTGGCGCGTGAAGGACCGGATGGCCGGCACCATGATTGACGCCTCCGGTGTGCTGCCGGATGGCACCAAGATTTCCGGCGTGGATGACCTGCGCAAGGCACTGGCATCCAATCCATTCCAGTTCGTACAGACCATGACCATCAAGCTGATGACCTATGGTCTGGGCCGCGGCATCGACTACCAGGACATGCCGACGGTGCGTGGCATCGTGCGCGAGAACGCAAAACAGGACTACAAGTTCAAAGAGCTGATCATGGACATCGTGACCAGCGCGCCATTCCAGATGCGCAGTGCCCAGTCGCCCACGGCGGCCCCTTCGGTCAAGACAGCCGCCCTGATTCGGTAGGTTAGCGAGGAGATTTCACAATGTTCATCACCAAGAAACACCTGTCCCGCCGCACCATGCTCAAGGGCGCGGGCGTCGCCATCGGTCTGCCGCTGCTGGATGCCATGATTCCGGCGGGCACGGCGTTGGCCGATACGGCAGCTGTCGCACCGCCGCGTATGGGATTCGTTTATTTTCCGCACGGCGCGGTGATGAACAATTGGTCGCCGACCACCACCGGCACGGATTTCAAGATCACACCGATCCTTGAACCGCTGGATCCGTATCGCCAGTACATGACGATTGTCAGTGGACTGCGCAACAAGGCGGGTGAGAGCCCGTCCCCGCACGCGATCATCGCCGGCACCTGGCTCACCTGCGTGCATCCGCCCAGCAGCCAGCAGCCGCATGTGGGTCCGTCCGCGGACCAGGTGGCGGCCAAGGCCATCGGCCAGGACACCCCGCTGCCGTCGATTGAACTGGCGGGTGAGGGCGGCGGCGGCGCCTGCGATCCCTCCTTCGGGTGCAGCTACTCGGGCACCGTGGCATTTCGCACGGGCGAGCAGCCCCTGCCCATGGACAACAACCCGCGGCAGGTCTTCGCGCGCATGTTCGGTCTGGGTGATACCGCCGAGCAGCGCCACGAGATCACGCAGGAAACCGGCAGCGTTCTGGATTACGTACAGGAATCCGCCAAGGACATGCAGCGCAGTCTGGATCCGGCCGACAAGCGCATGGTGGGCGATTACCTGGATTCGGTGCGCGAGGTGGAGCGGCGCGTGCAGAAGATGATGGCCAAGGAAGGCACGGGTGTGAAACTGCCCAATGCCCCGGATGGCGTGCCCGATGATTTCGCCAAGATGCTCGACACCATGTTCGATATGATCGCGCTGGGCTGGCAGTCCAACACCACGCGTGTCGCGACCTTCATGATTGCGAAGGAGGTGAGCATGCGCACCTACCCGAACCTTAAGATCACGGAGGCCTTCCACCCCCTGTCGCATCACCAGAATGACCCGGTGAAGCTGGAGAAGCTGACCCGTATCCAGAATTTCCACACCCAGGCGTTCTCGCGCTTCGTGAAGCGGCTGTCGGAGACCCAGGAGGGCAACGGCAACATGCTGGACCACTCCATCATTCTGTACGGCAGCAACATGAGCAACAGCGACATGCATAACAACGATCCGCTGCCCAACGTGGTCATGGGCCATGGGTACGGCAAGATCAAGGGCGGTCAGCATCTGCACTACCCGCAGGACACACCGCACGCCAATCTGCTGCTCACGCTGTTGAACCGCGGTGGTGTTCCCGTGACTTCACATGGCGTCAGCACCGGCACGCTTGCGGAGATTTGAGGATGCAACTGCGCGGGGGAACAAGGCTGTGGACGACGGTCGCGGCGCTGATTCTGGGTGTTGCGCTCGGCGGCGCCGCGCAGGCGGCGGATGACTCGCTCGCAGCCCTGGTCCAGGCGAAGGATCACGATGGTGCGGTGGCGTTGCTGGCCAAGGGCGCGGATGGCAAATCGCGCCAGGTGGACGGCACCACGGCACTGATGTGGGCCTGCTACAACGACGATGCCGACCTGGTTGAGCGCCTCATCAAGGCCGGCGCCAATGTGTCCGTCGTCAATGACTACGGCGCCTCGGCCCTGCAGGTGGCCGCGGTGCTGGCCGATCCGCGCATCATCAAGGATCTGCTCAAAGCGGGCGTGAATCCCGACTCCCCCAATCCAGAAGGCCAGACCGCCCTGATGGTGGTGGCACGTTCGGGCAATGTGCAATCCGGAAAATTGCTGCTGGATGCCGGCGCAACGGTCGATGCCCGCGAGCAGTGGGGGGACCAGACAGCGCTGATGTGGGCGGCGGCCGAGTCGCATCCGGAGATGATCAAGCTGCTGATCGATCACCACGCTGATGTGAACGCGCATGGCGCCATTCGCGACTGGCAGCGCCGTGTAACCGCGGAGGGTCGCCCCAAGAACGAGAATCATGGCGGCTTCACGCCCCTCATTTACGCAGCACGCGTCGGGTGCATCGAGTGCGCCAAGGCGCTGCTCAAGGGGCACGCCGATATCAATCTGGCGGACCCGGATGGCGAGACCCCGTTGCTGCTCTCCTTGATCAACATGCACTTTGACTTCGCCGCCTATCTGATTGCGGCCGGTGCGGACGTGAATCGCTGGGATTTCTGGGGCCAGACGCCGCTGTATGCCGCGATCGACATGGCCACCCTGCCCGTGGGCGGCCGGCCGGACCTGCCCTCGGAGGACAAGACGCTGCCGCTGCAAGTGGCGGAAATGATGCTCAAGGCGGGTGCCAATGTGAACGCGCAGCTGAAGCTGCGTCCGCCCTATCGCAACGGGGTCTATGACCGTGGGGGGGACCAAGTGCTCTCCACGGGCACCACGCCGCTGCTGCTTGCCGCGAAGACCGGCAACAATGAGGCGGTGAAACTGCTGCTCAGATATCACCCGCTGGTCGACCTGCCGAACTCGGAAGGGGTGACACCGCTGATGGCGGCGGCCGGCATGGGCCAGGGCTTCAATCCCACCCGCGGCCGCTACAAGACGGATGAGGAGGCGGCTGAAGGCGTCAAACTGCTGCAGGCCGCCGGCGGCAAGATCACCGGTTCAGCACGCGATGGACTCACTGCGCTGCATGCCGCCGCCTCGCATGGTTGGGACAACACCGTCAAGCTGCTGGTGGCCGACAACGCACCGCTGCAGCCGACCGATCGGTTGGGGCTGCGTCCCATCGACTATGCGGCGGGCCGCCAGCCCCGGGCGTTCCTGGAACCCGAGCATGTGCCCAATGTGTCCACCGAGAAGCTGCTGACCGACTATATCGTGGTCGCCACCGGGCAGAAGCCCCTGATCTTCGCCGGGAACCTGAATCGGGCCACCCAGGGCACCGGTGGCGCCGGTGGCACTTCACTGCGCCCAGGCGGCGCTCCGGGGGCCGCCCCGGGGGCAGGTGCACGGGGCGCGCCGGGTGCCGCAGCGGCCCCACGGGCCCCGGCGGGGGCCATCCCGGCGGGGGCGCCGCCCGCACACACCGGTGGAACGCCGCCGCCGGCAGCGGCTGCCAAGGGCCCAGCGCCGGCCGCCGATGACACGGTGCAGAACCAGGCGCACTAGCTCCGGCAGGGTCAGTGCGGCAGCGGCTGCTTGAACAGGTCGTGGGAGATGAATCCTGCGATATCCCGCAGTTCTTCGGGCTTCAATGCACCCCTGAAGGCGGGCATGTTCTGATTCTTGCCATTGGTGGCCGTCGTGATGACGACCTTCATGTCACGTGCGGCCTCTCCCAGGGGCGCGCCGCCACCATGGCCGCCCAGTCCCGCCTCCCCGTGGCAGGCCTCGCAGAAGCGCGAATACAGGATCTTGCCGTTGGCCAGATTCGGGGGGCCGGGCGCGAACACCACCGGGGCCAATTGCGCGGCGGCGCCGGTCGTGGCACCGGGGCGGCCGGGGCGGCCGCCCACCGGAGCACTCGCGGGCAGGGACTCCATCTTGCCGTGCAAGGAGAACAGCCAGATGCTGTCGCCCTTCTTGCCTCCGCCAAACAAGGTGCCGGCGGACATCACGGCCACGTACTGCGTGCCCTGGTATTCAAACGTGGTGCTGGGCGCATTGACACCGGCATCCGTCTGGAACTGCCACACCAGGTCCCCGGTGGCGCTGTCCAGCGCCGTCAGGCGACCGTCGCTGCGACCGGTGAACACCAAACCACCCCGGGTGGCGAGCGAGCCGCTGAAGCAGGCCTGCGGCCAGGAGTGTTCCCACACCAGTTTGTTGGTCTTCAGGTCAAAGGCGGCGAAGATGCCGCGACCGGGCACGCCGGTATTGGCGAACTTGCCGTTCTGCATCCACATGCCCTGGAAGTCCGGGCCCTTGAAGCCCTGGGTATCGTGCGAAGAGACCGCCAGGTTGTCGATGCCGCAGACAAAAAAGTAATTGGTTTGCGGATCATAGGAACTGGGTGGCCAGTTCACGGCCATCTGCGGCCGGTAGATGACCGGTTTGTCCCAGTAGGGGGTGAAGATCCTGCCGCCATTGATGAGTTTGAAACCTTCGGGCGCGATGTCCACAGATTGCGCGAAGAGCGGATCTCCCACCGGGTAAGGCTGGGTGGCGGCGGTCTTCTGACGCGGCTCCTGCGGTACGGGCTTCTCGACGATGCCCAGCAAGGGTTTGCCGGTGGCCCGATCCAGCAGGTACACCCAGCCGGTCTTGGAGATCTCGGCGATGCCGTGCCGTAACGTGCCGTTGTAGGGTGCATCAAACAGCACCACCGGGTTGGGCGAGTCATAGTCCCAGATATCGTGATGCACCTGCTGGAAGTGCCAGCGGTACTGGCCGGTCTTCACATCCAGGGCCACGATGGAGGAGGTGAACAGATTGTCGCCGGCGCGCTTGCCGCCGCCATAATCCGGGCCGGCATTGCCGGTGGAGAAATAGATCAGTCCCAGCTTCGGATCAATGGCCGGGGTCTGCCACACCGGTGCGCCGCCCCACTTGTAGTAGTCATTATCCTTGGGCCAGGTGTCGGAACCGAACTGACCCGGGGCGGGGATGGTGTAGAACGTCCACAGCAGGTGGCCGTCCTTCGCGTCGTAGGCCTTTACCCTGCCGCGAATGCCCATGTCGCCACCGGCGTAGCCGACAATCACCATTCCGTCGTAGTACAGGGGTGCGCCCACCAGGGAATATCCCAGATTCGGATTCTCGCCCTGGATTGACCAGACCACCTTGCCGGTCTGCTGGTCCAATGCGGTGAGCTTGGCGTCCAGGCGGCCGAGAAAGATCTTGCCCTCGCCCAGACCCAGACCGCGCGAGACCCATCCGCAGCAGACACGCACATGCGCAGGATCCAGCGTGGCCTGATAGGTCCACAGGTGTGCGCCGGTATTGACATCCAGCGCAAACACATCATCCGCTCCCGTGACGACGTACAGTACGCCGCGATAGAACAGGGGCTGGCCCTGGCCCGAGTACAGCGGGCCATCACCGGAGCCATTCAGATGGGTGCGCCATTGCGCGCGCAAATCCTTGATGGTGTCCCGGTTGATCTGCGTCAGGGGCGAATAGCGTTGATTGAAGAGATTGCCACCGTTGGTGATCCAGGCGTCGGTGGGCAGGGCGGTGAGCTGCTGCGGGGTGAAGGCCGGTGCGGGGATAATCTGTACGGGGGGCGCCGCGCGCAGCAGCGTACTGGTCAGGATCGCCATCGCGAAGCAGCCGGCGCGGCCCCAGGCAGGCATCATCGGGGGCGCAGCAGCGCCATGGCCGGAACGGTCAGGAAGTCCTCGAAATCCTCCGCCAACGACAGATCGCGGAACAACTGCACGGCCTCCTTGAAGCGCCCCCCATCGTAGGTCTCGGTCCCGACTTCCTGGCGCACGCGCTCCATTTCCTCGGTGATGATCCGATTGAGCAACTCAGGGGTGGCGACCGTGCCGCCCTCCAGGGTGATGCCGTAATGGATCCACTGCCACACCTGCGCGCGGCTGATTTCAGCCGTCGCGGCGTCCTCCATCAGGTTGTACAGCGGCACGGCGCCCTTGCCGCGCAACCAGGCTTCGATGTACTGCACGCCCACGCGCACGTTCTCGCGCAGACCCGCCTCAGTCCGGGTGCCCTGGTGCACCTCCAGCAGATTTGCCTGGCTGATGTTCACATCCTCCCGCAGCCGCTGGAGCTGGTTGGCCTGGGGCATGAGGCGGTCGAACACCTCGCGCGCCACCGGGACCAGATCCGGGTGAGCGACCCAGGTGCCGTCATGGCCGTCGCCGGCTTCGCGCTCCTTGTCGGCGCGCACCCGCGCCATGGCCGCCTCGTTCGCTGCGGCATCGCGCCGATTGGGGATCTGCGCGGCCATGCCTCCCATGGCGAAGGCGCCGCGGCGATGACAGGTCTTGATCAGCAGCAGCGAGTAGGCACGCAGGAAGGCCTTGCCCATCACCACCTGCGAGCGGTCCGGCAGGACGTAGGCCTTGTTGGCGCGCAGCTTCTTGATGAAGGAGAACATGTAGTCCCAGCGCCCACAGTTCAGGCCCGCCATGTGCTCGCGCAGTTCGTACAGGATTTCATCCATCTCGAACGCGGCGGGCAGCGTCTCGATCAGCACAGTGGCCTTGACGGTGCCGTTGGGAATGCCCAGCTGCTGCTGGGCGAACACGAAGACGTCATTCCACAGGCGCGCCTCGAGATGGCTCTCGAGCTTGGGTAGATAGAAGTACGGACCGGTGCCCTTGGCCAGCTGGGCCCGGACGTTGTGGAAGAAGTACAGCCCGAAATCGAACAGGCTGCCGGCGATGACCGCGCCGTCGACTGTCACACCCGGCTCCAGCAGATGCCAGCCGCGCGGGCGCACCATCAGCACCGCGGGCTTCGCACTCAATGCATAGTGCTTGCCCGTTGCCGGGTCCTTGAAGTCGATACTGCGCTGCCACCGGTCGGCGAGATTGATCTGACCTTCCAGATTATTGCGCCAGGTCGGGGAGTTCGCATCCTCGAAATCGGCCATGAACACGTTCGCGCCGGAGTTCAGCGCGTTGATGATCATCTTGCGGTCGACGGGACCGGTGATTTCCACCCGCCGATTGAGCAGATCGGCCGGAATGGGGGCGACCTGCCACGGCGACTCGCGGACCTTGCGGGTCTCGGGCAGGAAATCCGGCAGTTCGCCGGCCGACAGACGCGCCTGACGCGCCGTGCGGGCCTGCAGCAGACTCACGCGCCGCGCATCGAACTGGCGGTGCAAAGCCGCGACGAAGGCGAGCGCCTCGGGGGTGAGGATTTCAGCAAAACGCGGCTCGATGGGGCCACGCACAACGACACCCGCCGGTGGGGCGGTGGATTGGGTTTGATCAGCGGTGGACATAATATTCGTCAAGGTTCAGGATCCGCGATTATAGCAGCCGCCCGCCACATCATGGTGCGCTGGCGGCGGGGTTCCAGCGACAGCCCGCGGATCCGGCCCGGATTGTGTTTGCGGGTGGGAACGGGTATTTATGCCCGGCCTTTCGCGCCCCGAGGGGGCGCGGATCCAATTCAATTTCCACAGGACCGAATGATGAATGTTGCCCAAGTCACCGCAGAAATCCTCAAGCGCGAAGGCGTGGAAGTGCTGTTTACCTATCCACTCAATCCTCTGACGGAATCTGCCGCCGCGGTCAACATCCGCCCCATTGTCGTGCGCCAGGAGCGGGTGGGCGTTCACATGGCCGATGCCATGAGCCGCATGACCTCCGGTGACAAGGTGGGCGTGTTCTGCTGCCAGGTCGGCCCCGGTATCGAGAATGCCTTTGGCGCGGTGGCGCAGGCCTGGTCCGAGGCCGTGCCGCTGGTGGTGATTCCCGGGGGGTATCCGCGCAACGGCGCCTTCGTGAAGCCGAATTTCAATGCGGTACTCAATTTCCAGCATGTCACCAAGCATGCCGAGACCGTGAATACGCCCGAGCAGCTGGTACCGGCACTGCGCCGTGCCTTCAGCTTCGCGCGCAACGGGCGACCGGGCCCGGTGCTGATTGAGATCCCGACCGACCTCTGGAACGTGGAAGTGCCCGGCGAGATCGATTACCAGCCGCGGCGCCGCGCCCTGAGCGCGCCCCACGCGGGCGCCATCGATCGTGCCGCCGCGGCGTTGGTCAATGCCAAGATGCCATTGATCTATGCAGGGCAGGGGGTGCACTACGCCAAGGCCTGGGATGAGCTCAAGGCCGTGGCGGAACTGCTGGAAGCTCCAGTGACCACCAGCCTGGAGGGCAAAAGCGCCTTCCCCGAGACCCATGCACTGTCGCTGGGATCCGGGGGTGTGGCCATGCCACGGGCGGTCGCCGCCTATGTGGAGGAGTCGGACCTGGTGTTCGGTGCCGGTGCCAGCTTTTCGGCCACCAATTTCGGCATCAAGTTCCCCACCCGGAACAAGACCTTCATTCATAACACCAATGAGCCGATGGACATCGACAAGAACATTCCTACGGATCACGCGCTGGTCGGTGATTCCAAGCTCGCGCTGGGAATGCTCTACGAGGCGTTGCGGGAGCGGCTGAAGAAGCCCCGCGGTCTCACCTCGCAGGTGGCGGCGCGCATCAAGGAGCTCAATGAGCCGTGGTGGAAGGAGTGGCTGCCACGCCTGACGAGCCAGGAAAAACCGCTGCAGCCGTACCGCGTGATCTGGGAGTTCCTGCACCTGACGGATGTGGCCAACACCATTGTCACCCATGACGCCGGCAGCCCTCGTGATGAATTGTCACCGTTCTGGAAATCGGTCACGCCGCTCTCGTACATCGGTTGGGGCAAGTCGACTCACCTGGGATATGGCCTGGCGCTGGCCATGGGCGCGAAGGTCGCCAAGCCCGACAAGCTGTGCGTGAATTTCTGGGGCGATGCAGCCATCGGCATGACCGGCATGGATTTCGAGACCTGCGTGCGCAGCGACATTCCGATCCTGTCGATTCTGTTCAATAATTTCTCGATGGCCATGGAATTCAAAGTCATGGCGGTCTCAAAGGAGAAGTTTCGCTCCACCGACATTTCCGGCAACTACAGCGAGTTCGCCAAGGCTCTGGGCGGCTATGGGGAGCGCGTCACGGAGCCGGGGCAGATCGTGCAGGCCCTGCGTAATGGCATCGCCGCCACCCGGGAGGGCCGGCCCGCGCTGCTGGAATTCATCACCACCCAGGAGAAGGTCTACTCGACCTTCCAGGGCGGCTACCACGGCGGCGCCTGACGCGCCGCCTTCGGGCAGATAAGGGGGGAACGCCTTGAGCATCGATAACAACAAGACGGTGGATGTTGGCGAGGTCATCGACTCCGCCAACTACTTCTGGGTGCCGTTCGGCATCACCGTGATGATGGTCATCATCATGCTGACTGATGGCTTCGGCCTGTTTACCACCGGTTACATCGGCCCGCTGATCGTGAAGGACTGGCACATCGGCCGCGACCAGCTCTCCTGGCTGGGCTACACGCAGATGGGCGGCATGGCGCTGGGGTCGGTACTGCTGGGCTGGATCAGCGACCGCATCGGCCGCAAGAAGGCGTACTTCAGCTGTCTCGCGCTGCTGTTCGTGGGTTCGCTGCTGTGCTACAGCGCCGGCAACATTGCAACACTGGCGGGCTTTCGCTTCGTCACCGGCTTGGGGCTGGGCGGCATCACCCCGCTCGCCACCACGCTCATCTCCGAGTGGACGCCGAAGCGCGTGCGCAGCCTGATCGTGGCCTGCGTGATCGTATCGGTGCCGCTCGGAGGCTCACTGACCAGCTTCCTGGCGGACTGGCTGATCCCGGCATACGGCTGGCGTTCGATGTTCCTGGCCGGCGCTGTGATGCCTCTGGTGCTGCTGGTGCTGTTCTCGTTCCTGCTGCCCGAATCCCCCAAGTATCTTGCGCTGCGGCCGGCCCTGTATCCGCAGCTGGCGCGTGCGCTCAATCGACTGCTCGGTGTGCGCCGCTTCGATGGCACCGAGAACTTCGTGGTGCGCGAACAGGCGAAGCCTTCCAGCAACTGGCTCTCGACCATCTGGAGCCACAATTACTGGCGCGCCACGCTGTTCATCTGGATCGCATTCACGTTCAACACGCTGGTGCTGTACATCTTCACCAATAGCCTGCCGCTGATGTTCGATTTCGCCCACCAGAGCAGAGAGGTCGGTTCGCAGGGCCTGAGGCTGTTCAGCGGCGGTGGCGTGCTGGGGTCCATCGGTGGCGCATTCCTGATGGGGCTGTGGGGCTCGCGCGGCGTGGGCACCGTCGCGGCCTTCATCGGCGCCGTGGCCACGGCCGCGATCGGTGTGCTGCTGGTACGCGGGGGAGGGTCGGAGGTGGCGCTGCTGACCTCCTGCTTCATCGGCGGCGCCGTGATCAATGGCATGCAGTCCTACCTCTACGCCGTGAGTGCGCATTCCTATCCGACCGAAATCCGCGGTGCGGCGATCGGCATGGCACAGGCCTTCTCGCGCTTCGGCGGGCTGCTCTCCGCCACCGTGCCGCAGGTTTACTTCAAGATGGTCCCGGTGCCGTCCATCGACCGCTTCTTCTGGTTCGTGGCCGTGTGCGCGCTGGTGACGACGACCAGTTACTACCTGATTTCCTCGCATATCCCACCCCGCGGGTATCCTACGGCGCGCGTAAGCGAGGGCGAGGCGTTGGCGCGCGCCTGAGCGCCCGGGTCCGCGGAACGCTCCGGCTGAGGATTGTAATATCGATCCGGGACCGCATCTTAAGAGCCTGATGGTCCAGGAATTCCGTGCTGCGCCGCAGGCAGTTGATAAGCATTCCGGGCCCGTCCGTGACGGCTGCGTTGACCGTCCAGGGGTGCTGTGTTACCCCTTGGTGCAGCTATAATTTTGACCGCGTGACGAGACTTGGAAACATGAGCAATCGCAGGCAGTTCTTGCAGACCCTGGCAGGCGGGGCCGCTAGCTTGTCGCTAGCCTCCGTGGGCCTGGCGAGCCTGCGTCCCGCCGTCGCCCAGGCGGGTGAGGCATTCGCAATCACGCACCTGACAGATGATCTGCTGCTGATCACCGGTGCGGGCGCGAATGTCGTGGCCCTGTCCCAGCCCGAGGGGGTGCTGCTGGTGGATGGTGGGGATGCCGCGCACTCCAGCGCGCTGCAGAAGGCGATCAGCCAAGCCACCGCTGGGCGGCCCGTGGTCACCGCGTTCAATACCCATTGGCACTGGCCCCACACCGGGTCCAATGAGGCCCTGCGCAAGGCGGGGGTCAAGATCATCGCGCAGGAGAACACCCGCCTGTGGTTTACCGTCCCGGTGGACGAGAAATGGGAACAGCGCACGTACCCGGCGCGCCCCAAGGCGCAGCCCACGGAGACGTTCTACAAGGGTGCGCAGAAGCTCAGCTTCGGCAAGGCCACTATCGAGTACGGGTATATGCCGCAGGCTCATACTGACGGCGACATCTACGTCTACTTCCGGGAGGCCAATGTGCTGGTTGCCGGGGATGTCGTCTCGGTGGGCCACTATCCGATCCTGGACTACAGCACGGGTGGGTGGTCGCTCGGGATGGCCAATGCCACCAAGCAGCTGCTGGGTGTAGTCGATGACACGGTACGGATTGTGCCGGGCACCGGACCGCTGCAGACCAAGGCGGATCTGGCGGCCGAACACGATATGCTGGCGACGCTGCACGAGGAGCTGTGGCAACTCATGCGCAAGGGCATGGGAGCCGATGACATGATCGCTGCGCGCGCGACTGCCAAGTTCGATGACAAATGGGGTAACTCCGACCTGTTCATCGCCAATGCCTACCAGGGCCTGTACGGACACGTGCGTGAAATGCGCGGCGTGGTCTAGGCGCCTGGGATCTGCTGGCAAAGAGGATATTTGACGTGAGACGCAACGTATTCCTGGCCTTCACTCTCGGACTGGCGGCTGCTACGGGTGCCGGCACTGGCGTCCTGGCGGCCCAGGCCCCGGTCGCCGCCGCATCCAGCGATGCGCCGAAGATCCCCGGCGATAAACACTGGACCTTGCTCAATACCTATTGCGAGAAGTGCCACAACGCGACGGATTGGACCGGCGGCATCGCCTTCGACACCATGCAGCCGGATGGCATTCCCCAGGACGCCAAGGTGTGGGAAACCGCAGTCAGCAAGCTGCGTGGCCGCATGATGCCCCCGCCGGGTGAGAAGCAGCCGGATCAGGCCTCGATCGACTCGTTCGTGTCCTGGATGGAAGGCAATCTGGACAAGGCGGCCGCCGCGCATCCGGATGCCGGCTATGTGTCCTTGCATCGTCTGAATCGCGAGGAGTACGCCCGCGCGGTCAAGGATCTGCTGAGTGTGGAGGTCAATCCGGTGGACCTGCTGCCCCAGGACACCAAGAGTGATGGCTTCGACAACGTCGCCAGTGTGCTGAAGGTCTCACCGACCTTCCTGGATCAATACATTTCTGCCGCCCGCACCGTGGCGGCGCTCGCCGTGGGCAGTGCGCACGCGGCCCAGGCCATCGTGACCTATCGCGCGCCCCCGCATGATCAGGCCTTCCACATCGAGGGCCTGCCCCTGGGCACCCGCGGTGGGATGTCGGTGGTGAATGATTTTCCTGCTGACGGCACCTACACATTCGATCTTGATGTAGGTAGCGGGCGCGGCTACATCGGCGACCTTGGGCAGGAGCACAAGGTCGTGTTCCTGATCGACGGCAAGCAGGTGTTCGAACGCAGCATCGGCGGACCGACGGACCTCAAGGACGCTGACCAGAAGCAGCAGGAGGCGACCAAGGAGTTCGCCAGCCGCTTCCGGGGCATCAAGCTGCCGCTGACCGCCGGTCCCCACCAATTGGTCGTGACCTTCGTGCAGCGCGCCCAGTCCGAATCGGACGACTGGCTGGCCTCGTTCAACCCCATGGGGGGCATCGGTGGCCTGCCGCGCATCGGGGGCCTGGACATCAATGGACCGGTGGATGTCACCGGATTGAGCCAGACACCGAGCCGGGCCAAGATTTTCTCCTGTCAGCCGACGGATGCCAGCCAGGAAATGCCCTGCGCCCGCCAGATCCTGACCGCACTGGCCCGCGATGCGTATCGTCGTCCGGTGACGGATGCCGATCTGGCGGCGCCGCTGCATTTCTTCGCGGTGGGTCGCCAGGGCAAGGACTTCGATGCGGGCATCCAGAACGCCATCGTGGCCATCCTCGCCAGTCCGAAGTTCCTGTATCGGGTGGAAGTGGATCCGCAGGTCGCGACTGTGCAGAGCCAGAACACGGCCGGCACCGCACAGGCGGTCAAGGTCAGCAACACGACGCCGGGCGCCTATCACTTGAGCGACCTGGAACTGGCGTCGCGCTTGTCATTCTTTCTGTGGAGCCAGGGGCCGGATCCTGAATTGCTCAGCACCGCTGTCAGCAACAAGCTGCATGAGCCCGCGGTGCTCGATGCCCAGGTCAGGCGCATGCTGGCCGATCCGCGCGCCGATGCGCTGGTCACCAATTTCGCCTTCCAGTGGCTGCAGGTCGACAGCATGGACAAGATCCAGGCTGACCCCAATGTCTTTCCGTACTTTGACGCCGATCTGCGCTCCGCCTTCAAGCAGGAAATGGAACTGTTCGTGGGCAGCGTCCTGCTCAAGGACCGGCCGGTCACGGATCTGCTGACGGCCAACTGGACCTACCTGAACGAACGTCTGGCGCTGCACTACGGTATTCGCGACGTCCGCGGCAGTGAGTTCCGGCGCGTAGACCTGACCGACTCACATCGCTTCGGGCTGCTGGGCAAGGGCGCCATTCTCATGGGCACCTCGTACGCCAATCGCACCGCCCCGGTGCTGCGCGGTGCCTGGGTGCTCGAGGTGATCACCGGCACGCCGCCCCATGCGCCGCCGCCGGCAATTCCTGCGCTGAAGGAAAATGTGCCCGGCGCGCAGCCGCTCACCATCCGGCAGCGCATGGAGATGCATCGCTCCCAGCCTTCGTGCAATGCCTGCCACGGCATCATGGATCCCATCGGCATGTCGCTGGAGAACTTCGACGCCATGGGCAAGTGGCAGACCAAGGACGCCGAGACCGGCACGCTCATCGATACCGCTGGCAAGATGGCCGATGGCCAGGCCGTCAATGGGCCGGATGATCTGCGCAAGGCGCTGGCGGCACGTCCGGACCAGTTCATCCAGACGCTCACCACCAATCTGATGACCTACGCCCTGGGGCGCTCGGTGGAGTATTTCGACATGCCGGTGGTGCGGCGGATCGTGCGCGATGCCGATCACAATGGCGATCGGTTCTCGGCCATTGTCATGGGTATTGTCGGCAGCCCGGAGTTCCAGATGCAGCAGCCCAAAGGCGACAGCGCCAAGCCGGCCGACAAGACGGCGAGTAATGGTCAGGTGCGGCAAACCCGCCCCGAGACTTGAAGGAAGGTATTGATATGTACTTCATCACCAAGAAACATCTTTCGCGCCGCGCAGTGCTGCGTGGTGTCGGTGCCACCATCGCGCTGCCGCTGCTGGATGCCATGATTCCTGCCAGCACCGCGCTCGCGCAGACGGCGGCGGTGCCCAAGATGCACATGGGGTTCATCTACTTCCCCCACGGCGCGATCATGGACCAGTGGACTCCTGAGGGAACCGGGGCGGATTTCAAACTGTCGCGCATCCTCACGCCGCTGGCGGCTTATCAGAAGCAGATGCTGGTGGTCAGTAACCTGGGCAATCGTCCGGCTGAAAGCGCTGCCGTGCATGCCATTGTGCCGGGCACCTGGCTGTCCTGCGTTCATCCCCGGGAGAGTCAGGATCCCTATGGTGGCGTGACGATTGATCAGATGGCGGCGCTGAAGATCGGCCAGGACACCCCGCTGCCCTCGCTCGAGGTGCGCACCGAAACCGCTGGTGGTGGCGGCACCTGCGACCGCGCCTATGGATGCAGCTACTCCGGCACGATCGCATTCCGGACGCCATCGACACCGCTGCCCATGGAAAACAATCCCCGCACCCTGTTCCAGCGGCTGTTTGGCCGTGGCGACACGCCGGAGGAGCGCAAGGCACTGGGCGACCAGTACGACAGCATCCTGGACATGGTGCAGAACGATGCGGCCACCATGCGGGGCCAGCTGGGTACCCGGGACCGCGCGGTACTCGGGGACTATCTGGACAGCGTGCGCGAAGTCGAGCGGCGTGTGCAGAAGATGGAAAAGCAGGACCTCTCCAAGCTGAAGCTGCCCCCGGTGCCGCTGGGCGTTCCGGATCAGTTCCCGCAGGAACAGATGCTGATGTTCGACATGATCGCGCTGTCCTACCAGGCCAATCTCACCCACATCGCCACCATGATGATGGCGGCCGAGGTGAGCAATATGACCTACAACTTCATCGGGGTGCCGGATGCCTTCCACCCGGTCTCGCACCATCAGGGCGATGCCACCAAGATCGAGAAGCTGGTGAAGATCCAGACGTTCCATTCCCAGCAGATGGCCAAGTTCCTCAAGCGGCTGGCGGATACGCCGGACGGGGACGGCTCGCTGCTCGATCATTCGCTGATCGTCTACGGCAGCAACATGAGCAACAGCAATGCGCACAACCAGTATCCGCTGCCGACCGCCGTGCTGGGCGGAGCCTGTGGGAAATTGAAAATGGGACAGCATCTGATGTGCCCGGAGCACACACCGCTTGCGAACCTGTGGCTCACCCTGATGAACCGCTCCGGGGTTCCGCTCGACAAGGTCGGTGACAGCACCGCTCAGTTCGCGGAGATCTGAAGATGAAGAGAGGGATGCTCGCCGCAATGCTTCTGGGCCTGGCGGCCGGTGCGGCCGGCGCCGCGCAGCCATCCTTGGTGGATGCAGTCCAGCAGCAGGACCCGGCCCAGGCGCTGGCACTGATCGATCACGGTGCGGACGTGAATGCCGCTGCGCCGGATGGCACGACGCCTCTGATGTGGGCGGCACACAGCGGGGATTACCCCCTGGTGCGGGCGCTGCTCAAGGCCCATGCCAAGGTGGATGTCACCAATTCCTTTGGCGCCAACGCCATGCTGCAAGCGGCGCAGTTCGGGGATGTGCGCATCATTGAAGCGCTGTTGAAAGCCGGTGCCAATGTCGAGTCGCCCAATCCGGATGGCGAGACCGCGCTCATGGTGGTGGCCCGCGCCGGCAATGTCGAGGCGGGGAAGCTGCTGCTCAAGCACGGCGCCAATGCCAATGCCAGGGAAAACTTTCGCGGCCAGACGCCGCTGATCTGGGCGGCCGCCGAGAGCCAGGCGCAGATGGTGAAGCTCCTGATCGGCGCGCATGCTGACGTCAATGCGCGTTCGCTGATCAACACCAACCGGCGGCAGGTCACCGGTGAACCCCGTGCACAGGCCCGCCCGCCGGGCGGCATGACCCCGCTGCTGTACGCCGCACGGCAGGGTTGCCTGGGCTGCGTGGAGTACCTGGCGGAAGGTCACGCGGACTTGAACCTGGCGGATCCGGACGGCATCACGCCGATGCTGATTGCCGCGGAGAATTTCAACTTCGATATCGCCGCCTACCTGATCAAGCGCGGCGCGGATGTGAATCGCTGGGACTGGTGGGGACGCACGCCGCTGTATGCGGCCGTAGACCTCAATACCTTGCCCTATGGCGGGCGTGCGGATCATATCTCCATGGATGACACCACGAGCCTGAAGCTCATCCAGCTGCTGCTCGATGCGGGTGCCAATCCGAATGCGCAACTGAAGCTCTTTCCCCCCTACCGCTCATTGGGAGCGGATCGTGGTGGGGATTCGCTGCTGACCGTTGGCACGACGCCACTGCTGCGTGCCGCCAAGGCAGGCGATGCGCCGGCGATTCGGCTGCTGCTGGCCCACCACGCGCTGCCGGACCTGAGCAACAGCTCGGATATCACCCCGCTGATGGCGGCGGCCGGGGTGGGCACCAGCGGCGTGGATACTCGTGGCAAGTACAAGACGCAGGCCGAAGCCTCCGCAGCCATCAAGCTGCTGGTCGCCGGTGGCGCTAACGTCAATGCCGTTGATGTGCGCGGTCTCACGGCACTGCACGGTGCAGCATTGCTGGGTTTTGATGATGTCATCAGAACGCTGGCGTCGCAGAAGGCCAACCTGGACGTGAAGGACAAGCGCGGCATCACGCCGCTGGACATGGCATTGGGCAAGGGCGGGGGCTTGGGCCGCGGCGGCGCGGGCGGGCAAGTGCACCAGAGCACCGCGGATCTCATCAAGCAGCTGCTGGCCAATAACGCCCAGCGTGGCACCGGGCAGCCTGCAACACCACCGACAGCGGACAATAGCCCAGTCCGGTAGGCTTGCCGTCGCACAGTTCACACGCCGTCATGCGCGGGCCGGTTTGCTTGGGCGAACCGCGCCCCACGGCCCACCACAATCTCAACAACATGCAACGAAAAATGCTGAATGATCTGCGTCTGGTATGGGATCTGCCCACCCGGCTGTTCCACTGGCTGCTGGTGCTGAGCATCATCGGTTCCTACACCACGGCCAAACTCGGGACCGAATGGATGCCCTGGCACATCCGGCTGGGCCTGTTCATGATTGGCATGCTGATTTTCCGCGTGGTCTGGGGCCTGGTGGGGCCACGGCATGCCCGCTTCATCAACTTCATCAAGGGTCCCGGCTCCATGCTGGCCTACCTGAAGGGTGGCATCAGGAGCGTGGGGCATAACCCCTGGGGCGGGGGCATGGTGGTCCTGATGCTGCTGCTGCTGGTGCTACAGGTCACCACGGGGCTGTTCAGCACCGACGATATTGTCTACACGGGACCCTATTACCCGTCGGTCAGCCATGATCTGGCCGAGAAACTCACGGGCATTCACCACAAGAATTTCAACTTCATCCTGGCGGCGATCGCGCTGCACCTGTGCGCCATCGTGTACTACACCTTCGTGAAGAAGGAGCGGCTGGTGCCGGCCATGTTCCATGGCCACAAGGCAGCAGAATACGTGCCCTCACATGAGGCTATTCTGAGCAGCCAGCTGTGGAAGGCATTGATCGTGATCGCCTTTGCCGGCGCCTGTGTGTTCTGGCTGTGGCATGCGGCACCGCCGCCAGCCAGCGTCGAGTACTGAGGTCCGGGACAGTCTGAGGCCGCACTCAGCGAGTGCGGCCTCGGATCGCAGGTTTTACTTGTCGCGGAACTGGTCGTGGCAGGCGCCACAGGTCTTGCCGACCGCTCCAGCGGCCTTCAGGGTCGCGCCCTTGTCGCCGGTCTTGGCAGCGGCTTCCAGATCAGCAGCGGCCTTGACCAGGTCGCCGGCCTTGTTATCAAAATCCGACTTGTTGGTCCAAATGCCTTCGCGGGCCTTGGTGGGGATCGATGAGAAGGTGTGGGTGTCCTTGGCGAACACTTCCGGAATCAAGCCGCCGGTGACCTGAAGGCGCTCAGCGGCCTTGGCCACGACTGCGGCGTCAAACGGCGCCCCGCGCAGCATCCCGCCCACGGGTCCGAAGATAAACCCCTGGAGTTTGAAAAGTCCCTGACGCGTGAGCACGCTGGCTTGCGCCTGTTGCTCCGGAGTCTGAGGCGCGCCCTGTGCCATGGCGGCGGACGCCACCATCAGTGAGCCAACGGCAGCAACGCCAATTCTTGTGATCCCGTTCATCTCGTCATTCCCCCTTTGAGAGGTGGCCGTATTGGTAAATCGGTATGCCGTCAGTCTAGCAGAGGACCTGCGACTGGAGGATGAGAAGCTGTTGAGTTCCGATCCTTGGATGCGGACTTCAGCTGGCGCGTGCGCCCGAGGCCATCACGGCCGGGACCTCGCGGTCCCAATAGGGCGCCTCGGGTCCGAAGATGCTGACCAGGTAGTCGACCAGAGCCCGCACTTTCAGGGGCACCAGGCGGCGCCCGGAGTAGATGGCATAAATCGCAACGTCGGATGCGCCACCATAGGCCGGCATGACCCGGCGCAGGGCGCCGCGACGCAGTTCAGCGCCCACATCCCAGGTGGACCGGAAGCCGATTCCCATGCCCGAGACCACTGCCTCGCGAACCACTTCGCTGGAATTGGTCTGCAGCAGAGTCTGGGGCTTGAAGGTGATGGGACCTTCGGGACCATCCAGGCGCCAGGTGACCTGTGGGCCGCCGGCGATCAGGCGATGATGATGCAGATCAGCGATGGTGCGCGGCTCACCATGACGCTCGATGTACTCCGGGGAGGCGCACAGCATGCGCCTGTTGGGAGCCAGGCGCCGGGCGACCAGGCTGGAGTCCGGCAGGGTGCCAATGCGCACGGCCACATCGAAGTTGCCGCCCACCAAGTCCACATAATCATCATTCAGGTCCACAGCCAGACGCAGGTCCGGGTAGGACTCCATGAATCCCTTCAGCCGCGGGACCACGTGCAGGCGGCCAAATGCCGTGGGCAGGGACACCCGCAGCACGCCACGGGGGTGTTCGGAGTCCACCGAGGCGAAACTCTCGGCATCCTCCACGGCCGCCAGAACGGCCAATACACGCTCGTGGAAGCGTTGTCCCACATCGGTAGCGGTAACGCGGCGGGTGGTCCGTTGCAGCAGCCTGACGCCCAGCCGGTCCTCCAGGCGAGTCACGCGCTTGGAGACCATGGCGGGGGAAGAATGCAACTCCCGGGCGGCCGCAGACAGGCTGCCAGCCTTGATCACGCGGGCGAAGATCTCGTAGTCGAGCAGGTCTGTCATCTTTTCCACTGGAGCGGATTATCTCAACGGGCAAGGGTGCCATGCGTTAAATGTTATAGGTCGCACGTTCCGTAGCCTGATCGGCACCGCTGCGTTCATCGATTGCTGCGACCTGCCCAGGAGGCCTTGGACGCCCCAAAAAAAAAGGCCGCACTCCGTGAAGAGCGCGGCCGGTAGGAAGAAAACCGGCCGCCCTTGCGGGCAGCCGGCACTCGACTTAGAAGGTCATGCGGAAGCCGACGCGGTAGGCCAGACCCAGCTGATCGTAGAAGATCGGGTTGGAGGTGGTACCGCCGGTAAAGGGAGGAGACTTGTTGAGGAGGTTGTTCACCTGCGTGAAGAGCTGCAGCCCCTTGAGGCCCGGAATCTTGTCGAAGGTGTAGGCCGCGTTCAATCCGAACTCGAAGTAGGACGGCACGCGATTGGCCAAATTTTCCGGCAACAGGACGGCGCCCGCAGTCCTGGCGGCCGCCTGAGCCGCGGCATCGGCCGGTGCCCCAGGAGTTCCCGCCAGATTTGCATCCGGGTAGCCCGTCAGGATCCACTGGGCCGCTGTGGAAGGATTGGCGGGGTTGTAGAAGACGCCAAGATTGTTGAGTGTGCCCGAGCCGATGAACAACATGTTCGGGGTCAGGCTGAACCCGCCGAGGGCCCAGGTGATCGACATGTTGGCGTGCCAATGCGCCGCATTGGTGTAGTCAGGCAGGAACTCGGTGCCGGCGCCCATCTGTCCCAGCAGGTTCACCGTCGCGCTGCCCGGTGCATTCTGGTAGGTCTGCTCGCCTACCCAGGTGGCCAACGCACGTGCGCTCAAGGTGCTGCCGCCCGGCAGGGCTGCCGTGTAGGTGACGGAGAAGTCCACGCCGCGCTCGTCGTAGAAGGCGCCATTCAAGGCGGGCTCATACTCCGAGAGAACGTTCGCCACATTTCCCAGCTTGTAGGCCGCAAGACCGGTCACCGCTCCGGGTGTTCCCGCGGCTACGGGCGCACCTGTCGTCGGACTGTAGTAGATGTCGTTGAACGAGAGCTGCGAGCAATAGTATGCCGATGCGGCCCCGCCATCGTAGCAGTCGGCACCGACCGCACCCCCACCCCCGTTGATGCCATTGGTGAGGTGGATGTGGAACCAGTCGGCCGAAGCCTGCAGGCCCTTCAAGTCTACCGGACTGAATACCAGGCCCAGGGTGGTGGTATTGGTGGTCTCCGGCTTCAGGTCCGCATTACCCGCCAGGGTGATGAAGCATGCCGGGGATTGTACTCCACTGTTAGGATTGCCGGCAGGACAGACACCGAAAAAGCCGCCCGGAACGAAGGTCTGGGAATAGTACAGATCGCGCTGGTTGGGCGAACGCGAGTCATGCGACTGGCTGGCGCGGAAGCGCAGGCCTTCCACCGGCTCGTACAGCAATGAGGCCTTCCAGGTCGGCAGGTTGTAGGAACTCTGTGCACCCGGGGCGATGCCCACGGCGTACTCTTCGTCGTTGGTGTAACGGGATTCGCGACCTGCCAGGTCGAACTCCAGCCGGTGTGCAAAGGGGAGATCCTTGAGTATCGGGGTGTTCAACTCCAGGTATACCTCGTTGGCCGTCACGGAGCCGGCATAGGGATTACCGAACTGATAGTTGAAGTCGGTGGCGCGCGTGAGGCACAACTGCTCCGCTGCCGTCGTGCTATCGAGCCCGTCCGGGCATGCCGTGAAGTCGTTGTGGAGCAGAGTGCTGCGCCAGTCGTAGCCCACCGCCAGCGAGAAGGGACCGGCACCGACGCCTTTCCAGATCTCGCCGGTCGAATTCAGGGAAAACTGCTTTTGCGTCAGGTCCATGGTCAGGGACAGCGGCCCGGTGATGTAATTGGCCACCCCTGCCGGGAGGGCTTGGTTGCCCAGGGGATTGAAGGGCAAGCAGCCCGGCGCCAGCAGGTTCAATGATTGCAGCTCGGTCAGGCCCGTGACGGGGTTGATGGGACTCGAGGTCTGGGTGAGCACGGTGTTGATCTGCTGCAGATACTCCGGTAACCCGGAGTAACCGCTGGCTGCGCCGCCGCCGCCGTTGAAACCGCCCGTGAGAGGATTGATCGCACTGTTAAGGGTTTGGGTCAGGTTGTTACCGTAGGCCGTGATCCGGCACTGGGGGGTGCCATTGATATTGACCACGTCGGCCGCCATGCCGGCCTCGTCGTTGGTCAACTCGTTGGGCGTTCCCTCCACGTTCACCGTTTTGCCAAACTCGCCGAAGCCCCTCCAGGTCCAGGAGCTGTCGCCGAACTTGCCATTCAAGGTCAGCCCGATACGCTTCAGCGTGGTGTCATTATACTGCGAGTTTTGGAACTGCCCGGTCATGTCTCTGGCGATGCCGTACCCGGTGTTGCCCGTTGGGCCAGTAACATTCGGCAGGTCGTCCAGCAGGCCGCTCGTCGTGCTGCTGTCCAGCAGGTACGGATCGGTGCTGCCAACGGTAAAGGTGGTGAGTTCGTTCTCCGGATTGAAGGCCTGTACCTTGCCCCAGTTCAGGTCAAGGTTCGCGGTGATGCTGTCCGTGATCTTCCCGGTCAGCATCCCGGAGAACACGGCGCGACTCACGGCGGTCTGCAGGTAGGTGTACTGGTTGACGGGAACTCCCGAGCCGCCCGGCCCGGTGCCCAGGAAGGAGTTATTGCCGGAAAAGGGGGCCACGGACGTTCCATCGGCTGAGGCCTGGTACAGCGGCTGGCCCAGGTTAGAGTAGGAGTAAGTCCCAAAGTTGAAGTAGTTAGGCCCAATGACGCCGTTTGCGGTGGTGTTGGTGGTCAGTCCGCGGCCCAGCACCGAGGTATCGACGCCGGGGTAGGGCGACGCGTTGTCATAGGGTCCAGCGTTCGCCGAGCACCAGCTGCGACCGGAGGTCTGGCAATTGGACGGATCCGAACTCTCGTATTCGGCGGCGACCACGAAGTGCAGGCGGTTGTCGAACAGACCATGGCCGTAGGCCGCGGCGACATGCCGGTCCTTGGCATCGTTGTAATGGGTGTCGTATTCGTCGGCATTGAACTTACCGCCTTCGAGCTGGCGGTCGAGGATCACGTTGAGCACGCCGCTCTCCGCGCCGGAGCCGTAGGCGGCCGAGGCACCGCCGGTGACCGTCTCCGTGCGGCTCACGAGTATCTGCGGGATGAAGTTCAGGTCGAAGCTATCCTGCGTGTTCGTGGCGATGACCCGGTTCCCGTCGATCATGACCAGGGTGCGGGCACCACTGAAGAATCCATTGAAGCCACGCAGATCGGCGATATAGGCGCCGGTGTAGAAGCTGCTGCCACCGGTGGTCTGCGGCGTATAGGCTGAAACGTTCGACGGGGTCAGCTCCAGCATCTGGCCGACGTTGACGACGCCCAGGTTTTGCATGGTCTCCGCATCGATGACCGTGGTCGGTGTCGACGTGGTGTAATCCGTGGTGTGCTTGATGCGTGAACCGGTGACCGTGACCTCCTGCAGCTGCTGGTCGCTGTTGGCGTCGGCGGACGGAGCCTGCTGGGCGAACGCGTGTGGCGCCCAGGACAGCGTCGCGGTCAACAGGCACAGCGCGCTGGCCGCGCCTGCCGACTTGCCGAGGGGAAGACGGGAATCAGACGTACTGCGGGCCGAACGCAGAATTGAGGCTACGGCTTGACGGGCTGAGACCATTGAATACTCCCTGCTCACGATGGATGGCTATGCAATTGAAAACCCGCGGCAAACCAGCGAGAACTGGCTCACCACGAGTCAAAGGGGAACGGGATGGGGACTCAAACAGCATGAATTGTCGCGCTGGCGTAAACGGTCGACAGGCAGCCGAATGCTGCACTGTGAGCTGAGTTGTTTTTTTCGCAACTTCGCGGACCTTGTGCACGCGCAACAAAAATGCATCCCCCTTCCCGGCGTCTTGTTGTACTAAAGCTACGTGTATGAGCGGTAGCTAAGTCAACAGGTTTCTTACTGCGGGCTAATGTAATGCGGAACCTCTAGTATCGCAAATAATACCAAATGTATCGTATGTAATCAAATGTATCATTCGCAATTCCTGATATTTGCGGCATTAACGAGGCGCAGAAGCACTGGCAGGATGGGGGACGTGGTCAGAGGAGCGGCATCGGAACCAGGCGGTGGCGGGGTTCCAGATCTGCCGTGGTGAGCTGCCAGCGGTAGGGACGGCAATCGCCGTGGCTGCTTTCCCACACAAAGAAAGGGGCGCAATCTTGCGATCGCGGCCCAGGTCGCCAGGGCCTGCCGTTCGATCGGCGCCACGGCCTACCGATACCGGGCATGATCAGCAGATGGTGTGGTTGAAACTTTCAGCACTCACTCACGTCGCCGCGCTGGCCACAGTGCTGGCCGATCTGCGCCTATGGCCGTGGAGCGCCGCTGCGGTGGTGATCAATCATGGGTTTCTGGCGGCAGGCGGACTGCTGCCGCGCAGTCGGCTGTTGGGCCCGAATTGGACCCGCCTGCCCGCCGCGCAGGGTCGCGTGGCCTTGACCATTGATGACGGTCCGGATCCTGAGGTGACGCCCGCGGTGCTGGATCTGCTGGCCGAACACGGGGTGCGCGCCACGTTCTTCCTGGTAGGCGAGCGCGCCGCGCGCTACCCGGAGCTGACCCGCCGGATCGCGCGCGAGGGGCACGAGATCGGCAACCATACTGAGCATCATCGCTACGTGTTTTCGCTGTTTGGACCTGCGGCAATCCGTCGCGAGATCGCCCTGGCGCAGACCAGCATCGCCAGGGTTTGCCAGGTGGTGCCGCGTTATTTCCGGGCCCCGGCGGGACTGCGCAATCCGTTCCTGCAACCCTGTCTGGCACAATTGGGTCTGCAATTGACCAGCTGGACGCGGCGCGGCTACGACACCGTGACCGGCGACGCGCAGGTCGTGCTGGGACGCCTGACCCGCAAGCTCGAGGAAGGAGACATCCTACTGCTGCATGATGGCAGCGCCGCACGCACTGCCGATGGCACTGCGGTCATACTCGCGGTGCTGCCGAGGCTGCTGCCCTTGCTGGCAGGTCAGCAGCTGCGCTGTGTCACCCTCGCAGAAGGGTTATGTTGGCCGGACTGAAGACGGAGCTCGAGGAATGAATCTGATTTGGTACGCGCTGTGGTATGTGATCGCCATGGGCTTCCTGGTGATCGTGCATGAGTTCGGCCACTTTTGGGTGGCGCAGCGCCTGGGATTCAAAGTCCTTCGCTTCTCGGTGGGCTTCGGCAAACCGATCTGGCGCCGGGTAGTGGGTGCGGATGAGACCGAATGGGTGATCGGGCCCATACCCCTGGGCGGTTACGTGAAGATGCTGGATGAACGCGAGGGTCCCGTGCCCGCGCAGTTCCTGGCCCGATCCTTCACCCGCAAGCCCCCCTGGCAGCGCATCCTGGTGTTGCTGGCCGGACCGGGTTTCAACGTGCTGTTTGCCATCCTGGTGCTGTGGGGCATGCGCTGGGTGTCAGGCATCGACGATGAGAAGCCCATCATCGGCGCGGTGCAGCCCGCATCGGTCGCCGCACTCGGCGGACTGGCGCGTGGCGATGAAATCCTGAGCATCGGTGACAAGGCGGTGCTGGATTCGCGCAAAGTGATGTTTGATCTGCTGGATTCGATTCTGTCGCAGGGGCAGGCGCGCTTGACCGTCCGTTCAGCCGGGGGTCAGACGCACACCGTCATTCTGGCGGTTCCGGAGCCGGCGGCGCGCCGCCATCTCACGGAGCCGGACATGCTGTTCCCTGGCCTGGGGTTCCGGTTCCAGGAGCCGCCGGTGCCGCCGGTGGTCGCCGCGCTGGTGCGCGGTGGCAGCGCACAGCGTGCGGGTCTGCAGGCGCAGGACCGCATCGTCGCCATCGATGCGGCGCCGATCGCTGATTTCGCGGATCTGATCCGGGTGATTTCTGCATCGGCCGGCAAGACCGTGACGCTGCAGTATCAGCGCGGCGGTGCCCTGCATACCGTGCAAGTGCCGGTGGTGCCGACGCCGGACGGCAACGGGCACACCGTGGGCCGCATTGGGGTCGAGCGCCCCAGCAGCGTGAAGCTGCCGCCCAGCATGGTGGTGCACAAGGATCTGTCGGCAGGCGCCGCCCTGGTCAGCGCCTGCGCCGATGCCTGGACCCTCACCGCGACTCAAGGCGAGCTGGTGTGGCGGATGCTGCTGGGCCAGGTGTCGGTGAAGAATCTGAGCGGCCCCCTGAGCATTGCGCAGTACGCCGGGGAATCCGCGCAGGAAGGGCCGGCCTCATTCCTGGGATTCCTGGTGGTAATTTCACTGGCCCTCGCGCTGCTGAATCTGTTGCCGATCCCGTTGCTGGATGGCGGTCAGATCGTGTTTCAGGCGGCGGAGTGGATCAAGGGCAAGCCCCTGAGCGAGCGCACCCAGATATTCGGTCAGCAGATCGGTATCGCGCTGCTGGTGCTGCTGCTCGGGGTCGCCTTGTTCAACGATGTGTCGCGGCAGTTTGGCTAACGGGCCTCACTGCACACTGTAGCCGCGGCCCTGCAGGCAGGCGCTCAAGGCGCGGTTGTAGGCATCGCTCTTGGTCGCGAACTGATCCGCGGGCACGTTGCCACCGCTGGCCGTGGGGTCAAACCCGGTCTGACCGACCCCCCAGGTGTGGCACTCGTACTTGTCCTTGGCCTGCTGATCCGCGGTTTGCCCATTGCGCGGATAGACGAACAGCTGCGTGCTGGCGGGCGGCGGCGGCGGCGCTGCATCGGGCGCGGCATTCACAGCCCCCGTCGGCGTATCGACCACTTCGTACCCATGGTCCGGCGCGTCCCACATATAGTACGTGTCGTTCGCGTAATAGTAGGGCACGCCGCCAAACCACACGGTGGAATAGAACGGCGGTAGCACGGGAACAAACACCCCGATGGGCGGGGAGACCACCACGAAACCCGCGCCGCGCGGGGCGTACCACACACCGGCGGAATAGTAGAACCGGTTGGGGCCGTGATTGATCACGATGCGATCGCGCGGCAGGTCGTGGACCACGTAGCCGCGATCAAAGTACGCGTGGTTGTGGTTGAAGCGGGCATCGACGTGCTCGTGCGGTGGGGCCGCGTGCCGTTGATCATCGCGGTGATCGTCGCGGGGATCGGCACCGGCCAGGCTGAAGGACATGGCCGCTGCAATGCCCAGCGTGGTCAATAGGGTGGCGCGGCCAATCGAGGTATTGCGGGTCATCTTGGATTCCTTTAGTGCACGCTGTAGCCACGGCCTTCGAGACAGGCGCCAATGGCCCGACGATAGTCCGCTGCTTTGCGTTCGATTTGTGCTGCCTGGGCCTGCGTGCGGGCATTCGCGTTCGCATCGGCCTGGGCCTGGGCTTGTTCATTTGCAGACGCCTGGGCTCCGGCGCCCAGCGCACCGCCCACCAATGCACCCAGTAACAGGCCGGCACCGGCGTTGCGGGGGTTTGAGACGGCGGCGCCAAGAATGCCACCGGTCACGGCGCCCACGGCGGCACCGGCTCCGGGCGGCGCACCTTCAACGACCTGGACACGCTCATGCGGCGGCACATTCGGTGCGCTGGGACTGAAGCCCGTTTGCTGCGTGGCCCAGTTCGAACATTCGTAGCGATCACGGTCCAACTGCGCGGGGGACTGACCCTGCTGCGGGTAGGCGTACACCGTGACATTGGGTGGCGGCGGCGGTGGCGGCGCGTAGCGCGGGGGAGGTGCGACCACGCAGGCAGACAGCGCCGCGGTGGTGGCGACGACAGCGAAAAAACGGGCCTGACGGAAGCGAAGACTGTTGAGCATCATGATTGGATTCCAGTAGAGCCGTTTGTATAGAACCTAAAACGCGACAGACAATGCCGCCGTTGACCTGGGGTCAACAGTTTGACTGCGACAAGCTTGGCGTGTTCCCCCGAAGGGGGTAGGCAGACGCCTACGGAATGCCGCCTACGGGCTCTCCACACCTGAAGTGAGTTATTGAATATGTTTTCAACTATTGGAATTATATACAATATTATATGCTCATGACCAACAGGTATTACAACTAGGGTGTCGGGGCGCCGCAGGATGCGGTGGCCTGTGTACACTTCCGGCCCCATTTGTTCCGCACCATTTTTGCGAATGTCTGACAGCCTGTTACTGAATGTCATGGTCAAGGCCGCCCTGGAGGCAGGCGCGGCAGCAAACCGTATTTACCACGGCGCGTTTGAAGTCCATACCAAGTCCGATGACTCGCCGGTCACGACCGCGGATCACCTGGCCGAGGAGATCATTCTGCGGCATCTGGCGCGGCATGCGCCAGGCGTGGCAGTGGTTGCTGAAGAGCAGACGGCCGCCGGTAACATTCCCGTCATCGCAGGGGAATTCTTTCTCGTGGACCCGCTGGATGGCACCAAGGAATTCCTGCAGAAGCGCGCTGAGTTCACGGTCAACATCGCCTTGATCCGCGCTGGCGCCCCCGCCCTCGGTGTCGTGTATGCACCGGCAACGGGCCAATTGTTCACCGCCGATGTGGGTGCGGCGCGCGCGGCGCGCGGCGCACTCGACCCGCTCCACCCGCGGGTCGCGCAGCTGCGGCCCATCCAGGTGCGCAAGGTACCCCCAGCAGGCATCACGGCGGTGGCGTCACGCTCGCATCGCACGCCGGAAACCGATGCCTACCTGGCGCGCTATCCGATTGCGGATCTGGTGGCGGTCGGGTCGTCGCTGAAGTTCTGCCTGGTGGCGGCCGGGGAGGCGGATCTGTATCCGCGCCTGGGTCCCACCATGGAATGGGATACCGCGGCGGGGCATGCAGTGCTCGGTGCCGCCGGCGGCCAGGTGCTGGCTGCCAACGGTCACCCCTTGGCGTATGGCAAACCGCAGTTTCGCAATCCCTGGTTCGTGGCCAGCGGTGGCTTCGTGCCGCAAGCGCTCGCGCCATGAAGGAAAGATCATGACCAGCAGGAATCCCGGACACGCGCTCACGCCGCACCTGAAGCGGCTGGAGGCCGAGTCCATTGGCATCATGCGCGAGGTCGCTGCCGAGTTCGCCAACCCGGTGATGCTGTACTCGATTGGCAAGGATTCGGGTGTGATGCTGCACCTGGCGCTGAAAGCGTTTTTTCCTTCCAAGCCACCGTTTCCATTGCTGCATGTGGACACCGGGTGGAAGTTTCGCGACATGATCCGCCACCGCGACATGATCGTGGCGCGCTATGGCTTCAAGCTGCTGGTGTACACCAACCCAGACGGTGTGGCGCGGGGCATCAGTCCCATCCGTTCCGGCTCGCAGGTGCATACCCAGATCATGAAGACCGAGGCATTGAAGCAGGCACTGGATCAGTACGGATTCGACGCTGCCTTCGGCGGCGCGCGTCGTGACGAGGAAAAAAGCCGCGCCAAGGAACGGGTGTTCTCGGTGCGCTCCGCGGGGCACACCTGGGAGCCCCGCAATCAGCGCCCTGAATTGTGGCAGTTGTATAACACGCGACTGACCAAGGGCGAGACCATTCGCGTCTTTCCACTGTCCAACTGGACCGAGCTCGACATCTGGCAGTACACGCGGGCCGAAGACATCCCGGTGGTGCCGCTGTATTTCGCGGCACCCCGACCCGTGGTGCTGCGCGATGGCCTGCTGATCATGCGCGACGATGACCGGATGCCCCTGCTGCCGGGGGAGCAGGAGCAGCTGCGCAATGTGCGTTTTCGTTCCCTGGGTGACTATCCGCTCTCGGCAGCCATCGAGAGTTCGGCCGCCACCCTGGATGCCATCATCGAGGAGATGGTGGCGGCCAGGACCTCGGAGCGCTCCGGACGCCTGATCGACAGTGACGAGGCAGGCTCCATGGAACGTAAGAAGCGCGAGGGATACTTCTGATGGACATGCCCGCGCGCCCGCAGCCGCCGGATTCCGCTGCGCCACAAAGCGCCAAGAGTCTGCTGCGGTTCCTGACCTGTGGCTCGGTGGATGATGGCAAATCAACCCTCATCGGCAGGCTGCTGTTCGACTCGAAGCTGATTCTCGAGGATCAGCTCGCCACCCTGGCGCGCGACAGTCGCAAGCATGGCACCACGGGTGAGGACATCGACCTGGCGCTGCTGGTCGATGGGCTCGAAGCGGAACGTGAGCAGGGCATCACCATCGATGTCGCGTACCGGTTCTTCAGCACGCCGCGACGCTCTTTCATTGTCGCGGACACCCCCGGGCATGAGCAGTACACGCGCAACATGGCCACGGGCGCATCCAACAGTGATGCCGCGGTCATCCTGATCGATGCCCGCAAGGGCGTATTGACCCAGACCCGCCGCCACAGCTACATCTGCTCGCTGCTGGGCATCCGGCACGTCGCCGTAGCGATCAACAAGATCGATCTGGCGGAATATTCCGCCGAAACCTTCCACCACATCGTGGGGGACTACTTCGGCTTCGCCAAGTCCCTCGGGTTCGGCTCGATCACCGCCATTCCAGTGTCCGCCCGCTACGGCGACAACGTGACCCAGCGCTCGCAGAACCTGAAGTGGTTTGAAGGCCCCACTCTGCTGGAGTATCTGGAAGGCCTCGATGCGGAGGCGGGACTGGCAGCCAAGCCCTTCCGGTTCCCGGTGCAGTGGGTCAACCGGCCGGACCTCGACTTCCGCGGTTTCTCCGGAACGGTGGCCTCCGGCAGCATCCACCAGGACGAACGCATCGTGGTTGCCACCTCCGGCAAGGAGTCGCGGGTGACGCGCATCGTCACCGCGGATGGCGATCTGCGCGAGGCGCGGGCCGGTGATGCAGTCACGCTGGTGCTGGCCGACGAAGTCGACATCGCCCGCGGTGATGTCCTGGCGTTGCCGGACACGCGACCCGACGTGGCGGACCAGTTTGCCGCGCATCTGCTGTGGATGGCGGAGGACGCCATGCTGCCCGGCCGGTCCTACCTGATGCGCATCGGCACCCGGTTCCTGCCCGCACGCGTCACCACGCTCAAGCACAAAGTGGACATCAACACGCTCGAGCACATTGCCGCCAAGACTTTGGGTCTCAATGAGATCGGACTGTGCAATATGGCCACCTCTTCACCGGTGGCACTGGATCCCTATCTGGAAAATCGGGAAACCGGGGCGTTCATCCTGATCGACCGGTTCACCAACGCGACCGCGGGCGCCGGCATGATTTCCTTTGCCCTGCGGCGCGCCACGAATGTGCACCGCCAGGCCCTGTCCGTGGACAAGGCCGCCCGCGTTCACCGCAATGGTCACAAGCCGGTGATCCTGTGGTTCACGGGCCTGTCCGGTTCGGGCAAGTCCACCATTGCCAACCTGGTGGAACAGGAGCTGCACGCCGGCGGCGCACACACCTACCTGCTGGATGGTGACAACGTGCGCCATGGTCTCAATCGTGACCTCGGATTCACGGATGCCGACCGCGTCGAGAACGTGCGTCGGGTGGGTGAGGTGGCGCGGTTGTTCGCTGACGCCGGAATGATCGTGCTGTGCTCGTTCATTTCGCCGTTCCGCGCCGAACGGCGCATGGTGCGCGATCTGGTTCCAGAGGGCGAGTTCATCGAAGTGTTTGTCGATACTTCACTGGCGGAATGCATCCGCCGCGATCCCAAGGGACTGTACGCGCGTGCCAAGGCCGGGCTGATCAAGAATTTCACCGGCATTGATTCACCGTACGAAATACCGGAACACCCGGAGCTGCGGCTCGACACCCTGCAGCTGAGCCTGCAGGAGTCCGCCGCACAGATCGTGGCGCTGTTGCAGGAGCGGCAGATCCTGGGGTGGGGCGGGGCGGGTCGCGGCGATACTCAGACCTGGATCTGAGGCGCCCTGCGCGCGCTCAAGGCGCGCCGCCGCGCGGCCGCCGACACTGTGGAGACATACGGGGAGTCGGCATCGAAGTATCGCCAGGCGTGGGCCGCCCACTCCCTGGCATAGTCCACGCCGATGCGCGGGCTGCTCGCCATGTGCAGCGCTCGGGGCTGCTGCGGCGCCTCGATCCACAGGCTGGGTTCGCCAGCCTGCGTCGCGCACAGGTCGTGGCCGTTGTGACGCCGGTCGATTCCCAGTGCGCGGCACAGCAACCCCGGACCCCAGCTCGGCGCGTCGAGTCCTGCAACCGGTTCCAGGGCGCGCAGCAGCACGGCATGCGGTACGCCGGCCGTTGCCGTGACCACGTTCAGGCAATTCCACATGCCGTAGATCAGGTAGACGTACGCATGGCCCGCCGGTCCGTACATCACTTCCGTGCGCGCCGTGCGCCGTCCGCCGCAGCTGTGCGCGGCCAGGTCATCCGGTCCCTGGTACGCCTCGGTCTCAACAATGCGACCGATTGTGACCCCATGCCGGTGGCGCACGGCCAAGTGCATTCCGAGCAGGGCCTGAGCCACTTCGACCGCACCGTGGGCATAGAACGCACGCGGCAACGGCTTAGCGTAAGATATGCCAGGGCGCACGGCAGGCGGGCGCCGGAATGGTTTTGTCACGATGTGATCATGGTCATGAAGTCATCGCAGCATAGCGCCCGAATGGTCGCGCTCAATGTAGTTCTGGTCCTGGTTCTGAGCGCGGGCCTCTGGGCAGCGCCTGCCGCGCACGCCGCCGTCTACGAGCTCACCGGCCCGGATATGCAGGTCATCGGCGAGGACCTGCACATTACGACGCACTACTCGGACACGCTGGTGGAGATCGCCCGGCGCTACGGCCTCGGCTATCCGGAAATCACGCGCGCCAACCCGAAGGTGGACCCCTGGCTGCCTGGCGAGGGCACGCCGATTGTCATTCCCGGACGGCATATTCTGCCGCCCGGTCCGCGCGACGGCATCGTCGTCAATATTCCCGAACACCGTCTGTATTACTTTCCCCCGGCCCGCAGGGGACACACGCCCACCGTGGTCACCTACCCGGTGAGTATCGGCAAGATGGATTGGCAGACCCCGATGGGCCTCACGCATGTGGTCTCCAAGCAGAAGAATCCCACCTGGAATCCGCCCGCATCGGTGCGCGCCGAACATCTGGCGAATGGAGATCCGTTGCCCAAGGGGGTCGTTGCTGCAGGCCCGGACAATCCGCTGGGCCTGTTCGCGATGCGCCTGGCCATTCACCCGGGTGACTATCTGATTCACGGCACCAATAATCCGCTGGCCGTCGGCATGGCAGTGACTCACGGCTGTATCCGCATGTATCCGGAAGACGTGGCGGCGATTTTCCCGACGGTACCGGTGGGTACCAAGGTCTACCTGATCAATGTGCCCCTGAAGGTCGCCTTCGTGGACGGCAATCTGCTGCTCGAGGCGCATCCTCCGGTGGACGCCCAGGGGCAGAGCATCGCGCCGGTGCTGAGCAAGTTTGAGGAATTGCTGAATCAGGCCTTGGGGAACACCACCACCGCCATCAATTGGGACATCGCCGAAGAGACGCTGAAGAAGGCTGACGGCATTCCCGTACTGGTGGGTTTACAGGCGGATGTGGACCCGCCGGCCCCCTCGGTCGCTGCACAGGCAACTGCTCCTGCACCGGAAGCTGCCCCGGCCTCCCAGGTTAGTTCCGCCCCCGCGGCACCCGCGCCGCCCCGGGCGGATCGCTGGGTCACGCAATAAGCCGCGAAAACGGCGTAAATACGCCATATTCAGATGCCAAAAGCGGCTAACTTGCCGCAAGCCGGAGCCGCGGCAGAGCCTGCCTGCGATCGCGCAATCGGACTTGTGCTGGACGGTAACTGCACGGGCGGACAAGCCCGCTGCGCAGGTTTGCACTACAAACAGTTGAAAGGCTGTGCGGATCCGTTATAGTTCGCGCACCCGGGGGGTTAACCTTTTGGGTATAAGCCTTTGTTTTTACGTGAAAATTCTAACCTTTAGCGATGTCAGAGCGCGATAACGAAACCTTCGATCTGGACGACGAATTCCTCAATACCGCACCCGAAGACGGCACGGATTACGACCGGATTCTGGACCGCGTGGATAAACGCGTGCGCACTCAGGGCAAGCGCGGCAAGGCCGCGTGGAGCAAGCTCGAAGAGGTGCTGGCAGATCGCAAGCTGGAAAAGGATCTGCGCGACATCTTCGATGAGGAGTAACGCGTGCAGTCCGGACCGGGGTCGGAAGCGGACCTAAGGCGCAGCGCCTCGTCCACAACGGCTGAGCGGTGCGGTGGGACCGGCCCAACGGGTCCACAGCTCTCACGCCAATCCAAACACAACATCCTCAGGCCCAAAAGCGCTCGGGACGCCTAAGCGGCGGCTGAGTTCCCTTAGCGAGGCACCTCATCGTGGCGCGCAATTTTCCGCAGTGGGTCGTATTGAAGTTCGGTGGCACCAGTGTTTCCTCACTGGCCAACTGGCGCAACATCGCGCAGATCACGCGTTCGCGTCTGGATCAGGGCGCGCGTGTATTGATCGTTCACTCCGCTGTCACGGGCACCACCGACAAGCTCGAGAGACTCATCGAGTCGGCTCTGCGCGGCTCGCACGAACAGGTATTTGCCGCCATTCAGGAGCGGCATCGGAGCCTGGCCACGGAACTGCAGATTTCCGTCAGCCTGGCACTGGAGCGCCAGTTCCAGGAACTGGGTCAGATCAGCGCCGGTGTGGCGCTGGTCGGGGAGTTGAGCGACAAGACCCGGGCGCGCGTCATGGCGGCGGGCGAATTGATGGCCACCGACCTCGGCGCCCGATTCCTGAAATCGCAGGGCCTGGATGCGCATTGGCTGGACGCGCGCACTTTCCTGAAGGCCGATGAGCGACGCGGTGGCTCCGCCAAGGCCTCGGTGCTCAACGCCACCTGTATCTTCACGCCCGATGAGGCCTTCCGTGAGCAGTTGAATTCTCTGGGCCAGGTGGTGGTCACCCAGGGCTTCATCGCCAGCGATGCGGAGGGCAACACCGTGCTGCTGGGCCGCGGGGGGTCGGACACTTCGGCCGCTTACCTGGCAGCGAAGCTCAGTGCCGAGCGCCTGGAAATCTGGACCGACGTGCCCGGCCTGTTCAGCGCCAATCCGCGCTCGACACCCAGCGCCCGGCAGCTGCGATCGCTGCATTACGATGAGGCGCAGGAAATTGCCAGCAGCGGCGCCAAGGTGCTGCACCCCCGCTGCATCCTGCCGGCGCGCCAGTACCAGATTCCATTGCATGTGCTGGCGACCCAGGTGCCCGACCTGGAAGGTACGGTGCTCAGCGCTGATGCCGGTGACAGCGGTGCGCAGGTCAAGGCCGTCTGCATCAAGAAAGGCATCACCCTGATCGCCCTCGACAGCCCGGGCATGTGGCACCAGGTCGGCTTCCTCGCCGATGCCTTCCAGATCTTCAAGGACCACGGCATGTCCGTGGACCTCGTGTCCACTTCGGAAACCAATGTCACGGTGTCCTTGGACCCGGCGGCGAACACCCTGGATAGTGCGCAGCTGGATGTGCTGATCACCGCGCTCTCGGAGCTGTGTCGTGCCCGCGCGATCGGGCCGTGTGCTTCAGTAAGTCTCGTGGGACGCAATATCCGCGGCATCCTGCATCAGCTGGGCGAGGCCTTCGAGTTGTTCGCGGAGCAGCAGGTGTACCTGGTGAGCCAGGCCGCCAATGATCTGAACTTCACCTTCGTCGTGGATGAAAGCCAGGGCGATCGACTGGTCGATCAGCTGCACGAACTGCTGATTCCGCGCTCGCGTACCGACCGCGCGCTGGGACCGACCTGGGATCAATTGTTCACCCCACAGCAGCAGGCGCCAGGTCCGGCACCCGTGGCACCCTGGTGGAAGGTGCGCCGTGAAGACCTGCAGCGGGTAATGGACGGTCGCGACTGCGCCTATGTCTACGACCGGGTCACCTTGCGGAATGCCGCCCGCGCACTGAAGAGCGTGAAATCCGCCTCACGGGTGCTCTATGCCATGAAGGCCAATCCGCATCCTGAAGTGCTGCAGCTGTTTCATGCGCAGGGGCTGGACTTCGATTGTGTATCGCGTGGGGAGATCGAACACCTGATTGCGGCGGTACCGCAGATTGATCGCAGCCGCATCCTCTACACTCCGAACTTCATCGGTCGCGATGAGTACCTCTGGGCCTTCGACCAGTCGGTGCAGGTGACCCTCGACAGTCTGTTCGCGATCGAGAATTGGCCAAAGGTGTTCGCGGGCAAGGATCTGTTCGTGCGCATCGATGGCGGTGTGGGTCGCGGGCATCATCGCCATGTGCGCACCGGCGGCCAGCATTCCAAGTTCGGCGTTCCCATCGCTGAGATCGACGCGCTGGCCGAGGCCGTCCAGGCGGCAGGCGCGCGAATCGTCGGTCTGCACTCGCACAGCGGCAGCGGCATCCTCGAGGTCAACAACTGGGAGCAAACCGCAGCTCTGCTGGTCGAGCTGGCGCACCGCTTCCCGGATGTGCAGGTCGTGGATGTGGGCGGGGGCTTGGGCGTTCCGGAGCGCGGCGGGCAGGCCGAATTCGATCTGGCCAAGCTCGATGCCGCGCTGGCTCGTGTCAAGGCCGCGCATCCGCATCTGTCCTTCTGGCTGGAGCCCGGACGCTACCTGGTGGCCCAGGCCGGGGTACTGCTGGCGCGGGTGACCCAGCTCAAGTCGAAGGGCGACACGACCTATGTGGGCGTGGCCACTGGTATGAATTCCCTGATCCGGCCCGCCCTGTATGGCGCGTACCATGAAATCGTAAACCTGACCCGCATGAATGATCCGGCCACGATGCAGGCGACGATCGTGGGTCCGATCTGCGAGAGCGGCGATATCCTCGGGCATGATCGCATGCTGCCACCGACGCTCTCCGGTGATGTAATGCTGGTGGCAAATGCCGGCGCCTATGGCCACGCCATGAGCTCGCGCTACACCCTGCGCGAACCGGCCGAGGAAATCTGCCTCTGAATGGGTGCTAGGAAGCCGATGACAACCGGGCCACGACCGTGAAGATCTGGCGCTACGTGCTGGCGATCCTGCTGCTGGGCGTCATCGTGCTGGCGTTATACGTGATCCGTCTGGACCGCATTGTCACCACGCAGTTCGAAGGTCGGCGCTGGACACTGCCGGCGCAGGTATACGCCGCGCCGCAGGAGCTGTATGCGGGGGAGGACCTGTCCGCCCCGGATCTGGAACACGAGCTGCAGCGTTTGCAGTATCGGCGCATTGCGCAGATCGACCAGCCCGGCAGCTACTCGCGACAGGGCGACCGGTTCCAGATCAACCTGCGGGCGGCGCGTTTCGCGGATGAAGCCCGGCCGGCGACTGTTCTGAATGTTGATTCCAATGGCGCAGGCATTGTCGCCATGACCGATAGCACCGGCAAGGACGTGCCCATTGCGCGCCTTGAACCGCTGCTGATCGGCAGCATCTTCCCGATTCATGGTGAGGATCGTATCGTCGTCACGCCCGCGCAGGTGCCGCCCATGCTGCCGGCGGCATTGAAAGCGGCCGAAGACCGCAATTTCGACACCCATTTTGGAATTGATCCAATGGGTGTGCTGCGGGCCTTGTGGGTGGACGCGCGCGCGCGACAGCTGGAGCAGGGCGGCAGCACGCTCACGCAGCAGCTGGTGAAGAATTATTTCCTCGATTCGCGCCGCACGGCCGGCCGCAAGATCCGCGAGGCCATCATGGCCGTCCTGCTGGAGAGGCATTTCAGCAAGACTGACATCATGACGGCGTACATCAACGAGATTCAGTTGGGCCAGGATGGCGATCGGGCGATCCGCGGTTTCGGACTGGCCAGCCAGTTTTATTTTGGCAAGCCACTGATGGAACTGGATGTGGCGCAGATCGCCACGCTGGTGGCGGTCGCGCGCGGCCCGTCGTACTACGATCCGCGCCGGCATCCCGACCGCGCCCTGAAGCGGCGAAATCTGGTGCTGGGGCTGATGGCGGACCAGAAGATCATCACACCGTCCGACGCACAGGCGGCCCAGAGGCGCCCGCTGGGAGTGCTGGGCCGCGGCTCAGGCGGCTACTATCCGGCCTACCTGGATCTGGTGCGTCGGACTCTGCGGCGCGACTACCGCGAACAGGATCTCACTGAGGCGGGACTGTCAGTCTTTACCAATCTGGATCCGCGCACCCAGGAACTCGCCGAAAAGATCCTGGATCGCGAACTCACCCGCCTGGATCATCTGCACAAGACCAAGGGGGCGCCCCTGGAGGGCTCCGTGGTGGTCACCGCGCCGCAAAGCGGCGATGTGACCGCGGTGGTGGGTGGCCGGGAAGCGGGGTTCGATGGCTTCAATCGAGCACTGGACGCGCGCCGGCCCATCGGTTCGCTCGTCAAGCCCTTCGTGTATCTGGCGGCCATCGAGACCGGACGCTACAACCCGGCCACCATCATCCAGGACGTACCGGTGAGCATCAAGATTCCCGGCTCGCCGGATTGGCAGCCGGGAAACTTCGAGCACGACATCAACGGTCCCATTCCCATGGTGCGCGGCCTGGCGCAGTCGCTGAATCTCGCCACCATCAACTTAGGAATGGATATCGGCCTGGACACCGTCCGACATTCACTGCAGCGCTTTGGCATCCAAGAGGATCCGCCGCGTATTCCTTCCCTGTTACTCGGCACTTTCGGCCTCACGCCACTGGATGTTGCGCAGTTGTACACCGGCCTTGCCAATGGCGGCTTCAAGACCAATCTGCGTGCGGTCCGCGCGGTGCTGGCTGCGGATGGCAAGGCGCTCAAGGCCTTCAACCTGGATGTGGCACCCGTGGCACAGCCGGATGCGGTATTCGCGGTGCAGATGATGATGGAGCAGGTGATCCAACGCGGCACGGGCGTGGCAGCGAAGTCGATCCTGCCCACCGGCGTCGTGGTCGCCGGCAAGTCCGGCACCTCCTCGGATCTGCGGGACAGCTGGTTCGCGGGCTTCTCGGGCAACGCAGTCGCGGTGGTGTGGGTCGGTTACGATGATGACCGGGTGACCGGGCTCACCGGCTCGGCGGGCGCACTGGGGGTCTGGGATCGGCTGCTCACGGCCATTGGGCCCACCTCGGTTTCCAATGTCATGCCGGATTCCTTGCACCCGGTTACCATTGATTTCCGTACCGGCTATCTGCCCTCTGCCAGCTGTCCGGCGGACCCGGTGACGGTCTACGTCCCATTGAACTTTACGCCGCCGGCGCCGCCGCCCGGTTGTACTGTATTCGGCACATCGGGGCTTGGCGCATCCACCGCCCCGTCGGGGACCAGGCCCGCACCGACCCTGCTGGACCGGGCGGGGAAGTGGCTCCAGGGCATCAGGCATTGAGGCTGATTGCGACCATGTCGACACTGTTCAGGGCGTTTGATTCGCAGCGGCTGTTGTCGCTGTTGGTGCTCGGCGTGGTGGGGGCCCAGCTGAGTGGCTGTGTGATATTTCGCGAGCCCGTTGAGACTCCTGGCCCGCCGCCGCCGGCGCATCATCCTGCAACGGGTTCTTCCGGCACACCCACCAGCCCGTATCCGGCGGCGCCAGCCCCGGCGATACCGGCGCCCGCACCCACTGTGCCGCCGCCCACGATCGGACCGCCGGCCACGACCCGCCAATTCCATCTGGGACCTGCGGCCACCGCGCTGGTGGCTCAGGCGCATCGCCAGGCCGCGGCCGGTGATCCGCAGCTGGCCATCAGCACCATCGAGCGTGCGCTGCGCATCGAGCCGGACAACCCGTTGCTATGGCTCGAACTCGGGGAGATTCATGAGACCGCCGGCCACTATGACCAGGCCGCCGGCATGGGCCACAAGGCTCTGCAGCTGGCGACCGGGGATCCCCACACCCAGTCCGCCGCCTGGCATCTGATTGCTGATTCCCTCAAGGCTCGGGGCCGCAACGGCGAGGCCGCCGAAGCCCAGCATCGGGCGGACGAACTGACACCGCAGTAAGTGCGCCTCAGACCTTGGGTGAAATACGGGCGGCCTGCCGCGCCGCCAGCTCATTGACCACGTCCTCCAGCTGCAGATTTCGGCCCCGCAGCAGCACCATCAGGTGAAACAGCAGATCGGCGGATTCGGACACCAGCTTGTCATCGCTCTCCGCAACTGCCGCCAGCGCCACTTCGACTCCTTCCTCGCCGACCTTCTGCGCCATGCGTTTCGGACCGCCGGCGAAGAGCTGCGCTGTGTAACTGCGATCCGGTGATTCACTGCGGCGCTGCTCGATGATGCCGGCGAGCTTGCCCAGAAAGCCCAAGCGAGTGGCGCCCGTCACGGCGGCATCACCAAAACAGGTGGCGGTGCCCTCATGGCAGGTGGGTCCCAGGGGACGGGCGGTGATGAGCAGGGTGTCGGCATCGCAGTCGGTGCGGATGGCCTCGACATTCAGCAGGTGCCCGGAGGTCTCGCCTTTTTCCCACAGCGCCTTGCGACTGCGGCTGAAGAACACCACCCGGCCACGCGCCTGGGTGGCAGCCAGGGCCTCGGCGTTCATATAACCCAACATCAGGACCGCACCCGTGTCGGCGTCCTGAATGATGGCGGGCAGCAGGCCCGCGCCTATGGTGAAATCCAGCCGGGACAGATCGGTGGG
>DASXFV010000096.1:0-17055 GCA_036489445.1 Steroidobacteraceae bacterium | reverse complement strand
CCCGTATCGTCGGCATTGTCGCGCATGCCCAGTCGCCCTGGGCCGCGCACGAGTCGGTGGGTTTCCCCGCGGAGTACTCCGTCCTGGAGCCGCTGCAGTGGGTGTCCACCAACGTCTCGTACGTGGTGCGCACACGGCCCGGCCTCAGCGCCGCCCTGCTGCCCGTGGCGCAGCAGCGGCTGTATGCCCTGAGCCATGCGCGCGTCATCAGCGAAGCGCAGACATTCGCGGACACCCGGGCGGAAGAGTACCGCGACGATCGCTCGCTTGGGCTCATTCTCGCCGTGGTCTGCGCACTGCTGCTGACGGTGACGGCATTCGGCATCATCGCCCTGACCACGTATTGGGTCGCCCAGCGGCAGCATCAGATCGGTATGCGCCGGGCGCTGGGGGCGCGGCGCATCAACATCATTCAATACTTTCATACCGAGAATCTGCTGATTGCCGGTGTCGGCGCGGCGATTGGCGTGGCCCTCGCGGTGGCCGGCAATCTGTGGTTGACGACTTCTCTGGAGATGGGCCGCATGGGCGTGGGCTACATCTGTCTGGGTGCAATGATTGTCGTGGTTCTGAGCCAGGCCGCCGTGACCTGGCCGGCGCTGCGGGCGGCCTCCCTGCCACCGGCGGCTGCGATCCGTGGCCTCTAATAAGGTGAGGACTTCGCGCACATGATGCTGGGCTACTACATCGAACTCGCGATCCGGACCCTGAGGCGCAACATCGTACTGACATCGCTGATCATTGCTGCGGTGGGCGTCGGGATCGGCGCCTATATGACCATTCTGACGGTATTGATCGCCATGTCGGGCGATCCGATTCCGGATAAATCCGCAGTGCTGTTCGTCCCGCAGATCGACGTGTGGGGTCCGGCCTCGCGGCCACCGGGTACGCCGGGACCCACGCGGCTGCCAGAGCAGTTTACCTACCGGGACGCCACAGCCTTCATGCACACGCACGCCGCGCGGCGCCAAGTCGCCATGTACGCCGTTCAGCTTGATGTCACGCCGCCATCCGGCGTTCCGTACTCGCAGCAGGGCCGGGCCACGTACCGGGATTTCTTCGAGATGTTCCAGGCGCCCTTCGCAGCCGGTGCCGCGTGGAGCGTGAAGGACGAGACTGATCTTGCGGATGTCGTGGTGCTGGGCGCGCCGCTCGCCGCTCGGTTATTTCCACATGTGTCCGCGGTGGGCCAGACCGTCAGTCTCGATGGAAGACTGTATCGAGTAACCGGTGTGCTGGAACCCTGGAATCCGATGCCGCATTTCTACGACGTCGGTGGCAACCCCTTCGGATTGAGCGAGCAGTTCTTCATTCCCTTTACCACGGCTATCGGTCATCAGTTGCAGAGTGCCGGCGGCCAAGGCTGCGCGTCGGTGCCGCCTCCCGGCTGGAGCGGGAAGCTGGCGGGCGAGTGTGTATGGACCCAGTTCTGGGCAGAACTCCCGGATGCGGCGGCGGTCCGGAACTACAAGCAATTTCTGGTCAATTACTCGGCCGAGCAACGGCGGCTCGGCCGCTTCCATTGGCCGCCGCTGGTGCAGCTGAGCAATGTTCATCAATGGCTGGCGCTCGAGCATGTCGTGCCGGATGAAGTCCGCGTGAATTCGCTGCTCGCGTTCGGTTTTCTGGCGGTATGCCTGGTCAATGCGGTGGGGTTGATGCTGGCGCGGTTTTCCTCCAGGGCCAGTGAGTTCGCAATCCGGCGGGCATTGGGCGCGTCGCGAACGGAAATTTTCCTGCAGTGCCTGACCGAGACGGCCGTGGTGGGCGCGCTGGGAGGAGTTCTGGGACTGGCGCTGACGGCGCTGGGCCTGGCAGCAAACCGCGCAAGCCTGGGTCCTCTCACCGACTACGCCAACCGACTGACTCACCTGGATCCTGCGGTCATGGCGCTGACCGTCGCTCTGGCCGTCGGTGCAACGCTGTGCTCCGGTCTCTACCCGACGTGGCGGGCCACCCGCGTCCAGCCTGCCTGGCAGCTCAAGGCGCAATAAAGGCGACCATGGAAATTCTTCCGATCCTATCGGCACTGAGGCGTAACAAGGTCGGTGCCATATTGGTGACCCTGCAGATTGCGCTGACGTTGGCTGTTGTCGCCAACGCGCTGTCGATCATCCAGTACCACATGTCGAACATGGCGCGCCCCAGTGGCATGGACGAGGCCAATATCTTCACCCTGCAGAATCATTGGGTGGGACAGCCGGAAAATCTCCGCGCCAGCATCGACGCCGACATGGCCGCACTGCGCGGCATACCAGGAGTAGTGGATGCCGAGGCTACCGATGCCTATCCGCTGCTAGGTGGCGGCTGGGGGTGGGGTGTCCGCTTGAAGCCCGATCAGCGCAATGGAGGTGCCGGGCAAACGACGTTGTATTTCCAGGATGCACACGGCCTCGATGCGATGGGGCTGAAGCTGGTCGGGGGCCGATGGTTTATGGCCTCCGAAATCGGCGAATGGGATGCGAATGATCTGAAGGGATCGCCCAGCGCGGTGCTGACAGCGGCGCTGGCGAAAAAGCTGTTCCCGACGACGAATCCGATAGGACAGGTCATCTATATCTTCAATGACTCTCCGGTACATGTGGTCGGCGTCGTGGAGCGTGCCCAAACGCCGTGGCCCGCTCAGGATTTCGGCGCGGCCTTCGCGGAGTATTCGACCTTTCTGCCCTTTCAGTATATGAACAACGGGCTTTCGTACATCGTACGAACCCGACCCGGACAGCTGGCAGCGGTGATGCGAGCCACGCCGGACCATCTCTACCAGATCACCCGGCAGCGGGTCATTGACCAACTGCTGCCATTTTCCGAGACCCGCACCCGCGCCTACCAGGTACAGAAGTCCGACAGCTGGCTACTGGGTACGGTGGTCGGTCTGATGCTCGCCATCACTGCCTTTGGCACGGTGGGGCTGACCATGTACTGGGTGGGCCAGCGGCGCAGGCAGATCGGCATGCGTCGCGCGCTGGGCGCGACGCGCGTGGACATCCTGCGGTACTTCCATACCGAGAACCTTTTGATCGTCGGTACAGGGGCGATGCTCGGGGTTGCGGGCGGATTGGGAGCAAACCTGTGGATGGCGACACACCTTGGCACGGCGCGAATGAGTCCGATATATATCGGCATCGGCGCGGCCATTGTGCTGGTCTTGAGCCAGCTGGCAGTGGTGTGGCCCGCGTATAGGGCGGCCTCCATTCCCCCGTCGCTGGCGACGCGGGGACTGTAGTCCTACGCGGCGCACCATGAGCGGGTACTACTTGAACCTGGCCATCCGCTGCCTGCGGCGCAATGTGGCCCTGACGGCGTTGATCATTGCTGCCGTGGGCGTCGGCATTGGGGCCACGATGACGGTATTCACCGTGCTCCTGGCTATGTCCGGCGATCCGATACCGGCAAAGTCCTCGCAATTGTTCACGCCGCAGATCGATGTGTGGGGGCCTTCAGCACGGCGTACGGGAGCCAGCGCTGATTCGCAACTGCCCGCCGGTCTCGCCTACCACGACGCCGTCGCGCTCATGCAGGCCCACGCCGCCGTTCGCCAGGCCGCCATGTATGGCATTTCGCAAGTCATCCTGCCGCCATCAGGCGAACCCATGCCGCGGGGAGGGCGGGCGACTTACCGGGACTTCTTTGCGATGTTCCAGGTGCCGTTCCATTCCGGGGCCCCCTGGAGCGTACAGGACGAGGTGGCGCACAGAAATGTCGTGGTGCTGGGCGCCAAGCTCGCCGCACAGCTTTTTCCTTCCGGTAACGCGGTGGGTCAGGAAGTGACGATGGAGACGGGAGCATTCCGTGTCGTCGGAGTGCTTGAGCCGTGGAATCCACAGCCGCTCTTCTATGATCCCAGCGGCAATGCCTTTGGTCGCGACGAAGAGTTTTTCATGCCCTTCACCGTGGCCATCGAGCATCAGCTCGGCGGCAACAGCCTCTTGTGCCATTCCGGTCTCTCCTCGGAGTGGACCGCGCGGCTGGAGTCCAGCTGCGTGTGGATACAGTTCTGGGCCGAATTGCCGAACGCGGCCGCCGCGCGCGCGTACCGCAGTTTTCTTCGCAACTACGTGGCTGATCAGCAGAAGTCCGGGCGCTTCGGGTGGCCGCCGCTGGTGAAGCTGAGCAATGTGCGCCAATGGCTGCAAATCGAGCACATTGTGCCTGATGAGGTGCGGCTCAATGCGCTGCTGGCCTTGGGTTTTCTGCTGGTGTGCCTGGTCAACGCCATTGGTCTGATGCTGGCGAGGTTTGCCGGCCGATCGGCGACTTATGCGGTTCGTCGTGCGCTGGGCGCATCGCGCTTCGACATCTTCCTGCAGTGCATGGTCGAAACCGCCGTGGTGGGTGCGCTCGGCGGCGCCTTGGGGCTGACGCTGACCGCGTTGGGGCTCGCCGGACAGCGCGCCACGCTCAAATCCGTATCCGCGTACACCGGTCAGCTGACCCACCTCGACCCCAGCCTCATGGCACTGACAGTAACTGTGGCCATCGGCGCAACGGTCCTGTCGGGGCTGTACCCGGCCTGGCGCGCGGCACGCAGTCCCATCGGCTGGCAGCTCAAGGAGCAATAAGAGCCGTCATGGAAGTGATGCCGATACTCTCGACGCTCAGGCGCAACAAGGTGGGCGCGATGCTGGTGGCGCTGCAAATCGCGCTGACACTTGCAGTGGTCGCCAATGCACTGGCGGTCATCCAGCGTCACTGGACCGACATGACCCGGCCCAGCGGTTTGGACGAGGCAAACATCTTTTCCATGGCGAACCAGTGGGTGGGGCAACCTGATGATCTGGCTGCCCGCATCGAGACGGATATGGCTGCGTTGCGTGCATTACCCGGAGTGGTCGACGCGGAGGCGACCAATAGCTTTCCGCTCAGCGGCAGAAGTTGGGTCTGGGGCGCGTCCGTGAAATCACATCAGGCAACTGAGTCGGCGCAAACGAGCGTGTATTTCGACACGGTCCATGGGCTGGCGGCTCAGGGTCTGAGGCTTGCGGTCGGACGTTGGTTCACCCCGGACGAGGTCATTGAATTCAAAACCAACGAGATCAAATCGACACCCTCGGTCGTACTCTCAGCAGCGCTCGCGAAGCGGCTGTTTCCGGATGGTCAGGCACTGGGTCGATCCGTCTATGTGACCGGCGATGAGCCGGAGCGCGTCGTCGGCATCGTCGAGCGGGCCACCTCCGCGTCAGGCACCGGCATGGAGTATGTGGAGTTTTCGACTTTTGTGCCGGGGCAGCTCGTGAACAGCCAGCTGCTCTACCTTGTACGCACCAAGCCCGGTCAACAGCAGGCCGTCATGCGTGGGGCGAAGCAACGACTCCTGGAAATCTCGCGACTGCGGATTCTCAACGCCGTCGAGCCTTTCTCAGACTCGCGGACCAACCTGTTTGCGGTGGCGGCGGCCACCAACTGGCTGCTGGCGACGGTGTGTGCGCTGCTGCTGGTCATCACGGCATGCGGAACCGTCGGTTTGACCATGCTTTGGGTGGCGCAGCGCCGCCGGCAGATTGGCATGCGGCGGGCGCTGGGCGCGAGGCGCATCGACATCCTGCGCTACTTCCATACGGAGAATCTGCTGATTTCGGCCGCCGGTGCGTTGCTGGGTATCGCCACCGGCTTGGGAGCCAATCTGTGGTTCGCCAAACATCTGGCGATGACCCGTATGAGCCCGGTGTATATCGTCGCCGGCGCGCTCGTGGTGCTCTTGTTGAGTCAATTGGCAGTGTTGTGGCCGGCCCTACGGGCGGCGACGGTACCCCCATCGCTGGCGGCCCGGGGTCTTTAGTGCGGGCCGCGCGGCCAGTGAAATGGAGAAGAACATGCTGAGCTATTACTTCGAACTCGCCCTCCGCAGCCTGCGGCGCAACGTGGTGCTCACGGCACTCATGATCGGCGCGGTAGGGGTGGGCATTGGCGCCTCCATGACGGCGCTGACGGCGCTGCGGTCGATGTCGGCGGACCCGATTCCCGACAAGTCATCGCGGCTGTTCACGCCGCAGCTCGACGCCTGGGGGCCGCAATCGTCCCATCCTGATCAGGGCGCCAGCGGCGACCGGCTGCCGATCGGGTTTACCTACCGCGATGCAGTGGCGCTGCTGCAGGCACACCGGGCGCCGCGGCAGGCAGCCATGTACGCGGTGGGACTGGACGTGAGGCCCGCGCAAGGCAGGCCCTTCCAGGCCGTGGGCAGGGCGACGTCCGCGGATTTCTTCCCCATGTTCGAAGTGCCGTTCGCCAGCGGCGCGCCGTGGGGGCAGAAAGAGGACGACGGCCGGGAGAGCGTGACGGTGCTGGGCGCGAAACTGGCGGCGCGGGCGTTTCCACAGGGGGATGCGGTGGGCAAGTCCCTGACCCTCGGTGGCCGCGATTACCGTGTGCTGGGAGTGCTGAAACCCTGGGCGCCGCTGCCGCGCTTCTATGATCCGACAGTCGGCGCATACAGCGAGGGCGAGGACTTCCTGATTCCGTTTTCCACCGCCATTGCCCGGCAGATCACCGCTGTCGGCTACGAGAACTGCGCCGAGGTACCCACGGGAGGTTGGGAAGCCCACCTCAACTCCAGCTGCGTGTGGATCGAGTTCTGGGCCGAGTTATCGACCGCGGCGCAGGTACGGGGCTTCAGGACCTGGCTTCATGACTATGCCGCCGAGCAGCGCCAGCTGGGCCGCTTCCACTGGCCACCCCGCGTCGCTTTGCACGATGTGGTGGACTGGCTGGTTTACAACAATGTGGTGCCGGGCGCGGTGCGGGCCATTGCCCTGGTGGCGGACAGCTTCCTGGTCGTTTGCCTGCTCAATGCCGTGGGTGTGATGCTGGCCAGATTCGCCAGCCGCGGCAAGGAATTCGGCCTGCGGCGGGCGCTGGGGGCGTCGCGGCGCAACGTGTTCCTGCAATGCGTCACGGAGTCGGCGGCGATTGGTCTGCTGGGCGGCGTGCTGGGACTGGTGCTCACGGCGATCGGCTTGGCCGGCCTGCGCAGCCTGCTGGGAGTGACTGACCCGACCAGCGCGGTGCATCGACTGGTCGCGCTGGATGCGGGCATGGTGCTGATCACGCTGGTGGTCGCAGTCGCGGCCACGGTCTGCGCCGGCTTGTATCCCACACTGCGCGCCAGTCGCGTCCAGCCGGCATTGCAGCTCAAGGTTCAGTAGGAGGAGAAGAGATATGGATATCCTGCCCATCCTGCGCGCCCTGACGCGCAACAAGACCGGGGCCCTGCTGATCGGCCTGCAGATCGCGCTGACGCTCGCCATGCTCTGCAACAGCCTGTCGATCATCCAGCAGCTCGGACAGCGCATGCGTCAGCCCGCTGGCATCGACGAGGCCAACATCTTCGTCCTCTCGACCGCGTTCATGGATGACCCTCCGGACCTCAAGGCGCGTCTGCAGGGCGACCTGGCGGCGCTGCGTTCGCTGCCGGGAGTGATCGACGCCGACACGGCGATCACCTATCCGCTGGGAGGGACCAGTTATGGCGAGGGGATCAGTCTGAAGCCCGACCAGAAGTATCCGACCGCGGTCGGGAATCTGTATTTCGACACCGATCACGGCCTTGCGACCTACGGTCTGAAACTCACGGCCGGGCGCTGGTTCCACCCCGATGAGGTCATCGACCTGCGTTTCTACGAAAATCGTTATCCGGTGAGCATCGTGGTCACCCAGGAACTGGGGCGGGCGCTGTTTCCCGCGGGCGACGCGCTGGGCCAGCAGGTCTGGCTTACACCCACGCAGTCCAGCCGCATCATCGGCGTGGTGGCGACGGTGGCGGCACCGGGCGGCGGCAAGAGTCAGTCGATGTACCTGCCGGAATTTCCCATCAACAAGGGCGCGACCTACGTAGTGCGCACGAAGCCCGGCACCCAGGCGGCGGCGATGCACGCAGCGCAGGAGCGGCTCTTCCAGCTGGCGAACCAACGTGTAATTCAAAGATTGGTGCCATTTTCTGAAATCCGCCACCAGACATTCCAGCTGGACCGCGCGGTCAGTGTCGTGTTGACGGCGGTGTGTGCACTGCTGCTGGCCGTGACGGCGTGCGGCATCGTCGGGCTGACCATGTACTGGGTGACGCAGAGGCGACCACAGATCGGTGTGCGCCGTGCGCTGGGTGCGCGCCGGATCGACATCCTGGCTTACTTTCACACCGAGAACCTGCTGATCGCGGGCGCCGGCGCGGCGCTGGGCATCGGCCTGGGACTGGCCGTCAACGTGCGGCTGGCCACGAACCTGGAGCTGACGCGCGTGAGCGTGGCATACGTGTGTGCCGGCGCGCTGGTGGTCGTGGTCCTGTGCCAGGCGGCGGTGCTGTGGCCGGCGCTGCGGGCGGCCTCGATTCCGCCGGCGATAGCAACCCGGGCGCTGTAAGCTGACGCAATCACGAAGCGTCTGCAGGAGCGATCATGATGCTGGGGTACTACCTGGAACTGGCCCTCCACAGCCTGCGGCGCAACCTGGTGCTGACAGTGCTCATGGTGGCCGCCGTGGGCGTGGGCATCGGTACCTGCATGACGGTGCTCACCACCCTGGTGGCCATGTCCGGCAATCCGATTCCAGACAAGTCCGCCAAGCTCTTCGTGCCGTTGATCGATGTCTGGGGTCCGGAATCGCGCCGGGGGAGCGCTGGTGCAAACATCTCGCAGCAACTCCCGACACAACTTACGTACCGCGATGCCACGGCACTGATGAGAGCGCACAAGGGAGTGCGGCAGGCGGCAATGTATGCAATTTCGCTGAATGTGAGTCCACCCGGCAGCACGCCCTTCCAGGCGATGGGCAGGGCGACCTACACGGATTTCTTTACGATGTTCGAGGTGCCGTTCCGCAACGGTACTGCCTGGGGCCAAAGCGAGGACGACAAGCGGGCCAATGTGGTGGTGCTCAGTTCGAAGCTGGCCGAGCGTGTGTTCCCCCATGACGATCCGGTAGGCAAAGTCATCAGCCTCAATGCCCGCGATTATCGGGTGATTGGGGTCATTCAACCCTGGACCCCGACGCCGAAGTTCTACGATCTGACCTCCGGCGCATACAGCGACACAGACGATTTCTATGTGCCATTTTCCACGGCCATCGACAGACAGACTCAAGGCTCAGGCAGCTTCTGGTGCAATGAATTGCCCGCTTCGGGATGGGAGGGGCGCCTGAATTCCGAATGCGTGTGGCTGCAGTTCTGGGTGGAACTGCCGACGGTGGCCGCGGTGCGCAGTTTCCAGAATTTTTTTCAAGGGTACGCCGCGGAGCAGCGGCGGCTCGGCCGGTTTCATTGGCCGCCACGAGTGGAGCTGCATGATGTCATGGACTGGATGGTCTACAACCACGTCATACCCGAAGAAGTGCGTGTCAACGTATTGATCGGCACCGGCTTTCTGGTCGTGTGCCTGGTGAATGCCGTGGGGTTGATGTTGGCAAGGTTTACCAGCCGTTCAGTCGAGTTGGGCTTGCGACGCGCACTGGGCGCCTCGCGAGCAGATCTGTTTCTGCAGTGTGTTACCGAGACCCTGGTTGTGGGTGTACTGGGTGGCTTGCTGGGATTGGTGTTGACCGGTGTGGGTCTGTCGGGACTGCGTGCCTTGCTGGGTGTGGCCAGCACGGATAGCGCCACCGCTCATCTGGTCACTCTGGACGCCGGCATGGTCCTGATCACGATGGTGGTTGCGGTCGTCGTCACCGTGTGCGCGGGACTGTACCCCACGCTGCGTGCGACGCGTATTCAACCGGCCTGGCAGCTCAAGGCGCAGTAACAGAACAGCTCCCGGGGAGTTCGCCATGGATATCCTGCCCATTCTACGTGCCCTGCGGCGCAATAAAGTCGGAGCGATACTGATCTGTCTGCAGATCGCGCTGACGCTGGCCATCGTCAGCAACAGTCTGTCCATCATTCAGCAGCGTATCGCCCAGATGCATCGACCGAGCGGCATCGATGAGGCGAACATCTTCACGTTGTCGAACACCTGGGTGGTGGATCCGGACGATCTGGAGGCGCGGATCAAGGCGGACCTGGGTGCCCTTCGGGCGTTGCCCGGAGTGGTCGATGCGGTGGCGACGAACAGCTATCCGCTGCGGGGCGGCGGATGGGGCTGGGGGTTGAGCCTCAAACCCGATCAGAAGCACCCGACAGCATCGACCACGGAGTACTTCGTGGATGATCACGCCCTGGCTGCCTACGGTATCCAGCTGGTCGCGGGGCGATGGTTTACTCCCGATGAGGTCGGCAAGATGCATATCAACGATGAGGTTTTCCCGTCCTCGATCGTTATCACCCGCCCGCTGGCCAAGGCGCTGTTTCCATCCGGGAATGCGCTGGGTCAGGTGGTCTATTTCACGCCCGCCAGCTCCAGCCGTATCGTGGGTATCGTGGCGAAGACGCAGACGCCCTGGGCGAGCGGCGGTATTGGGGAATCCGCCATAGAGTACTCAACCTTCATGCCGCTTCAATTTCTGAACAACGGCGTCCTTTACGTGATCCGAGCAATGCCCGGCCGCCAGGCGGAGGTGATGCGGACCGCGCAGGCGAAACTTTACTCGCTGACTCGGCAGCGCGTCATACAGGCCGTGCAACCGTTTTCCGAGACCCGCGCTCAGGCCTATCGGACCGGGCGCGCGACCAGCGTCATGTTGGGCACGGTGTGCGCGCTGCTGCTGGCCATCACGGCCTTCGGTATCGTAGGTCTGACCATGTACTGGGTGAACCAGCGGCGGCGCTTCATCGGCATGCGCCGCGCTCTGGGTGCGCGGCGCGTGGACATTCTCAGCTACTTCCACCTCGAGAATCTGCTGATCGCCGGGACGGGTTGCATCCTCGGTGTCGCCCTGGGCCTGGGCAGCAATACCTGGTTGGCCAGAAATCTGGAGCTGACGCGCATGAGCGTGGCCTATATCGGCATCGGCGCGCTGATCGTGCTGGTGCTGTGCCAGGCCGCCGTCGTGTGGCCCGCGCTGCGGGCGGCCTCCATCGCGCCGGCGGTGGCGACCCGGGCGCTGTAGGGCGGGGGCACGGGGCGATGTTGGGGTACTACTTCGAGCTGGCGATTCGCAGCCTGCGGCGCAATCCGGTGCTCACGGCGCTGATGATTGCCGCCGTCGGCGTCGGCATAGGCGCCTCGATGACCATGCTCACGACCCTGGTGGCCATGTCGGGCAATCCGATTCCGGACAAGTCCTCGGAATTGTTCGTGCCGCAGATCGACACGATGGGAGATGCATCGCGTCAGCACCGCTCCGATTGGCTGCCGCGCGTGCTTCCCTATCACGATGCCGTGGCGCTGATGAAAGTGCATCCGGGCACGCGTCAGGCCGCGATGTACCCCGTGGTGCTGAATGTGAAACCCGCGCAGGCAGATCCGTTCCCGGCAGCCGGCAGAGCCACCGACAGTGACTTCTTCGCCATGTTCGAGGTTCCGTTCCGCAGCGGCGCCGCCTGGGGACATCGCGAGGACGATGATCGGGGTAATGTGGTGGTGCTGGGCACCAGGCTCGCGGATCGCCTCTTTCCGGCTGTAGACCCGGTCGGCAAAACGATCAATCTGGGCAAGCGGGACTACCGCATCACCGGCGTCATCCGGCCGTGGACTCCGACACCGCGCTTCTACGACGCGGATGCCGGTGCATACAGCGAAGGGGAGGACTTCTTCCTGCCGTTCTCCATCGCGGTGGATCGGCAGATCGAAACCACCGACTACGACTGCGATGATACGGCACTTCCCAACGGCTGGGCGCAGCGTCTGAATTCGGATTGTCCGTGGGTTCAATTCTGGGTGGAACTGCCCAAGCCTCAGCAGGTTCGGGATTTCAAGGTCTTTCTGCACAACTACGCGGCGGAACAGCAGCGTCTGGGCCGATTCCAGTGGCTACCCATGGTCGCGCTGCGCGATGTGACGGACTGGCTGGCGCACCTGCGGGTGGTCCCCAGCGAGGTGCGCGTTGATTCGATGATTGCGATGGGCTTCCTGGTCGTATGCCTGATCAATGCCATTGGACTGATGCTGGCAAAGTTTTCCAGCCGCGCGGTCGAACTCAGCGTGCGCCGTGCCCTGGGCGCGTCCCGGTTCAGTCTTTTTCTACAGTGCGTGACCGAGGCGTTGATGATCGGATTACTCGGCGGAGCGCTTGGGCTCGGCCTGACGGCCACGGGGCTTTCCGCACTGCGCAGCCTGCGGGGTATTTCGAGTCCGGACAGTACGGCCGGGCAGCTGGTCTCCTTGAATCTGGAAATGGTGCTGATCACATTCGCCGTCGCGATCATCAGCACGATCGGTTGTGGGCTGTATCCCGCGTGGCGCGCGAGTCGGGTCCAGCCCGGCTGGCAGCTCAAAGCCCAATAGACTGAACGGGATCGAAATGGAAATACTGCCCATTCTGCGGACTGTGCGACACAACAAGGTCGGAGCCGTGCTGATCGCACTGCAGATCGCGGTGACGCTGGCGATCATCAGTAACAGCCTGTCCATGATTCAGCAGCGCGTGCAGTGGATGCACCGGCCCAGCGGAATAGACGAGGCCAACATCTTTGCCTTGAACAACGCCTGGGCGGAGGATCCGCCGGATTTGAAAGGGCGAATCGAAGGAGATCTGGAGGCGCTGCGGTCCCTCCCCGGGGTCATCGATGCGGAAGCGACGAATACCACGCCACTGGCCGGCTTTGAGTGGCATTGGCCTCTGGCGAAGGGGCCCGATCATGAATTTACCGCATGGACCGCGATCTACAGCGTGGATGACCATGGCCTTGCCACCTATGGACTGAATCTTGTCGCCGGGCGCTGGTTCGCCGCTGAGGAGGTGGGCGAGATCCGGATCCGGGAGATCAAATTCCCGCCGTCGGTGGTGGTCACGCAGAGCGTGGCGAATGCGTTGTTTCCGGCCGGTAACGCGCTGGGGCAGGTGCTGTACTTCGAGCACACCGGGTCCAGCCGTATCGTGGGCATCGTCCAGAAGATGCAGCGTCCCTCGGACGCGCCAGGGTGGGGGAATCCCTGGGCCGAGTACTCGGTCTTCGTACCGTTTCAATATGTGAACAACGGTCTCCTATACGTGGTGCGCACCAAGCCGGGTCAGCAGGCCGCGATGATGCGCGCCGCGCCTGCGAAACTCCTGGAGCTGACGCACGAGAGAATCATCCAGAATGTGCTGCCATTCTCGGAGATTCGCCGTCAGGCGCACCGCGGCAATCGCGCCACCATCATCATGCTCGGCGTGCTCAGTACCCTATTGCTGGCTATCACGGCATTTGGGGTTGTCGGACTGACCATGTACTGGGTGGGACAGCGGCGGCGCCACATCGGTATGCGGCGCGCGCTGGGAGCCCGCAGGGTCGACATTCTCAGGTACTTCCACACCGAGAACCTGCTGATTGCCGGAACAGGATGCCTGCTGGGAGTTGCGGCGGCGCTGTCCGGAAACACGTGGCTGGCAGCAAGGCTGGAGATCCAGCGCATGAGCCTGAGCTACGCCTGCGTCGGTGCGCTGATCGTGCTGGTGCTGTGCCAGCTGGCGGTGCTATGGCCGGCGCTGCGCGCGGCGTCGGTGCCGCCGGCGATTGCGACGCGGGGTTTGTGAAAATGCCTGTGCTGCGGCCGAGGTTGTGGGTTTTGTCAGGGCTGCTTGGATTCCTGGGACTGCTGCTGGGCGGCTGCAGCCCATCCGCCCCGTCGCAGTCCGTCGCCGCCGAGAGGGTCTTGAACGTCTACAATTGGTATGACTACATCAAGCCCGACGTACTGCGGCAGTTCCAGGCGCAGACCGGCATCGTTGTTCACTACGACGTCTTCGATTCCAATCAGACACTGGCCGCGAAGCTGCTGGCCGGTCATTCCGGCTATGACGTGGTCTTTCCGTCCGCGTCCTACCTGCAAATGCTGCAGCAGGCGGGCGCGATCCGCCCGCTGGACAAGTCCGCGCTACCGAATCTGGCCAACATGGACCCGGTCATCATGCGCGATCTGGCGCGGCACGATCCGGGCAACACGCACGCCATCGCCTATGCCTGGGGTATCACCGGCTTTGCCTATGATGAGGCGCAGATCCACGCGCGGATGGCGCAGGCGCCGGTCGACAGCTGGGCGATGCTGTTTGACCCCAAGGTCGCGGCTCACTTCGCCGACTGCGGCATCGGCCTGTATGAGTCACCCGCCGTCATCGTACCCAGCGTCCTGGCGTGGCTGGGCGAGAAGCCCGACAGCGAGGATCCGAAGGTACTGGAGCGCGCGGCGGCCGCACTGATGGCGGTACGACCCTACATCCGCAAGATCGGCACCGACTCGCTGGTGGCGCAATTGGCGGAAGGGGACTTGTGCCTGATCATCGCCAGCAATGGTGATGCGCTGCAGGCGCGGGAGCGGGTGCGAACTGCAGGATCCAATCGCTCCATCGGCTACAGCATCCCCCGTGAAGGCGCGGTGATGTGGATCGACACCGCGGCAATCGTCGCTGACGCTCCGCATCCGGACAGTGCGAGCCGCTTCATCAATTTCCTCATGGATGCCAAAGTTGCCGCCGCCAACACCAATGCCATCCGCTTTCCGAACGGTAACGCGGCATCCCAGTCCCTGATGCAGGCGCAGCTCACCAACGCCGTGATCTATCCGCGCGGCGCGCAGGCGGCGCGGCTGATTCCGGAACGACTCGGCAGTGACGCCTTCGTGCGATTGCGGACCCGCGTGTGGACGCGCTTTCGGACGGGTCAGTAGTAATCCGCTAACATGTCGCTCATGCGCACGGTCCTGGTGATTGATGACAACCCCGCGGTCGGCACCGCATTGACCATGCTGTTCGGCCTGCACGACATCACGACACTGACCGCGGTCTCGCCGGAGGCGGGTCTGGCGAGCCTTGCGGCGCACCGGGTTGATCTGGTCATCGCTGACATGAATTTCAGCGCGGATACCACCTCGGGTCAGGAAGGCGTGGCGCTGTTCCGCGATATTCGTGCCGGCCACCCCGATCTGCCGGTCATCCTGCTGACCGCCTGGACGCACCTGGAGTCAGCCGTGCAGCTGGTGAAGGCGGGCGCCGCCGACTACATCGCCAAGCCCTGGGACAATGATCGATTGCTGGCGGCGGTGGAAAATCTCCTGGAGCTCTCGGAAAGCGTGCGGGAAACGGCGCGCCTGCATCTCGAACGCGAACAGCAACGGGCCCGGCTGGCGAAGACCTACGACCTGTGCGGCGTGGTGTACGAGTCCCAGGCCATGGCGGGCGCGGTGGAGCTGGCCTGTCGGGTCGCGCGCGCCGAGGTGCCGGTGCTCATTACCGGTCCCAATGGTTCCGGCAAGGAGCGCATCGCGGCCATCGTGCACGCAAATTCGGCGGTACACGCCGGCCCCTTCGTCGCCGTCAACTGCGGTGCGCTGCCGGCCGAACTGATCGAGGCGGAGCTGTTCGGTGCGGAGGCGGGCGCCTACACCGGCGCGAATCGCGCCCGCGTGGGGCGGTTCGAGTCCGCCGACGGCGGTACGTTATTCCTGGATGAGATCGGCAATCTCCCATTGTCGGGTCAGGTGAAGCTGCTGCGGGTGCTGGAATCAGGGCAATTCGAACCCCTGGGTTCGAGCCGGACGCGCTCGACCCGGGTGCGGGTCATCAGCGCCACCAATGCGGAGTTGCCGCAGATGATTCGCCAGGGTGCGTTTCGGGAGGACCTGTTCTACCGGCTGAACACCATCGAGATCCCGCTGCCCGCCCTGGCTGCCCGACCTGCCGACATCCTGCCCCTGGCCCAGCACTTCCTGGGACCCGCATTGGCCCTCGGCGACGAGGCTCGCCAGGCGCTGCTGCAGCATGGGTGGCCGGGCAATGTTCGTGAGCTGCGCAATGTGCTGGAGCGGGCCCGCCTGCTCGTCACCGGGGGTGAGGTGCAGGCGGCGGATCTGAACCTGCCGGCACCGAAGGGGCAGGGTACGCTCGAGGAGGAGGGCCTGAATCGGGCGGCCATCGAGGCCAGCCTTAAGGCAGCCGGCGGCAACGTCTCGCGCGCGGCAGCCTCTCTTGGACTGTCGCGACAGGCGCTGTACCGCCGCATGGAAAGACTGGGGCTGCGGTCCTGATCGATGCGCAGGCCATGAAAATCAGCCTCGACCTGAAACTTGCCCTGCTGATGTTCGCGATGATGCTGGGCGGCGCTGCAGTGGCCGTGGCGCTTTTGGTGTATCTGAAGAACCCGGGTTATGCGTTGCTGCTGACCGCTGCCGTCGTGGCGGTACCGGGGCTGCTGGCCGCCCGCCGTGCGGTGCGTCCCGTGCGCCGCGTGCTGCGTGCCATGCAGACCAGTGTGGCCTGCTACAGCGACGGGGACTTCAGTGTGTCGCTGGTGGTGGATAGAGGCGATGAGCTTGGGGAGCTGCTGCGCACCAATAATGAGCTGGGCAGTGCCTTGCGCAAACAGCGCGCCCACCTGGTGCAGCGAGAACTGCTGCTGGACACGGTCACGCAGAATTCACCGGTCGCGCTGATTCTGGTGGATTCGCATGAGCGCGTGGTGTACGGGAATATCGCCGCGCGCCATCTGCTCCATGCAGGCCGTTCGCTGCTCGGTGCCGATTTCGGACAGATCCTGGCAGCCGCCCCGGCGGCGCTGCGGGATACCATCGCTTCGGGAGGGGATGGCCTGTTTTCCACGCGCATCGGCGAGACGGAAGAAACCTTCAGCCTGTCGCAGCGCGGCTTCGTGCTGCAGGGACACCGGCATCGTTTGTATTTGTTGAAGACGCTCACGCGGGAGCTGTCACGTCAGGAAGTCGCAACCTGGAAGAAACTGATCCGGGTCGTCAGCCACGAACTCAACAACTCGCTCGGGCCGATTGCCTCAATGGCCGACACCGGCCGTGAAGTGCTGCGCCGGGGTGATCCGTCCTCACTGGTCAATGTGTTCGCGGCCATTGGGGAGCGCGCGGCCCATCTGCATCAGTTTGTGGCCGGCTATGCTGCGATCGCGCGATTGCCGGCCCCCCGGGCGGACAGGGTCGCCTGGGCCCAGTTGATCGAAGAGCTTGCGCGTCAGCAGTCATTTTCAGTCGCGGCTCCTCTGCCGCAGGATCCCGGCTGGTTTGATCGCCTGCAACTGGAACAGGCGCTGATCAA
>DASXFV010000090.1:0-20125 GCA_036489445.1 Steroidobacteraceae bacterium | reverse complement strand
CCAGCGCCGCGGCCGCAACCAGCGATGTGAGGAGCAGAGCGATGATAGGGTTGAACGCCAGCATGCTCATCGCCGTTCTCCGCGGAAACGGTCCAGCGCCTGGACATCGACGGTGTCGAAGCGCTCCCGGATCCGGAACAGGAAGACTCCGATGACGATGAAGGCGATCAGGACCGAGAAGGCGACGCTGATTTCGACGACCAGCGGCATGCCGCGCGCACCGGTCCCGGCGAGGATCAAACCGTTCTCGATCGACATGAAGCCGATCACCTGGCTGATCGCGTTACGCCGGGTCACCATCATCAGCAACCCGAGGAGCACGACAGAAAGCGCCAGAGCCACATCCTCCCGGACCAGGGCATTGGCGCCGGCCGTCACGCGCAGCATCAGATCCATGGACAGGGCGACGAGGCCGATGCCAAGCAGCATCGTCAGCCCCGCACCGACCGCGACTTCGATCTGCCGATGCAATCCCATTCGCACCACCATGCGACGCAATGCCATCGGAATGACGAGGCTCTTGAAGCCGAGCGCGATCATGGCCGTCAGGTAGAGATCGGGGTTGTCCTGGACGTGCGCCTGCCATGCCACCGACAGGGCCAGAAGAAGCGAATGCAGGGACAGCACGTTGATCAGCGGCAGCAGCCGGTTCTGGTAGAGCATCATGAAGCTGACGAGGACCAGGCCGCCGGCAAACATATGGGCGATGTCCAGGGCCAACGGCGACATCACATGCCCCCCGAGACGAACAGCAACAGCGTACCCAGCAGGCCGAGCATCAGCGCGATCCCAAGCAGATTGGGCACGCGGAACACCCGCATCTTGGCGATGACGGTCTCGAGCGTTGCCAACAGCACACTCGCGGCGATCACCTTCAGCAGATACGCCGCGAGGGAGATCGCATGCGCCTGTAATCCAGTTCCACCGGTGATCAGTCCGAAAGGAAAAAATATGCAAGCGATGATCGATATATAGAGAAGCAGTTTCAGTGACGCCGCCAATTCGAGCATCGCGAGGTGCCGACCGGAGTATTCCAGCAGCATCGCTTCATGCACCATCGTCACTTCGAGATGCGTGGACGGATTGTCGAAGGGGATACGGGCGTTTTCCGCCAGCGCGACGATGATGAGCGCGACGAGCGCCATGGCGAGCGAAACGCGCAGGCCTCCCTTGTCGAGCATGAAGGTTGCGATGGTGGACAATTGCGTCGATCCGGCGACGAGTGCGACCGTGAACACCACCATGATCATTGCCGGCTCGGCGAGAGAGGCGATCATGAGCTCACGGCTGGCGCCGATGCCGCCGAAGCTCGTTCCGGTATCGAGCGCTGCGACGGCTTGGATAAAGCGTGCCGCGCCGAGGAGCGCAACGATGGCGATCAAGTCGCCTGCCCAACTGAAAGGAAGGCCGGTTTGAAAGGTCGGAACGAGGGCCGCCGCGGCCCAGGTGGCGGCGAAGATCAGATAGGGCGCGGCACGAAACAGCCACGAGCTGTTCTCGGCCAGGACAACATCCTTGCCGCACAGACGCCGCAGGTCGCGATAAGGCTGGAGGACCGGTGGCCCGATCCGGCGCTGCAGCCGTGCCTTCACCTTCCGCGTGGCACCGGTCAACGCCGGGGCAAGCGCCAGGACCAGCAGCATCTGCGTAAATTGGGCCGCGAGCTCGGACCTCATCCCCATAGCGCCAGCACCACCAGGAGGATGACGAGAGTGATGAAGACCAGACTGAGATAGCGGCGGATGGTCAGGAATTGGACCCGATTCAACACCGTTGCCGAGGTGCCGACAGCGCTCGCGACCGGTGCGTACATGAATTCCCAGACCGGATCGCGGAGGAACCTGCGCAGCCTTGCCTGCCGAAGATCTCCCGGCGGTGGCATCTCGACTTGCTCATGCGCCGCGAAGGTGATCGCTCCGAACACCCGTCGAATGGGTTGCGCCAGGCTAGTGGCGGAATATTGCGCGAGGATGCCAGGCCGCGGGTAACCGCAATCCCAGAATGGCGCCTTGCGCACCGTTCGGGAGGCGAAGCGATGGACCACGACGGCAGCGAGACCGGCGGAGGCCGCCATGAAGCTGAACAACAGGAGGCCATTATAGGAGCTGCGGCTTGCCGATACCGGCACAATGGAGAGCCAAGGAATGCCCGCCTGCGGTGGCATATGCCCGGTGACTAGCGCGGTCACGGCCGGCTGAAGCCAGTCAATCACGAACCCGGGAAACAGGCCGGCCAGGAGGCAGAGGGTGGCGCAGATGAGCATTGCTGCGAGCGACCAGCGATCGGCTTCGCGCGCCTGCGCGGCGGCGGCTGTCCGCGGACGGCCCAGATAGGTGGCGCCGAAGGCGCGCACGAAGCAGGCGGCCGCGAGTGCGGCGGCGAGCGCAAGCAGGACGCCAACCGCGGGCACCAGCAGCTTCAGTCCCATCTGCGGCAGTTGCGGGCTGACGAGGATGCTGTGGAAGAGCAGCCATTCGGAAGCGAAGCCGTTGAATGGCGGCAGTGCCGAAATGGCCATGCTGGCGGCGAGGAATGCTCCAGACGAAAGCGGCATCCGGTGGATCAAGCCGCCCAGTCGCTCAATGTCCTGCTCCCCAGTCGCCACGATCACCGCGCCGGCGCCGAAAAACAAAGTGCTCTTGAACAGCATGTGGTTGAGGGCGTGGAATAGCGCGGCTGTCAACGCCAGCGCGGCGGCGCCAGCCAGCCCACTGGCCTTGAAGGCCAATGCCAGACCGGCGGCGATGAAGATGATGCCGACGTTCTCGATGGTGCTATAGGCGAGTACCCGCTTCAGATCCGTTTCCATCAGCGCGTACAGCACACCCAGCGCGGCCGTCGTGCCTCCCAGCACAAGGGCCGGCAGACTCCACCACCAGCTTGGATCACCCATCAGATCGAAGGCGATCCGAATGAACGCGTAGATGGCGACCTTCGTCATCACACCGCTCATCAGCGCCGAAACATGGCTCGGCGCGGCAGGGTGCGCGAGCGGCAGCCAGACGTGCAATGGCACCAGGCCCGCCTTGGAGCCGGCCCCGACAACCGCCAGCAGGAGTGCAAGTCCCGCCATGCCGGAGGCGAGGTGGTGCGCGCGAATAGCGTCGAAAGCATAATCGCCATGCGCACCGGCGAGCAGTCCAAAGGCGAACAGCAGAGCGAACGTGCCGAAGCTCGCCATGATCAGATAGACGAATCCCGCGTAGCCTGTCTTTGCCGTTCGATGGCGGGTCATCACGAGTGCCCATGACGTGAGCGACATGAACTCCCAGGTAAACAGAAAGCTGTAGGCATCGTCGGCGACGACCACGAGATTCATGGCCGCGAGAAAGGCCGGATAGAACGGCAGCACCCGACCCGGCTCTTTTTCATGCCGTCCATACCCCAGCGCATACAGGGACGCGCTCGCTGCACCGAAATTGACGATGGCAAGAAAAGCGCACGCGAGCGGATCAAGTCTGAAATGCGCACCGAGCCAGGGGAGCCCCAGCGGCAGGACTGCCTGCGAAGACGCTTGGCCGATGGACAGCAGGGCGGCCGCGCACAACGCCAGGGAGATCACCAGGCAGGCACCGTAGACGAGCGGCGTGGCGGTGCGGTGACGGAGCAGGGCCAGCGACAGCACCGACACCACGAGCAGTCCGGTGATACATGCCAACACCATGGGCATCAGCAACCCCTCAGCCTTTCAGTCGGATGCCACGGCCTCCGCCAGAACTGGTTGCGCCCTCGCCGATGAGTTCGATGCCCGCCGCCTCGAGTCCGGCAATCAGCTTCATCAGGGAATCGACGTTACCGCGAATGACGCCTTCGCTGGCTTCCATCCTCTGGATCGTCGGGAGCGACAGACCGGATCGCTCGGCCAGGTCGCGTTGATCCAGCGCCAGAAGGGCACGCGCCGCCCGCATCTGCCCCGCAGTGATCATGCCGTTCACCTAATTATCATATGCAGTACCCTCTTATAGATGTAAAAAACATCAATGTAAATATCCTATACGTTGATTCTAGGTGTTTGTGCCCGTTTTCCAGACCGGGGGGCTCGGTTTGTCCAACAGGGCAATGGTCATGACGAAAGCATCAGCGATGACAGGCCACGCTTTCGTCGGCAAGGCGCGGCTCGACCCGCACAGGACGCTGGCCCGGTGGAGCGTCGATGAGCTTCCGTTCGTCGATGTGATCCCGATTGGCGGGCAACGGTTTCTGCTCGATGCGTGTGTTTACATCGATCAGATGCAGAATCGCTCGCCGCAAGTGCTGGACGATCTGGTCGCGCAGCGTCAGGTCAGCCATTTGACCGTCGCGATCCAGGAGTTGATGCACACGGTCGGTGTACTGAACCCATCCGGTTCGCGTGCCGCCTGCAGGGGTACGAACAACACGGCAAGCAGCGGGCGCTTCAGGACTGCGTGTTGTTCCTGCAGGCTCAGAAGCTCGGGCTGGTGGTGCTGAGCGCAAATGTCAGCGATTACGCGATCCTGCTGCAACTCATTCCGGCAGGGCGGGTGCTCTTCTACCGCCAGAGGTGATGCCGCTCCCATTGGCCGGTACGTCTTCTGCTGCGCCTCTGAGCCGCGTACAGTATGGCGCTTCCCACTTTGGCTATTGGAGCAGATTCCATGTCCATTCGCATCAATGATACGGCCCCGAATTTCAAGGCCAACACCACCCAAGGCCCCATCGATTTCCACGAATGGATCGGGAATAAGTGGGCGATCCTGTTTTCTCATCCCAAGGACTTCACCCCGGTGTGCACCACCGAATTGGGCTACATGGCGAAGATTGAGCCTGAGTTCACCAAGCGCAATGCCAAGCTCATCGGCCTCTCAGTGGATCCGGTGGAAAGCCACAGCAAATGGGTGAAGGACATCGAGGAGACGCAGGGCGCCACGGTAAAGTATCCAATGATCGGCGACACGGATCTGCATGTCGCAAAACTGTACAACATGCTCCCCGCGGAGGAATCCGGCGGCTCAGAGGGGCGCACTGCCGTCACCAATGCGACGGTGCGTTCGGTGTTCGTCATCGGACCTGATAAAAAGGTCAAACTGATGCTCACCTATCCGATGAGCACCGGGCGCAACTTTGATGAAATCGTGCGCGTGCTGGACTCGCTGCAATTGACCGCCCGTGAGGGCGTCTCGACGCCGGCCAACTGGAAACCGGGCGATGATGTTGTCATCCCGGGGTCGCTGTCTGATGATGCGGCGAAGCAAAAGTACCCGCAGGGCTTCAAGACTCACAAGCCTTACCTGCGGACCGTCTCGCTGAAGTAAAGTCCGGACCTGGTGCAGTGACACGAGCGATGCGGGATTCAGCGCGGCGTCAGCCGCTGCGCTGAGTTCACCTGGAGGCAGATTGTGAAGTGGGCAGGCATGTTCCTCGTGGGGTTTATCATCCTGGTAGGCGGTATTCTGGCCGCGCTTTGGAAATTGGGCGTTCTGGCCAGAATCGGCGCGACCTGGACCATCATCGGAGTGGTGATTGCGATCGGCCTTGGCATCATGATCTCAGTGGGCAATAGCGGCGCCAAGGAGAACATCCAGATCGATCGGAAGTAAGTCTTTAGCTGGGGCCGATTGCCTTGGCGGCAAAGTAATCCTTCAGGCGGTCCGGATCGCTCGATTTGCTGGCCAGTGCAACATAGGTGTCGGGTCGAATCAGATACAGCGCATCGCGAGCGAATCCTGCATCTGCGTAAGCGCGGTGCCATTCGAAGACCTGCAGCGGCACGTTGCGATTCTTGCACCAGGTCGTCAGCGCATCGTTGGCGACGCCGTAAAGGTGTACCTGCCAGCTCATCGCAGCCAATGACTCGTAATTGTCGATGCCGCCCGTCGAAACCCAGGGCAGACGGTCCCCACCGTGAACCTCGCCTGCCTCGCCACTGCTGATGGGACCGCCACGATAATTGATCATGACTTGCGATACCGTGCGGAACATCCATTCCCGCCAGGCTTCAAAGCTCGCCGCAGCCGGGAGTACCACAGGGACGATACGAGTGCGCACGAAGTCGGCGATCCTGCCTTCAGCAGTGGCGAGTGTGAAGGCGCGATCGGTGGTATTGACCAGCCGTATTGCAAAGGGCTTGCGCTCTGCCTCGTAGCTGTCCAGGAGAGTATCGCTTGCACGGCCGTCCAGTACGGTTTTCAGCTTCCAGGCCAGATTGATTGCATCGCCGATACCGGTGTTCATCCCCTGGCCGCCGGCCGGGCTATGGATGTGCGCCGCGTCCCCGAGCAGAAAGGCGCGGCCATGGCGGAAATGCCCGGTCACGCGATGATGCACATGGTAGGTCGAGAACCAGTTCACCTTCTCGACAACCACCTTGAGTTTTTCAATGGCGCGGCCGCTGACGTCATCGAATTTGAGTGTATCGGGGTGTTGGGCACGCTCGTCCCTGACTGTGCCGATCAGTCGGACTCGCCCGTTTCCCGCCAGCGGAAAGATGGCCAGGAAATCGGCCTCATCCAATTCGATGCCAAGTTCGCCATTGACTGCCGGCCCCGAAGCTTCCACATCGGCAACGTAGAAAAGCTGGTTGTAGGTGCCACCGGGAAATCCTGTGCCCATGATCCGGCGGACGGCTGAACTCGCGCCATCGCAGCCCGCGATATAGGCGGCTTCACAGGGTGTTTCCTGGCGATCCGGTCCGCGCAACTGCGCTGCGATGCCGGATGCATCGTCCCGGTAGTCGATCAATTCGGTTTGTCGCTCGACTGAAACGCCCAGTGATTGCAGTCTTGCGACCAGCAGGCGCTCGTGCTCGTCCTGGGGGAAGGTATGCAGGAAAGGGTAGGGAGTGACGCCGCTGCCCACATCCTCAAATGAGATGCGCGCTTCGCGCCGGCCCCCAACCCAAAGACCGATCGCCGGCACCTTGTGACCTTGCTCGATGACCGTGTCTGCGAGATCCAGCTGGCGGTATAGCTCCAGTGTGCGGGCATGCACGGCGACGGCGCGCGAGGTGGTTCCCGGCTCGGCATTTTTATCGATGATGCGGACCTTGGCTCCGAGCTTGGTCAGCCATAGCGCCAGCACCAGACCTGTGGGTCCGGCCCCGACAATCAGAACGTCGCTGCGTGTCATGATGTGCTCCAGCCGAATCATGGGAATTGTAGACGCAGCCGCTGTGACAGCGTTGCCTTGGAGCAGGCGTTGCCACCTCTTGACTCATATAACCAGGTGGTTATATGTTTCATCATAGCCAACGGGTTATGAATTGCGATGCCACAGTCTCATGATTTCCTGTTCAGAACCCTCGCCGACCCAACGCGACGGGCCATCTTCGAGCGGTTATGCCGCAACGGGGACCAGACGGTGGGGGCCCTGACGGCTCAGGCCGGGGTTTCACAACCGGCGGTCTCCAAGCATCTCGGAGTCTTGAAGAAGGCCGGGCTGGTGCGCGATCGTCATGAAGGGCGTCGGACGCACTACAGCGCGCAGCTCGGCGCGTTGGCCCCGCTGATCGACTGGACCAGCCAAATGACCGGTTTCTGGCAAAGCCGGTTCGATCAACTCGAAGATCTACTCAAGAGGATAGACCAGTGACCAACGCTGCCGCCGAAGTGCTCCGCGTCGTCGTCGAACGCGACGTACCTTTTCCGCCCGAAAAGATCTGGCGCGCGCTCACGCAACCCCAGCTGCTCGAGGAGTGGCTCATGAAGAACGATTTCAAACCGGTGGTGGGGCACGATTTCAAGTTTCGAGCAGACTGGGGCAGTGTTGACTGTCAGGTCAAGGCAGTCGAGCCGAACAAAACACTGTCTTACTCATGGGGCGCCTTCGGTCTCGAGAGCCTGGTGACCTGGACTCTCACCCCGACCAGCACGGGGACCCACCTGCGGATGGAACACTCGGGCTTCCGGCAGGATCAGCAGCAGGCCTTCCAGGGTGCCAAGTACGGATGGAAGGGGTTCTTTGCGGCCCTGGAGCAGGTCCTGGGGCGGATGGACTGAAGCTCCCGGTGGAGCAGCAGCGCTGTTCCCCAATTGTGTCAGGGCCTACCCCATTGCTGGTGCTGGGCTTGCCGCGGTGGCTGCTAGGGTCCCACGAAGACACGATACCCGACTCCCACCAGCGTAAAAGCTGTCGCGGAGGCGACCAAGAGCATGCGTAATCCGGCAGGACCGATGGCGGTTGCCAGATGATTGCTCGCGGGAGAGATGGGTTTGGTGAAAAACTGCTTGTTCAATATGGGTGGCTGATGAAACCACAGCAAGCCAAAGAGAATGAAACCAATGCTCAGTAGCCCCTGCCCGCGATGATTCCAGCGGACCGCTTCAACGAGCGACCAGGCGCCGAGACCGCAGCCGAGCATTAACAGGATTAGACGTGAACCCAGATTGGCGCGTGCGCCCGACAGATATGACATTCGACCTCCAGTCGCATCCGGTGTGGTCTGTGAGGATCTATTCGCGGGAAGATTCAGGTACGGACCGAGATCCGATTGCGCCTGTTCTGCCAGAGTGCCCACTCTTACCTCCATTCCACCGGCCCTGAGAATTTCCAGACCCTTGCCGGCGTTGCGCGGATCGGGATCCACCAATGCCACAGGTGGTTGGGTGTGCCCGCGGGCGACAATCTTCCCCGCTTTAACCAAGACCGCTCCCACCGGCGTGATTGGGCAGGCATGCCGGCAATGCGTAGCGCCCTTCAAATAGCGCGGCCGCCATGTAATCCTCTGGGCCCACAGTGCCTCCCCCCGCCTGCCATCAGCAGGCCCGATGGTAAGCGATTTCGCCAGGACGGCGAAGGCGAGCAGTTTAGAATGCGCACAATCGTCTTGGGCGGCGCCGGAAATTTCGGCGCACGGATCATACGGGCGTTACGCGGGGATCCCGCTTTCGATCTGGTGGTCGCGGGGCGCCGGCCATGGACGGACCCGAAATTCCGTGTATGGCGGCGATCATTCTCGCGCGGCGTTTGGCCCGTGGCCAAGGATGTAAAGCCGGGGCGTTTCCCTGCGTGGGGTTGCTGACGCTTGCAGAATTCGCCCCGGAATTTAGTCGTTGGAAAATCACTACGCGAATGAAAGAAACTGCCGTATGAGCTGGATGTATCTTTGGCTCAAATGGGCGCATGTAGTTTCATCCACGGTCTTGTTCGGAATGGGAGGCGGAATCGCCTTCTTTTTTATCCGTGCGCAGAGGACGGGGGACGTGCGGGTGATTGCGGCGGTTGGACGAGAGGTCGTCATTGCCGATGCCATCTTCACCGCAAGCGCGGTGGTATTGCAGCCTCTTACCGGACTGGCCATGGTATGGATTGCCGGGTATCCGCTCTCCATGGTGGTTTTATCTGGGCTGGCCTGCGTTCATGGGAGTACTGTTCATTTTCTTTCTGATGGTGGTGAAACCCGCGATGTGATCGAGACGCTGGCGGGCGTGCGCATTTATATAGAGGTAAGGAACTCATCATGGAAAAACGCAGACTGGGTCAATCGAACATTCATACCGCACCGCTGTGCCTGGGCGGGAATGTCTTCGGCTGGACGCTGGATGAGGCATCCTCATTCCGGATCCTGGATGAGTTTATCGGCGCCGGTTTCGATTTCATCGACACGGCTGATGTGTACTCGACCTGGGTGCCCGACCATGTCGGCGGAGAATCCGAAACCATCATTGGCAAGTGGTTCCGCCAGCGCGGCAACCGATCGAAGGTGATACTGGCCACCAAGGTGGGGTGGTTGATGCCGCCCGACGGCAAGGGGTTGTCGAGGGCCTATATCATGCGCGCCGTCGAAGAGTCGCTGCGTCGGCTGCAGACGGACTATATCGACCTGTATCAGGCGCATGTCGATGACACGGGCGCCGCGCTGGAGGAAACTCTCGGCGCCTTTGGGGATTTGATCCGCCAAGGCAAGGTGCGCACCATTGGTGCGTCCAACTACAGCGCCGCGCGTCTGGCACAGGCACTGGATCTTGCCCAGCGTGAGGGTCTGCCGCGCTACGACAGTCTGCAACCGTTGTACAACCTGTATGACCGCTCAGGTTACGAGAGCGATCTGGGGCCGTTGTGCGTGCAGCGCGGCGTCGGCGTCATCACGTACTTCTCCCTGGCCAGTGGTTTCCTGTCGGGCAAGTACCGTTCCGAACAGGATCTGACCGGCCGCGCCCGCGGCGCGCGGGTGGAGCAGTACATGAACCCGCGCGGCATGAGCATTCTGCGCGCGCTGGACGAAGTTGCCGCAGCCCATACCAGCACCCAGGCCACCGTGGCGCTGGCATGGTTGATGGGCCGACCCGGAGTGGTCGCACCGATCGCCAGCGCCACGAGTTCGGCGCAACTGGGTGCGCTGGTGGCGGCCGCTCACCTGAAGCTGGATCCCGCATCGATCCGACTGCTGGATCAGGCCAGCAGCTGATGCGGGTGGCCTCACAGCGCTTCGCTTGACATGGGCTTGCCCGTTTCCAGCAACGACTTGAGGTTGGAGAGAATCTTGGGCCAGCCGCCGGCGACGGCGAGGATGAGCTTGGAGTCCGGGCGCTGACTGGTATGGGTGATGGTAAGCTTCACGATCTCACCGCTGGGCTCCAGTTCGAACGCGCATTGCGAAGGCCCCTCGGCCTTGAGCTCGGGACGAAACTCGTTCTGCCAGCGGATCACCAGGCGCCGGGGCGGATCGATCTCCAACACCTCGCCCGTGTCGCCCACCCGACCATCGGCGAATACCAGCTTCCAGGAGGCCTGCGGTTTCCACTCCGAAATCATCTGCATGCCGTACCAATACTGCTTGGTGAATTCGGGCTTGAGCAGTGCGGACCAGAGCTTCTCGGCGCTGGCGCGGATATAGGTCACGTAGACGAACGTGCTTCGGGGTGCTTCATTCATGGTCGTCCTCCAGGGCTTTCTTCAGCGCCGACAGTGCGCGTAGATGACTGCGCTGGAATTTGCTGATCCAGCGCTCTGCGATGTCGTTGATGGGCACGGGGTTGATGAAGTGCAGCTTCTCCCGACCGTGGCGCTGCACGGCGATGAGGTTGGCGGCTTCCAGTATCGACAGATGCTTGGTTACGGCCTGGCGGCTCATGTCGAGTCCTGTGCACAGTTCACCCAGAGTCTGACCGTTGTGGCGGTGCAGTCGGTCCAGCAACGTTCTGCGGCTGGCATCCCCCAGTGCCCGGAAAACAGCATCCTCCTGCATGAACATATTATGCAACTAAATGGTTGCATGTCAAGCGTCAAAAAAGGGCCGCGCGGCTGCACGGCCCTTGGTCTACAGAAGCTTCAGCCGTGGCAGAAGGCGTTGAGCTTGTTGCCATCGAGATCGCGGAAGTAGGCCGCATAGAAGCCGCCGCCGCGATTCCCCGGAGGGCCTTCATCCGTGCCACCCAAGCTCATGGCGAGCTTGTATAGGCGATCCACCTGCGCGGCATCCTTGGCCGGCAGGGCCGCCATGACACCGTTACCCACCGTGGCAGTCTTGCCGTCTGCGGGTTTGATCAGGAACACCATGGCGGAGTTGGGTGCGCCCCAGGCGATGAACTTTTCCGATTCCATGGTGCGGGCGGCGCCCATTTCCTTGGCGAGCGCATCATAAAACGGGGCGGCTTTGGACAGGTCATTGGTGCCGAGCGTCACGTATCCGAGCATGAGCAGTCCCCCTAGCGATAGATAAATTGGCCGAAAAAGTAGCACCGCGCCTCGATGCGGACAAGCGCGACTAGCGGCTACTTGCCGCGGATATCAGCAGCCGCCTTGCGCAGGATCGCCGCGATCCGCAGTTGCTCATCAGGCGGCGCATCGGCGGTGGCGGAGAGCGCCAGTTTCAGGTCAAAGCGGGCCACCTGCAGTTCGGGAGTGCCCTCATCCTGGCGCGGCTTGCCCGCGGCAGGGTCTGCGCCCGCATCCGCGTCGGGCCGCGCGCCGCGGCGAAACTTCTGCATGCGACGGCCGATCTGCTGCAGCTGTGCCAGCAGCGTGTCCAGGGCCGCGCGATTGTCTGCCAGGTGCTGCAGGCCGGCCGCAGTGGCGCTGTAGAGCTTGCGAGTGCCCTCCGGCTCGACACTGGCATGGCCGAGTTCTTCCAGATAGGTGAGGGCCGGATAGACCATACCGGGGCTGGGCGCATAGTAGCCGCTGGAGCGCTCCTCGAGCGCCTTGATGAGTTCGTAGCCGTGGCTGGGCTTCTCGGCCAACAAGGCCAGCAGCAGCAGTTGCAGATCGGCGGAGCCGAGTTTACGTCCCGGACCGAAGCCACCGTGGCCGCCACCGCCGGGGCCGAATCCCTCGCCGAAGTGCGGGCCGAAGCCGAAAAAGCCGCCGTGACGACCCCCATGACGGCCGGCGAGATGCCAGCGCAGATGCTCGTGGAGGGGATGGCCGTCGCCGGGTCCGTGATTGTGGTTTGAATGATTGGAAAAGCGCATGATGTGTCCTTAGATCAGTCTTAAGTCGCATTGTACGACCTAATTAAGATATATCTTAGATATATCTGTCACGGAGGTCAAGCCTGTCATCCGCCGGTTAGGCTAAGGTGCGGGCATGCCGGTTTCCGATGCCGATTACATGCGCCAGGCTCTGCAGCAGGCTGCGCAGGCGCAGCAGGGTGCCGAGGTGCCCGTGGGCGCGGTGCTGGTGCTGGGTGATCGGATCATTTCCCAGGGCCGCAATTGCCCCATCGCCACACACGATCCTACTGCCCACGCGGAAATCCGGGCCCTGCGCGCAGGTGGCAAGGCTCTGGGCAGTTACCGCCTGACCGACACCACCTTGTATGTGACGCTGGAGCCGTGCGCCATGTGTGCGGCAGCCATCGTGCATGCGCGGGTGCGTCGCGTAGTCTTTGGCGCCTGGGATCCGCAGGCCGGTGCGGCCGGCAGCATGGTCGATGTCTTCCGCCTGAGCGGCTTCAATCACCGCGTGGATGTGTTCGGCGGTGTGTTGAGCGAGGAGTGCGGGGCACAGCTGCAGCAGTTCTTCGCCTTGCGACGCTGACTCCGTGCTCAGGCCGCGGGCCGACTGACCCAAGTGGCATCCGGATTGGCGTTTGCAGGCTGGGTCTTGCTGATGTTTCCAGGCTGCCATTCCAGCAGCTTCAGGAAGCGCTGGATGCGATCCACAAATTGCGCAGGTTCAGCACCCCGTGCAAAGCCGTGCCTGAGGCGGTCATACCAGGTCTCATCGGCCAACAGCGGCAGCTGCTCGCGCACGTCCTGCCAGGAGTCCGGGTTCCTGCCGCGCATCTGCGCCAGCCTCCGGGCGTCTTCCACATGTCCATAGCCCACGTTGTAGGCCGCGATGGCGAGCCAGGTCCGGTCCGGCTCCGGGATATGAGCCGGCACCTTGTCGCGCACTTCCTGAAAATAACGTGCGCCGGCGAGAATGCTGGCGTGCGCGTCCGAGCGATCCTCCACACCCAGCGAATCGGCGGTGTCTGAGGTCAGCATCATCATGCCTGAGGCCCCGGCCGCCGACTGCGCTTCAGGGTGCCACTTGGATTCCTGATAGCCGATAGCCGCCAGCAATCGCCAGTCGACACCGGTTTGTGCCGAGGCTTCCTCGAACCAGGCGCGGTACTGCGGCAGCCGCGCGGCAAGGTCCTGGTGGAATTGGCGGGTATCTTCATAGGCCAGGACGCGTTGATCCTGAGCCGGGACCGCGAGCAGCGTGCCCAGCAATCCTGAGGCCCGCGAGGCGTCGAAGAACTGGTTCACCGCCACGTACAGGTCAGGATCGGTATGGCGCACGACCCATTGCACCGGCCGGGTCTCCGGCAAGGAGAAGGCGGGCACCACGTCCGGGTAGGAGTGCCGGGCATAGGCGTATTCGTTGGCATCCACCACAGCGTAATCACCGACCCCGTTCTGGATATCCTGCAGCGGATCCACGGAATGCGGGGAAACGGCCGTCCATCCCAGATTCGGGAAGAGCCTGATCTTCAGACGTTGCAGCATCTGCTCCTGAAGGCTGCCCGCCTTCACCAGCAGGTGCAGGGAACCCAGGTCCGCAGCGGACGGCTGATCCTCGCCACGGCGGTACACGACCAGCTGCGGCACGCGGTCATAGACGGCCGCTGCATCGCCTACCTTGCGCCAGGCCGCATCAGCGGTCAGCTGGGCCGCCGCAATGTCGGCGCGGCCGGCCGCGAGCTCGGCACGCATCAGCGCCGGGCTTGCGACGGGGTAGATATACAGGTCAAGACCCCGCTGGCGCGCGAACTCCTGCGCCAGGCGAAACTCCAGTCCCTCGGTACCGCGCGTGCTCTTGGTGTAGGTGGTCGGACCCTCGAGGGTCACCACCCGCAGCTCGCCGCGGCGCTCGACCGGATTGACGGAGCGCGGCGGCGGCGAATAGCTGGCCGCCACCAGCGCCATCAATGCCACCGCAGCCATTACACAGCGGGTCACCTGTCTGCCCTTATAGAACCGATAGAACGAGTCCATGGTCGACAGCCGACGCATCGGGACCTCACTTCAAGCCTTCGGGTTGGGCTAGAATACCGTACCGCAGCCCGACGCAGGCTCACGGTGCTACAGAACGCGGAGGGATTAAGCCCAACCGGTTATTCTGGGATGCAAGTGATTGTTCTTACAAACAAAAATCTGCGCGGGACTAGCAGCCCGGAGAGGTACCGAAGTGGTCATAACGGCGCCGACTCGAAATCGGATGGTCGGGTAATTCCGGCACGTGGGTTCGAATCCCACCCTCTCCGCCACTTATGTGAAGATTCGGGACCCGCAGCGCTGTGTTTACGGAGTAGTCGATGCTTGAAGATGCCGTGACCCGGCTGGCCGCACCTTCCGCCAACGCCTCCAAGGCGGTCGATTTGCGGCGCATCGGTGCACACCCGGATTTCTGGTATCCGCTGGCTTGGGCTGATCAACTCCCCAGAGGTCGGACCCTGGCCCGCAGTTTTGCCGGCGAACCCATCGTCCTGTACCGGGGCCAGAACGGGCAGGCCTACGCCTTGGAGGATCGTTGTGCCCATCGCCAGGTGCCCCTGCACCTGGGCGTGGTGTGCGAAAACCAGCTCAAGTGTCACTACCATGGCTGGTCCTACAGCGGCACTGGCCAGTGCGTGGATGTGCCGTACCTGGGCAAAGAGCGGCTGCCCAATGGCGTACGCAGCTACCCGGTTCACGAGGTGGACAATCTGCTCTTTGTGTTTCCCGGGGACCCGGCACTGGCCGAGGCGCGCAAACCCAAGGCGCTGGGGGCCTTCGCCAACAAGGCCTACAAGACCCGCCAGCTGAATCGTGAAGTGGCCTGCCACTACACCTTCATGCACGAGAACCTGTTCGACATGAACCACCAGTTCATGCACCGCAAGCAGATGGGGTCCATTACCGCCAAGTGCCTGGGACGGGACCATGGTGAGGACTGGGCGCAGGTGGAATACAGTTTCAGCCGCGCCGGTGGCGGCAAGTCTGCGGGCGAGCGTGTCATCGTGGAGCTGACCCGCAGCCGCACCCAGAAGAAGGCGGATTTTTCCGATCACATGCGCATCCGCACCGACTACCCGTACCAGAGCCTGAAGGTCTGGCTGGGTCGCAACATCGATTACGAGAAGGATAGACCGGTGCTTTCGGTGTGGCTGGGCTATACGCCACTGGATGCCGCACAGCGCACCAACCGCACCTTCGGTTATCTGTCGGTAAAGAAGCCGCCGGTGCCGGGGCTGATCCACGCGGTATGGCCCTTCGTCACGCACTTCACGGAGAACATCTTCCGCGAGGACAAGGAAATCGTGGAATTCGAACAGCGCGCCCATGACGCGCAGGGCGCGGACTGGAACAACGAAGTCTTTCCGCCCATCCGCGACCTGCGCACCGTGCTGGCACGCTGCGGCAAACCCCAGAGCTGACCGGGCAGTCTTGCTGGCGGCTACCGGCTGCGCAGCTGGCCGGGCTCTGCATCGGGTTGCTGGCAGCTGCCGTCGTACGCGATGCTGAAGGTGTCCAGGAACACACGCGGCAATTGGGCATCGGACCGCGCGGCAATGCTGCGAAAGAATTCGGTGTACAACTCCCAGTGGCGTGCGCTGCTGCCGGCTGCAGCGCGGGAGTGCCGCTGGAAGCGTAATTCCAGTTCCGCCGGTTCAAGCCGCCCGATGAAGTCCAGCAGCGCGGTGCGCAATGCCTCAAAGGTCGCGCGATCGTGTTTCTTGGCGCGATCGATCACCTCGCGAAGCCACTGCACGGCATCCAGGCGGCGGCTTTCGTGTTGGCTCAGAACCTCGACCAGCAGATCCTCGACGCTGGCGCGCGACAGAGAGGGTCGCGGATCTTCAGAATCGACCGGCAGGTCGATCTGCAGGGGACGCAAGCTGGCGCTGCGCACGCGCTCCAGGTCTTTCAAACCGACCAGGGTTTCACGGACCAGCTGGCCGGCGAGGTGCAGCATTCGGCTTTGCAGCTCCGGAGCGAAATGATCCGCCGCGATGCCGGCGCCCTTGCAGAATGCCGCCAGACCGTTGTTGGCATCCGGTGTTGCCGGCGGCCCCGCTGCCGTACGCCGTTCCTGCGCACGCGTTGCTGCTCGTGCCAGGCGCTCGATGCGCCGGGCGATGGCACGCCGCTCGGTCTCGCTATCGCCGAGCGCCGCAGGCAGCGCCGCCACGGATTGGCCATAAGCATTCACGGCCTGCAGGCGCCTGGAGTCCTCAGCGCCTGACTCCAGCAGATCATCCAGATCCAGCGATTCGCCAAGGTCGGTTTGTGCCACCCGGCCGAGGGCGGCGACCACCTCGACGCTGCCCCCCGAGCTATGGACTTGAACGCTGCTGGTGGCGCTGGGTGCGACCGTTGCAGCCGCCGGGGCGCTGCTCGCCGGCCGAGATTCGACCATGGCCACCGCCTGGTAGTCGCCGAACCGGACGATATCCCCGTTCTGCAGAACATGGGCGCCGCGCCTGGCCACCGGCTGCTCCTGGTCGTTGATATAGACGCCGTTGGTGCTGGTGTCCTCCAGGATGTACAGGCCGTCACGGTAGTGAATGCGTGCGTGGTGCGCCGAGACGAAGCGTTGCGGGTCCGGGAGTACCCAGTCGTTGTCAGGCGCGCGGCCGATATTGCCGCCAGCGCCATCGAACACCACGGCGCTGCCTTCCCCAAGCAACCTGCGGTGATCACTTATAATGCGTAGTTGCAGCGCCACCGGCGCCCCCGTTTGGACAAATATACCCAGTTGGCCGCTTTAGGCCGGTGGGTCGACATATAATCGCTGCCCAAAGTAGCAAGTTCACCCCCCAGGACCCATGGCATCCAGTCACATTTTCAAAGTCCTGTTCCTGAATCAGGGCAAGGTTTACGAGGTTTATGCCAAAAAGGTCACCCATGGCAGCCTCTTTGGCTTCATCGAGATGGAAGACATCGTCTTCGGCGAGCGCTCCTCGGTCGTCGTGGATCCCAACGAGGAGCGGATCAAGACCGAGTTCGAAGGGGTCAAGCGCAGCTTTTTGCCCATGCATTCGGTCCTGCGCATCGACGAGGTGAAGAAGCAGGGCACGGCCAAGATCACCGCCCTGGAAGGTGGCAATGTCACCGCGTTCCCCATGCCCGTCTACTCGGCCCCGGCGGGTGAGCCGCCGCCGCGCAAGTAGGCGGCCACGCTGATGCTCGAGCTTCAGGGCAGGGCCGCCCTTTCAGCCTTCCGCATTGCCAAACTTCTTGCCCGCCTGCAGGCCCTGGATTTGCGGATTCGCGCCCTGCGCTCGCGCTATGTCCATTTCGTCGATCCGGCCGTACCCCTGAGTGCCGCCGAGCAGGGGTTGCTGGCTGAGCTGTTGACCTACGGCCCTGCCGTGCAGCCGCAGGCTGCCGTGGCCGCGGCGCACACCCAGATGCTGCTGGTGGTGCCGCGCGCCGGCACCATCTCGCCTTGGTCCAGCAAGGCTACGGATATTGCCCAGGTGTGCGGGCTGGCCGCCGTGCGGCGGATTGAACGCGGTATCCGCTATGAGCTGGATGTCGCCTCCGTGCTTGAGCCTGAAGCGTTGACCCGCGTGGCGGCAGTTTTGTTTGACCGCATGACGGAAATGGCGGTGACCCATTCGGCTGCGGCTGAACTACTGTTTGCCCGCCATGCACCGGGTGCGCTGCGCACGATCGCGCTGCAAGGCGGGCGCGAGGCTCTGGAGGCTGCCAATGCCCAGCTGGGTCTGGCGCTGGCGGCCGATGAAATCAGCTATCTGCTGGAAGCCTTCCTGCGACTCGGCCGCGACCCAACTGATGCCGAGCTGATGATGTTCGCCCAGGCCAACTCCGAGCACTGCCGCCACAAGATCTTCAACGCGCAGTGGACCATCGACGGAACGCCGCAGGCCAAATCCCTGTTCGCCATGATCCGCAACACGCACGAACGGGCGCCGCAGGGGATCCTTTCGGCCTATCGCGACAATGCCGCGGTCATGGAGGGATCCATGGGCGTGCGCTACTTTGCGGATCCGCTCACCGGGGTGTATGGCGGGCATCGCGAAGCGATCGACATCCTGATGAAGGTCGAGACGCACAATCATCCGACGGCGATCTCGCCCTTTCCCGGGGCTTCGACCGGGTCGGGCGGTGAGATCAGGGACGAGGGTGCAACGGGCCTGGGCGCCAAACCCAAGGCGGGCCTGGCTGGATTTTCGGTCTCGAACCTGAATATCCCGGGTTTCCAGCAGCCCTGGGAGGCCAGCCTGGGCAAACCTGCGCGCATCGCCTCGGCGCTGGACATCATGCTGGAGGGCCCCCTGGGTGCGGCAGCCTTCAACAATGAATTCGGGCGGCCGAACATCTGCGGTTACTTTCGCACTTTTGAACAGCGGGCCGCCGGTGATGGTGCGCAGCGCAGCCGCGGCTACCACAAGCCCATCATGATCGCCGGCGGGCTGGGCAATATCCGGCGCGAACATGTCGCAAAAGGTGAGGTGCCGCTGGGAGCCAAGCTGGTGGTGCTGGGCGGGCCTGCCATGCTGATTGGACTGGGCGGTGGCGCGGCTTCATCGATGGCGAGCGGCAGCAGCAGTGTGGACCTGGATTTCGCCTCCGTGCAGCGTGGCAATCCGGAAATTGAGCGACGTGCGCAGGAAGTGATCGATCGCTGCTGGGCGCTCGGCGCCGACAATCCGATTGCGCTCATCCATGACGTGGGTGCCGGCGGGCTCTCCAACGCGGTACCCGAGGCCGTGGCGCACAGCCAGCGCGGCGCGCGCGTGGATCTGCGAGCCGTGCCCAGTGGCGACCCGGGCATGTCGCCGCTGGAACTGTGGTGCAACGAGGCGCAGGAGCGCTATGTGATTGCGCTGCATCCGGGCGCCCTGGAGCGCTTTGCCGCCATTGCCGCACGCGAGCGCTGCCCCTGCGCCGTGATCGGCGACATCGATGACACCGGCATGCTGCGCGTGAGCGACCCGCAGCTGGGTGGCACCCCGGTGAACATGCCGATAGAAGTATTGCTGGGCAAAGCGCCGCGCCTGCATCGGGACGTGACCAGCAAAGTGCCGGCGGCCATGGAGTTCGATCCTGCGGCATTGGGACTGCGCGAGGCCATGCTGCGGGTGCTGCGCTGTCCTACGGTCGCGGACAAGACATTCCTGATCTCCATCGGCGACCGCACCGTTGGCGGCATGATCAGCCGCGATCAGATGGTCGGCCCCTGGCAGGTTCCGGTCAGCGATGTCGCGGTGACGCTCATCGATTACGTGGGACATGCAGGCGAGGCAATGTCGATGGGTGAGCGCACGCCGGTGGCCGTATTGAATGCGCCCGCATCGGGTCGCCTGGCGGTGACGGAGGCCATCACCAATATTCTGGCAGCCGATGTCGCCCGCCTATCCGACATACGGCTATCGGCCAACTGGATGGCGGCCTGCGGCGAGCCGGGGGAGGATGCGGCGCTGTATGCGACCGTGCGCGCGGTGGGTGAGGAGCTGTGTCCGGCACTGGGAATCGCCATACCGGTGGGCAAAGACTCGCTGTCGATGCAGACCAACTGGCAGCAGTCCGGTGTGGATTGCAGCGTGGTAGCGCCGATATCGCTGATCGTCTCAGGCTTCGCGAAGGTGGGGGATGTGCGCCAAACCCTCACCCCCGTGCTGCGTCCGGATCTGGGTCCCTCATCGCTGTGGTTGATCGATCTGTCCGGTGGCCGGGCCCGCCTGGGGGGCTCGGTGCTCGCTCAGGTGTATGGGCAACTGGGTGCC
>DASXFV010000082.1:0-6288 GCA_036489445.1 Steroidobacteraceae bacterium | reverse complement strand
CGCTACGACGGCACGTCATTCACCCCTTATGGCAGGTCTCAGGGGATCCCCGCGGATGCCACGATGGCGATCGCCGAAAGCCCCTCGGGTCGGATTTTCGCCCGTGTCGATGCGGGGCTGTTTTCCGGAGATGCAGACCACTTTGAGCCGTTGCTCACGGCCTCAGGGCCGGTGATTGCGCGCGCCCTGGAGCTGGAGCATCGCGAACGCGAGGCACTGTGGCTGCCTCAGTTGGCAATGTAATAGTAGAAAACGACCTCGCGCTGGTCGGGGGACTCCTTCGCGGTCACCACGAACGTGGTGTTGTTCATCCACTCGTACGCGCCTTTCAGGCTCGTCTCAATATAGGCGATGGCCCGGTAGTAGCCATCGTTGCGCCGGTAGCCGACGTGCTCCATGTACAGCCACTCGCCGTTGTCCGCCTTCACCATGAAGTGCGCATCGACATCCCGGATCCGATCGGCGCGCACGGTGTCGTACTGTCCGCCGCTGTCCGGATAGACAGTGGCGTTGATCCGCTCACCGGACACTTCGCCGCTGACGATGTCCTGATAACGGAAGATGCCACGCGGGGTGTGCGATTCCTGCGGGGGATCGTAGTGCGCGGTGAGCTTGAAGGCGTACTCCAGCGCTAACTTGCCTAAGACCTTGGTGTCGGTTTTGGGGACCACAAATTCGCGCATGGTCTGCTCCTTCAAAGCACTTCGTAATAGGTGAAGACCGTGTGGTCGGGATGGGCCTGCCGCTGGGAACTCGCGACGAATACGGTGCGGTTCATCCAGTCATGCGGGCCCAACGGCGCGGTGAACACGGGCGTGGCGCGAAAGCGGGTCCACACCGAATCCTGCGACGCCGGGGGCGCAGGCGCGGGCAACAGCGGCTTGCCAGGTTCATACGGCGCAGCGAAGCGCCGCATGGTGCCGCGGTTGTGGATGAAGATCAGGGCGCCGTCGGCGGCCTGGAACATGTAGTAGGTACTGAAGGTGGTCTTGTAATAATCCGCGCCGCTGTGCGGCAGAACGCGCCCCTGCAGCCGCGGTCCCCAGATCTCACCCCCGCCTACTGAGGTGTAACCGCGCCCCGCGGGAGAGTCCATGGTGTTGATCATCACCCGGTCGGCAAAGAACACCGTGGCAGAGAATGCCCAGCGCAGCCCCGCCTTCGGAATGCTGGGGTCCGGGCCCTCGAACCAGGTTGGCGGCAAGGCTTCATTGCCCGCATGGCCCGCAGGCGGCTCCGCACCGGCGGCCCCGGTCAGCTTCAGGCTGCTCAGGGCCACGGCACTGGCCGTGGTTGCGCCGCCCAAGAATCTGCGGCGGCTGATGGACTCATCCTGCGTGGTTGGTCCCTGGGTTGGCGAAGACATAGGCTGAAACCCCCTTAAGATCACAGTGATGGATAGTCGATGTAGCCCTTGGGCCCGCCGGCATAAAACCCCGACATATCAGGCTCATTGAGCGCGGCATTGCGCTGCAGGCGCTGCGGTAGATCCGGATTGGCGATGAACAGCTTGCCGAAGGCCACGGCGTCGGCTTCGCCGGCGGCGAGCGCCTGTGAAGCCGACTCGAAGGTGAAGCGCTCGTTGGCGATGTAGGGACCTCCGAAAGCGGTCTTCAATTGCGTCCCCAAGCGACCAGGGCCGCTATGTTCACGAACACACAGGAAGGCGAGCTTACGCCGGCCCAGCTCCTGCGCCACATGCCTGAACAGCGCCGCCGGATCCGAGTCGCCCATGCTATGGGCATCCCCGCGCGGCGCCAGGTGCATGCCGACCCTGCCGGCCCCCCACACCGGAATCACCGCATCGGCGACCTCCAGCATCAGCCGGGCACGGTTGGCGATGGTACCCCCGTAGTCATCCGTGCGGTGGTTGGCGCGATCCTGCAGAAACTGGTCGAGCAGGTAGCCGTTGGCGCCATGGATCTCCACCCCGTCGAAACCGGCAGCCTGGGCATTGCGCGCACCCTGTCGATACGCCTCGATGACACCCGGAATCTCCTCCAGACGCAGCGCCCGCGGCGTCGTGAACGGCGTTTCCGGCCGCAGCTGGCTGACATTGCCCTCCGGTGCGATCGGACTGGGTGCCACGGGCTGGCGGCCGTCCAGGAAGGACGGGTGCGAGATCCGACCCACATGCCACAGCTGCAGGAAAATTCTGCCGCCGGCGGCGTGCACCGCGCGGGTGGTCAAGTTCCATCCCAGGACCTGTTCTTCGGACCAGATCCCCGGGGTGTCGGCATAGCCCACCCCCATCGGCGTGACAGACGTGGCCTCGGTGAGGATCAGGCCGGCACTGGCCCGTTGCCGGTAGTACTGGGCCATCAGTTCATTCGGCACGCGGCTCGTCCCTGCGCGGCTGCGCGTGAGCGGCGCCATCAGGATGCGATTCGGCAGCGCGAGGTCCCCGATCCGCAGCGGGTCAAACAGCGAAATCATTCTTTAGTCTCTAGTAACCGCGCGTCTGGTCCACGACATTGAGCATCCGTGCGCCAAGCGCGTAGCGCCGCATGTTCTCGCGCGCCACCATCCACCGCCCCTCGCCGGGCAGATCCGAGCGCGAGGAAATATGCGGCGTGATGAGCACATGGGGAGCATGCCACAGCGGGTTGTCAGGCGGCAGCGGTTCCGGGTCGGTGACGTCCAGCCCCGCCCCCGCGAGGCGCTTCTCGAGAAGTGCCTGGGTCAGCGCGGCCATCACCATGGTGCCGCCCCGCGAGATATTCACGAAGATCGCGGTAGGCTTCAGGAGCGCGAAGAACTTTGCATTGAACATGCCCTGTGTGGCCGGCGTCAGTGGCACGCAGCTGACCACCACGTCGGCGCTTTTCGCCAGCGTTGATAATTCGTCAGGCTTGCCTATATGGCTGACAAAGGCGGGTCCTTTTCGGTCGCCATCGCGCGTGGCGATTACCGTCATGCCCAGCCCGTGCGCGCGTCGCGCCACTTCCGTACCAATGCTACCCAGGCCCACCACCAGCAGGGTCTTGCCATCCAGGCTTTGCATAGGTGTCGTCGCACCATGCGCGACATTCCACTGCGCATGTGCCGTGTCGACCGCAAAGACATCCAGGCCATGTGCCAGCGCCAGGGTCAGCGCGATGGCGTGTTCGGCAATGACGGCAGAATCCACCGCTCGCATGTTGGTCAGCAGCAGGCCACGCTCGCGCAGCCCCGGCACCGACAGGCAGTTCTCCACTCCGGCTGCCAGGGATTCGATCCACCGCAGGTCCGTCGCAGCGCTCAGCAGCTTGGGTGCACAGATCTCCGGATTGAACCCCACCAGCACATCGGTGCCTGGAGCCTGGGCGAGCGCCTCGGCCATGTTGTGGACGGCAATCACCTGGGTGTGGGGCGCGGCGCTCGCGAACTGCGCCTGGCGCGGTGCCCAGTCCTGTTTGCCGAATTCCAGCAGCAGCACTTTGTGCGGCACGCGCCAGTCGGGACGCTGCATCACCGGCGCGGGAGCCGCGACCAGTTGCAGGGATCGGATGAGATCTTTGGCCGCATCGGCGAATGCCGTTGGCGCCAGGCAGGTCATCGCGCCCAGGGCGAAGACTGCGGCGCGGATGTGCTCCCCCCTCATAGTGTGATCTGGGTACCCAACACAGTCAGGAACTGCCGCATCCAGGCCGGATGCGCCGGCCATGCGGGCGCGGTCACGAAGTTGCCATCGGTGATGGCCTGGTCAATACCGATCTCGGCGAATTGCGCACCCGCCAATCGCACTTCCGGGGCGCAGGCGGGGTAGGCCGAGATCTTGCGGCCGCGGATCACATCCGCAGCCGCCAGCACTTGCGCGCCATGGCACACTGCGGCAATGGGCTTGTTTGCCTGCGCAAAATGCTGCACCGCTTTGATGACACGGGGGTCCAGGCGCAGATACTCCGGCGCCCGCCCGCCCGGGATGACCAGGGCGTCGTAGTCTTGCGGCTTCACCGCATCAAACGTCGCATTCAGGGTGAAGCGGTGACCGGGTTTTTCGGAATAGGTCTGGGCGCCTTCAAAATCGTGAATCGCCGTCTGCACATGGTCGCCCTTGGCCTTGCCCGGGCACATCGCATCCACCGTGTGCCCGACCATGATCAGGATCTGGAAGGGCACCATGGTTTCATAATCTTCGGCGTAATCGCCGGCGAGCAGCAGAATCTTCTTGGTCATGGGGTCAACTCCAAACGGCGAGTATACTGCGGCCCCGCTGGCAATCCGCCATCACCGCTGGATGCATCGATGATTCGCAAGTCGCGCTCGAGTATTGCAGGAATATTGGTGGTGAACCTGGCAGTCCTGGGAATCGCCCATGCCCAGAGTGCCGCGGTCAAAGCCCAGGGGCAGGCGGTGTTCAAACGGCTCTGCGGTGTGTGTCACCTGAGCCTGGTGCCGACCGCCGGCAAGGCCCCGGCCACTGCGGATGCGCGCGCCGTGCCGGTCGAACTCCTGCACCGGTATGCTCCCGAGGCCATTCTGACGGCCCTGACCACCGGCAAGATGCAGGCGCAGGGCGCGACCCTGACAGCGGATGAACGCAAGGCCGTGGCGCAGTTCGTGGCTGGGCGGCCCTTCGGACCGGTGCAGCAGGCGGCAATCACGGCGGGCAAGCTGTGCGAGAAGCAGGTGCCGATGCGCAACCCCGCGACGGCTCCGGAGTGGAATGGCTGGGGCAATGGCCTGGACAACACCCGCTTTCAGGGCAAGGCCGCCGGCGGCCTGACCGCAGCAGACCTGCCACATCTGAAGCTCAAATGGGCCTTCGGCTATGCGAACGTCCCGGCGGCGCGCACGCAGCCGGCGGTCGCGGGCGGTCGTATCTTCGTGGCCAGTGACAACGGTGCCGTCTACGCGCTGGATCCTGCCACGGGGTGCACCTACTGGATGTTCAAGGCCGCGGCCGGGGTGCCCACGGCGCTGTCGGTGGCCCCCTACCACAGCACGACCGGGACCGGTTACGTCGTGATGTTCGGTGATCGGCGGGCCAATGCCTATGCGGTCGATGCCGAGACCGGCAAGCAGGTATGGCAGACTAAACTCGATACCCATCCGGCGGCGGCCGTGACGGGTGCGCCGGCGCCCTATGCGGGACGCGTGTATATCCCCATCCAGGGCGTGGGCGAGGAGGGCCAGGGCATCCACTCGGCCAAGGGGTGCTGCACCTTCCGCGGCAGCCTCTCGGCGCTGGATATCGACACTGGCAAGGTGCTGTGGAAGACCTACACCGTACCCGAGGAGCCCAAGCCCCGTGGCAAGTCCGCGAGCGGCATGCCGATGTTCGGTCCGTCCGGAGTGGGCATCTGGTCCTCGCCGACCATCGATGCGAAGCGTCGGCTCATTTACGTGGCGACCGGTAATGACTACTCGGATCCGCCGCAGCACACCAGTGACGCAGTCCTGGCGCTGGACATGGCCACCGGCAGCATCAAATGGGTGAGCCAGGTGCTGCCCAATGATGTCTGGGCCATGGGCTGTGCGGCCACGAATGCCCCCAATAGCGGCTGCCCCTCGACACTGGGGCCGGACTACGACTTCTCCGCCTCACCGGCGCTGGCCCATCTGCAGGGACGTGATGTGCTGGTGTTGCCGCAGAAATCCGGCATGGCCTATGCCATGGATCCGGACCGTGAGGGCAAGGTGGTATGGCAGTACCGGGTGGGTAAGGGCAGCGGTCTGGGTGGGATGTGGGGCGCCGCCATCGAGGGCGGTCGGGCCTACATCGGCACCGCCGATCTGCTCACCGAAACCCCGGGCGGCATCCATGCGCTGAATCTGGATGATGGCAGCCTGGCATGGGCGGCTCCGCGTCCGAAGGCGCTGTGTGAGGGGCAGGTGGGCTGCAGCACCGGCCAGGGCGCGGCGCTCACCGCCATTCCGGGGGCCGTGCTCAGCAGCGGCATGGACGGCGGCCTGCGTGCGTATTCGACCCGAACCGGCAAGGTGCTCTGGCTGTTCAACACCAGTCGTGAGTTCGACACCGTCAATGGCGTGAAGGCCAGCGGTGGCAGCATGGACGGCCCGGGCCCGGTGGTGGCCGGCGGCATGCTGTTCGTGAACTCCGGCAATGGCAGCCTCGTGGGCCTGCCCGGCAATGTGCTGCTCGCGTTTGGCCTCAAATGATGGCCGAATGGCGTTTCTGCGGAAACGCGCACTGTTAAATAAGTTCAGGCGCAGATCGCAAGAAAGCCCCGCAAGCTTGCGCTTACGGGGCTTGGTACTTATGGGGCCAAAGCCGTTTCAGCCCAGCTGCACGGGCACAAAGATCCGCGCATCGCCACGCTGGATGAGCAGCGCCACGGTGTT
>DASXFV010000069.1:0-13744 GCA_036489445.1 Steroidobacteraceae bacterium | reverse complement strand
CGCCGCGCGAAGGCATCGCAGCGGCGAGCGCGGCCATCGACTCCGGCGCGGCGCGGCGCACGGTAGCTGCCGTGGCTGATTTTGCCGGCATCGCCACCGGTGTCGCATGAGCACCGACTTCCTGGAGAGCATGGCGCAGGCCAGCAGGGAACGGGTGCTGGCGGCCCGCAGCAGGCTGTCGGAAAACGCGCTGTTGAAGCAGGCTCAGGCCGCCGCTCCCCCGCCGCCACTGGTACGCGGTCCCGGGGGCTTCGATCTCATTGCGGAACTGAAGCTGCGCTCCCCGGCCGTAGGCCAGTTGCGTGCCGCCGCGAGTGAAGACCCGGCCAGGCGCGCCCTGGTTTATGCCGAGGCCGGCGCGGCCGCAGTCTCCATATTGACCGAACCGCATCGGTTTGATGGCTCAATGGAGCATCTCAGCGCCGCCGCCGCTGCCCTGCGCGCCAGGCGGGTCCCGGTCATGCGCAAGGACTTCCTGGTGGATCCCTACCAGGTGCTGGAGGCGCGCGCCGCGGGCGCCGGAGGTGTGCTCATCATTCTGCGCATGCTCTCGCGGCCGCAGCTGGAAGAGTTGTGCTCGGCCGCCCGGGCTTGCGGATTGTTCGCCCTGCTGGAAGCTTTCGATGAGGCTGACATCGAAGTGGCGCACGAACTGTTGGACTCGCAGATCAGTCAGGAACCGCCCGCGCCGCGTGTCGCACCGGGACGCAGTGCGAACAGCAGGATTCGGCCCGAGATGGCCCGCGTCCAATGGTTGGTGGGCGTGAATTGCCGCGATCTGGCGACGCTGCAGGTCGTCCCGGGACGGCTCGAGTCCCTGGGCCGCCTGTTACCCACCCTGGCGCCGCGTGTGGCTGAAAGTGGCGTGGCAACCGCCGAGGACGCCGGGCGGATGGCCGCAGCGGGATACGACCTGGCGCTGGTGGGCAGTGCGCTAATGAGCGCTGCGGATCCGCGCGCGCTGGCCCACGAGATGATCGTGGCCGGGCGCCGTGCGCGGCAGCAATGGATTTGATATGGCCGACGGCACGCCGTCCCTTTGGATCAAGATCTGCGGCATCACCGATGCGGCCGCAGTGGCCGCGGCGCTGCAGGCTGGCGTGGACGCCATAGGGTTCGTTTTTTCGCCCTCACCGCGCCAGATCCAGCCGGCGCTGGCCGCAAGGCTCGCCGCCCCGGCGCGCGGTCGGGCGCTGTGCATCGCTGTGACGCGGCATCCCAAACAGCCGCTGCTGGATGAGATCGTCCGCGACTTCAAGCCGGACGGCTGGCAGACCGACATCAATGATCTGGGGGTTCTGAAGGTACCGCGCCAGCTGCCGATCCTGCCGGTGCTGCGCAGTGGCTCACTGGCGCTGGAGTCCCCACCGCGGCGCTTTTTGTTTGAAGGGCCGCATAGTGGCCAGGGCGTGGCCAGCGATTGGAATGAAGCGGCGCTGCTTGCGGTGCCCTCGCAGTTGATCCTGGCCGGTGGCCTGCGAGTGGACAATGTGGCTGCCGCCATCACCCAGGTGCGCCCGTTCGGGGTCGATGTTTCAAGCGGCGTGGAGCAGCGGCCGGGTACCAAGAGCCCGGCGCTGGTGGCTGCCTTCGTGGCGGCGGCACGCGCTGCGCACGGGCGGCTTGCGCATCAATCTACGGAGACAGGACAGTGACCAGTGAATTTTCCGCAGCCGACAAGGAGCAACTGCTGCAGGCGGCCATCGCCGGGCGGTTTCCGGATCAGCGCGGCCGTTTCGGGCCCTTTGGCGGACGCTATGTGCCCGAGACACTCATTCCTGCCCTGGAGCGTCTGGATCAGGGTGTGCGTGAGCACCTGCGCGGCGCTGAATTCCAGGAGGCTCTGGGGCGCGAGCTGCGAACCTGGGTCGGCCGACCCACGGCGCTGACGTACGCGGCGACGCTGTCAGCGCGCTGGGGCGCAGAGGTCTGGCTGAAGCGTGAGGATCTGGCGCATACCGGCGCCCATAAGATCAACAATGCCATCGGCCAGGCGCTGCTGGCCAAACGCATCGGTGCGACGCGCGTGGTGGCCGAGACCGGAGCGGGTCAGCACGGCGTGGCGTCCGCAGCGGCGTGCGCGCGCGTGGGTCTGCCCTGCGTGGTGTATATGGGCGAGGTGGACATGGAGCGCCAGGCGCCCAACGTCGGCCGCATGCGCCTGCTGGGGGCCACCGTGCAACCGGTGACCAGCGGTGATCGTACGCTGCGCGCAGCCATTGATGAGGCCATGCGTGACTGGGTATCAGATCCGACCCATACGTTCTACCTGCTGGGCTCCGCGCTGGGCCCGCACCCCTATCCCTACCTGGTGCGCGAGCTGCAGGCCATTGTCGGTCGCGAAGCGCGCGCCCAGCTCCAGGAGCTGACCGGCGGCCTGCCGGACGCGGTGATCGCCTGCGTGGGTGGCGGTTCCAACTCCATCGGGATGTTCCATCCCTTCATTGCTGATCGGGGCGTGAAGCTCATCGGCTTCGAAGCCGGCGGCACCGGCAAGGGCCTGGGCCAGAATGCCGCGACGCTCAGCTACGGTCGGCCGGGCGTACTGCATGGCTTCTACTCCATGCTGTTGCAGGATGATGATGGCCAGATCCAGGAAACCACTTCCGTATCCGCGGGCCTGGACTACCCGGGTGTGGGCCCCGAGCATGCGCTGCTGCACGCCTGCGGGCGGGTGCAGTACGAGGCGGTCGATGACCTGGAGGCGCTCGCAGCCGTGAAGGAATGCTGTGAGTTCGAAGGCATCCTGCCCGCCATTGAAAGCGCGCACGCGCTGGCGGGAGCCAGGCGTTGGGCGGCCACGAACCCGGGCGCGCGCGTGGTCATCTGCCTCTCCGGAAGAGGGGACAAGGATATGCCCACGTTGCTGAAGACCCTGCTGGCCCACGACGCATCGGATCCCTCATGAGTGCAAGACAGATCATCCCGGGCGAGCAGATCGCCACGGCCATTCGCCGTGTCCACGCCAAGGGCAATCCCGCACTGATCGCGGGTCTGACCGCCGGCTATCCCAGCAAAGTGCTGTTCACCGAACATCTGCGGGCCGTTGCCCAGGGCGCAGATGTGGTGGAGATCTGCGTGCCGTTCACCGACCCCATGGCCGATGGGATCACCATCCAGCGCTCCAGTCAGGGGGCACTGGCGCAGGGCGTCAGTCTGCGCTGGATACTCTCGGAACTGACGACCATGCCGAAAGTAGCCGCTCCGCTGCTGCTGATGAGCTATCTGAATCCGCTGCTCGCCTTCGGGATTGATCGCCTGGCGGAAGCAGCCGCCAAGGCCCGTGTCAATGGCTTCATTGTCCCGGACCTGCCGGTGGATGAAAGCGATCTGCTCAAGGAGGCCCTGGCAGCGCAGGGCATCGCGCTGGTGCAGATGGTCACGCCGGTGACGACCCCGGAGCGGCTCAGCCGGGTCCTCAGCGCCAGCACCGGATTCGCTTACGCCGTGACCATGACAGGCGTCACGGGCAAGAATGTCGCGGTCCCCGCCACAGTCATCCAGTACCTGGATCGGGTGCGCGCGCAATCGAGCGTGCCGGTCTGTGCGGGTTTCGGTATCCGCAGCCGCGAGCAGGTGCAGGCGCTACGCGGTCACGTCGACGGCGTCATCGTGGCCTCCGCGCTGGTTGAACTGCTGGAACGCGGCGGCGACCCGGCGCGCTGGCTGGCGGAGCTGCGCGGCTGATTCGGTTCAGCCCACTTCAATACTGGCCGCCGCGGCCCGCGCCGCGGCGGCCTGCGGCGCCATCATCCGTATCGTGCGCCACTTGCCCCACTTGTAATACGCCAGGGCCATCGCGACGGCCAGGAACGATGATGTGGGGAAGCTCCACCAGATCGCGTCGGCATGCAGCCGGTCCAGCAGCGCCAGCGCCATCGGGAAACGCAGACCCAGCAGGCTGATCGCCAGGATGATCAAGGGCGCGACCACGGCGCCATTGGCGCGCACCACGCCGAACAGCACCATCGAGATACCGAAGAACACGAAGCTCCAGGTCACGATGTTGTTCAGGTGCACGCCGATATCCACCGCGACGGAGCCTGGCGGCAGGAACAGACCGAGCGCTGAGCGGCAGAACACATCGACGACCAGCACCATGGTGCCGGTCAGGGCCAGCTGGTAGATCACGCCCATGCGGGTAATGCTGCTGATGCGATCCCACTTCTGCGCGCCGATGTTCTGCGCCGCCATTGAGGAGACCGCCATGCCGATCGCAAATGAAGGCATCTGGATGTAATTCCACAGCTGCACCGCAGCGCCGTATGCGGCCGCGGTATCGACACCGAAACCGTTTACCAGACTGATCATGAACACCATGCTCAGCGACAGCACGATCATCTGCAGCGCCATCGGCACGCCCTTGCCGATCAGCGTGCTGACTATGGACCAGTCGATTTTGAGCAGCTTGATCTCATCCCCATGCAGGCACAGCGGATGCTTCTTGCCGTACAGATAGACGATCAGCACCACCAGGCTGGTGGCCTGCGCCAGCAGGGTCGCCACGGCAGACCCGGCAATGCCCAGCCGGGGAATGGGGCCAATGCCAAAAATGAAGACGGGATTCAGCCCGATATCCAGTCCCACCGACAGGAACAGGAAGTACAGCGGCGTGCGCGCGTCCCCGGCGCCACGCAGCGCGGAAGTGGCGAAGATGTACAACACCATGAAAGGCAGCGCCAGGAAGATGACGCGCATGTAGTCCACGGCCAGTGCCAGCGCCTGCGGTGGCGTCTGCATGAGGCGCAGCAATGGCTCGCACACATACCAGCCGACAATGGCCATGATGATGGACAACGAGGCGGCAAAGGTGGCGCTGGTGCCGACGACGCGCTTGGCATCATGCAACCGGCGGGCGCCCAGGTACTGACCGATGAGAATGGTGGCGGCCAGGGAGGCACCAATCATGGCGCCCAGGACCAGGAACAGCACGATGCTGGCATTGGAACTGCCGGCCATGGCCGCCTCACCCAGGTAGTGGCCGATCCAGAACGAATTCACCGTGGCATTCAGTGACTGCAGGATGTTGCCGGCAAGAATGGGCAACGTGAACAACAGCAGGCGGTGGCTGATCGAACCTTCGGTCAGGTTGTGAGGCTTTGGCATGGAGGGAATTCGCGGGCGCCCCGCACAGGAAAGGGTCGCAAGGCTAGCGCAGGCGCGTTGACATGTCTAACGACGGCGGCTCATCAGGATCCACCCGGCACCCAGCACCAGCATGCTCCAGCCGGGCCATGCGGGATCCCGGTCCAGGCCCAGCCAGATCAAGCCGGCCAGCAGGATGGCGGCGCCGATGGTGACAGCCTCGCGGCGCCGGGCGGAGTGTTCCAGGATCCGCACCAGGGAGCGGCCCACATGGTCCTCCGGCCGACCGCCCATGCGGCGATTACGGGCCTGCCGCACCGCATCCTTGACCACGGCGGGCAGCTCATTCACCACCTCCAGCATCTCGGGCCATTGGTGACGCAGGCTATGCAGCATGGCCCGCGGACTGACCCGCTCGCGCATCCAGGAACGCAGCACGGGGCCCGCCGTGCTCCACACATCCAGGTCCGGGTACAGCTCGCGCCCCAGGCCCTCCACATTGATCAGGGTTTTCTGCAGCAGGATCAGCTGTGGCTGGATGACCATGTCGAAGCGGCGGGCGATCTCAAAGAGCCGCAACAACACGTGTCCATAGGAAATCTCCTTCAACGGTCGATTGAAGATCGGTTCACACACGGTGCGAACCGCGGACTCCATCTCGGCGATGCGGGTACCTGGGGGCACCCAGCCGGATTCCACATGCAGCGTTGCCACGCGCCGGTAGTCACGGTCCAGCACCGCCAGAAAGTTGCTGGCCAGGTAGTACTGATCGCGCAGGTCCAGGCTGCCGATGATGCCGAAGTCGATGGCGGCATAGCGCGGGTTGGCAGGATCCTCCACCAGCACGAAGATGTTTCCGGGGTGCATGTCGGCGTGAAAGAAATTGTGCTTGAACACCTGCGTGAAGAAGATGCGCACGCCGTTCTCGGCCAGCTTGCGGAAGTCCGTGCCGATGGCGCGCAGCTGCTGCAGATCGCTGATGGCAACGCCGTGGATGCGTTCGATGACCAGTACATCGACGCGGCAATGGTCCCAGTACACCTCCGGTACATGCAGCAGGTCGGAACCTGCGAAATTGCGTTTCAACTGCGCGGCGTTGGCTGCCTCACGCATCAGATCCAGCTCATCGAGCACAGTCCTTTCGTACTCGGCGACGACCTCCAGCGGGCGCACGCGCCGGCTTTCCGGCCAGTACCTGGCGGCCAGGCGTGCCAGGGCATAGAACAGCTCCAGGTCGCGTTCGATCTGGGTGCGCATGCCGGGCCGCAGCACCTTGACGATCACGTCCTGGCCGCCCGGCAGAGTGGCGCCGTGCACCTGCGCGATCGAGGCGGCGGCCAGCGGCGTGTCTTCGAAGCGCGAGAACATTTCACTCAGCGGCCGGCCGTAGGAGCGCTCCAGACTGCTGCGTGCTGCAGCGGCGGGAAAGGGCGGCACGCGGTCCTGCAGTTTGGCCAGCTCAGCGGCGATATCCGGTGGCAGCAGGTCGGGGCGGGTCGATACCGCCTGGCCGAACTTGACGAAGATGGGTCCCAGCTCGATCAGGGCCAGGCGCAGATTCTCCCCGCGCACGCCGGCCCGGCGCCGCGCGGCCCAGATCCCGGGGGACAGCAGCAGCAGCAGCCGCAACGGCCGGTACAGATGCGTGGCGCGTACCAGCTCATCGAGGCGATGTTTCAGCAGCACCCGCTGGATGTGCACCAGGCGCAGGAACACCTGCAGCCTCACGAAGGGGTGTGCTCGAGTCGCTGCGCAAGGTGCTCCAGACGCGCCGCGAAGCGATCGACGTCATCGCGCAGGGTATCGATGCCGTCCAGCAGCTGACGACCTTCGGCTCGGGGCACCAGGTCCGCGCGCTCGTGGGCCAGGTATTCTGCGACGTTGCGCACCGTGGTCTGCGCCGCATGGTTCCCGAATGCCACCGCGGCGCGTGCCAGCCGGCCCAGGTGATGTGCCGGCGCGTCCCCGAGCCATTGGGCCAGTTCCTCCTCGGGATCGGGCTTGAGCAGGGTCAGCAGTTCGCTGAATTGCTGGGCGACTTCCGCATTGCCGCTGACCGTGGCGCCCGTGCGCTGCAGGGTCGGAGGCTGCCCGCCGGCCAGGGCCAACAGAGTGAAGGGACCCGCGCTGAGGCTGGCATCGGCGGGGGCCCCCGCGCTGCGCTGGATCCGAATGCGTTCGCCGGTGCTGGAAACCACGACCTGGCCGGCGCCAGTCATTTCCACAGCCAGGCTGCGCCCGGCCAGTGCCGCGGCCAGTGCCTGCGCGCGCGGTGAGCGCGGCAGGGAGCGATTCAGGATCTTTTCGATAGTCGCCAACAACATCAATGAGAAGCCCGTGGCATCACAGCGTCCAAGTGCCGGTGTACATTATCAATATCTGCACTCGCCAGGCGAGCAACCCTTTGACCAGGCTTCCCGGACCGGCCACCGTGGCATTGCGCCCGTTCGCGACCGATCCTGCCGCCATCCGCCAGATCAGCGTCCGCGTCACGCGGCCCGCTCCTGCGGACCTGGCGCTGGACTACACCCTTGAGGGGGATCTTGCCGGCGTGCGCATTCCGGACGTGGGACCCACCGCTACACCTGCCGGCCCGATCGATGGCCTGTGGCGACACACCTGCATGGAAGTGTTTGTCAGCGCTGCGCATTCGGGTGCGTTACCGGGTTCCTACCTGGAGTTCAATCTGGCGCCTTCCTGCCAGTGGGCGGCGTACCGGTTTTCCGGGTACCGTGCGGGGATGGCACCGCTCACCGGCATCCGGCCGCCGCACATCCGGCTGCGGACTGAGTCCGATCGGCTGCTCCTGTCCGCGCAGGTGCAGCTGCCGGCGGATCTGGCTGCCGGCGGCCTGCGGTTGGGCATCACGGTGGTGGTGGAGGACACCCAGGGGCTCTTGAGCTACTGGGCGCTGCGCCATACCGCAGAGCGAGCTGATTTTCACCATCCCGACAGCTTTGAGTTCGAGATCTGACCCATGCGATTTGGCATTGACCGGTTGTTGACTGAACCTGCGCTGCGCAGGCCTCTGGTGGGCCGCCGCGTTGCCCTCCTGGCGCATCCGGCCTCGGTCACCCAGCGCCTGACCCACTCGCTGGACGCTTTGGCCGCCTGCGGTGATCTGACCTTGTCGTGCGCATTCGGCCCGCAGCATGGTCTGCGCGGCGACAAGCAGGACAATATGATGGAGTCACCGGACTTCCGCGATCCGGCGCTCGGTATTCCCGTGTTCAGCCTGTATGGCACGGTGCGCCGACCGACGGCGGCGATGATGGACAGTTTCGACGTGCTGCTGGTGGACCTGCAGGATGTGGGCTGCCGCATCTATACCTTCATTACCACGCTGCGGTATGTGCTGGAGGCTGCCGCGGCCCACGGCAAGTCGGTTTGGGTGCTGGATCGGCCCAATCCCGCCGGCCGACCCATCGAGGGCCTCACCCTGCGACCGAACTGGGAGAGTTTCGTGGGCGCAGGTGCCCTACCCATGCGCCACGGTCTGACCCTGGGCGAGCTGGCGGGCTGGTTTGTGCGCACCTTGAACCTCAATGTCGATTTTGAGGTGGTGCCGATGGAGGACTGGATGCCTGCGCAGGCGCCCGGCTACGGCTGGCCACTGGGCACGCGCGCCTGGGTCAATCCCAGTCCCAACGCCGCCAATCTGTGGATGGCGCGGGCCTACCCTGGCACGGTCATGCTGGAAGGCACCGTCTGGTCCGAGGGCCGCGGCACCACCCGACCCCTGGAACTGTTCGGCGCCCCGGGGCTTCCGGTGGCGGAGCTGCTGACACGGATGCAACAGCTGGCACCCCAGTGGCTGCGCGGCTGCCGACTGCGCCCGTGCTGGTTTGAGCCCACCTTCCACAAGCATGTCGGGCAGCTGTGTGCCGGAGTGCAGATTCATGTGGAGGATGGGGCCTACGAGCACGACCACTTCAAGCCCTGGAGGCTGCTGGCGCTGGCCTTCAAGGTGATGCGACAGCTGCGCCCCGATCAGGCGCTGTGGCGCGATTTTCCCTATGAGTACGAGGTAGGGCGGCTGGCCATCGATCTCATCAATGGCAGCGAGCTGTTGCGGGAATGGGTCGAGGACCCTAGCGCGCAGCCGGGCGACCTGGAGGCGCTCGCTGGGGCGGACGAGGCGGCCTGGCGGCAGATGCGCGGTCCGTTCCTGCTGTATCCTTAGAGAGCCCGCGCGGCGGGCGCACGCCTTGGCGTTCCCGGCTCAGTACTTGTAGCCGCGGTGTACCGCGACGATGCCGCCGCTGAGATTGTGGTAGCGGCAATCCTCGAGCCCCGCCGCCTGCATTGCAGCCGTGAGGGTCTCCTGGTCGGGATGCATGCGGATGGATTCGGCCAGGTAGCGATAGCTCGCCTCATCCTGCGCGACCAGCCGACCCAGTCTGGGCAGAATATGGAAGGAATAGGCGTCGTACAGCGGACGGATCGGAGCCATGGGCCGGGAGAACTCCAGCACGATGAGCTGCCCGCCGGGCTTCAGGACCCGGTGCATCGAGCGTAGCGCGGCCGGCTTGTCGGTGACATTGCGCAGGCCAAAGCCAATGGTGACGCAATGGAAACTGTCATCCGCGAACGGCAGTTTCTCGGCGTCCCCCTGCAGGCAGCGCACATTGCTCACCAGTCCCTCATCGATGAGGCGGTCGCGTCCCCGTGCCAGCATGGCGGCATTGATGTCCGTGAGCACCACCAGGCCCTCCGGGCCGACCTGGCGGGCCATTCCGGCAGCCAGATCACCGCTGCCTCCAGCGACATCCAGTGCCTGCTGTCCGGGCCGCAGTTGCGTCAGCTGCAGGGTAAATCGCTTCCACAGCCGATGCATGCCACCGGACATCAGGTCGTTCATCAGGTCGTAGCGCTCGGCGACCGAATCAAAGACGCCCCGCACCCGCTGGGCCTTCTGCGCCCGGGGCACCTGCTGGAAGCCGAAGTCGGTGGACTCGGGGTCACTCATGGTGTTGTGTTGTCATTGCCATACAGATGTAAAGTCAAGTGTTCATGCGCCAAAGCGTAATGCAGTTTTTGCGCCGGGAGTATTGCAATCCGCGCACGCCGGGGACATGATCCGCCCCGTTTCCCCGGGGCTTTGGACCGGGGCAGAAATATAACGGGGGTCTTGTATTCCGGGGCCGGGCTTAAAAGCTCGGCCCTTTTTTATGCCTTAAGCCTTATGCGCTTCCGCTGTTGACGCCGCAACCCGGCTCTCGTAGCGCGCCCAGTTGTCCGCATGGTCGCGTCCCAGTTCGTACAGATACTTCCAGGTGAAGAGCCCGGTGTCGTGCCCATCGTCGAACACCAGTCTCACGGCGTACTGACCCACCGGCTCGATGGCGCGGATGCCGACACCGGCTTTGCCCTTCACCAGCACCTCCTGTCCGGGGCCATGGCCCTTGACCTCCGCGGACGGGGAATGCACGCGCAGGTATTCGAAGGACAGTTCGAACACCTGACCGTCGTCAAAAGTGGCCTGCAGCACCCGTGAGGTGGTGCGTAGTCGCAGCTCGGTCGCAATCGGTGATTTCATGGCCGTATTGTCTCACGCCGGCGTGCGGGCGCCCGCAGCCACGAACGCCCGCACCTGCTCCGGCGCCAGCGGCGTGCTGATGTAATCGCCCTGTACGAGGTCACAGCCCAAGCTGCGCAGCAGCTGCTGCGCCGATGCGGTTTCCACGCCTTCTGCGATGACCTTCAGGCCCATGTTGTGCGCCAGCTCGATGGTCGATTTTACAATCGTCGCATCCGCGGGGCGCTCGTGAGCATGGGTGATGAATGAGCGGTCGATCTTCAGCTGATCAAGCGGCAGCCGGCTCAATTGTGAGAGAGAGGAGTGGCCGGTACCAAAGTCATCCATGGCGAAGCGCACGCCGGCCAGCTTCAGCAGCTGCATGTGGCGCGCGGCCAGTGTCGGATCGCGCATCACCGCGCTTTCGGTGATTTCCAGCACCAGGCGCGCGGGCTGCACATTGTAGTCGTCCAGGCAGGCCTGGATTTCCTTCACCAGCTGCGGATCCATGATGTCCGGTGCGGAAAGATTCACCGCCACATCGATGTCCAGGCCCGCATCACGCCACTCGGCCATCTGGCGGATGGCCCGGGTCAGCGCCCAGCTGGTCAGATGCCGCGAGCTGCCGGTGTGCTCGGCAATGGGCACGAATTCCGCAGGTGACAGGTCACCCAGCGTCGGATGTTTCCAGCGCATCAGTGCTTCCAGCTGCGTAATCGTGCCGCTGGCCAGATTCAGCTCCGGCTGAAAGACCAGCCGCAGGTCATCGGCTTCAATGGCGGTGCGCAGCCCGGCGGCCAGCTGCAGCCGTCGCCGCTGCGCCTCGTCACGGCCGGGCCGATAGGCAGACACCAGGGTACGGGCGCTTTGCGCATCCTCCAAGGCGATCTGGGCCCGCCGCATCAGTTCACGGGAGGCGGCACCGTGATCGGGGTGCTGACTGAAGCCCGCCTGGACCTGGACGTCCAGGCTCACATCCGGCAGATGCAGTCCGGCGTGAATCACGCCCACCAGCTGGCGCGCGAGCAGCGCCGCCCGTTCGCTGCTGCACGAATGCAGAATGATCAGGAACTGGTTGGCCGTCAGCCGCGCCACCAGATCGCCAGGGTCGATGTTCTGACGCAGGCGACGCGCCACTTCGCGCAAGGCGGCATCGCCGACCGGATGTCCGAGGGCGGCATTGATTTCGCGCACGTTGTACAGCTCCACGATCACCAGTGCGAAGGGCTCGCAGCCGCTGGCGGCCAGCAGAGTGTCGATATGATCTTCGGCGTAGGCCCGATTGGGCAGTCCGGTGAGGGGGTCCTCGTAGGCCACCCCGCGCAGGCGTAACAGGAGGCGCGCGGTTCGACCCCGCAGCTTCACCAGCACGCCGAGGGCCACGGCTGCGGCGAGCGACGCCAGCGCCACCAATTCCGGCTGCACCGGTCCGCGCATCGCGACACCGGCGGCCAGAGCGAGGGCCAGTGTCGCCGCAATCAGGCTCGCTATGAGGATGTACATACGACTGTGAATCCGGTCCTTATCATCTGCTGAGGCTCATTGGCTCAAGGGGTGGTAGACTGCGCGGCTTCAATTCCAGTGTTTTTCGGAGAGTTAGAGCATGGGCAAGGGAGATCCGCGGTCCAAGCGTGGCAAGATCTACAAAGGTTCCTTCGGCAAGACCCGACCCAAGGATCCGAGCAAGAAGAAGAAGGCTGCGAAGCGCGCGATCAAGAAGTAGCGCTCGGCTGTGCAGTTTGCGGCGGTAATTTGAGGCTGCCGGAAGCCGCCGCCGTCAGCACCTGGATAAGCAGCCTCCGTTCGGCAGCCTGAACCCTCGCGGCCAGCGATTCGGCGCAATCCCCTGGCTCCACTGGCACCCGAACCTGCGCGATCACCGCGCCAGTATCGTAGTTTTCATCCACCCAGTGCACGCTGGCGCCAGACCATGGGCGTCCGGCTGCCAGCACCGCCCGGTGCACGTGCATACCGAACATTCCCTGGCCGCCGAACTCGGGCAGCAGAGCCGGGTGGGTATTGATAATGCGGCCGCCATAGGCGGCCAGGGTCAATGGCCCCAACCGCTTCATGTACCCGGCGAGCAGCACCCACTCCGCGCCCAATTCAGTCAATGCGTCACGCAGGGCCTGATCCGCGGCGGCTGGCCCCCCTGCCGTGGCTGCCGACAGATGCCGAGTCGGTACCCCGGCCTCGCGCGCGCGGCGCAGCGCCCCCGCTGCGCCATTATTGCTGATCACCCCGGCCACCCGGGCCGGGAGCCGGCCCTCGGCACAGGCATCCAGCACGGCCTGCAGCGTGGTTCCCTCACCGGAGGCCAGGACGACGATATTCATCGGGCGTTACGGAGGCTTTAGGTGTGAAAGCTGGAAATGGCATTGAAACAAGTGCGCTGTAACGTTGAATTCCGATACAAAGCTGCCGTATCTTACAGGAGCAATGCTGGGCATCGACTTGGAAAAGGCCGATCACGGCTACCATTCCGACCTGCGCATCGCCTTAGCTGGGACCCGCGGGCTCTCCCAGCTTGTGCTGCGAACGGACATCGCGGGCATGCCGCTGGAGTGGATCGACTACCGGGAGGCCGCCCGGCTGTACCACCAGAACCAGGTGGCCTACACCTGCGGTTCCACGCTCTACCCCCTGTACGGTGGCGTCAACGCGCGCACCGGCCGGCGCACGGTACTGCAGGTCAACTCCATCGTGGCGACCATCGGTCACACGGGGAACCCCGGCAACTGCCGTCACGATTACGTACCGCCGCTGAACAACCAGACCCTGTTCCGGCGTGATGCCTATCTGTGTCTGTACTGCGCGCAACGCTTCTCCACCCGGGAGCTGTCGCGCGATCATGTGCGACCCTTCAGCCAGGGCGGTCAGGACACCTGGATGAACGTGGTGACGGCCTGTCGTCGCTGTAACAACCACAAGGCCTCGCGCACCCCTGAGCAGGCGAAGATGCAGCTGATCGCCGTGCCATTCACGCCGACCTACGCCGAATACATTTTCCTGAAGGGGCGGCGGGTGCTGGCCGATCAGATGGAATATCTGCTGGCGCATTTTCCACGCAGCAGTCCGCTGCATGATCGCATCCAGCATTGGTTGACGTAGAGTGCGCGGGTTAAGCGGTGAGCCGGGCGC
>DASXFV010000014.1:0-1911 GCA_036489445.1 Steroidobacteraceae bacterium | reverse complement strand
CACTCATTGCCGCGGGCAAGTTCCGCGACGATCTGTACTACCGCATCAGCGAAGTGACCCTGCGCATACCGGCATTGCGCGAACGGCAGGGGGACAGTGTGTTGCTGGCCCAGTGGCTGCTGCAGCAGATGGCCGAGCGCTTCGGCAAACCCGTGCGGGCGTTTTCGCCCGAGGCGATCTGCGCCGTCCAGGCCTACAAATGGCCCGGTAACGTGCGTGAGCTCGAGAATCGCATCAAGGGTGCGGTGATCATGGCGGAGGGCGCAGTCGTCACACCCGCGGACCTGGATTTATCCGACCCGCAACGCGATGCCGAGCACCTGAATTTACGCGCTGCACGCCAGAAGGCGGAAACCCAGGCCACCCGCCAGGCGCTGGCGCTGGCGGGCGGAAACCTGTCGCGCGCGGCCGAGTATCTGGGCGTCACGCGCCCCACGTTGTACGATCTGCTCGAGAAACATCACATTGACGCCGCGCAGTTCGCAAAGCCGTTCAGCGCTGCTTGAATTCCTCGGGTGTCAGCTGATGGCGCCCGAGCAGTTTGTAGAAGTCGGTGCGGTTGCGCTTGGCGAGTCTGGCCGCCTGGCTGACGTTGCCACCGGTGATTTGCAGGATCTGCGACAGATAGCTGCGCGTGAACTCATCACGCGCTTCATCGAATGACGGCAGTTTGCCCTGGCCGCCGCCGAGGGACTGCTGCACCAACTCCACCGGAATGATCGGAGTTTGCGACAGCGCCACGTTCTGGCGCACGACGTTCTGCAATTGCCGAATGTTGCCCGGCCAGTCGGCGGTGGCCAGCAATTCCACCGACTCCGGTGCATAGATTTTGCGGGTACCGCTTTCGGTCGCCATCTTTGCCAAAAAGTGCGCGACCAGCAATGGGATATCTTCGCGGCGCCGGTTCAGGGGCGGCATGTCGATGTGCACGACGTTGAGGCGGTAGTACAGATCCTCGCGGAACTGCCCACCCTGCAGCAGCAGTTGCAGATCGCGATGGGTTGCCGAAATCACGCGCACGTTGACGGCAATGGAGGCGGTGCTGCCCACGGGGCGGACCACATTTTCCTGCAACACCCGCAGCAGCTTTACCTGCAGTGGCATCGGCATGTCGCCGATTTCATCGAGCATCAGCGTGCCGCCGTCGGCGGCCCTGAACAGTCCCTGGTGCGCGCGGTCCGCGCCGCTGAAGGCGCCTTTTTCATGGCCGAAGAGCTCTGACTCCAGCAGCTCCGGCGCCATGGCGCTGCAGTTGACGACGACGAATTCCTTGTTGCGCCGAGGACTCGCGCGATGGATGGCGCGCGCCAGAAGCTCTTTTCCGGTGCCGCTTTCCCCGGTGATCAGCACGCGCGCATCGGTACCCGCGACCATGTGCGCCTGGGCAAGCTTCTCTTCCATGACGGAACTGCGCGTCACGATATCGGCGCGCCAGTCCTCATCGGAGGAGCCGAACCCGGAGATGCGCAAGGCTTTCTGCACCTGATCGAGCAGCTCCTGCTTGTCCACCGGCTTCGTCAGGAATCCGAAGGCCCCCATCTGCGTGGCCTGCACGGCATCCGGTATGGTGCCGTGGGCCGTCAGCATGATGACCTTCAGGCCCGGCCAGCGATTCTGCAATTCCTTCAGCAGTGCGATGCCGTCCATCGGCTCCATGCGCAAATCCGTGATGACCAGATCGGGGCGGAAACGACTGGCGGCAGCGAGCGCCTGCGGCCCACCTTCGACGGCCTCCACGTCGTAGCTTTCCGCCCGCAGCCGGATAGTGAGCAGGCGCAGCAGGCCCGGATCATCATCCACGACCAGAATTCGGGCCTTGCGTTTGGTGGTGACGGTCACTATGGCGTTCCCCCCGGGACCTTGGGCTTGTTCAAAGCCCGTTCGATGTTGGCGATGGCATCCAGTTTCGCA
>DASXFV010000077.1:0-3565 GCA_036489445.1 Steroidobacteraceae bacterium | reverse complement strand
CGCTAGCGCCGGGCCCGCACTCGCACAGCGAGGCGGCGGCCACGGTGGAGGCGGCGGCGCTCACAGCGCCTTTCATGGGGGCGGTGGTGGTTTCCATGGTGGCGGCTTCCATGGTGGCGGCGCCTTCCACGCGCGGGGCGGTGGCTACCGTGGCGGTGGCTACCGTGGCGGTTACCGTGGCGGTTACCGCGGTGGCTACGGAGGCTACGGTTGGGGCGGCGGTGGCTACTACGGCGGGGTCGGCTGGCTCGGCTACGGGCTGTTTTTCTCCGCGTTGCCTTTCGCCTATGACACGTACTATTGGGATGGGGTGCCTTACTACTATGCCGATGACAACTACTACACGTGGGACGGCGCGGCGGATGAGTACGAGACGGTCCAGCCTCCGGCGGGACTCGTAAATGAGGCGGCTGCAGCCCCTCAGACGAACCCCTCGCAGACTGACCTGTATGCCTATCCCAAGAACGGGCAGTCCCCGGCGCAACAGGCCAAGGATCGCACCGACTGCCAGCAGTGGGCCGCCACTCAGGCGGGTACCGATCCGGCCAAGCACGCCAATTACCTCCAGGCGGAAGATGCCTGTCTGACGGGCAAGGGCTACAGCGTTCGCTGAAGGAATGAAAATCATGTCCGTCAACGCCGACTTCGATGAGTCCATGCAGTTCGGCCCGGTGGGCTCACACACGCTGCTGCTGCAGACGCGGTATCCGGTGATTGCAACGTCGCGCTTGCGCCTGCGGCCGTTCACGCTGGTGGATATCCCGCGATTGATCAGCGTGGTTGCGGCGCATCGGATTGCGGATTCGACGTTGGCAGTGCCGCGGCCATTCGATGCGCGTCAGGCGCGGCACTGGATCGAGAGTCATTCGGTGGAATGGCGCAGGCGCTGCGCCATTCACTGGGCGGTCTCGGGCCTCGAGCATGATCGGTTAGCGGGCTATGTCGGACTGCACGAGATTCAGCTGGAGCACGGGCGTGCGAACCTCAGCTTCTGGATTGCGGATCGAATCGCGCGCAAGGACCTGGCCATTGAGGCCGCACAAGCGGCATTGGCGTTCGCTTTTACTTCGCTGCAGCTGGATGCGGTGGAAGCTCACCAATTGACCGGTAATCCGCTCATGGCTCGAATCCTGCGTCGACTGGGCATGAAGCCGGAGGCTGGAACACCTCAGCCGGTCATCGCATGGGGGCGAAGCGAAGACGTGCTCGGCTGGAACATATCCAGAACCGCCTGGATGGCCACGCTGCAGGATCAGACGGCGCACTAGTCCCAAAGCAAAGGACCGACGGGCGAAAGCGCCACATCGGTCCTTGGGTACTGCAGCGTGCTACTGATTGCTGACCAGCAGGCCCGAGGCATCCACGGTCTTGACGCCGGCTACGCGTAAGGCCGCTTGCTTGGCCTGATCAATCGCGTCCTGACTGGGAACGGACCCGGCGAGTTCCACAGCACCGTTCGTGGTCGTCACCTTCACGTTGCTGTTGGGCGCTGCCGTCGCAATCTCCGACTTCACATCGGCCGAGATCTTGCTGTCGGAAGCCACAGGTGCGGTGGTCGGGGCCGGATTGGCTGCTGCGGCCTGATCTGATGCGCTTGGTGCGGCCGGTGCGGCCGGTGGTGCGGCCGGCTGACCGGTGGCGGGGGCAGCAGGCGGGCTTGCGCTGTTGTTGGCCTGGTTGCTGGAGCTGTCAGCACTACCGGTTGCAGCCTGGGTGCTGGTGTTCGAGGCTGAGTCCGTGCCGGTATCGGAAGCGCTGTCCTTGGCATGCGTCCTGTGATGACGTTCTGAACTCTTGGGCTTGGACGGCGTGGCATTGTCAGAAGACGTTGCGGCATCGTTCTGCGCCACGCTGGGAGCCGGTGCGGCCACTGCAGGAGCATTGGCGGGGGCCGGATTTGAGGCCGCCGCCGTCTGATCTGCCCGCGCTGGCGCGGAGGCGGTCGTATCCGGGGGAGGCGCAGCCGGTGGCGCCGGCGGCGGGGCGATAGGTGTCGCGCGCGCGACCTGCGTCTGTGTCGCGTCGCGCGTCACGAGCACGTACGCCCTCCGACGAAGACCGCCGCAAGGGCAACGCCGACCACAATTTTGCTGGTAGAGGTTGAGTTCATAGTGGCACTCGTTCGTTATAGGTGACATCTATGTTGTACATCCGGCGATTCGTGACACCTGTCAGCCGACCGGATTTCCGCGCTTCCTCCACCCCTACAATCTGCCGCTCAGGAGGCTGGTATCTTATTGATGTTGAAAGAATTATTTAGGTAGTGCCGGCGGGCGCCTACAGCAGGTGCCACGGCCCCGCCGGCGGGACACAAGCTCGGCAGCGACTGCCCTGCTATTCAGCCAGACAACCGACGGGAGGCAATCTGCGCGCCCTCGACCAGGGATTGCAGTTTCATGTAAGCGATGTCCGGCTCCACCGGACCGAATCCTGCGAAGGTGCCAAAGCCACAATCGGTGCCCGCGATCACCCGCTCGCGTCCCACGATTTGCGCAAAGCGCTCGATGCGTTCGGCGACCAGCAGCGGATGCTCAACATAGTTGGTGGTGGTGGACAACACTCCGGGGATCAGGATCTTGTCCTCGGGGATGCGGGAATTCTTGAATACCACCCATTCGTGAGCGTGGCGCGGATTGGCCGCCTCGAACAGCAGGCCCTGCGGCTTTGCCTTGAGCACGATGGGCAGCAAGCGCTCCATCGGCACGTCGTGATGATGGGGCCCTTCGTAGTTGCCCCAGCACACATGCATCCGCACGCGGTCTGCCGGCACATTGCGCAGCGCATGGTTCAGGATCTCGATGTGCCGCGCGGCAAGGCGGTCAAATTCATCCAGGGTGCGATCGCGGTACATGGTATGGCGGCCCATCGCCAGGTCCGGGGCATCGATCTGCAGAATGATCCCGGCCCGTACGATGGCTTCGTATTCCGTTTGCATCGCGGCCGCAACGGCTTCCAGATAGTCATCCTGCGTGGGGTAGTAGTCGTTCGGCAGAAAAAAGGCGATAACCCCGGGGGAGGCGGCGTTCATGAAGGCCGCCGTCGGGGAGGCCGCGGCACTGGCTGCCTTGAGGTTGCGGATGTCCGTCTCGAGCGCGCGGGTGTCGCGTACCTTGATCTCGCCCACGCAGCGGGGTCGACGGTACTTGGCCGTGGCACCCCGATCCGCAAGCTTGCGGAGCAGGCCCGGAAAGTCGACCAGGTCCTGGCCTGCCTCGCGCGGGGTGTCCCCTGCGAAACCAGTGAAGCGATCGGCAACATAGGTGGAATAGCTGATCTTGCTCATCTCCCCGTCGCTGACGAGGTCGATACCGAGGTTCACCTGTCGCTGCACGACGTCGGCGACCGCCTTGGTGAGCACGGCATCATCCTCGGCTGCATTGCGCGCCTCGCCCCGCTCGCGTCCGAATATCACATCGGTCACCGCCTGGCTGCGCGGCAGGCTGCCGACGTGTGTCGTCAGGATCCCGTGGTCTTTATTTGGCATATTCAGCGAGACCCCTATGTTTCTGCGAACTATACACCGCTCACCTCTCATCATCACCGGCAGCGGGGCGGTCGGGCGGGG
>DASXFV010000005.1:0-35224 GCA_036489445.1 Steroidobacteraceae bacterium | reverse complement strand
ACTCTGCAAGCAGTGCCAATCTGCGACGCAGGAGCCAAGGGAACGGACTGAACCAGAAGGCGCACTGATACAGCGTCGCGAGCCACATGCGATAGCAGTCCCGATGGAGCACGTGCGCGCACTCATGAGCGATGGCTGCGGCTCGGGCCACCGGGCTCCAGGACTCGAAGGCAACCGGAAGCAGGATGGTGCTGCCTAGCGTACAGGGGGTACGGATATCGCTACTCAGTCGCACGTTGAGGTTTGCGAAGACCATCTCGACAGGTCTGCGCGCCCGATGATAGAGGCGAAAGGAGCGATACAGACGCGCGAGGAAGCGCAGCAGCAGCAGGCCGGAAACGATCAGGTAGATGCTCAGCAGCGTCGAACCCAGCTCGGGATGACTGATGCCGCCCAGGAGACGCGCTGAGATCGCGCCCGCAGGCACGATCACAGAGGCTGACCTGGGCAGAGGCAGCGCGACCGCGCGCATCAGCAACGGCATGGCAAGTGATGCCAAGGCCACCACTGTCCAGACGAATTTCTCAGCGTGCGCGTCGCGTACCCGCAGCAACTTGAGCAGCAGCCAGGCTATCAGCCACAGCGCAGTGGAACGGATGGTGACCTCGAGGAGCAGTGGCATCACGAGTTCCTCCCCTTCTTGCGCTCGTCAATTCGCGCCAGGAGGCGCTGCACGTCGCGGCGGTCCAAGGTTTTGGCTTCCACCAACCCGAGCAGGACATCATCGACCGAACCGTTGCAGAGCCAGTCGGCGATGCGCTGAACCGCCTTGGCAGCCATTTGTCCACGGCTCTCGCTGGTCTGGTAGAGAAACGTCCGCTGATCGACCTGGTGGGTCACCAGGCCCTTCTGCTCGAGGCGCGACAGGACGGTGCGTACCGTGGACTCCCGCAGTGGTCGCTGCAGCGCCAGACGCACCTGCTCGGCACTGATGCCAGGCTTGTGCAGGACCAGATGCAGGACTTCCTGTTCCAATCTTCCAAGTTGTGCCCGCGCTCGTGCCATAAGTATCGCGACAATTTGTAGTGCTACAAATAGTAGCACAATGGACCCAGCATTACAAATCTCGCCCGCGCCGGGCGGTCACATCGATTGGATCGCCTTGCCGAAGGGTCGCTGCAGCGGCGTTGCCAGATCCAGTACCGCGGCTGACAGGATCAGCACGCAGCCGAGGAGTTCGCGCCCGGAGAGGGGCTCGCTGAGCAGCAGCCCCGCACTGATGACCGCCACCATCGGTTCCACGAGCATCAGGATGCTCACGCGGCCCGGATCCAGACGGGCGGCACCCCAGGCATACAGCCACATCTGCGGGATCAGCCAGAGGAGCGCGAGACTGCAGGCGACGGGCAGCGCTGCCCATTCGCGGGCCGACGACACCGGCCCGGTGTCCGCGATCAGGTAGCGAAACCCTACAGCCACCAGGGCGGCGAACATGAATCCACTGAACATCTGCACCACCGGATCACCGGCGACACCGTGCGATGCTCCGGTCCTGCGGATCGCCAGGGAGCCCAATGCAAACGAAATGCCGGCCAGCAGGCCCATCCAATCGCCCAGCGATACCGGTAACGGGAGCGTCCGTGGGCCGCCCAGCACCATGGCAGCGCCCACCAGGCCTGCGATGACCGCCAGGGCTCTGCCGACAGTGAGGGGCTCGCGAAGAACCACGATGTTCAGCAGCGTCGCCCAGACTGGGGCCAGATAGAACAAAAGCAGCACTCTTACGACTTGACCGTGCAGCAGCGCGGTGTTGGTCATGGCGAGCGCAGCTCCCATGGGCACACCAATGCCAATCAGCGCACCTGGACTCCTTGCCATTTCCCGCCAGCGCCGCAGTGCGAATGGCGCAAGCATCGCCGCACCGGGCAGATAGACGAACACACTGACCAGGTCACCCTGCAGTCCAGCATGTGCCAGCCACCGTACGGGTATCCACCACAGTCCCCAGGCGACTGCGGACACAATGATGCCCAGCGAAGCGCGGCGGGATTCGCCCGAGTGCAGGAGTCGCAGGTAGCAAAGCATGACCCCAGCGTATCAATGAATCGAGGGGTTCATCCCGCCAAGTTTGGGGAATCGGTCAGGATTAAAGCTCTGGCGGGTTGGGTTGCTCGCCGGCGTCGACAATCCGTGCCACCAGAACATCCCGCTCGCGGCGTTGTCGTTTGCACAGAATCAGGAACCGCTTCGCCCTGCCCTCGCTCCACGGCTCGGCATCCAGCTTTGCCTCTAACGACATGCGGTACTGGCTCGAACGCTGGGCTTCGCTCGCTGCACGCCACGGTGCAGACTGTTCTGGCCAGACACTCAGGGCCAGTGAATTTCCCACCCCTTCGGTGATGAGTGTGTCCCCGCGTTGAAGTGCGGCCGCCACGCCGCGACAGGTACTGGAGACCCCGGACCGTAGAAGCCGTTCGGCGCTGCAGGATTTGCCGATGATTTGATACGCGGGAACCACCTGCGCTGCAAGGATCCCAATGATTTCGACTTCAGCTTCGGACAGCGGCATCTTCCCGGTGCGGGTGGTTGCTTCGGTAAGATGCGCAATGAGCGCTGTCCAATAAATGTCCACGTGGTCCGAATGTGCGATGGCATTCATGGCGGTATCCATCGTTGCCTGGTTTCTCCCAAGGTATGCGCGGTCCAGGGTCACCAGCCAGCCGGCTCCATTGGAGGGATCTAGCGCGCGCAGGTGTTGCTCGATGGGATCTGGATTGCAGTGGGGCGACTTCAGGCAGATCTGGAGTTCCAACCAGACCAGGTCGGCGCGCTGCGGCGCCGCTGCCACGGATCGCTGCATCCATAAGAGGGGCTGATCATTGCGCCCGAAGACGCTCAGCAATCCCGCGGCGGCCAGGGAGTCGGCATCCGTCCGTTGCATCAGCGCGACCAATGCCTGATTCCGGTGCTGATCGAGCCTCGCGACCGGTGCATCGGCGTAGGCGGCACAGGTGATCAAAAGGGACAAAGCCGTGACTGCCGCAATAATTCCCGGCCGGTTCCGCATCATTCGCTCCATGCGTGCACCCTGTGCCTGCAGGTTGTGCGCGAGCTTACTCCCGCCGTCCCCATAGCGGGATGAGGAAGGTTTATTGCAATGCCGCGATCTACCCCCTTTTTGAGGTCTTGTGGCATCATTAACAGTGGTTTTTCCTGCGAATAGTCCACGCGGGGCGCGCCCGTCAGCGGATGGAACGGGAGGGCAGGATGTTCGATGGCCATCGTCCCCGACGGGGACGCGAATACCGTCATGCCGGTCTGAGGCGAGTCGGCATCTGCGCAGCCGGTTTAATGTGCCTCGCACCCTGTGCACATTCTCAAACCGTGCCGGACACCAAGGCCGATACCCCGGTTGCAACCGTACAGGTACTGCAGACGTTGGACGTACGGCTATCCGACCAACAGCGGCAACTTCAGCAGTTGCGTGATCAGATCGCTGGTCGGGTGTCTCTGCCGGGCATCGAGCCTCAGCCGCCTCGGAATCGGACCTTTTGGGAACAGGCCGACCCGAGCCTGGTCGGCACCCTCATCGGTGCGGCGCTTGCGATCTGCAGCAGTTGGTTGTTTGCATTCTGGAGCAACAAAGTCGCGCGCAGGGAGAAGCACCAGGACCTGACCGTCCAGATCATCCAGCAATACCTGTCCGCTCCCATGCAGAAGCTATACGCTGCGACACGGGGATTTCTGGACCCGGAGGGACATGCCAGCCTCCACAATGTCGAAAACCGCAATCAGGTCGTTGCGATGCTCGGGTTCTTCAGGTACGTGCAGGCGCTGCGAGGCCGCCACCAGCTCGACGAGGAGTTGGTGAAGTTCTCGCAAATCGACCAGCACGCGGACGAGTTCCTCGATCTCATCAGGTGCGTCGATGTGACGGTCTATCCCAGTTTCGCCGCGGTCCAGAAGCTCCGATAAGCGCAGTCACGGTGCTCATGCTCAATCACGCAGTGGATAAGTTTTTCGTGGCGGCGCTTGCCGCCCTGGCGTTCACCGGATGCGCCTCAGGGCCCAATAACGCCTCCCAGCCTGCTACTGCCGATATGGTCTGGCTTCAGCGACTCACCTTTGGCGTCGACTCCGATGTTCTGGCGCAGTACCGGAAGCTGGGGCGCGAGGGTTTTCTCGCGCAGCAGCTGCAACCGACCGATGGCCATCTGCCGGATGTCGTGATGCATGAAATCGCCGAGTTGCCCATCAGCCAGTCGAATGCTGCGCAGCTGCTGGCCACGGTGGCGGCCGAACAGAGGCGCATCAATACCTTGCCGGATGGCCCGGAGAAGCAGGTCGCGCGGCAGGCGCTCTATGCCCAGGGCAATCAGTTCGTCTACCAGGCCCGGCGCCGCGAGCTGCTGCGCGCCCAGATCGCGGCACTGCGCGGGATGTATGTCGGCAATCGGCTGGAATCGGCCGTGACGGAGGGTCTGGAGCTGCAGCAGCAAGTCGCGCAGGCGGCGCAGGACGAAATGCTTGCAGCGAACCGCGGTGCCATCAGTACCAAAGGCTTCGAGTTGACCGCTGAGCGCATGGCACGATTCATGCGCACCCAATATCGGCTCGGCTTCGTGGACGTGGGCGGCTGGGATACGCACGTCAACGAAGGCGGGGCGCACGGTGCCCTGGCGGCGAACCTGACCAGTCTGGGGAGCGGGCTGGCCACATTCGCCCACATCCTGGGGGACGAGTGGAACAGCACCGTCGTCTTTGTGCTGTCCGAGTTCGGCCGCACCTTCCGCGAAAACGGCAACGGCGGCACGGACCATGGGCATGGCAGCGTGTACTGGGTGCTCGGTGGTCGCATCAATGGTGGGCGTATCGCCGGCGAACAGGTGCGAGTCGAGCATGGCTCGCTATTCCAGGATCGGGACTATCCCGTACTCAATAATTACCGTGGCGTACTCTCAGGCCTCTTCGGTAGGCTGTGGGGCCTTGCACCGCAGCAACTGGACCTTATCTTTCCGGGTGCCGCGCCGCTCAACCTGAATCTGGTCTGAGAGCCTGGCAACGGCTTGGGTCTGGCTTGGGACAGCCATTTCCCGGAACGATCTGTCATTTGGAGTGTCAAAAAAGTAGGGTGCCACCATGCGCAATGAACTACTGACACGCGGCCAAGATTCCTACTCAGGGGTATTGCCCCGCCGCTCCACGATACCCGGCAATCGTGTCCAATTGTACGACCCGGCGATCACTGTCATGAACGACTTCAGCCGCCAATATCCGGTGACGGTGCACGAGAACCGCTCGATCGGCTCGGCGCTGAACGATATGGCCGGCCTGGGCGTTCGATCCTTGCTGGTGGTCAATGAACTCAAGGTGGTGGGCTTCATCACCTCCTACGATATTGAAGGTGAGCGGCCGATTCAGTACATCCAGCAGTTCCACGATGTCCGGCGCAACGACGTGCCGGTGGGGCAGGTCATGACACCGTGGCACGACCTGGTGACATTGAATTGGTCCGCAGTCAAAAAAGCGCGGGTCATCGACGTGCTGCAGGCGCTTCGCGATGCGAATCTGATGCACATACTGGTGGTTGAAAAGGAGAGCGATGGCGCGACGGCAGTGCGCGGCCTCTTTTCCCGTGCCCGCATTGAACGACAGTTGAGCCTCGCCTCGGCAATGATTGCCTGATCCTTAAGCAAGTATCATCCTTCCCATTCAATCACTGGGCCGCGGGCTCGCGGCAACACACTGGGAAGGCGCTGACATGAAATCCGCATCGTTCAGAATATTGATGGTCGTTGCCGTGATGACCGTCTGCGGTTCGGTTCAGGCGATGGATCTGCAACTGAAGGGCAAGACCGCCCTGGTGACCGGTAGCACCAGTGGAATTGGTTACGGCATCGCCAAGGTGCTGCTCGCGGAAGGCGCGCAGGTGATCATCAACGGACGAAGCCAGGAATCCGTAGCCAAAGCGACTGTCTCACTCAAACAGGCGACGGGGAAAGCCCCGTTGGGCTTTGCCGGCGACATGAGCAAGGCGGACGACATTGCGCGGCTGGCCAGGACTTATCCCAATGTGGACATCCTGATCAACAACGTCGGCCGATTCATCCCGCACGAGTTCATGCAGTCGACGGATCAGGACTGGTATCAGACTTTCGATCTCAATGTCATGTCCGGGGTGCGTCTGTCGCGGGTCTACCTGCCCGGCATGAAGCAGCGTAACTGGGGACGCATCATCTTTATCTCCAGCGAAAGTGCACTGCAGATTCCCGTGGAGAGCGTGCAATACGGCATGAGCAAGGCGGCGGAAATTGCGGTGGCACGCGGCATCGCTGAAAGCTGTGCCAAAACCGGCGTGACGGTGAACAGTATATTGCCGGGACCCACTCTCGATACCGAAGATCCAAGGGCTGCCGGACGCTTTGGCGGGCGGTCGCTGGCCGAGGTGGAGGAGCAGTTTTTCAAGACTCAGCGACCCACCTCGCTCATCAAGCGATTCGAGCGGACGGAGGAGGTGGCGACCCTGGTGGCGTATGTGGCGAGCCCATTGTCGTCGGCCACGACCGGAGCCGCATTGCGCGTGGATGGTGGCGTGGTGAAAAGCGCCTTTTGATCTCGCCGCTGTCCCGGGTCTAGCGGCCGCGCACCCACGCCATGCCATCGGGCTGACCCAGAGGCGCGATCTGCCCGCGTAGGTTGAAGGTCTTGAGGTCGACCACCGCGACCTTGCCGCCGCCGCTCACCGCCACGAAGGCGGAACTGCCACCGGGTGGGATCAGGATACCGGCCGCACCGCCACCCAGATCCAGCGACTTGATCGTCCTGCGCGTGGCGACATCCACCACGATGAGGTTGGCGTGATCCGGCGCGGCGGAACCGAAGTTGCCCAGTCCCGAGATCAGCACATGGGCGCCGTCAGGCGTAAATTTCAGACGGTTGGCGCCATGGACCGGAACGGCGAAGGTCTCCACCGCCTTCTTGGCGGCCAGGTCGATCACCGTGACTGTGCCGTCCTGCGCGTTGGCGGTCCATAACTGGCGACCATCCGGTGAGAGGTCGAAACCTTCTGCGCCGCGCCCGGCGGGCACGACGGTGATGTTCCAGAGGGTAACCGGCGCCCCAGGCGGCCTCGGGGGCGCCCCCGCCGGCGGCTTGAAGCCGGGCGGCGGCGCGAAAGCCGCGCGGGTGACGCTCTCCAGGATCGAGACGCTGCCGGAGCGTACATTCGTGGTGTAGATGTGCTTCAGGTCCGGCGCGACCCAGACCATGTGCGTCCGATCCTGCCCGGTGCCCATGACCCAGTCGATGCGTGCGCTGGCCGGATCGTAGCGGCCGATGACCTTGCTGCTTTCGGCGGTGAAGTAGAGCTCGCCACCGGCGAAGTCCAGGCCATGCGCTGAGTGCAAGGCCCCGAGATCGATGGGCGCCAGCGTCGTGCGGGAGAGGAGGTCGACCCGGGAGATGGTGTGCAGGTCGCTGCCTTCGCCCCCGTAGTTGGAGATGTAGGCCACGCGGCCGTCGCTGGAGGCAACCACCTCGTGCGGATCGGGGCCGGACGCAATCCGTGCCAGCACCCGCAGGTCCACCGGATCAATGATGGCGAGCTGATGGGTGTCCTTCTCCAGGACCAGCAGTTGGTCCGCTGCCGCGGCCCCCGCGGCTGCGAGCAGGGTCAGTCCCAAGGCTGCTGCCAGTCTCACGCACCAGGTACGCATGCTACGCCCCTCGAATCGCCCTGCTCCGATGCTATATCAACTATCCCACTTCCGCCGGGCTGGTTATTCTATATCCATGTTCAAACCCCTGATGGCTGGCATTGCGCTGGCATGCGGCGGCGCTTCCGCCGCCTCCGCCGCTTCCGCTCCCTCAGCTCAGGCGGCGTGGGTGAGTAAGAGCGATGCCGATGCCTAGCCGCTGTTGCAGGTGCTGGCGGACTTCAATCCCGAATCCGCTTCGCAATACGGCCTGGCGGGCTATGACGACAAGGCCATTGACCTGAAAGCCGGCGTTGAGCGGCGCCGGCGTGCGGCACTGACCACGGCGCGCGAGGACCTGCAGAAAAAGCTGACCGCGGAAACTGATCCTCGGGTGCGCCAGGATCTGCAGATCATGATCAGGGCGGCCGATCTCAACATCGGGGACAGCCGGATCAACGAGCAGTATCTGCTGCCGTATATCGACGTCGGCCAGACTGTGTTCCAGGGGGAGTTCGCGCTGCTGCAGGACCAGGTTGCGGCCGCCCGGCGTCCGTCCGCGCGCCAGCGCCTGCAGTGCTACGTCGGCATGGGGGGCTGCACGCCGGTGACGAAGGAGGCCGGCGCACTGTTCCAGGCGAAGCTCAGCGACCCGCAGCTGCTCGGCCCGTACAAGGTCGAGGTCGAACAGAACCTGGCCAACACCGCACGCTATGTCGACGGCATTCGCAAGCTCTACGCCAGGTACCGGATCGAACGATGTGGGTTTGTCGGAAGCGTTCGCCCGCGAGGAACTCGACCGCTTCACCTTCCGCTCGCCGGGCCACGCAACCGCCTACTTCTACGGCTACTCGCGTTTGCTGGAACTGCGCGCACAAATGCAGATCGAACTGGGCCGCCACTTCAACCTCAAGCAGTTCAATGATTTCCTCATCGCCCAAGGGCTACTGCCGCCGGATCAGCTGGCGGCAGCGGTGGAGGCGCAATTTACTCCCGCGCACCGGCCTCAGTGACGGCTTTCCTTGTCCACCAGGTAGCGCACTACACCGATGAGGTCAGCTTCGCTGCGCAGTGAATCCAAGACGATCCGATACTTGCCGTTGACGATGATGCAGGGCGTGCCCGGCACCTGCATGGCGAGCACCTGGGCGTCCGCGGCCCGCATCTTCACATCCACACCGAATGAGCGTGCAGTGGCCAGGAAAACCGCGGGTTTGATGCCGGCCAGGTGCTCGTAACACTTCGCGGCATCCTCGATGGTGGGCATTGGGTTCTTCAGGCGATGGGTGGCAGGATCGGCGATGGCCAGCTCGCCGGTCTTCCACACCGCATCGAACATCCCCTGATGGGTGCGCTCCGATACGCCCAGGACCTGCGCAGTGAAGTACGCGCGCTGCAACATGGACCAGTCTTCCTCCGGTTTGAAGGAGGCCGGCAGAAAGACCATTTGGGCATTGGGCGGCAGGCTGTGCTCCAGGGTTGCGATCACGGGTTGGAAGCTGTTGCAGGAGGGACAGCCATAGGAGAACACCTCCATGATCTCGACCTTGCCGGGTGCCACTTGAGTGCGCTGGGTCGGGTGAATGACTTCGAAATTGGTGCCTTCGGTCCAGCTCTGCGCGGCTTGCGTCAGCGGGGCCAGAATGAGGGCCAGCACGCCGAGTGCTGCGGCGCCAAAGTGTTTCATGTCAGTTCCTTATGCGGTGGGGGTGGGGCGAATGTACAACGGCAGAGGGGCCTGGGTTTCGTAGGCGGCTTCGAGCTTGTCGCTTTCTTCAGTCGTGAGGTGAAGGTCCAGGGCCTTGACGGAATCATCCAGGTGCGTGACCTGGGTGGCGCCCACGATGGGTGAGTCGACGCCCGGTTGGGCCAGCAGCCACGCCACAGCGACCTGTGCGGCGCTGCTGCCGCGCTGTGCAGCCACCTGCGCGACGGCATCAATCACGGCTTCATCCGCCTTGCGGTTGAAGCGGTTGCGCGCCATGGGCGAGTTCGACCGCACGGTGTGGGTGCGCCGACTGCCGGCGAGCAGGCCGCCGCCGATGGGGCTGTAGGGGATCAGCCCGATGCCTTCTTCACGACACAGGGGAATCACCTCGCGCTCTTCTTCGCGATAAAGGAGGCTGTAATTGTTCTGCATGCTGATGAAGCGACTCAGCCGCAACTGGTCGGCCCGATACAGCATCTTCGCCAATTGGTAGGCCGCCATGGTCGAGGCGCCGATGTAGCGCACCTTGCCGACCCTGATCAGATCGGTCAGGGCTTCCAGCGTTTCCTCAATCGGAGTCTCCCGATCGAAGCGGTGAATCTGATAGAGGTCGACATAGTCCGTGCCCAGGCGCCTGAGGCTGTTGTCAATCGATTCGACAATATGCTTGCGCGACAATCCGCGCTGATTGGCGCCCGGCCCCATCGCCTGGAAAACCTTGGTGGCCACGACTGCATCGTCGCGTTTGACGCCGAAGGATTTCAGCGCCTTGCCGAGGATCTGCTCACTCTCGCCCGCCGAGTACACATCGGCGGTGTCGAAGAAGTTGATCCCCAGGTCCAGGGCACGGCGGACAATGGCGAAGCTGGCCGCTTCCGGCAGCATCCATTCCGCCCCACTGCCAAAACTCATGCACCCTAAGCAGATGCGCGATACCCGCAGTCCCGATGAGCCCAGTCGCATGTAGTCCATGGGTGTCCTCTATGCCATATCCCCAGACTCCGCCGGAATCAGCGGCGCTGTCAAGACAGTGGCCGCAGCGAGGCTGTCACGGTCCCGCCCAAAGCGAATATCCTCTTGAGCCTGACCCAGGGTCAGGCTTTAGGGTGGTCCGCGGAGGGCTATGGTGGCGGATACATCACGCAAATGGTTGACGGCGGCCGACTGCGCGGCGCGTACGGGACTTACCGTGCGGGCACTGCGGGTCTATGAGCGTGAAGGCCTGCTCAAACCCGGTCGCGCGGCCAATGGCTGGCGGCGATATGGGCCGGAGGATCTGCTGCGGTTGAACACCATTTCGGTGCTCAAGACGCTGGGTCTCACCCTGGCGCAGATCCGCAAACTGCTGCGCGAGACCAACCCATCCTTGCTGAGTGTCCTCCAGGTGCAGGCCACTTCATGGCGGGAACGTCATGCCGAGGCCGCGAAGGCGCTCGAAGTCGTCGAGGCCGCCATCCACAGACTGGAACGCAGCCAGCCACTCTCCCTCGAGGAGTTGTGCCAGCTGGTCAACGCGCTCCAGGCACGGAGTACCCCGATGCAGAACCGCGGAACACTGTTCGCCGACCTGATGCAGGAACTGCTCACCACTGAGGAGCGATGGGAATGGCAGACATGGTGGGCCAGTCACCCGGAGGACCTGAACCAGAACAACAGCTATCTGCGCGAGCGCGCCGAGTGCAATGCGGTCATGCTGGATCAGCACCGCCAGGGCCTGTCACCTGGCGACCCGGCGGTGCAGGAACAGCTCTCCAAGCAGCAGGCCCTGCTTGGCAAATATGGTGTGCGGGAACGTACGGTGCGCATGATGGACTGGAACCCGGCGCTGACGACCAAGTTCATGGAATTGGGCGTCATCGCACGCGAGCGTCATCCGGACCAGGACGTCCTGCCGTTTCCGCTGCAGAGCCGGCAGTTGGCGGACTTTTTCGACGCCGCGATGCGGGTATGGGCACCGGTGCAGGCGATGGGTCCGGTGATCAAATCAGCTGAAGCGCTGCTCCAGGCCCATGCGGATCCCGGTTCTGCCGTGGCTGATGCGGCTGCGAACGCCGCGGTCGCCGTGTGTGCCGAGCATGGCTTGGGGGCCGCGGATATTTATCTGCGCTTCGTGCAGTTCATCGCCCGGGTCAACCACCGGCCGCTGAAACCCGAGGCGGACCAGGCCTTGGAATTCCTGGCGCAGGCCTGCCGGCTGCGCAGGAAAGACACGCCGGCCGCGGCCGAACCGGCATCGGTACGTGCAGCCACTGCGCCCCTGCATTTCACCGCCGCCGAAATCGATGTGGTGCGCCGCGCCTTTGCCCGGCAGATGGGCTTGATGGCGGGCGTAGTGGAACCCAGGGTCGAGGCGGCCTTTGCGAGCGTCGCGCGGGAGAAGTTCCTGGGGCCCGGTCCCTGGTCCGTCATGGCCCTGTTGCGCGGCACCTTTATGCAAACGCCGGACGACAGCCCGGCGCATGTGTATGTGGATAGTGCCGTATCGATCGTGGCACAGAAGAGTCTGAACAACGGTCAGCCCTCGCTGTATTACCGGGTCCTGGCCGAAACCCTGGTGCCGGAGGGCGCGCAGGTCGTTCATGTAGGCGCGGGCACGGGCTACTACTCGGCGATCCTCGCGCATCTCGTCGGGCCTGCGGGTCGGGTGACGGCCATTGAATATGAAGCGGATCTGGCGGTGCAGGCGCGTACCAACCTGCGGGATCTGGCGCATGTCGACGTTCTGCATGGAGACGCCACCCAAACAGACTTCGCGCCGGCGGACCTCATCCTGGTCAGTGCCGGCACGACGCGTCCGGTGGACCGGTGGCTGGATGGACTCAAGGACGGCGGTCAGCTGATCCTGCCCATGACTCCCGATACGGGCATGGGCGTGATATTTGGCATCCGGCGCCGCGGGGAGCGGTTCTTCGTTGCCGTGTTGTCGCCCGTCATGATTTATCGCTGTGCCGGCGCGCGCGATCCGCAATCCGCCGCGGCGCTGGCCGATGCCCTGAAGAGCGGCGGCCAGCGCGGCGTCACGCGCCTATACCGCGGCGCGGCGCTGCCACTGGAGAACAGCTGGCTGCACGGGGACGACTGGTGTCTGGCGTATGCCTAATGTGTGGCAGGGGCCGGGCGGCCCATGAAGCGATCGGCCCAGGCGATGAAGTATTTGAAATTGGGCACATCGGTATGCCCGCCCTCATGCTGGCGCCAGGCGAGCTGACCGTCGAGGAGGCCGACGCCGATGTCGGGTTTTTTCGCATGCTGGTAGTCATCTCCCACGCCCAGATCGTGCGCGCCGAGCAGGCGGAACACCTTGCCCGCGGCGACGGTGGCCATGTAGCTGCCCTGCTGATCCAGCCACAGGGCATCACCCATGGCTGGGGATCCATAGCTGATGAAGGTCAGCCGGGGCGCGCACAGCGCGATGAGTTCCGAGGAGTCCACGGGTAGGTCCGCCGCGGTCTTGGGGCCGCCGCGCGCTTCCGCGGCGCCGTACTTGAGGAAGTTGCCGGCCATCCAGTGATATTCGCCGGCGCCGGTCAGGGATTCCACGGCTTCACCGAAGTTGCGGCGATGGGGTTTGGCACCGCCTTCGCCCGAGGAGCCCACGAGCACCATGGCGAAACGCTGATCAAAGGCCATGGTGATCAATGCGGCTTTGCCGTAGCGGGATACACCCTCGATGCCCACGTGACCGGCATCGATGTCAGGATCATGGCTCACATAATCCAGCACCCGGCTGGCGCCCCAGGCCCAGGCACGCAGGGCGCCCCAGTCGTCCGGTTTGCGCGGCTGCCCCTTGTTGACCAGACCGATGACGCCACGGGTCAGACCCGCGCCGTTGTCGGCCTGCACGGCGGTGGGATCAATCTGCGCCACGGCCCAACCATCGGCCACCAGCTGCGAGATCGGGTCGCTGGGCGGACGGGGCGCCGGGAAGAAAGGTGGGGTGGGAATCGGCTGCCAGGCAGGATGGGTCTGCAGCACCTCGGCGAGCGCCGGATTCTCGCGAACCAGCGCATCGCGCAGCGCGGCGTTCATGCGGGCGACATCGGCCGCAGAGGGGGGCACGGGTGATGGAAAGGGCGGGGTGCCCAGCGCGAACATGATCAGCAGCGGCATGGGCCCCTGGTGGTTGATGGGCTTGATCAGCATGACCGGGAAATCCACGTTGATGGCCGGGTCGCCGGAATTGTCCAGATGCCCGGTCAGCAGTGTGGCGCTCACGGGGACCGATCCCAGGCGTTCGTTTTCGGCCGCCTTGACGGAGAAGGTGACGGCGGGCGTGTGCGCCGGGACACGCCCCAGCACTTCACGCTCGAAGTCCTCAACGATCTGCGGGCGACGCTTGTTGTTCCACTGGGCCGCGGTGGTCACCTTGCTGCCATCGTTCATGCGCAGCGGATCCGGATAGTCCGGGTAGGGGTTGGCCTTCGATTCATCGTAATTGGCATGATTGGGAGCATTGGCATCGCCATTGGGGCCCGGGCGCAACTTGGTAATTCCCAGTTGCCGCATCATCTGCTGATGATCCGCCTCCGTGGCGCGCGCGAGTTCCGCAGGGGCCTGTGCCACCACAGGGCCGGCGCCGGCGGCCCACAGCAGGCACATCAGGAGCCCGGCGCCGTACTGCGCCCAGCTGCTCGGTGCGGGACGCTGCTGCGCCCGATCGTTCAGGCTCAAGTGCTGCACGTCTGGTTTCCCCCTTCTCATGGTGTGGTCTTCAGGTTTCCCCGTGCCACTCGAAGCCGTCGCGACCAATCAGTGCGCTCGATGCGGCCGGACCCCAGCTGCCGGCGGTATAACCTTTGGGCGGTTCACCTGAGTTTGCCCACCCCTCACGGATGGGGTCGATCCAGCGCCAGGCAGCATCCAGCTCGTCGCGCCGCATGAACAACGTGAGATTGCCTTTCACCACGTCCATCAGCAGGCGCTCATAGGCATCCAGGGGCCGCTCCTTGAAAGTGCCAGCCAGGTCCAAAGACAAATCCACCGGCCGCAGACGCATCACCTCACCCGGCAGTTTGGCCATGATGGTCAGCGTGATGCTTTCATCCGGCTGCAGCCGGATGACCAGCCGATTCGGCACATTGATGCCATGGGCGCCTTCAAAGATGTGATGGGGCACATCCTCAAAGCTCACCACGATCTCGCTGAGGTGGTCCTGCATGCGCTTGCCGGTGCGCAGATAGAAGGGCACGCCGGCCCAGCGCCAGTTGTCGATTTCCGCCTTCAGGGCGACAAAGGTCTCGGTCACGCTGCCGGGTGGCACACCGGGCTCGTTCAGATAACCGGGAACCGGCTTGCCGTCGACGGCGCCCGCGCGGTACTGCCCGCGCACGGTCTTGTGCTGCACATCGAGCTCGGCCATGGGTCTGAGCGCACGCAGCACCTTGAGTTTTTCATCGCGCATGGCATCCGCGTCGCTGGTGGCGGGCGGCTCCATGGCGAGAATGCACAGCAGTTGCAGCAGATGGTTCTGCACCATGTCGCGCATGGCGCCGGTCTGGTTGTAGAACTCGCCACGGCCTTCGGCGCCGACATGTTCGCCGACAGTGATCTGCACATGGCTGATGCGTCCACGACGCCACAAGGGTTCGAACAGCGTGTTGCCGAAGCGCAGTGCGATCAGGTTCTGCACCGTCTCCTTGCCCAGGTAGTGATCGATGCGATAGATCTGCTGTTCGTGGAAGATGGATCCCACCAGTTGATTGATGGCCTCGGCCGAAGCACGATCCTGCCCCAGGGGCTTCTCCAGCACGACGCGCGAACGCGGCGTGACGAGTTTGGCGCGGCCGAGATTGTCACAAGTGGAGGTAAACAGGCTCGGTGCCATCGACAGGAACATCACTCGCACGCGATCCTCGCCGCCTTGGAGCTTGGCCGCCAGCCGGTCGAAGTCCTCCGACACGGTGGCATTTACCGGCAGGTAGTCCACCAGTGCCACAAAGGACTGCCAGTGCGCGGGGGTGAATTCACCCTCGCTCAAATGCGGGCGACACTTCTCCTCAACTGCCTGCAGGTAGCTTTCGCGCGTGTGCGTGCTGCGGGCCACGGCGATAATGCGCGAACCCGAAGTGATCTGTCCGGCGCTGACACGCCGATACAACGCTGGCAACAGCTTGCGCATGGCAAGATCGCCAGTGCCGCCAAACAGGATCAGATCGAACGGTTCAAGCTGCTGCATCGTTGTGGCACCCCTAATGCTGAAGGCAGCAGAATAACGCAGATTTCTTTACAGGAATGATCACCATGTGCAGATTGCACTCATGAGGATTCGTGAGGTATTGGCGCTGACGCCGGTCATTCCCGTACTGACAGTGCAGAAGCTGGAGCAGGCCGTGCCTCTGGCGCAGGCACTGTATGCCGGCGGACTTCAGGTCCTGGAAGTCGCGCTGCGCACGCCGCTGGCATGGGACGTCATCGCGGCCATGCGTGTCGCGGTCCCGGATGCGGTGGTGGGCGCAGGCTCGCTGCTGTGGCCGCAGGATTTCGCGCGCGCGGCAGCAGTGGGAGCCCAGTTTGCGGTGACCCCCGGGCTGACTGCGCAGCTGGCCGAGGCGGCCGCCGCGGCCCGATTGCCGCTACTGCCCGGGATTGCCACCCCCGGGGAGATCCTGCAGGCGCTGCAGTTGGGTTTTGACACGCTGAAGTTCTTCCCCGCCCAGCAAGCGGGGGGCGTACCGATGCTGCAGGCCTTCATGGGCCCCTTCGCCCAGGTGGCGTTCTGCCCCACTGGTGGCATTTCTCGCGCCACCGCCCCCTCGTTCCTGAAGCTGGACAACGTGCTGTGCGTGGGCGGCTCCTGGATTGCTCCGCCTGGCCTGGTCGAAGACGGCGACTGGGCGGGGATCGAGGCCCTGGCCCGAGACGCCGCCGGACTGCCGCGCCACGGCTGAACCCGGACCGGCTATTGCCGGTTGCCATGACCGTTTGGTGACACTTCCGGCGCGACGTAGTGGTCAGCTGGCGGTATGCACAGGATCGGCATTGTGGGCGTGTCGTATCGGCACGCAAGCGCCGGCCAGGTGGCGCAATTTGCGGTGTCCAAGGATGCCCTTGCCCACCGCTTACAGGTCCTGCGCGAGGCGCTGCAGGGCGCCGAGGTCATGTACCTGTCCACCTGCAACCGGGTGGAAATCATCTACGCCACGGCCGAACCGGCCCTTGACCGGCGCGCCGAGGTGTTCCGGGCGCTGACCGGCCGCGAACCCCTCCCGGGGGAGGCCACGGCCACCTTGCGCGCCTGGACCGGTGAGGCCGCCGTCGAGCATCTGCTGCTGGTTGCCTGTGGCATGGATTCGGCGCAGGCGGGCGAGCAGGAAATCTATGTGCAGCTGCGGGCGGCCTGGCAGGCGGCACGTGAGGCACGGGTCTGCGGTCCGCTGCTGGATCGCATCCTCAGTGAAGCCATGAACATGGCTCGCCATGCCCACCGGATTGCCACACACGATGCACCCTCGCTGGCGGACCTCGCCGTCGGCAGGGTGATGCAGCACCTGGAGGGGCGCAAACTGGGTCCGGTGGGTCTGGTGGGCGTCTCGCCCATGACCCGTCGCTGCGGCCTGCGGTTGCGCGATCGCGGCGTGGCGGTCACGGTCATCAACCGCACTCTCGATGCGGCCCAGCAGCTGGCCACGGAATTGGATGCCAGTGCGGTGTCATTGCAGGCCTTCCGGCAGGACCCCGCGGCGCTGGGCTGTGCCGCTCTGGTGTGCGCCAGTGGCGCCACCGAGCCGGCGATTGATCGCGACGTGCTGGTGAAGCTCGTCCACGCGCGGCCGCTGTTGATGGATTTTGGCCTGCCGCCGAATGTGGATGTGGACGCCGCGCGGGTGCTGGATTTCGCGCGTGTGGGTATGGATGATCTGGTGCAGACTGCCCGCGATGGCCGGGTCGAGCACCTGCTGCGCCTGGCGCCGGTGCGGGCCGCCATCGATTCGCACCTGGCGCGGCTGCGCAGCGAATTGGCGGCGCGCGCCATCGGGCCGCAGTTGGCGCGGCTGCGCGATGATTTCGAGCGCATCACTGCCGGGGAAGTGAGCCGGTTGCTGCGCGAGGTGCTGCCGGATCTGGATGAGGGTCAGCGCAATCAGCTGACCGGTTGGGGTCGCGCGCTCGCCCATCGTCTGGCGCATCTGCCGCTATCGGGACTCAGGGCTGCTGCGGAGCACGCGGGTCCGGAGGTTACCGAGGCCTTTTTTAGAGAAGCCCGCCTCAGCCGCGGGACCGACGCAGGGGATGACGAGTGAGCAGCATGTACAAGAGCGAACCGCACGTCCGATCCGGACAGCTGTACGAACGGGCGCTGCACGTGATTCCGGGCGGCGTCAATTCGCCGGTGCGGGCCTTTCGCGCGGTGGGCGGCTCGCCGCTGTTCATCGCCCGCGGATCGGGGCCTTACATCTTTGATGTCGATGGCAATCGCTACCTGGATTTCGTGGGCTCCTGGGGACCGCTGATCCTGGGCCATGCCCACCCCGATGTGATTGAGGCCATCCATCAGGCCTGCCGCCACGGCACCACCTTTGGCGCGCCCTGTGAGGCGGAAGTGGAGCTGGCCGAACGCGTCGTGAAGTCCTATCCGGGACTGGAGCAGGTGCGCTTCGTGTCCTCCGGCACCGAAGCCACCATGAGTGCCATCCGGCTGGCACGTGCCGCCACCGGGCGCGATCTGATCGTCAAATTCGCCGGCTGCTACCACGGGCATGCGGATCATCTGCTGGTGGCCGCGGGCTCCGGGCTCGCCACGTTCGGCACCGCCTCATCGGCCGGGGTTCCGGCAGGGTTCGTGGCGGCCACGCGCGTGCTGCCCCTGGATGATGAACAGGCGCTGCGCGACCTCTTTGCCCGCGAAGGTGCCGCCATTGCCGCGGTGATCATCGAACCCGTCCCCGCCAATCACGGGTTGCTCCTGCAGCGCAGCGCCTTCCTGCAGCTGCTGCGGGAGGAGACCCGGCGCCATGGCGCCTTGTTGATATTTGATGAGGTGATTTCCGGTTTCCGCGTGGCGCGCGGCGGCGCGGCCGAGCACTACGGCATTACGCCGGATATGGCCACCTTCGGCAAGATCATCGGCGGTGGGATGCCGGTGGGCGCTTTTGGGGCCTCGCGGGCCATCATGAGCCGCCTGGCACCCGATGGGGATACCTACCAGGCCGGGACGCTGTCGGGTAACCCGGTGGCCATGGCCGCCGGTATCGCGACGCTGGATGTATTGGAGCGCGAACAGGCCTGGCAGCAGCTGGAAACCCGCGGCGCGCAGCTCGCGCAATTGCTGGCGCCCGTGCTCGAGACGGCAGGCTTTCCCCTGCACCTGGTCCGCTTGGGCTCACTGCTGTGGCTATCGCTGCATGATGAGTCGACGCTGCGTCGCGCGGCCACACTGTCCCCGGAGGCCGGCATGCGCTTCCGCAAACTGTTCCATGCGATGCTGGAGCGCGGCATCTATACCGCGCCGTCCGCCTATGAGGTGAGCTTCGTCTCGCTGGCCCATGGCGAGGACGATCTGCGCCGCTTCGCCGCCGCTCTGGCCGAGTCCGTGGCGATCGCGGGGGCTTGAGGCACGCATGAAGCGCACCCGCGTATTCCAGATCACGGTGCTGCTGCTGGTCATTGTGGCCGCGGTGCAGGTGGGCTATTGGCTGTATGACCAGCACGAGCGCGGCGCGGAAAAAACCGCGAGCCTGATCAGGCTCTACGATCAGCAAAGCGCGGCGGCCCGCACCATGTTCGCCGCCGGCATGCCGGTGGCACGCATCCAGGCGCTGTTTCCCGACCTGTATGTGAGTGCCGATGAGGTGACCGTGGGACCCCAGCGCCATGCCCTGATGCTGAGCGAACAGCACCACCGCCTGACGCAGTACCTGTGGGAGGGCGGGTTCTTTCTGTTTGTGTTGTGGACCTGCATCGGTGCCATCTTCGCGGCCCTGCGTGCCGAGACGCGCGTCTTGAATGAACAGGAGCAGTTCCTGGCGCTGGTGTCCCATCAGTTCAAGACGCCATTGGCCAGCCTGCAGCTGTCACTCGAGACCATGAGCCTGCGGCAGCTGCCACCGGAACGCTCTCGCGCCCTGATGGATCGCATGCTCTCCGATCTGACCCGCATGGAAACCATGGTGGGCCAGATCCTGGACAGCTCGCGGCTGTCGCATGGCCGCATGGAGCTGAAGCGCGAGGCGGTCACCCTGGATGCCGCGGTGACTCGGGTCATCAGCCAATACCTGGAGCGCGCCCAGATCGATCACATCAGCATCGAGTCGCGGATCCCCGCGCAGCTGCAAGTGCTGTCCGACCCGATCGCCGTGGATGCGGTGGTGCGCAATATCCTGGAAAACGCGTTGGCGGCAGTCGCGCCGGTGGGCGGCGGCAAGGTCACGTTGACGGCCTGCGCCACCGCGCAGGAGATTGAACTGGCCGTGCGCGACACCGGCATCGGCTTTCGTGTCTCGGATCAACCGCAGTTGTTCCGCAAGTTTTCACGTCTCAATGCCGGTGCGGGCAGCAGTTACTACGGCACCGGCCTGGGGCTCTTCATTGTCGAGCGGCTCATGCAGCTGACGGGCGGTCGCGTCAGCGCCAGCAGCGAGGGGTTGGGGCGCGGCGCCGAATTCCAGTTGCACTGGCCGCGGGCTGAAGTGGCGGCACCGGCCGCCGCGACGGCGGAGCACTCATGAACGAACCGCTCTACCACGTCCTGGTCGTGGAGGATGATCCGCACCTGGCGGCCGGGGTGGTCGAGAACCTGCGTGCCGAAGGCTATGAGGTCGACACTGTCGCGGATGGGGGCAAGGCCGTGGAGTGGTTCGATACCCGCAGCTGCGATCTCATCATCCTGGATGTGATGTTGCCGGGCATGGACGGCTTCGAGGTGTGCAGCACGCTGCGCGCGCGCGGCACCACCACCCCGGTGCTGTTCCTGACGGCACGTGGGGATGCGGCGGATCGGATCCGCGGCCTCGAAGCCGGTGGTGATGATTACCTGGCCAAGCCCTTTCACCTGCAGGAGTTCCTGCTGCGGGTGCGCGCCATCCTGCGGCGTTGGGACTGGTACCGGGCCAGTGCCCGGTCACAGGGCTCGGATGTGCTGAAGTTCGCCGGCAACCAGGTGGACTTCCGTGCCTTCCGCGCCACGTCCTGGAACGGTGAAGTCCAGGAACTGACGGAAAAGGAAGCCATGATCCTCAAGGTGCTGGCCGAGAAGACCGGGGAGATCGTCTCGCGCGAGGACCTGCTGGAGAAAGTGTGGGGTTATGACGTGTTCCCCTCCACGCGCACGGTCGACAATTTCATCCTGAAGCTGCGCAAGCGTTTCGAACGCGATCCCGCCAATCCGCTGCACTTCCTGACCGTGTGGGGGGTGGGTTACCGCTTCCTGTCGGGAGAGGAATCATGACCGAGCGGATCCTGCGTATCGGTACCCGGGCCTCGGCGCTGGCTTTGTGGCAGGCGCACCGCGTGGCGGATCTGATCCGCGCGCAACCCGGCGCTCCGGCGGTGCAGCTGGTGCATATCAAGACCGAGGGTGACCTGCGCACCGACATCCCGCTGTGGGCCGCGGGGGGCCGGGCATTCTTTACGCGGGAGATCGATCGTGCGCAGCTGGCCGGCGAGGTCGACATCGCCGTGCATTCGCTGAAGGATCTCTCGACGCTGATCGCGGATGGGCTGGAACTGGCCGCAGTCCTGGAGCGCGAAGATCCCCGCGATGCGTTGCTGACCCGCCAGGGGACCTCACTGCGGGATCTGCCGCAGGGCGCACGCGTGGGCACGAGCAGCCTGCGGCGACGGGCATTTCTGTTGCGTGCGCGACCGGATCTGACCTTGGTGGAACTGCGGGGCAATGTGCCGACGCGTATCGAGCGGCTGGAACAGGGCAAGTACGATGCCATTGTGCTCGCCACCGCGGGTTTGAAGCGCCTGGATCTGGCCGCGCACATTGCCGCGCACCTCGAACCTGCCGTGATGCCGCCCGCGGTGTCACAGGGCGCCATCGGTGTGTGTGCCCGGGCGGGCGATGAACCCGCCTTGCAATGGCTGCGCGTGCTGGACCATGCCGCCACGCGCGTGGCCGTGACGGCCGAACGCGCGTTGTTGCGCCGCGTGGAGGGCGGCTGCCAGGTGCCGCTGGGCGCGCTGGCGATTATCAACGGTGATGGGCTGAGCCTCAGTGCCAGCGTGTGTGCGCTGGATGGCTCAAGTTCCATCGATTGCGAGGATCAGGCGCGGTGGGCGGGCGAAGCTGCCCAGCCGGCGCTGGCCGCGGCGGCCGCTCTGGGCGTGCGCGTCGGTGAGCAGCTGCTGGCACGTGGCGCGGCGGGCATCATCGCGCAGCAGCGTGCACCGGCGACCGTGGAACTGCCGTGAACGCCCGCGCACTGCAGTCATCGTGGCCAGTGGTCGTCACGCGGGACGAACCCGCGGATGGACCGCTGAGCCGCGCACTGCGTACGTTGGGGCTCGACGTGCTGGGTTGGCCGGTGCTGAGCATTGGGCCACCCGGAAACAGCGCTGCCCTGGAACAGGCGCTGCGCCGCTTGAATCAATTTGAATGGCTGGTGTTCGCCAGTCAGCACGCCGTGGCCGAGGTCGTGCGTCGGGTGCCGGTGCCACCGGCCTACTTGAACATCGCAGCGGTGGGTGCGCGCACGGCGCAGGCGCTTGCCCTGCAGGGATGGCCGGTGACGGTGGTGCCGCAGGAGCAGACCGCCGCAGGGCTGGTGGCGGCCCTGCGCTCCCGCCTCACGCCGGGCGCAAGCGTACTGTTCCCCGCCGGTTCGCGTTCGCTGCCGACATTGCATCAGGGTCTGAGCGCCGCGGGGGCTGCGGTGTGCCAGGTGGAAGCCTATTCGACGCAATCGGCAACCTTGGATGTGCCGGTGTGCCAGGACTGGGTACGGCGGCGGGCCGTCGGCGCGGTGACCTTCACCAGCCCATCCGCGGTGGCAGAGCTGGATCGGGCGCTCGGCCAGCAGACTTTTGACCAGTTGCTCGACAGCGCCACGGCGATCACGCTGGGGACCACCACCGGGCGCACCTTGGCATCACGGGGCTTTCCCAGCGTCTTGGCCATGCCGGCCACGCTGAGCGGCATGGCCCACACCACTTACCGACTGCTGCAGACGAGAACATGACCATGGGATTTCCACAGGCAAGACCGCGCCGCTTGCGACAGAACGAAAGCTGGCGGGCGCTGGTGCGCGAGACCGAACTGAGCGTGGCCGACTTTGTGTACCCGATGTTTATCGTGCCCGGGACCAAGGTGCGCCACCCCGTGTCCAGCATGCCGGGCGTCGCGCAGTTCTCGGTGGATCAAATCATTCTCGAGGCGCGCCAAGTGGCGCAGACCGGGGTGCGCGCCCTCATCCTGTTCAGTGCCCCCGACACCAAGGACCCTGAGGCCTCGGCGTTCCTGGATCCGCAGGGACTGGTGCCGCGCGCGGTGGCGGGGATCAAGTCCGCCTGCCCGGACCTGCTGGTCTGGACGGATGTATGCCTGTGCAGTGCCACCGATCATGGACATTGCGGCCATGTGCTGCCCAATGGCGTGATCGACAATGATTCCTCGATCGCGACCCTGGCCAGAGTCGCCCTCAACCATGCCCGCGCCGGCGCGGATGCCGTTGCACCCAGCGACATGATGGATGGCCGCGTCGCCGCGATTCGGCAGTTGCTGGACGCGAACGGCTTCTCGGGCACCCCGGTGGTGTCCTATGCCGCCAAGTACGCATCGGCCTTCTACGGGCCGTTCCGCGAAGCTGCGGATTCGGCGCCCGCGTTCGGCGATCGGCGCTCCTACCAGATGGATCCGGCCAATGCGCGCGAAGCGTTGCACGAAGTGCTGCTGGATGTGGAAGAAGGCGCCGACATGATCATGGTCAAACCCGCCGGTCCCTACCTGGACGTGATCCGTCGGGTACGCGAAGCGGTGAATATTCCGGTGGTGGCCTACCAGGTCTCCGGCGAATACAGTGTGCTGAAAGCCGCTGCCGAGCGCGGCTGGATCGATGAACGCGCCGCGGCCCTGGAAACTCTGATTGGGATCAAGCGCGCGGGCGCGGATCTGATCCTTTCCTACTTCGCCCCCGAAATTGCAGGCTGGCTAACCACATGACCGTTGTGCCAGGACAGCAGGGCGCGGACGCTGATGGCGTCTTCATCAAAGCCTGCCGCCGCGAGGAGGTGCCGCATACTCCGGTGTGGGTGATGCGCCAGGCGGGCCGCTACCTGCCGGAATACCGTGAGCTGCGTTCGCGGGTGGACTTTGTCACCCTGACGCGCAGCGCGCAGCTGGCTGCCGAAGTCACGCTGCAACCCGTGCGGCGCTTCCCGCTGGATGCCGCCATCCTGTTCAGCGACATCATGACGCCGCTGCAGGGCATGGGTATTCCGCTCACCTTCGAACCTGGGCCGGTGGTGGCGACCCCCATCCGCAGTCTGGAGCAGGTGCGCGCACTACCGGAGCTCAATCCCGAGCGTGATGTGCCCTTTGTCCTGGATGCGGTCAAGCTGGTGCGCGCCAACGCGCCCCGTGGCGTGCCCTTGATTGGTTTCGCCGGTGCGCCCTTCACCCTGCTGTGCTATCTGGTCAGCGGCAAGCCCTCCAAGGAGTTCGGCATCGCCCGCGGCTTCCTGTACAACCAGCCCGAAGCGGCGCTGCTGCTCATCGATCATCTGGCGGATGCCATGGCCGCCTATCTGGCGGCACAGGCGCGCGCGGGTGCCCAGGCCCTGATGCTGTTCGAGTCCTGGGCCGGGCTGCTGGCCCCCCCGCAGTTCCGGCAGTTCGCGCTGCGCGGCGCGAAGCGGACGTTGAGCGCGCTGCGCACCGCGGGCGTGCCGCTGATCTACTACGTGAACCAGGGCTCTGCGCTGCTGGAGGAAGTGCGAGGGTTGGATGTGGATGTCATCGGTGTCGACTGGAGATCCCCGTTGAGCGCGGTGCGCCGCGCCTTGGGACCTGACAAGGCCGTGCAGGGCAATCTCGATCCCGCCGCGCTGTTTGCTGCGCCGGAGGAGCTCAAGCGCCAGATCGATATCGTGTTGGAGGAAGCCGGTCCCGGGCCGGGGCATATCTTCAACCTGGGGCATGGTATCTGGCCGGACACCGATCCGGATGCCGTCGCGCGCCTCATTGATCATGTGCACCGGCGCACCTCGCGCAGCGGCCGCTGACCCATGAGTACGGATATGACGAGCAATGCCGGGACCAGCGCAGGCGCCGATGGCTTCGCACCGATGGCGGCGCAGTGGTTCCGGGACCTGCAGGTGCGCCTGTGCTCGCGGTTTGAGGCCTTCGAAGACAGTGCCCGCTTCAGCGTGCGTCCGTGGAGCAAGCCACCAGGACATCGCCTGCAAGGGGGGGGCGAGAGCCGCCTGATGCGCGGTGAGGTCTTCGAAAAAGTGGGCGTGAATTTCAGCCATGTCTGGGGCTCATTCCCGCCGCAGTTCCGCGCCCAGGTGGCGGGCGCCCAGGAATCCGAGGGTCGCTTCACGGCCTGCGGCCTCTCCCTCGTGGCGCATATGACCAACCCGTACGTGCCTGCGGTACACATGAACGTTCGGTACCTGTGCACCAGCCGCGCCTGGTTTGGCGGCGGTTCGGACCTGACGCCCACTTTCCCGTTTACCGAGGACACCGCGGATTTCCATGCCGCCTTGCGTGGCGCCTGCGACAGCTACCGGCCGGATGCCTATGCCGAGTACAAGGCCTGGTGCGACCGGTACTTTTTCCTGCCCCATCGCCAGGAGCCGCGCGGCGTGGGCGGGATTTTCTTCGACGATCTGGCCAGCGGGGATGTGGAGCGGGACTTCGGTTTCGTGAGGGCCGTCGGAGAGGCTGTCCTGGAGGTATACCCGGCATTGGTGGAGCGGCGCCGCCGTATGCCCTATGACGATGCGGCCCGGGACAAGCTGCTCGTGAAGCGCGGCCGCTACGTCGAGTTCAATCTGGTGTATGACCGCGGCACCAAGTTTGGTTTTGCGACCGACGCCGATCCGGAGGCCTATCTGATGAGCCTGCCGCCCATCGTCAAATGGTGAGGGGCACGGTGATCGGCGCATGATCCAAACGGGCGCGCAGTTCGCAAAGGCCCTGGTGGCCTGGCAGACCCGTCATGGTCGCCATGACCTGCCCTGGCAGCAGCACCGCACCCCCTACCGGGTCTGGGTATCCGAGATCATGCTGCAGCAGACCCAGGTCGCCACCGTCATTGGGTACTTCCGGCGCTTCATGGCGCGCTTCCCCGATCCAGCCGCCCTGGCTGCGGCGTCCATGGACGAGGTGCTGCATCAGTGGACCGGGTTGGGCTACTACGCGCGCGGCCGCAATCTGCACCGCGCCGCGATCCGCATCCGCGATGAGTTCAATGGCGAATTTCCCACCCACTTCGATGAGGTCGAGAGCCTGCCAGGAATCGGCAGATCCACCGCGGGTGCGATCCTGGCGCTGAGCCAGGGCCAACGCTGCACCATCCTGGACGGCAATGTGCGGCGGGTGTTGAGCCGCTGGTTTGGCATCGCGGCGCAGCCGGCGGATCGGGCCGCGACGACGCTGCTGTGGCAGCGTGCCGATGAATGCACGCCACAGGAAGACGTCGCGCTCTACACCCAGGCCATCATGGATCTGGGCGCGACGGTTTGCGTGCGCCGCAAACCGCGCTGTGATGATTGTCCGGTGGCGAACGGATGTGTGGCGCGACAGACCGGCCGGCAACATGAGCTACCGGTTGCCAAATCCCGGCACGCCGCCCGACCGGCACGACAGACTCATATGGTCGTGGCCCTGCGACCCGACGGCAGTGTGTTCCTGCGCCAGCGACCGCCGGTGGGCATCTGGGGCGGCTTGTGGGCCGCGCCGGCGTTTGACACGGCCGCTGAAGCACAATCTTTTGCGGCACAGTTGCTAGGCGCCCCGGGAGTAAAGTCACGAGCAGCCGAGCCGCTGCAGCTCCCCGCCTTTGCGCATGCGTTCACCCATTTCGACCTCACCATCACCCCGTGGCTGGTACGCTGTAATGGGTTGGCGGCGGTGATGGATGCCCCGGACAGCCTTTGGTATGACGCGCGCCGGCCCGCCACTGTCGGCCTGCCGGCTCCGGTGAAAAGGCTGCTCGAGCGTGTCGCTGAGAGTTACAAGGAAAGCTGATGTCCCGAATGGTCCAGTGCGTGTACCTGAAGCGTGAGGCTCCCGGCCTCGATCGCCCCCCCTATCCGGGTCCTCTGGGGCAGCGCCTGTTTGAGGGCGTATCCAAGGAGGCGTGGGCTAAATGGCTGTCCCACCAGACCATGCTGATGAACGAATACCGCCTGACGCCCGTCGACCCCAAGGCCCGTAAGTTTCTGGAGGCGGAGATGGAGAAGTTCTTTTTCGGCACCGGGTCTGCCAAGCCGGAAGGGTACAAGCCTCCGGAGACCTGAATGGAGCAAGAATCAATGACTTACGGTTGGCAGCCGCTTGACGCGCTGCCTTCCCGGCCGGTTTAATACGCGCCCTTCCCCTCGGCGGCCAGGTAGCTCAGTTGGTAGAGCAGCGGATTGAAAATCCGCGTGTCGGTGGTTCGATTCCGCCCCTGGCCACCAATAACAAAAATCAAAGAGTTGCGCCAATTACAGCCGTCGGCATCCTGGTTACAAATCCGACCGCCTACGCGGTATCCATGAAATCATCGAATTGCATTGATCGAGACAACCTGATGGAAAATCAGGTGCTCGCTCCCACTAGCGGGCTCTACCCATGAGCAGCGAGGCCACCGTCCGAGCCAGATTTTCCAGCACGGCTTCGTTCGGCAATGTGACGACGAGCTGCGGCCGGCCCCGCTCGTCGTGCTCCAGACACCCATCGAGGCGAGCCTTGATCTCGCCTGCCATTTGCGCTGCGCCGTTCGTCGGCTCTCGCTGCGGGATCATCTCGCCGAGAAGTGCAAAGGCCGCAGCCAGGAGCTGGCCGCCGGCTTCCGCCACACGCGAGCGGCGCACGAGCCGCTCCGCTTCCTGCTGTTGGCGCTGCTTTTCCGTCTCGTCGACCGCTCCGTGGGGTTTCGCGCCCAGCAATACTTCGAGTCGCTGTTTCAGCTCTTCCATGCCCGATGCGAGCGCAACCTCCCGCACGTCGGAGTCCATATCGAGCGCTGCGAGCGCCAAATCGTGCTTGGCTGCAAGGGTTCCCAGCAGCTTCTCCTCGATGGTCTCTTCCGTCACGAGCAGGTAGACCTGCACCGGGTTCTTCTGTCCCATCCGATGAGCGCGCGCGATGCGCTGTTCCAGCATGGCCGGATTCCATGGCAGATCCATGTTGATGACCGTGTTCGCCGCTTGCAGATTGAGTCCCGTGGAGCCCGCGTTGGTGGTGAGGAACAATCGGCACGCCGGATCATGCTGAAACCGGTGCACCAATTGCTGCCGCTTCTTCTGCGGCACGGAGCCATCGAGCCGAACGTAATCGAGATTGAACCGCTTGATCCGACGCTCGATGAGTGTGAGCATCGTCGTCCACTCGGAGAACAGCACGATTTTTCGCGAATCCTCCGCGGCCAACTCCTCGAACAGCTCCTCGAGCCGTTCCAGCTTGCTCGAGTAACCCGGCGCGCGCTTGTCCACGAGGTAGGTGCTGTCTGCATTCATGCGCGCGAGCAGCAGCGCCTTCTGCAGACGCAGCAGATCCATCTCGGAGATGTATTTCTTGGAGACGATCGAACTCACGATGCGCATCTGCGCCTGATCGTTATCAAGCTGTTCGGCCGTTGGCGCGATGCGCACGATCTCGGTCGTGCGCGGGGGCAGATCTTTCATCACGGCGCTTCGCGTCCGACGCAGCAGCACCGGTTTCAGGCTTTCGCGCAGCAGATCGAGATCCTTGTAGCCCAGGACCTTGCCTTTCTCGTCCATCACGCGGTGTCGGTCGTAGAAGCGGAACGCGGGACCGAGCCGCCGGTCGTCGATGAATTCGACGACCGAGAACAGATCGTCGAGCCGATTCTCGAGCGGGGTGCCGGAGAGCACCAGTGCGAACGGTGAACGCAGGCTCTTCATGGTCTGGGTTGTCTTTGCCTCCCAGTTCTTGATGCGCTGCCCCTCGTCCAGAACGATCAGGTCCCATTTGACGTGCTCGATGGCGAGGATGTCGCGCAACACCTGCTCGTAGTTGCAGACGGTGAAGAAGCACTCGTTCTCGTACTGAGCGGCGCGCTGTGCGGCGCTGCCGAGCACGATCTGGCAGTCGCGCTGCGAGAAACGCAGGATCTCGCAGCGCCATTGGGATTTGACCGAGGCGGGGCAAACGATGAGAACCTTGCGGATGCCCGCTTCCCGCGCGAGCAGTTCGGCCATGCCGATGCCCTGAATGGTCTTGCCGAGTCCCATGTCATCCGCCAGGATCGCGCGCCCCGCGCCGGCTGTGAAGGCGATGCCGTCCAGCTGGTAGGGCAGAAGCTCCACCTTCAACAGCGTCTTGCGCAGCGCATGGGATTTCGGATCGCGGCGAATGTCGGCGACCGTGGCCGTTATACGCCGCTGCAAGAGCCGGGTTTGGATGTACTCTTCGGCATCCGGATACATCGTCACGGCGAAGCCGAGCCCTTCGAGTCGCCGAATGCGTTTGAGCAGGTCCGCCAGATCGGTGATCGGTCTGTCCCGGATCGGACGCACAATCGCGCTCGCCTTGTCGTCGAGCCGGTTCGGCAGCAGGACGCGCAGTTCCAGCTCGCGGCCATAAGCCAAATGCACGCAGATGTCGCGTTGCCGATAGGGCCGAGCGCGCACCGAGTCGGGGAACCGACGGCGGACTTTCTCCAGTGCATGGAGGACATGCTTGCAGGTGCCGAGGGTATTCTTGCGGAAATCCGGACAGGAGCAGTACGACTCGCCTGGCCGCCATCCTCGCAGCGCGACGCGGTAGGACTTCCCGGACGCGGCGTTCGTGACCGTGTAGTCGGCCCAGATCTCTTGTGGGTCGAGGGAGCTCAGCCGCATCTTCTCGGTGCGGGCGCGCTCCTCGCGCTCCGCAAGCGCCTGGGCGATCAATGCCTCTTCGCTCCGAGTCTCCACGGGCTCGCGTTCGGGCGGCGCGTCCGCCAGGCCCAATGCGAGCTTCTCTTCCAGGATCAGCGATAACGCCGCGCCGACGTGCTCGCACGGCACATCGCACGTGTCGCAGTGCCATGCGAGGCGGTTGCGCGCCGCCGGATTCAAGGCCAGCGTTACCGTGGCGGAGTCAATGGCGAGGCGAAAGCGATCCTGATCGAATTTCACCTGGGTGGTGATGTCGATGTCGTACCTGCCGCCCGCAGCGATAAGGTGATCGCCGTCGGCTCCCAAGAGCTTCGTCGCCCTGACGAAAGTCAGTCGCGAAAGTGTGTCAAACAGCGTCAGGTCAGCACTCGGCTTCGTCAACATGAGACCTCGGAAATCGTACGGTTGCGCATACTATTGAGGGATGAATTTCACCTGGCAGCCAACGGCGTCGACCAGACAGATCCGGCTCGGGTCGATGATCCGCACCTCGGACTCGCCTGCGAAGAACGTCGTGAGCCGGATATTGCTAAGCATGGTTTTCATAACGACATGATGAGGACCGAATTTCCGGACTCCGATCACTGGGTCCAGCGAATACGCCTGCTGGGCGGCATGCCAAAGGTCTTTGGCAAAGCCCGGCGACTCGATGTCGAGTCCAGCCTGCGTCGCCATTGTGTCACCCAGCCACGTTCCATGGCGCAACCCCTCGGTCTCGCTGCGCATGACGCGATCGTGAATGGTGTTGAACGACAGCACGGAGTCGGACAACATTTCAGCCTGCAAGCGCAGGTATCTGCGCCAGATCTCCCGATTCGCAGCGGTGAGATCGTCCGGCTCGAACTGCAGGCAGCGGAAAACGGCGCCCTCCCCGATGCCCCGGTACAGCAGGACCTCCCCCTGTTCGATGTGTGGTTGGTCCTCACGGGAGATCCATTGATAGCTGCCGTGCTGAATTAGCAGAGAGCCTGCCGTATCATAGTACTTGCGGACGTGGTGATAGGCGGCGAGCGGCGCCCTGCGTTCGCTATCCGAGAAATCTCCCAGTTCGCAGTACTGTTGCAGCGCTTTTCCCCAACCGTTGCGGGCGTTACCCCAGAAGTCGAAAAGAAAATTCGCGGCGTCCTTGCGGTACCCGCCGAAGTAGCGGTGTTCGCGCAGATTGACTTCCGGGTCGAAGATTCCGGGCAAGATCCAGCTGTATTGGAAAAAGTAGTCTCTCGCCGGTGGATCGACAGGGCTGTAAGCCAAGGGTCCTCGTGCCGCAAGCCAGGGGACGAGTCCGTTCGAGGCAGCGATGGTTGAGGTGGAAAATCGGGAGAGTGTGGCCATGTCGGAGGTTCACTCGGCGCCCAGCAGCCAATGGATCGCACCGCGCGTTTCTGGACTCAGAACGGAGAATTCGTCCGCCATTAGCAATCCTTCCGAGCGCAGCCGCGCCAGCATCGTCAGCGCGTTCGAGCGCCGCAGGTCATCGAAAATGCCTCCCATCTCATGGCCGTGTTTTTCGACGATCTTGAAGATATCGAGGTAGCGCTGATGAGCACTCTGAACACTGTTGCCCGTGACGCGCTCGACCTCCGCTAGCACACGTTCGCAGTAGCGTTCGAGCGCCAGCGGATGGACGCGCCTCAGCACCTTCCAGTCAGCCTCTGCGATCGTGCGTGCCACAGCGCCGGTTTACTCATTGTCGAAGCGAAGCGCACATGATACCGCTGCACTGACTCTTTATAATTAGTTAGGGAATGGCTACTGACGGTTTGGGACACTGCGCATCGAACGGTTGGTGTTAGTGCGTCCCGTAGCGAGAGCCGACCGCGGTTTGGAGTCGATGAGCCATGGCCCCAGACGCTTGACTTCTTTATCTCAAAATGTATTCTACACGGCTCTGAATTTGGAGCGCTACATGCGAATTTTATCGATTCCGACACAGGTACACACCATGTAGCGCCAGTCCGCGAGCTCACGGTTGCGGGTAGCGCGTTACCCGAAGCCGATTGGGCTGATCTTCGCGTCGCGCGAATACATAAGCCTTCGGCAGGGATTCTTGCCGAGGGCTTTTTTGCTATTCGGAGCTGTTTTATGCGCGAAGACATGTACAAGGTGATCGTCGAGCGGCCGCGTCGCGGGAAAGAGGGAGACGCCATCGCTGCTCGACTGCGTAAGGATTTGGACGGGCCGATGCGGCTTGGCACGCGTGCTGGGTATGGCTATCGCAGCCTCAATGAGAACCTTGCGCCGCTGCGCCGCTATCTGCAGGCGCAGATTGGGCGCCCTTGGAACAAGGTGTTCAGCGAGATCTGCGCCGGTATCGATCGACGCAATACCGTGCAGCAGCACATCCACCAACATATTCGCGACTTCATTGCGGTAGATGTCGACATTTGCGAGGGCCGACTGGTTGATCTTTCAGCACGTTGGGGATTTCTCCGGCGGGACTCTGGAATATCCCAGGAGCTGTATGTCGATCCGCGTACGGGGCTGATCCGGCCGAACTATGGCTACCGTTCTTGGCGCCACGGTGCTGCCGAGCGGCATCGGCGCGAGCAGGCCGAGATCGCAACGCGCCGTCGCATGGTGGATGAGCACACGTTTCTCCTGCTGCTGGATGATGTTTGGTTTCGCGTCGAAGTCGATCTGTTGCCGAAGGAGCGCTTCGCTGCAAATATCGTCGATAGCGGGCCCCACAAGCGTGTGATCGCGGAGGCGCGGTACGATGTCGTGCTGAGGCGGCACATTTCACGGGCAATGCGCTCCGAGTTGCAGCAATGCAGGCATCTTTACGGATCCGACGATCTCTATGCAGTGAGCAAGCGGCAGCTCTCGACACGAGAGATCAAAGCGCATCGGCTGCGCTAGGTAAGAGAGGGTGCGCGATGCTTATCTGTGCGGCCGGAGACATTCACGGATCGATGGACCGTCTCTATCAGGACGTGTTCGCGTTCGAGGCTTCGCTCGGCATTCGCTTCGATTATGTGCTGCACGTGGGTGATTTCGGCATCTGGCCCGATCCGAGCCGCATCGACAAGGCGACCCGTCATCATGACGGCGTGGGCGATTTTCCGGCGTGGCTCGGTGAGCGCCGAAGGACACCGCGGCCGACCCTTTTCATCAAAGGTAATCATGAGGACTTTGTGTGGCTCGATGGACGCCAAGATCCGGAAGTACTTCCCGGCCTGACCTATCTGCGCAATGGGTGCACGGTCGATATCCAAGATCGGGGTGTCGGCGCCATTCGCGTGGGGGGCGTCGGCGGCTGCTATGGACCCTCGGATTACCGACGCCGCTCCAGCCGGCTTGAAGGGTACGCCAAGCGACACTACACGTCAGATGAGATTGAACGGCTCTTGGGCGTAAGCGGCATCGATATCGTGCTGACGCACGATGCGCCCGCCGGCGTACGCTTCGAGCGCCATCGTAGGGGTGCCGGTTACATGAGCGAAGCGGCGGGTTTGGATGTGCTTTTGACAGAGGCTCAACCGCGCGTCTGCTTCTTTGGTCATCATCACACCCGAGTCGACGCCGAAGTTGCGGGTGTTCCCTGCGTCGGGCTCAACAAAATCGGAATGCCGGGAAATCTGGTGGCCATAGATATCGAGCCGAGCAAGCAGGATTGGTCACTGCTCGGAGAATACGGACCATTCCGGCCCGATAATCTCCCCGCATGAGACGTCGACCGCCTGTCGATTCATCTGAGCTGCCACGTAATGAGCTGCTTATTCCGTGAGGGCAATGGGCGCTGCGCGCCCAGCGATGGACCGAAACTATGCGCCGATGATCGCGGTGTTCCAACGCGTCATCGCACGGACGCGGCGATCGGCGGCTAGGACTTCTTCCTTCTGGCGCTTAGGCTTTGCGGGACTGCCGCTGGTCTTCACGGGGCGTTTGAAGGATGCGCGAATGCCCTCGATGGCCGATGATGTGGCGACAGATCTGCTTATCGTCCGTTTCCGTTTGAAGTTCACCCTGGTGGACCGTTCGTCGGGGTATCGCAGAGGTTATGGCGCTGGAGCGTCTTTCCCTCCTTCGGCCTAAGCGGCACACCAACGGGGTGGACGCAACGACTCATGATGGAAAAACTATGCAGGTGAAGGCCACTGGGAAGCCACGGTCGAGCCCTCGCTCTAAAGGTAAAGCCTGAGTTGAAGCTACCGCTGACCGGCGTGGGCCGCGGGCGTCACCGAATAGCTAAGGCCGCCTGGGGTGGGGGGCGGGGCATCGGTGCGAGGGGGCCGACTCTGCCAGATAGCGTGCCGAGCGAGGGCGGGAAGGACTTTATTGAAAATTATTGATCGACTATAATTATAGGAGATCAATAATTCGGGATAAATCTTTGTGTCCGAGATCTTCCACCGTCGAGCCCTGGCCGAGCAGATGTCCGCCCAGCTTCTGCGCCCTGGGGCGCTCGATCTGGCGCTGCGCTCAGGCCTCTTTCTGTCCGGTGTGCGCCGTACCGGCAAGACGACGTTTCTACGGCAGGATCTGATCCCGGCGCTGGAGGCTGAGGGGGCAATCGTCATCTACATCGACCTGTGGTCCGATACCTCCGTCTCGCCCAGCGTTTTGCTGCATCGCGCTGTGCGCGCAAAGTTGGCCGAGCTGCAAGACCCACTGTCGGCCGCGTTCTCGGTGCTGAAGAAAGTGGTCAGCGCTGAAGTTGCAGCGCACGGCTTTAAGTTCAAGTTCGATCTGTCCAAGTTGGGCGAGCAGGGCGGGGCAACCCTTGCAGAGGCCTTCACTGAAGTGGTCGAACAGGCAGGCGCGGACCTGGTGCTCATCGTGGATGAGGTCCAGCAGACCCTCGCCAGTGATGACGGCCTGTCGATGATGCTCGCGCTTAAAGCGGCGCGCGATGCCATCAACTTGAGCGCGAATCTGCCCGGGCACTTCTTGTTCATCGGCACCGGTTCCAATCGTGCGCTCGTGCAGGAACTCTCCGCCCGGCGCAACATGGCCTTTCAGGGCGCGCAGAGTCTGCCTTATCCGTTACTGGGGGATGACTTCGTTTCTCACTTGCTCAACCGGGTTGCGTTCCCAGCCAACAAGTCGTTGCCCTCGGGTGCCGCGGTAGCGCAGGCCTTTAAAGACCTGGGATCTCGCCCCGAGGAGTTGCTCGGCGCCCTTCGGGTGCTGGCACATTCAGCGGCCGGCGGCTCTGATCCTGACCTCGCCTTGCAAATCATCGTGGACACGGTGCGTACGGGACTTGCCAGCGCGGAGCTCGTGCGCATCCAGGATATCGGCGCGCTCGCGGAGGTCATATTCGCCCGCATCGCTGCAAGCTCCGAGACTGAAACGCGCGGACTGTATTCCGCCGAGGCGGTGGAGGAATACTCCAAGGAAATCGGACGCAAGGTGCGCACTGAGGAAATCCAAAACGTGGTGAAGCAGATGCAAGCCGCCAACATCATCATGCGTCTGGCTCACGGCGCCTACACGGTGGTGGACCCCTTCGTGCGCGAGATGTGGTTGGAGAGGAGCGCGCAGCTTGAGGGGCCAAAGGCACGGTGACCTCCTCGAGCGGCCCACCTCGCCAACGCGCGTTAACTCTGCGCGCGGCAAGAAGCCCCAAATGAACATTTGGATGGCTTCAAAAGCTGACACCGTGTCAATTTGAAAGCACCTGATCGGCAGATCCGCCAGAGGGCCGGTCGATGGTTCAGAAACAGCAATGCCTCGTAGTCCCGAGCCCCGTGCGGGATGTGAGTGAATTCGACGAAGCTTGCGGCGCGCCGGGATTGTGAGGTAAGCACTCCAGCAAGCCCGTACTTTCCGCGATGATCTGACCGGGCGAAGCTTTCCACCGCGGTACTGTTGCCGCTGAGGTGGAGAGCGCGATGTCTGGTGGGAACCTGGAAGGCTTGAGCGAACGGGAGCGAACGTGTCT
>DASXFV010000026.1:0-12482 GCA_036489445.1 Steroidobacteraceae bacterium | reverse complement strand
GATGAGCGTGGCTTATGTTTGCATTGGAGGCTGGCGCCGATGTACGACGTGGAGCGGCTTGAACTCGAAAATATTGGTGCTCGTGACTCTGCATTGCAGAGTACTTGACGTTGCACAGTCATAGTTCTATCGTTGGCCGATGCGACAAGCTGACGCGAGGGTGCCAAAGAAGTCTGGCGCGCGCCTTCACTCCGAAGGCTCGACGCCCAAGTGCGGCCCACGCCCCACCCTTGTCGTGGATGCGTCAACGGCCTGTGGGGCCGCCCTGGATCGGCTGATCCACGAGCGTGTGCGGCTGGGCATCATGAGCGCGCTGGCGGTTCGCGATGAGCTGACATTCGGTGAGCTGAAGTCGCTCTCCGACGTGAGCGATGGAAATCTCAGCGCCCACGCCCGCAAGCTCGAGAATGCCCGGTATCTGACGTGCACCAAATCATTTGAGGGCCGTCGTCCCAAGTCGGTCTATCGCCTGACGGCTGCCGGGCGTATGGCCCTGAACCGGTATCTGGATCATCTGCAGAGGGTCATCAGGGCCACCCGCGCCAGCTGATTTTTTTGCCCATTAACTTTGCAATGCAGAGTACTTTATGATCAAAGAAGCCGCAGCTGCGCAGCCCCCTGGAGCCCTGACCGCGCCCCAGTGGCCGCTTTGGTGCAGCGTCCTCATTCTTGCCGCCTGCCAGACCGCGGGGCTGTACGGCGCGCTGCCCGGCATCAATTGGCCCCTGTCGGCCCTGGCGGTTGCCGCGGGGCTGGTGATTGGCTGGGCCGTCGCGGGCAGGAGATGCCCGCTCAACGTTGCGCTGCCCCTGATCCTGGCCTGCGTTCTGGCGGTTGGCGCCGCGGTGACCGCCAATCCCGCGAACCAGGCCATCATCGCCATGGCAGTTCTGTTTGCGCTGGGATCGGCCGTGGTTGCGATGCACATCGAGCTCAATCCCACGGACGGACCCGGCAGCTGGGTCGTTGCAGCCCCTTATGCGGCGGTGCTCGCGGCCGGGGAGGCCTGTGACCGGCTCACCCAGACGGTTGACGCCGTTCGCGACGGTCGAGGAGTGCCGGTGATCCGCGGAGTGGCGCTGGCCGTACCCGTTACGCTGCTGCTCGCACTCCTGCTGAGCAATGCAGACCCCACGTTCGCTGCCGCGCGAGAGGTCGTCGCCACGGCGTTTCGGGATCTGTCACTGCTGCCGCGGGGATTGTTCTTTCTGGTCGTGAGTACGTGTCTGCTCGGGATCTTTGGCATGGCGTTGCGCGTTGCACCGCACAGCGCGCCAGTGCCGCGGTCAGCCGTCACGCACTGGCAGCTCTTTGGCGACACCGAGCGGCTGATCACCTTGGGATCGGTTGGCACTTTATTCGCACTCTTTCTGACACTGCAGGTGTCGTACCTGTTTGGCAATCCCGGGGGGCGCACCGGCAGCGGGCTCAGCTATGCGGATGTCGTGCATCGTGGGTTCGTGGGTTCGTGGAACTGAATGTGGCATCGACCGTGTGTGCCGTCCTGCTGTTCACGCTGCGCCGATACGCGGTGTCGGAACAGACGGGTCGGTGGGTGAGGGCTCTGGAGTGGATCGTGACCCTGGAGGCTCAGGTGCTGTTGGTGTCGGCCTTCCACCGCGTCTACCTCTACGAGGGGGCATATGGATTCACGGTTCTGCGCCTGCATGTCCAAGTCTATGCGGTCGTTGGATTCATGGCACTGGTCCTGTTGCTGATCGAGCTGCGCGAGCGCCCGCATCTGGACCGCTTTATTCGCCGCGTCATGGTCGTCGCTGCCCTGGCCTTCGCGGGGCTCGTCGGAGCCAACGCTGACGCGTGGATCACGCGCGCAAATCTGCACCGCTATGCCCGCATGGGGCAGATCGATGTGCATTATCTTACTCACGGCCTGGGCCCCGATGCGGTCCCGGAACTGGCCGGTTCATTACCGCACCTGCCGAGCAGTCTCGCGACACAGCTTGCGGTGTGTCTGCGGAATCGGTATCCGGGGCCGCCGGACGAGGCTAACGGCCGCTGGTTTGAATGGAACCTGCGCCGGGCTGCGGCAGGCCGAGCGCTGGCACGGATCCGTGCCGCCAGCTCTGCCGGCACGGTGGATGCGGACGCAGTCCAAAAACATTGCTCCGCGGGAAAATAAGCCATGCTGGGTGGGAGATCGGCCGGCACCAAAACGATGCCATGACGCAGGGGTGCAATTCGTAACGTGCACCCGTGTGCCTGCGCCAAAGCAGGGAACTTCTGCGCCAAGCCTACGGTTTGCTGAGCAAGTGGCGCTTGGTGTACAACAATAGCGGTGCCGCACTGAATGCGGTTATTGCTTTGATTGGCTTAAGCTTTCGTGATTGCCATGCGATTTTGCACACTGCTCTGCTCGCTCCTTGCTGCCGGCTTTGCCGTACAGGCAGTCGCCGACGATGCGGTGGTCAAAACCGAGTATGTCCATCAGGCGCAACAGAACTGGGGCATGCTCAAGCAGTACTGTGCCAAATGCCACAACACCACCGACTGGGCGGGGGGTGTCGCCTTCGACACCATGCAACCCTCGGAGGTACCGGCCAACGCCGATGTCTGGGAAGCTGCCGTTCGCAAGCTCAGCGGTGGGTTGATGCCACCGCCCGGCAATCCGCATCCTCCCCAGAAACAGGTCGACGGCTTCGTCGGTTGGCTGCAGGGGTATCTGGACGCGGCGCATGCGGCGGGCGATGAGCCCCTGGCAGGCAATGTTGTCGTCCAGCGCCTGGACCGCACGCAGTACGGCGCCGAAGTCCAGGGCCTGCTGGGCGTCACGGTCAACGCTGCGGACCTGCTGCCCCCGGAGACCGAGGTCGGTGGCTTCGACAACATCGCCGCCGCCTTGAGCGTCTCGCCCTCCTTCCTCAGTCAGTACGTCAGAGCGGCACGCGTCGTCGCCCACCTCGCGGTCGGGGAGCCCTCGCCGCGTGTGTCCACCACCTTGTTCCCAGCGCCGCGCACCAACCAGGACGAGTACCAGCCCGGCATGCCGCTCGGCAGCCGTGGCGGGGAGAGCTTCACGTACAACTTTCCGGTAGACGGGGAATATCGCTTCACCATCAAGGATCTTGACGTTGGCCTGTACACCTGGGCGACGGAGACCCCCAACACCGTGGTACTGCTGGTGGACGGCAAGACAGTCTTCCGCGGCGACCTGGGCGGTTTGCAGGACCTGGAACTCGCCGACCGGGAAGGCGCGGCGGGGGCCGCCAAGATCATGGCCCGCTTTGCCGATATTCCGGTGCACGTCGCGGCCGGACAACGCAAGGTGGTCGTCACTTTCGTCCAGAGATCCGAGGCGGAGTCGCCCTACGACGTGGGTTCCGGCGGCTTCTCCGCCCGGATGCGTACCGCGCGCCTGCTCGGTGGCGTGCAGGTGGCCGGCCCCTACGGCGCCACGCAACTCTCCGATACCCCCAGCCGCAAGAAGATCTTCATCTGCCAGCCGCAGACGCCCGATCAGGATCGCGCCTGTGCGGTGAAGATCACGGAACATCTGGCGCAGCTCGCCTTCCGCAGGCCGGTGACTCAAACCGACATGGACCGGCTCATGCCCTTCTACGATGCCGGGAACAAGCTGGCTGGATTCAACCGCGGCATCGAGGAGATGGTGGCCGCCGTGCTGGTGAGCCCATCGTTCCTGTACCGGGCGATCGTGCCTTCACTGGATGCGGACCATGGCAAGTTGCATGCCTTGAGCAACCTTGAACTGGCTTCGCGCCTGTCGTTCTTCCTCTGGAACCAGGGTCCCGATGAGGAACTGCTGCGCCTGGCGATGGCCGGCCAGCTCACGCAGCCGAAAGTCCTCGATGCGCAGGCAGCGCGCATGCTGGCCGATCCGCGCGCCAAATCGCTGGTGGATGACTTCGCCTTCCACTGGCTCGACCTCGACAAGGTCGATTCGGTGGTGCCCGAGCCCGCGCTGTTTCCGGATTACAGCCCGGAGCTGCGCGATGAATTCACGGAGGAAGCGCGACTCTTCATCTCGAGCATCTTCCTGGGCAACCAGAATGTCCTGGGCCTGCTGGATGCCAACTACACCTTCCTGAATGACCGGTTGGCCCGGCACTATGGCATCGACTCAGTCTATGGCGGCCAGTTCCGGCGCGTGGTCCTGAAGGACCATCCGGAACGCTGGGGACTGCTCGGCAAAGCTGCGATGTTGATGGAGACCTCGTACGCCGATCGTACGTCGCCGGTACGGCGCGGTGCCTGGATTCTCGATAAGCTGATGGGCACACCTCCGGCCCAGCCGCCGCCGGGAATCAACATGAACCTGGATCAGCCTCCCGGCCTCAAACCGACCACGGTGCGCGCACGGCTGGCTCAACACCGCGCGAACCCCAGCTGTGGCCAGTGCCATGGAGTCATCGACCCCTATGGCCTGGCGCTCGAGAACTTCAACGCCACGGGGGGCTGGCGTACCTTCGATCACGTGGCCGACGAGACGATCGACCCGGCATCGGAGCTGCCGAACGGCCTCAAGCTGACGGGCGTGAATGATCTGCGGCAGCTGTTGGTGAGCCGGCCCGACCGCTTCGTGACCGCATTGACCGAGAAACTGATGATGTACGGCCTGGGTCGCAAGCTCGACTACTACGACATGCCCCAGGTGCGCGCCATCGTCCATTCCGCCAAAACACAGGACGATCGCTTCAACACGATCATCCTCGGGATCGTGAACAGCGATGACTTCCGGATGCAGGCCGAGCCTCACGCAGCTCCGGCTGCGGATCTGAAGGTTGCCGCCAACACTGGGAGCCACTGATGTTCCTGACCAAAAAGCACCTTTCGCGCCGCACAGCCCTCAAAGGCCTGGGCGTTTCCCTGGCACTGCCACTTCTCGATGCGATGATCCCCGCCGCCACGGCGCTCGCCCAGACTGCCGCCGCGCCGAAGATGCGCGCGGGATTTTTCTACTGGCCGCACGGCGCAATCATGGATAACACGCCCTACGGGGCGAAGATGGATCACTGGATGCCCAGCGGCAAGGGCCAGGACTTCAAACTGAGCCCGATCCTCGCCTCACTCGACAAGTACAAACGCTACGTCACCTCTTTCAGCAATCTGGAGGATCGGGCGAGCTACGATTCGGTGCATGTGCTGGTCCCGGCGGCGTGGCTGAGCGGTGTGCAACCCAATATCTCCTCGGTGATGCCCGATATGGCCATGACGCTCGACCAGGCCGTCGCGAAGCACATCGGGCAGGAGACGGCGATACCCTCGCTCGAGATGGCCTCGGAGACCACTGTCCAGGTGGCCGCTTGCGGCGGCGCCGTCGGCGGCTGCTACTACAGCTCCACACTCTCGTTTCGCGATGCAAACACTCCGCTGCCGATGGAATACAACCCGCGCAAGATCTTCACCCAGCTCTTCGGCGAGGGCGATACGGCGCAGGAGCGGGCGCAGATCGCGCAGGAGACCTCGAGTCTGCTGGATCTCATCTCGGATAGCACCAAGCCGCTGCAACGCCAGCTGGGTGCGGCGGACCGGGCCGTCCTGGGCAATTATCTGGACACGGTCCGGGAGATCGAGCGTCGCATTCAGCAGGCGGAGTCGCACAAACTGACGAATGTGACGCTGCCGGAGGCGCCGGTGGGCGTGCAGGACGGTTTCGACAAGCAAGTGGAACTCATGTTCGATTTGCTCGCTCTGGCGTATCAGGCTGATGTCACCCGGGTGGCCAGTTATTTCATGGTCTCGGAAGGCACCAACCGGACCTATGATTTCATCGGTGTGCCCGATGCCTTCCACCCCCTGTCGCACCATGCGAACGACATGGGCAGACTGCAGCGGCTGGTCAAGATCCAGACCTGGCACGCGGAACGCTTTGCCCAGTTCCTCGGCAAGCTCGCGGCCACACAGGATGGCGACGGGACGCTGCTGGATCATTCCATCTTCCTGTACGGCTCGAACATGAGCAACAGCGACAAGCACAACAGCTATCCGCTGCCGAACATTCTGGTCGGCGGGGCCTGTGGCAAGGTCAAGGGCAGCCAGCACATCGAGCTGCCGCCGAATACGCCGCTCTCCAATGTGCTGTTGACGATCCTGAACACCGTGGGCGTGGATGATAAGAAGTTCGGCGCCAGTACCGGCACGATCGCGGTCTAAAGCCCGGAGACGCCATGGATCGCAGAACCATCCTCCAAGGAACCCTCAGCGGCCTGATCGGCATGTCCCTCGCGCCGTTGGCGCGGGCCGTTGCAACACAGGGGCCCACCCTCACCCCTCTCAACGGCAAGCTGGCCGTTGTCAGCGGCGCCAAAGACAACGTCGTGGCCCTGTCCACCGATGATGGCTTGCTGCTCGTCGACAGCGGCAGCCCGGGCGCGACTGGTGCGCTGCTGGCCCAGCTGCGGAGGCTGCCCGGCGGTGGGCACGTCCGGACCCTGATCAATACGCACTACCATGCGGACCAAACCGGTGGCAACGAGGTGCTCGGCAAAGCCGGGGCCGCCATCATCGCGCATGCGAAGACCAAGCAATGGCTGGTGACGGAACACTACAATCCGGAGAACGACGCCTACATCAAGGCGCAGCCCAAGGCGGCGTGGCCGACGCAGGTTTTTTATTCCACTGGCGCGATGACCGCCGGCGCCGAGCACATCGAATACGGTCACCTGGTATCAGCCCATACGGAAGGTGACTGCTACGTTCACTTCCGGGACTCGAACGTGCTCGCGGTAGGCCACGTCGCCTCGCCAGCGGCCGATCCGGAGCTGGATTGGTTCGCGGGCGGCTGGCTGGGTGGACGCCTGGATGCCCTGGCCCTCCTGCAGAAGCTGGCAGACGACAAGACGCAGATCGTGCCGGCCTTTGGGCCGATCATCTCCCGCGGCGAACTCAAGGCCGAGTTCGATTTGCTGCAAACCGTTTACACCCGGATGATCGATGACCTGCGAAATGGCTACAGCGCCCAGGATATGCTGCAGGCCGGCGTCCTGAACGGACTCGCCCGGACCTGGACCGACCCCAAGAAATTCGTCTTCGATGCCTTCAAGGGGCTGTGGGGCTACCAGGATGCGATTGCCCCGAACATCGTCTAGATCAGGAGGTGCCTCATGACACGGTGGCTCATCGCGGCGGCGGCATCGCTGGCCGTCGCAGGAATTGCCCATGCGGATTCCCAGCTCGCCGATCTGGTCCAGGCGGGCAACGACGCCGCGGCACTGAAAATGATCGACGCCGGGGCGGACGTGAACGTGCCGCAAGGCGACGGGGCGACTGCGCTGGACTGGGCCGCCTACCGGCTGGATACCAGCCTGATCAAAGTGCTGCTGCAGCACCACGCCGACCCCAACGCCATGAACAGCTTCGGTTCGGCCCCGCTCATCGAGGCGATCAAGGCGAACAATGTCGAGTTGGTCGAGATGCTGCTCAATGCCGGCGCCCATGCGGACGCTCCGAACGCGGATGGGCAAACGGCGCTGATGCTGGCTGCACGTATCGGGGCATTACCGATCGCAAAGCTGCTGCTGCGTCACGGCGCGAATGTCAACGCACGGGAACAGTGGCAGGGCCAGACCGCCCTCATGTGGGCGGCGGCTCAGAATTACCCGCAGATGACACAGCTGCTGGTCGATCACGGCGCGCAGGTCAACCTGCGCGCGAAGTTCAATGACTGGCTGGAGACGGCCACGCAGATCACCTCGGAGCCGCGCGCTCAATATCGGCCCGAAGGAGGCCTGACTCCGCTGTTATATGCCATCCGCGCAGGCTGTCAGGACTGCGTGGAAACCCTGCTCAAGGCCGGCGCCAACGTCAACATGCCCACGCCCGAGGGCGTCACGCCGGTGATGTCGGCCATCGACAACCTGCATTACGGTATGGCCAAGTACCTGCTGCAGCAGGGCGCGAATCCTAATACCTGGGATTGGTACGGGCGCACGCCGCTATGGGTGGCAGTCGACATGCACAGCTACATCCAGGGCTTCGGTCGCGGAGCGTATGGCCTGCAGACCCAACCCTCCCAACAGAATGAGGCGCGCGAGGACAACACGACTGCGGTCGACATCGTGCGCCTGCTCCTGGGCATGGGCGCTGATCCGAACGTGCAACTGAATCTGCACCGGCCCAGTCATGGCGCCAACAATGGCCGCTTCACCGATGACCTGATCAGGACCGGATGCACGCCCCTGTTGCGGGCGGCCATCTCACACGACAACGAATTGGTCACCCTGTTGCTCCAGCACGGCGCGCTGGTGGATCTGCCCAATGTGAATGGCGTGACCCCGCTCATCGGTGCTGCGGGCATGGGTCTGCGAGGCGGTCCCGGTGCGATCGTGCCCGACTATCGCGGTGACTTTGCCAAAGACGCGCCGCAGAACGCCATCTCGACCCTCGACATTCTGCTCAAGGCGGGCGCCAACGTGAATGCCCGGGTGACCGATACCAGCAGTCACTCCGCCCGCATCGCACGAGCCAGCCAAATGACGGAACGCCAGGGACAGACGGCCCTGTACGGCGCGATCACCCGGCGTTGGACGCCAGTCGTTCAGTATCTGCTGGCGCATGGCGCGAAGGTCGATGTGGCGGACGACATGGGCCGAACTCCCCTGGTGGCGGCCACTCATGGGGTCGGTGACCGCGGCTTCGCGCCGGACAAGGACATCATCGCGCTGATCAGTCAGGCGGTAAGCGCACAGAAGGTCACATCGACCGCGGCTCCGGCAGCGGCGCTGCCTTAGCGGGGCTGCGGGGCCGGGGCACTGGAGGCCGACGGTGGCGCGCCCGACTGCCGCATCACGGTGCCGTCCGCCAGCGTGACGCTGATGAAGCTCCCGCCGTGCTGGGATTCCTTTACGGGATGGATGAGCACGCTCACCTTGTCGCCAGGTTTGAGCGTGCGCTTGGTCCAGCCGCGGCGCTCCAGGAAGTTCGGGCTCATGCCCTCGATTCCCCACTGATCGGTGCCGCCGGTCTTGTTGGGTACGTCGATCCAGATCCAGCTGTGCGGATTGGTCCACTGGAAGTCGCGGATGGTGCCGGTCAGGGTCAGCGTGTCGTGCATATCAAACATGGCATAGGAATGGTGTGCCATGGCGACACCCGAGACCGTGCCCAGCAGCCCCGCCGCGGCAATCAGCACCGGCTTGAGATGGATTTTCATCATATTCGGTACCCGTACGGCTCAGTGGCTGAGGATGATGCCGGCCTTGCCCTTGTCCGTGGCCAAATTGCGGTTGTTCTGTTCACACACATACTCGGCGATATCCCAGTCCCGATGGCGCTTGAGGATTTTGGTCGTCGTGAACGGCTTGGTCAGCGCCTTGGGATCATCAATGGTGGTGGCGATCTCCAAGGTGTCGGGGGCGGTCAGATGAATCCGCTCCACGATATGCATCTGGTCGCTATGGCGCACACCCCAGCCCGGCCCGAGCGCGGTGTCGGGCGTGAAACCGACACTGTCGACAATCAGCGTGTCGCCTTCCCAATGGCCGATCGAGTGGCCGTTATAAGTGAGATCGGGGTCGGCGGGATGCTTGCGGCCATCGGTGAAGATGCGCCGCATCTGGCTGTAGGCCTCGATGGCGACGGTCACCTTCCCCGGGGTGAAGAGGAATTCCATGGGGTAGGGCTGGTTCATGATGCCCGGCATTCCCGGGGGTACACAGTTGGCCTGGGGCGTCTCCTGATCGTCGCCCTTGGCCTGCGCTGCCTTGTAATCGGCGAGCTTCGCCGCGTATTCGGGGGTCAAAGAGGGCTGTTCCATGGGCCCTGCCGCCCGCGGACGACCCATCGTGACTTCCCAGATGCCGCCCCAGTCGGGCAGGTCCGCCGCATGGGCCAGATCGCCCAGCAGCATGATGCCGACCATGGCTGGCAGCCATGCGAGCTGCCGGTACAACCTAAGCAATGCCGTCCCCCTGATACTCAGGTCATGTAAACCTACCCGACCCGGTGATTGCAAGGCCTGTCAGGCCGCTCAGCCGAATCGAACTATACATAGACGTAACAAGTCTAATTTAAGATATTGAGCCCCCCTGGGGCGGGGCCTATGATCCACCGGCTTAGGCCATAGGAATGCCCGTTTGGGCCTGGACGTGGCCCTCCCACCGTAACCACCGAGACCATCGACATTGGCTAGCTGGAAAGAACGCCTCGCGGACCTCATGCCGGTCGATCTCGCGCGGGAAATCGACACCTTCGAAGGTCAGATCGAGCTCAAGAAGCAAGGCCGGATCGACGACAAAGTGTTCGCCGAAACCCGGCTGCGCCGGGGCGCCTATGGCCAGCGTTATGACAACGGCCAGCGTCACGACGGCATCACCCATCGCACCCTGTCGTTCCCCAACCCGGCGACCAAGGGCGCGGAGACCGTGTGGGATGCGCCGGGCATGCAGCGCATCAAGATACCCTTCGGGGGCCTGAACCCGGGTCAGATGGATGTCCTCGCCGACATCGCCGAGGAATACTCCGACGCCATCTGCCATATCACGACCCGTCAGGACGTGCAGCTGCACTACGTCCATATGGACGATGCGCCCGATCTCATGCGCCGGCTGGCCGCCGTCGGCATCACCAGCCGCGAGGCCTGCGGCAACTCGGTGCGCAATGTCACTGCCTGTCCTCTGGCGGGCGTCTGCCGCTGCGAGGCCTTCGACACCACGCCCTACGCCAAGGCCATGGCTTACCATCTGCTGGGCCACCCCGACACCCAGGAGATGGGCCGCAAGTTCAAGATTGCGTTTTCCGGCTGCAAGACCTCCAGCTGCGGCCTGACCAACATCCACGACCTCGGCTTCATCGCCAAGACCTGGCAGTCAAACGGCGTCACTCACCGCGGCTTCGAGGTGGTGATCGGCGGCGGTTTGGGCGCCGTGCCCTATGACGCCAAGCTCTTTGACGCCGCGGTGCCCGAAGAGGAGATCCTGCCCCTCGCGCAGGCCACCTGCCGCGTCTTCGCCCGTCTGGGGGAGAAGCGCAACCGCGGTCGAGCGCGCATGAAGTTCCTGATCGAGAAGCTCGGCTTCGAGGAATTCCGCCGCCTGGTGCTCGAGGAACGCAAGATTCTGCGGCCCGATCCGCGCTGGACCGGTTATCTCAAGGACGTGGAGCGCTACCACGAGACCGCGACCCGGCCCTCCTCGAGCCTCGACTCGGCCACTCTCGACCCGCAGTTCGCGGCCTGGCGCGCGACCAATGTCTATGCGCAGAGGCAGCCGGGTTACGTCGTTGCCACCGTCACGCTACCGCTCGGCGACCTCACATCCTGGCAGATGCGCCAGCTCGCCGAGGTCGCCCGCCAGTACGTGGGCGATAACGTGCGCACCACCGTCGAACAGAACCTGATTCTGCGCTGGGTCCCCGAAGGTGACCTCCCGGCGCTCTACGCCGAGCTCAAGAAGCTGGACCTGGCCCTGGCCGGTGCCGGCAAGATCGAGGACGTGGTCACCTGTCCCGGAACGGATACCTGCAAACTCGGCATTGCCGCCTCCCGGGGACTCGCTGCCGTCGTGCATGAGAGCCTGGTGCAACGGCAGCAGCACGGCGGGATCGACCCGGCGGTGCGCGACCTGCGCATCAAGATGTCCGGCTGCTTCAACTCCTGCGGGCAGCATCACCTGGCGGACATCGGCTTTTACGGCGTGTCACGCAAGATCGGCGGCGTGGCCGTGCCGCATTTCCGGGTGCTCATGGGTGGCGAGTGGGAAAACAACGGCGCCACCTACGGCCTGACCATCGGCGCGGTGCCCTCCAAGCGCATCCCCGAGTTCATTGACCACGTAACCCAGCAGTATCAGACCGACCGTCGCGACGGCGAGCGCTTCAAGGACTACGTCGCCCGCATCGGCAAGAAGGCAGCCAAGGAAATGGTGGATGCCTTCTCCGCGGTGCCCCCCTATGCGGTGGACCGCAGCTTCTACTCGGATTGGCGCGATCCGCGCGAATTCACGATCTCGGACATCACCACGGGCGAGTGCGCCGGTGAGGTCGTGACGCAGATCGAGTTCGATCTGCAGGCGGCGGAACAACGTAACTTCGAGGCCCAGCTGCACCTGGAGCAGAATGACTTCCAGAAGGCTGACGAGGCGGCTTACCAATCCATGCTCATCGCCGCCAAGGGGCTGGTGCGCACGCAGCTGCGAGATGTCTCCGACCAGGCGGACCAGATCGTCGCCGAGTTCAAGAAGCGCTTCTACGATACCCAGCTGTTCCAGTCCCCGGACGCGGGTCAGTACGCCGGCGGCAAGTTCGCCCTGTATCTGCTGAACCGTCATGCAGACCAGAACCCGCCCCTCGCAGCCGACAGGGTCCGCCACCTGGTGGAGGAAGCGCAGCTGTTCATCGAGGCGGTCTACAGCTGCCACCATCGGCTGACCGAGCAGCGCGCCCGCGCGATGGCGGCCTTCAATCTGCCAGCAGCCGCTGAAGCGACGGTATAGACCTGTGGAGTTGCACAAGTTCGGCATCAAGCTGTTCGCGGTGGACGCGAACGGAATCGACATCCTCAAGCTCATTCC
>DASXFV010000021.1:0-2398 GCA_036489445.1 Steroidobacteraceae bacterium | reverse complement strand
TCAGCGTCGGCCCAGCTATTGGATCCAGCCCCTGGGCGACTGGGGCAAGGGGGGCGCGGAGTTGGTGGAGATTCCCACCGACGAGGCGATCCACGACAACATCGCGCTGTACTGGGTGCCCGAACAGCCTGTCACCGCCGGCAAGGAGCTGAAGTTCTCCTATCTGCTTTCCGCACACGGCGACTCGCCGATGTGGCCGCCGGGTGCCAAGGCGCTGGCCACGCGGATTACCGCGGCAACGGCGGCGGAGCAGCATGATCTGTCACGCAGTGACGTGCGGCGCGTGATCATTGATTTTGGTGGGGGCGACCTCGATGGTTTGGATGCCACGCAGCCGCTGAAGGCGCTGCTCACCGTCAACGGCGGCACCAGCCAGAACGTAACCGTCGAGCGCATCGCGGAGAGTGGGTTGTGGCGGGTCAGCTTCCTGGTCGTGGCCACGCATCCGCACGATACGGTGGACATGCATTGCTTCCTGCAGCTGTACGGCGAGTCGCTGTCCGAGACCTGGACCTATCAGCTCGCCACATGATGGACGCCGTCGCGTCTCGCACATCCTTGCAGACCACGGCGCGTCGCCGCCGCGTGCTGTTTCTTGGGCTGACCTTTACCTCGAGCCTGCTGGCCAGCCTGCTGATGCTGGATATCCTGCGCGCCAACAGCCTCACCGCGCTGGAGGCGATGAGCCTGGTGCTGTTCTTCGGCCTCTTCACCTGGATAGCCGGTGCCTTCTGGACTGCCATCGCTGGGTTCATCATCCGCCTGCGGGGTGGGGACAGCCAGGTGATCCAGGCGCACGATGCCGACAGGCTGATCATCCACAGCCGCATCGCGCTGGTCATGCCGGTGTACAACGAGGACCCACGGCGTACCACCGCCGGTTTGGACGCCATTTGGACGTCCCTGTCCGCGCAGACCGAGAGCGCGGCCTTCGATCTGTTCATCCTGTCGGATACCCGCAAGAGCGACATCGCATTGGCGGAGGAGGGCGCCTGGCGCGGACTGGTCGCGAAGCATGGGGGACAGGGGCGGATCTTCTATCGTCGCCGTGCGCAGAACGTCGGGCGCAAATCCGGGAATATCGCCGACTTCGTGCGCAATTGGGGCGCGGCGTATACGCACATGATCGTGCTCGATGCGGACAGCGTGATGTCCGGGAAGTCTCTGGTCACTCTGGCGCGTCTGATGGATGCCAACCCGGAGGTGGGGATCATGCAAACCGCGCCACTGCCGGTGGGTCGGGACACGCTCTTCGCGCGCATGGTGCAGTTCGGCGCCCGCCTGAACGGGCCGATGCTGTCCAGCGGGCTCGCCTTCTGGCAGATGGGGGAGGCCAATTACTGGGGTCACAATGCCATCATCCGGCTGCAGGCATTTGCCAGCCATTGCGATCTGCCGCGGCTCGCCGGCAAGGCGCCGCTGGGCGGGGAGATCCTCAGCCACGACTTCGTGGAGGCCGCGTTCATGCGTCGCGCCGGTTACAAGGTGTGGCTGGTGCCGGATGTCATGGGCAGCTGGGAAGAGCTGCCCTCAAACATCATCGACTTTGCGGCGCGTGACCGACGCTGGGCCCAGGGCAACCTGCAGCATATGAAAGTGCTGATCATGCCGCAGCTGCACTGGCTGAACCGGCTGCACATGATCACCGGTATTCTTTCCTACGCCACGTCCCCGATGTGGTTTGCGGTGCTGGTGCTCAGCTCCATCATCACCTGCCAGGAGGCGATACAGGGCTATCAGTACTTTGAATCAGGCACCCACACGCTGTTCCCGGTGTGGCCGGAGTACCGGGACGGTGAGATCGCAGCACTGCTGCTGGCGACCATCATCGTGCTGCTGCTGCCCAAGGTGTTGGGCGCCACCCTGGCGCTGATGCATCGGGCGCGCCGCCGTGCCTTCGGCGGCGGCCCGCGTCTGATCATCAGCCTGTTGCTGGAACAGATCTTCAGCATGCTGCTGGCGCCGCCGATGATGGTGTTCCACTCCACGTTCGTCCTCACCACCCTGGCAGGCAAGCCTGTGACCTGGAATGCACAGGACCGCGGTGATCGGGGTATCACCTTCGGCAGTGCGTTGGCGCGGCACCGCTGGCAGATCCTGCTGGGCCTCATCTGGGGAACGGTGATCCTGATGCTGGCGCCGCGTTTCATCTGGTGGATGATGCCGGTGCTGGCCGGGCTGCTGCTCTCGGCCTTCCTGACCATGATTTCCAGTCGTGTGGACCTGGGGTTGGCACTGCGACGACTCGGTCTGCTGCTGACGCCAGAGGAAACCTCGCCGCCGCCGGAACTGGCCGCCATGCACCGCGCGCTGCTGCACGAGGCGGTCGAGACCGGGCCGATGGCCAGCGATCTGGCGCTGGTGGTAAGGGGCGATACGCTGCAGACACCGGCGCTGG
>DASXFV010000061.1:0-6806 GCA_036489445.1 Steroidobacteraceae bacterium | reverse complement strand
GAGCAGCGCGCCCGCGCGATGGCGGCCTTCAATCTGCCAGCAGCCGCTGAAGCGACGGTATAGACCTGTGGAGTTGCACAAGTTCGGCATCAAGCTGTTCGCGGTGGACGCGAACGGAATCGACATCCTCAAGCTCATTCCCATGTATCACCGCTGGATCCAGCAAGAGGCGCTGGACGACCTGCTCATCGACGTGGCCGATTACAGCCACGTACCCGCCGGCCCGGGCATCATGCTCATCGCCCACGAGGGCAACTATGCCCTGGATGAGACGGGTCACGAACGCGGCGTCCTGTACTACAGCAAACATCCGCTCGCCGGTGACTTGGCGGAACGCTTCGCGCGCGTCGCATCGAAGACCCTGAAGGCCGCGCAGCTCATGGCGGCGGACGCAGAGCTCAACGGCGAACTCAAGGTGCCTGGCAACCGCCTGCAGTTCTTCGCCAATGACCGGCTGGTCGCACCCAACACCGATGCGGCGTACGCCGAGCTCGAACCGGCACTGAAGAGCTTCCTCGACCGGCTCTATGCCGGGGCACCGTACACCCTGGCGCGCGAGACTGATCCGAAGGAGCGCCTGTCGGTGCGGGTGCAGGCCGAAGGCGAAGTGCCACTCGAGACCTTGCTCGCGCGATTGAACTAGCTGGCACCTGCAGCAGGGCCGGCTTCATGCCAGCACCCGCGTCACGCGCTGCAGTTGCGGACTCAAGACCTGAATCACCATCAGTGCCAGCAGGTAGACCGATGCGGCAATGATAAACAGTATCCGATAGGACCCTGTTGCCTGCAGGATCTGCCCGACAAACTTGGTGAACAGCATGCCGCCCACGGCTCCCATCATGCCGCCGATGCCGATCACCGAAGCGACGGCCGAACGCGGCAACACATCGGAAGGAAATGTGTAGACATTCGTCGAGAAAGCCTGGTGCGCCGCGGCGGCCAGGCCGATCAGGAATACTGCCGCCCACAGGTGCCTGGCTCCATCGACCTTCAGCACCGGCAACACCAGCAGCGCACACAGGAGCAGTGTGAATTTGCGGGCCACGTTCACACTCGCGCCCCGCTTCAACAAGGCCGACGAGCAATACCCGCCGAGGACTGACCCCACATCGGAGATCAGATAGATCGCAATCAGCGGTGGCCCGAAACTGCTCAGATCCAGATGATAGGTTTTGTTGAGGAAGTCCGGCAGCCAGAACAGGTAGAACCACCAGATGGGGTCGATCAGGAATCGGGCGCTGGCATAGACCCAGGTTTCCTTGAGTTTCAGCAGCCGCCACCAGGACACCGGCGTCACAGGGTCCGCGGGATCTGACTCGATCAGCGCCAACTCAAGGGCGCCTACCCTGGGGTGATCCTGCGGACGCCGATACCAGCTCAGCCAGGCAATCAGCCAGATCATGCCGATGGCCCCGGTGACGAAAAACGACGACCGCCAGCCCCACCTTGCAGTGAGCACGGGCACCAGCGCCGGGGCGATGATGGCGCCAAGATTGGTCCCGGCATTGAAAATGCCTGCTGCGAGTGCCCGCTCGCGCTGCGGAAACCAGTCCGCAATGGCCTTGAGGCTCGCGGGAAAGGCGCCCGATTCACCCAGACCCAAACCGACCCGCGCCAGCGTGAACTGCAGCGAATTGGCGGCGAGGCCGGCGGCCATGTGCGAGAGGTTCCAGAGAATAAAGGCTACTGCGTAACCCGTTCGGGCCCCGATCCGATCCAGCACTCGGCCGAAGGTGACATAGCCTAAGGCGTAGGCCGCCTGGAACCAGAAGACGATATCGGCGTAGCCGATCTCGTTGAGTGCGAACTGGTGCTGCAGCGGACCCTTCAGCAGCCCGATGGTCTGGCGCTGAATGTAATTGATGGCCATCGCCGCGAGCAGCAACCCACAGATGACCCATCGGTACCGTCCAGGCCTCGCGTGCGGCAAATTAAACTGCGGACTCACGGGTCTATCGACGGCCTGTGCTGCTGGACCCTCAGACGACGCGCGAGTCTACCGCGTGATGGGCGACAGTTGCGGCCGCCGCTCATGTGTATTAGTGTATTGATACACATGGATCCTGAAGTCCTCGCCATTCAACCCGGCGCTCCCGAGCCCATCTACCGCCAGATCGGGGAGCAACTGCGGCGGCTGATTTGTAGCGGCCGCCTGGCGCCCGGGGAGGAAATCGCTTCGGTGCGCGAGGTGGCGGGCGTGCATGCCATCAACCCCATGACCGTATCGCGCGCTTACAGCCAGCTGGAAGCCGAGGGCCTGCTGGAACGCCGTCGCGGGAAGGGCATGGTTGTGGCGGAGACCCGCCGGCGATTGCTCTCCGAAGACCGGCGGCTGGAACAGCTGGACACGGGCTTGAGGGAGTTGGCACGCCACGCGCATGAACTCGGACTTCCGGGACGCCTGGTGCTGGAGCGGCTGCAACGTCTTTTGGAGAACGAAGATGAACGTGAATCTGACCTTCGTTGAATCCCCTCTGGCGTGTCAGGACATCCAAAAGCACTTCGGCAGTATTCAGGTGTTGAACGGGATCACGCTGACACTGTTGCCCGGGACGGTGCTGGGCCTCATCGGCCGCAACGGCGCCGGCAAGTCCACGCTGATTCGCATTCTGCTGGGATTGCAGCAACCGGACTCCGGGCAGTCCTTTGTGCTCGGCGATCGCTCACTTGCCATGGGAGACGCCGTGAAGAGCCGCCTCGGCTATGTGCCCCAGCAACCGGACGCCCTGGGCTGGATGCGGGTCGGCGACATGCTCGATTTCGTCGGCTGCCTTTATCCGCGCTGGGACCGCGAGTTCGTGCAGCAATCGCTGCTGCGCTGGCAGCTGCCCCCATCAAGTCCCTTATCCAAGCTGTCCCCCGGTGAACGACAGCGCGTAGCCATCATTCGCGCACTGGCGGTGAGACCCGATCTGCTGGTGCTGGATGAGCCAGCCGCCGCGCTCGATCCGGTCTCGCGCCGTGACCTGCTGCGGGAAATTGCGGTGCGGGCAGCGGAGTCCGGAACCAGCGTTCTGTTTTCCACGCACATCGTCTCGGATCTGGAGCGAGTGGCCTCGCATGTGGCGTTCCTGCACGAGGGCAAACTGCTGCTGCATGCGCCGCTTGATGAGCTCGGCGATACGCATGCCCGACTCACCGTGCCGGCTGAAGCCAAGGGCACGCTGGCCGCCCGAGTAGCGGGCGAGTTGTCGCGCCGGCGCCGGCCTGATGGCAGTGTGAGTCTGGTGATCGCCCGTCAATCCGATGCACCCTGGCCGCTGCTGGCTGCCGACCCCCGCATTCGACTGGATCATCTGGGACTGGAGGATCTGTTCATCGAGGTTGCCGGCTGATGGGTCAGCAACCTGCACCGAGGATTCCGTTGCGCCTGCAGTTCCGCAGCGCTGCGGGCCATTCCGGGAACCTGGTGGTGACCCTGATCTTCATCTGCACATTCGTCGTCGCGGCATTATTGGCATTATTGTTTGTCGTGCTCGCTGTCGTGACGACATCAGGTCCGTCCAGTGGTGATTGGGCCCTCTCGCTGTCGTGTTTCAACCTGGTGCTGTTCTGGATCCTTGGCACCGGAGCGGGCCCTCTGGCCCGTTCGACGCAGGAGCTGCGACTGCCCGGCCCGAGTTCCTTCGTTGGCTACGCGGCCCCACTGTACTGCAGCTTCTTTGCCGCGAGCGTCGTCATCCCGGCCGTGCTGCTGGCCATTTTTTCCGCAACCTGGATTTGGCCGGCTTTGGTCACGGGCAGCGCCCTCATCGGCTTCCTGACTCCCATCGCCCTGCGGGGACTACGCTGGCCACACAAAGCCATGCGCACCAGCGATGCCCGCTTGCTCCTGGCAATGATGCTCGGCCGCGGCGCGCGACCGCGGTCCCGCTTTGCGGGGGTTGCCGTCGTGATCCTGGCGCTGGCGATCTTTGTCGCCTGCCTGCAAGCGCAAGTGACATCGCGGACCTGGCGTACAGTGAGATTCGGCCTGGGTCTCGCTGATGCGGCAACGTCTTTGGCCGCCGTGCTGCTGCTGTTCTTCTACCATCTGCGACTGGCACGCTCCCTCGTAGGCACGGGCGGCAACTGGACTGAAATAGCCCTGGTGCCAGGTATGGGCGATGCCCGGGCGCAACTGCTTGCTCTGTATCGTTACACCTTGCGCCACTCTTTAATGCTGATCATGATGGCGGCGGTGGCGGCGGTTATCGCACTGGCAGCCATCCGCTCGCCGCTGCGGGTGTATGCCTATGCCGTCTTTTTGACGGCGAGCCTGTGCTTATGTTGGACCGTGCAGACGCTCGCGGTGCTGGTCAATCCTGGCCCGAAGGGGGCTGCGTTCGCCACGAACTTTGGCAGCAGGTGGTTGATCTTTTATCTGTTTTATCTGCTTCCCGACATGGCCATCGTACGCCGCAGCCCGGAGAACCTGCCGGACATCCTGATCCTGGTGTTCGTGGCGATCGTCATTATCGGTCTGAGTGTCGCGGCTTATATCCCGTGGCGGCGCCTGACGGCGCTGCCGCATCCTTTCCTGCAACGCAATCAGTAACTAGCGGGCGGTTCAGCCTTAGAAAATGGCGCCTGGTTCGTAGTAATATCCAGGCCATCATGGCATTCGTGTCTACCACGATTACGATCGACAAGGCCGGCCGCGTCGTGCTGCCAAAAGCCGTGCGTGAAGAATTACGCTGGGAGCCGGCGACTCACTCTCGCTGGAGGCGGCCGGCGATGGGTTAATGCTTCGGCCCTCGACTCCCGAGGTGAAGCAGGTGCTCGAGGGTGTCCGGCAGGAACGAGACGGCGAGGTCGCAGGCAGGCTCAGACGAATACCTCGACGTGTTGGATGAGGCCGTTTCAGCAGGTGTCGCGGGCGGAGCGATCTACGACGCAGTGATCGACTTTGATTCGTTGAGGAAGGTAGCCTTATGAGTAAAGCATATTGGATTTCAGCGTATCGCTCGATACGCGACGAGGGGGCCGTCGCGGCCTATGCCAAGCTGGCCGGCCCTGCGCTACTGGCGGCGGGTGGCCGCTTTCTGGCGCGTGGATTGCCTGCGCAGGTGTATGAAAACGGTATTAAACAGCGCACCGTCATTATTGAGTTCGATAGCGTCGCGCAAGCCCTCGCCGCACATGACAGTGCGGAATATCAGCAGGCACTGCGCGCACTGGGCAACGGTGCGGATCGCGACATGCGCATCGTTGAAGGGGTCTGACAACGTCACCTGAGAGGAGGCCCAAGCCTAGTAGTGCTGCGAGAATCGGGCCTCGATTTCCGCCTCCGCCTCAAGCCAGTCGGCAGCTTCCCGGCCCGGCGTAAATCCACGGTGCTGCGCTCTGAAATAGGCTGCCGTGGCAATCCACTGCTGCCGCTCCGCTGCGATTACCTGCGGGTGGACGCAGAAATGGAGGGGGTTGAAATTGCGGGGCGGCATAGCTGTCATACGGGACCCTCGACATTTGCCGTATAAATAGCAGCACTGGCGTAGGGCCTCTATAGGTTCGATGCCGGCGGGGTCTGACAGACAAATCCCACATGTGGCGCCGAGGGCAGCGGGAGCGAAACCGTGAGGGCGGCTAACGCACCGTATCGATGATCGTGGCCACGGTAATTTCCCGGACGCTGCGTGCTCCGCAGCCCACCATGGCCAGGCGCAACTCCAGATTGAGGATATCGAGCACACGCTCGACGCCCTCCTGGCCAAAGGCGCCGAGACCCCAGGCATAGGGCCGCCCAATGCCCACCGCATTGGCGCCAAGGGCGAGTGCCTTGAAAGCATCGGTGCCACGGCGCACGCCGCCATCGACCAGCACGGGAACGCGGCCGGCCACTGCCGCGACCACATCTGGCAGGGACTCAAGGGTGGCGCGGCCGCTTTCGATCGAGCGCCCACCGTGATTGGAAACGATGATGCCGTCCACGCCGTACTGCACCGCGAGCGACGCATCATCAAAGGATTCAATCCCCTTGAGGACGACTTTCATCTGCGTCACGTCCTTCAGACGTTTGATGAAATCCCAGGTCAATGCGGCCTGGGTCAGACCCAGGTTCCTGGTATCAATGCCGGCGAACATCGGCTTGGTGCTGATCAATGGACGGGGGTTGCCGCGCTCATCAACTGCATGGCAATCACCGCAAGTGCGGGTGTCCTGGCGCCGCAGGCGCGCCGTCGTCTCGGTGTTGCGTCCGGCTGGCGTATCCACGGTGACGACAACCACGGGACAGCCGGCGGCTTCGGCCCGCTTGACCAGCTTCTTCGTGACTTCGAACTGGTTGGTGGTGTAGAGCTGGTACCACACCGGCGTACCGCGCGCCTCATTGATCGCCTCGACCGGATAGGAGGCCTGGGTCGACATGATGTGCAGCGCATTCTTCTGCTTCGTTGCGCGGGCGACTGCAATGTCGCCCTCCGGATGCAAGGCACGCAGGCTGCCGATGGGCCAGCAACCGATGGGCGATGCGGCCTTGATGCCGAATACTTCGGTCGCCAGGTCGACGTGGCTCACATCCACCAGCCGCCGCGGCTTCAGTTGGTAGCGGGAGTAGGCCGCCAGATTGGCACGCAGCGTGACCTCCCCGTCGACGCCGCTTTGCAGATAGCCCCAGTGCGCGGGCGGTACCAGATGCTGCGCAACGGCCTCCAATTCGAAGACATCCAGCGCATCTGCCGCGGCGGTGGGCAGGTGCTCATCTGCGAATGCGCGGGTCCAGGGCCCCAGACTCGCCAATACGGGGCTTGCGGCCAGAAACTTCAGCAGTGCGCGACGCTCGAGACTCATGATGTTTCACCCTGCTCGCGATGCGGCAGCTACCGGAG
>DASXFV010000066.1:0-3221 GCA_036489445.1 Steroidobacteraceae bacterium | reverse complement strand
CCCACGGGTGGGATCACAGACGGGCGTCGCGGCCCTCGCTGGCGCGATGATCGCCGCGCTTTTCCTTGTGTTTGCAGACCAGGCGATCGAGCTTGTCGGTCAGGGCGTCGATGGCGGCGTACATGTTGGGATCCGACGCATCGGCGTGAATGTCGCTGCCGCTCACATGCAGTGTGGCTTCAGCCTTCTGAGCAAGTTTCTCCACGGTCAGGACGCAATGGACATCGATCACCTGATCGAAATGCCGCGTAATGCGCACCAATTTCTTTTCCACGTAGACGCGCAGCGCCGGCGTGATTTCGATGTGGTGCCCTTTGACGTTTAGCCTCATTGGACGTCTCCTCTTTGGTGACGTGTTTACATTTACCTGGAACCTGTTCTGCGTCGCTCGTTGGATGGCGCGATGCCCATGCCCTCACGGTACTTGGCAACCGTGCGGCGGGCCACCGGAATTCCCGCAGTTGAGAGCAATTCCGCAATCTTGCCATCGCTGAGTGGACTGTCAGCGCTTTCGTCCTTGACGAGCTTGCGGATCTTGGCGCGGATGGCCGTGGACGAGGTGCCGGCGCCATCGGCGCCTTCGACCTGGCTGGAGAAAAAGTAGCGCAGCTCGAATACGCCGCGCGGGGTATGCATGTATTTGCCGGAAGTCACACGCGAAATCGTGGACTCATGCATGGTCACGGCTTCAGCGATGTCCTTGAGAATCATCGGCCGCATGTGTTCGTCGCCCTGTTCAAGGAAGGCGGTCTGGCGTTCGACGATGGACCGCGAGACCTTCATCAGTGTTTCGTTGCGGATCTCCAGGCTCTTGAGCAGCCAGCGCGCTTCCTGCAGCTGCGCCCGCATGCTCGCATGGCTGGCGCTGCGACCAATGAGGCTGGCATAACCGTGGTTAAGACGCACCCTTGGGAGGGTAGCTCCATTGATCTCCACGGACCAGCCACCGTGATCCGTGCGCCGCACAAAGACATCGGGTATGACGTATTCAGCGGAGCCACCGCTGATGGTTGCACCGGGTCGGGGATGGCAGGCCCGCACCAGGATCAGGGCCGCGGCAATCTCCTCGTCGGTGGCTTTAAGTTCGCGGCGCAGGAGCGACATTTCCCGCCCCGCCACCAGCTGCAGGTGATTGCGCGCAATGGCCACGGCGGTCGCCAGCCCCGCCGTCTGCGCGTCCAGCTGGCGCAGCTGCAGCTCGATGCACTCGCTCACCGAGCGGGCGGCGATACCCGGCGGATCCAGTTGCTGCACCCGCTGCAGCACCTGTTCGATCTCCGCGATGTCGGCGTGGATTTCCGGCCGCAGAGTATTCGCAATCTCTTCCAGGGGTTCCATCAGATAGCCGTCGTCGTTGATGGCATCGACGATGGCGCTGGCAATACCCAAGGAGCGGGCGGGCAGATGCGCCATTTCCAGCTGCCACAACAGGTGCTCGTGGACCGTTTCCCCCGACGCGTCGGCGAACTCCTGCTGGCGATCGTCATCGGCACCATTCCAGGAGCTGTCGGTGGGGCCGACGCTGTGCTCGCCCCAATGATCCTCCACGACCTCCACCTGGGTGTCCTGGTCCGCGGCCGCCGCCTGGGTGACCTCAGGCTCAAGGGTCGGCGTTTCCACAGCCTCGAAGCCGCTGGAGGTGTCCGCATCTTCAACCGGCTCCAGCATGACGTTGCTCTCGAGCAGTTCCCGGATATGGGCCTGCAGCTCAAGGGCCGGCATCTGGAGCAGTCGGATGGCCTGCTGCAACTGCGGCGTCATGGTCAGTTGCTGACCCATTCGCAGTTGCAGGGACGGTTTCAGCATGTTTCTTGCACTATTGGCGCTAGGGCCTTTTTAAGGCATTGAAAATAAAGTGGTTATTGGTCCGCAGGTGATCCTATAACCGGAACGATTGCCCTAAGTACACCTCACGGACTTGAGGGTTTGCAAGGATTTCTTCTGCGCTGCCGGAAGCGATCACGGTTCCCTGGTTGACGATGTAGGCCCGACTGACGATTCCCAGGGTCTCGCGCACGTTATGGTCGGTGATCAATACCCCGATGCCGCGGTCGGTGAGATCGCGGATGATGCGCTGGATATCCAGCACCGATATGGGGTCCACGCCCGCGAAGGGTTCGTCCAGGAGGATGAACCGGGGATTGGCAGCGAGCGCCCGCGCGATCTCCACCCGGCGTCGCTCGCCCCCCGACAGCGACAACCCCAAGCTGTTGCGCACATGGCCGATCCGGAAGTCCTCGAGCAGCTCTTCCAGGCGCTCCTCGCGCGCTTCCTGCGTCAGGTCATCGCGCGTTTCCAGGATGGCCATGACGTTGTTCTCCACCGACAGCTTGCGGAAGACCGACGGCTCCTGCGGCAGATAGCCCAGTCCGGCCCGGGCGCGCCGGTGTACGGGGGCAAACGTCAGGTCCTGGCCTCCCAGGGTGATTTGCCCCGCATCGCAGGGCACGAGGCCGACGATCATGTAGAAGGCGGTGGTCTTGCCGGCGCCGTTGGGGCCCAAAAGGCCCACAATCTCACCGGCACGCACGTCCAGCGACAGGTCCTGAACGACTTTGCGAGAGCGATAGGTTTTGGCCAGATGGGTCGCGCTCAGCAGCAGGGTCTCAGTCACGGTTTTCCCTGTCCGGCATCGTGATGGACTGGATTGGGATTGGGGGTCGTGGCCGGGTCGGCTTTAGGCTGGATCTTCAAATGCACCCGGCCTCCAGCGGGAACGTTGCCACCACTGGCGAGCGACCGGTTGCGTATGTTGTAAGTGATGGAGGTGTCGCGCATCTCGTTGTCATTTTGGGCGTCGCTCAGCCAGGCATCACCGGTCAGCTGGACGGTGCCTGCGGCGACTTCATAGTCGATGGTGGTGGCGTGACCCTTCACCAGCCTGTCCGACTTGGAGCGGGTCTGCTCGAACTGCGCCGGCGAGCCGGTCAGCACGGCGCTGGCCAGCTCGCCCTGCACGATTTCCACCGTCGCACGGTCGCCTTGCAGATCGCCCTGGCTTTCTGATCGGACATGCACCTTGCCGATGAACACCCACTGGGAGTCCTTGGAATCCGGGTTGCTGGCCTGCGCTTCATCAGCCGCGATGCTGATATCGCCCTCTGAGATCTTCACCCCCCCGCGCAGGTGCATCAGGTGTGTCTTGTAATCCACGTAAAAGGTTCCGGCCTCCCAGGTTATCGGCCCCTTCAGAGCATCCCCCTTGTTGGTTCCACTCACGC
>DASXFV010000050.1:0-65177 GCA_036489445.1 Steroidobacteraceae bacterium | reverse complement strand
CACCCTATGAGCGCAGAGGACAACAAGGCATTGATCCGCCGCTGGCTGCGGATGGGCGAGCAAGGATTTACCGGTGACTTCAACGAATTCTTCACGCCCGACTATCGCGGGCATCTCAGTGGAGAGCAGCCTCAATCGTTGGTTGATCTCATGGCGGTGGAGCGCGGCTTTGCCGCCGCCTTTTCGAACATCGCTTACAACGTTGAGGAACTCCTTGCTGTCGGCGACAGAGTGGTCCTCCGGGTCAAAACTCGTGCAACCCATACCGGTCGATTTCACGGTGTCGAGGCTACCGCTCGCCAGGTCACGTTCACCGGGATCGTGATCTATAGGATCATTGACGCCCGAATCGCGGAGTCCTGGGGCGAATTGGATCTCTTGGGCCTATTTAGGCAGCTTCGGGCCCCTTGACGCCGGGCGCGGACCACCGCGGTAGCGTTCCTTGCCGAGGCGACTTCCTCTCAATGGCACTCGAAATCATCCTTGCCCAACGGCTTGCAGAAATCCGGCCACTTGCCGCTGGCGCGGAAGTAATCCACCAGGCCCAGGTCGCGCAGGATCTGCTTGAAGCGTGGGTCGGCATGCAGATCAGTCTCGTACGGATACCACAGCAGGAAGAAGGCTATTTCTCGATGATCGACAAATGCACGCCGCAGTGCGGCGAGCGCAATGTCCTGGTCGCCAAAGTGATCCGCAAACACGGCTATCGCTAACTGGCGCGAGCTGCTCTGACTGGTGGGATCTGCGACGGCCCGACGTATCGCACCGAGGGCTGCCGCCTTATCGTCCGGCCTCTCGGCCACGGTACGCATGAGTGGCGTGACCACCGTACTGTCATTCAACACGACGCCAAACTGGGTCTTGACCGCTGTCAGTTGGGCATCCTTGCGCTTCCAGGAACGAATCAGCGCGAAGAAATCTTCGATCCCATGGTCACCCACCAGCTTTCTGCTGCGCTCGTATTCGGCCTGCGCTTCCACGGGACGGTCGGCCATATCCAGTACGACTTGGAGATTGAGCGAAGCACCAATCGATAGCGGATCGGCCTGCCGGATACGCTCCAGACAGGGTATGGACTCCTTGAGACGTCCGACGTAAATACCATACCCGCACAGGTTCGCGGACGGGGGCGCGGATGCCTCGGCCACAGCAGCCGTGGCCTGCGCCTCGGACCACTTGTGTTGATCGAGGAGATATTGGATGCGCGGGCCCTGCGCCCACCAGGCGTTCGGTGCGAGCTCCAGGACCTTCGCAGCGGCTGCGGCCATCTCCTTGCGTGCCGCACTGGCATTCTCCGGAACGAGGATAGTCGTCAGGCTCAACGCGCTGAAAAGGCCAGCCCACGCCTTTGCGAACGCCGGATCCAGCGCCACGGCTTCGCGGCACAGCTCGGCGGCCTGCACGGCATCGTTCGGTCCGAGCTTGCGGACCAGGGCCAGGCTCTGCAGATACTTGTCGTAGGCTTCGAGATTGGTCGTGCCGCCGTTCGCCCGCGACAGCTTACCGACATCCAGCGTGACGCTCAGGGCGTCTGAGACCTGCATCGCGATCTCTTCCTGGACCGCGAAAACATCACTCAGGTTGCGGTCATAGGTCCGCGACCACAGATCTGTGCCATTGCGGCTGTTGATCAGTTCAGCCGTGATGCGCAGGCGATTACCGGCCTTGCGCACACTGCCTTCGAGGACGTTGTCGACGCCCAGCTGCTCGCCGATGACGCGCACGTCTTCATTCTTGCCCTTGAAGGCGAAACTGGAGGTACGCGCGGTAAGGCGCAGATCCTTGATCTGTGCGAGCTGGTTCATCAGCTCTTCCGATAACCCGTCTGAAAAATAGTCCTGATTGTGCTCGGGCGACACGTCGACGAACGGCAATACCGCAAGCGAGACACCGGCCGGTGCGCTCACCGCCTTTGCAGCCGCCCGCGAGCCGCCTGCTTGAGCGCTCTGGACGGCTTGGGGCGCAGGCTTGTCGCTCGTGCGGGTCACGGCCCACACAATGCCGCCCGCGATAATCACGACCGCGGCCAGGACCGCAAGCGAGGTCGCACTGAAGCGCTGGCTGCGGCCAGCGCCGCCATGCACGCTGGCAGCTGGTATCGCGATCGGGGCCGGCTCGCCGCGCTGCACGAAGCGCCGCACGTCCGCGACGTAGGTTCGCCACACCTTATCGCTCGCATCACCCTTCCAGTGCGACAGATCCGCGGTGTGCGTGAGCTCGAACATGATCGGCCGCACACACGGCTCAATCATCACCGGAACCAGCGTCTTGTTGCGGTCCGCGGTAGTCGCCTCGGCACGCACCCAGCGTGAGTCCACAGACTTCTTCGACCACAGAACGACGACCGCCCTGGCATCCCGAAGCGCCTTCTCGGTGACCTGGTCGTAGGCCTCGCCGGAGTGCAGCGTGGCATCCCACCAGACTGTGAAGCCCTCACGCTCCAGGCCTTCGGCAAACACACGGGCGGTCGGCTGGTCATCGCGACTGTAGGACAGGAAAATGTCGGACAAGCAGGACCCCACGTTTCTCATGGACCAGACGTGCGCCACAGAGTCTATGCGCCTCGGCACCTCGGGGTCGAGCGCCATGGTCGCAGGATGGATGAGGAGATTCGGCACATTCTCCGCAATGCGGCAAAAGACTCGAAGAGTCCAGGCCATATACGTCGCGCCTGCGCCGGCCTGAATGAGGTGGACGGAACTTTCCTCTAACCTCGTTCTCAGTCAGTACGCAACCGGGCGATGATCGTACGCACCTCCACCGTCTCGCCCTCCGGGGCAAGTACTTCCACGAGCTCGCCCGCGCCCGGGGAAGGCACCTCGACGGTGGTCTTCGCGGCTTCGACCTCCACCAGAATTTCGCCCTCACGCACCCTGTCGCCAACCGCCTTGTGCCAGCGCAGGATCTCCCCGTCCTTCATACCCATGCCGAATTGCGGCAGCAACACCTCGATGATCGGCATGATCAGGCTCCGCCGCGCCGGCGTGCCGCGGCGGGATCGTGTCCCACGACGCTATGAATGGCATCGGTGATGCTCTGCCGCGTTGGAAACAGGCGCGCCTCCAGGGGGGGGCTGAAGGGGATGTGCATATCAGGTGTCGTGACGCGCACCACCGGCGCGCGCAGCGCATCGAAGGCCTGCTCTGCCACAATCGCCGCGATTTCGCTGGCCGCGCTACAGGTACGGTGCGCGGGGTCCACCGCGACCAGCCGCCCGGTCTTGCGCACCGAGCGCAGGATCGTCGCCACATCGAGCGGCACCAGCGTGCGTGGATCGATTACCTCGACCGACACACCGGCCTGGGCAAGCGCCGTGGCCGCCGCCAGCGCCAGGGGAACCGCCCCTGCGAGCGCCACCACGGTCACATCCGTCCCCTCGCACTTCACCTCTGCCTGACCGAACGGCACGAGCACTTCCTCATCATCGGGGACTTCCATTTTGGAGGACCACAGACTTGAGTCCTCGAAGCACAGCACCGGGTCATCATCACGTACCGCTGACTTGAGCAGGCCTTTCATATCGCGCGCGTTCGACGGCAGGATGATCTTCAGGCCCGGCACACCCATCAGCATCGGATAGGGTCGATCGGAGTGTTGCGCAGCGGTCGAGTTGCCGTAGAACATGCTCAGGCGCAGTACCAGCGGCAGCCGCGCCTGCCCGCCGTATAGATAGCGCGATTTTGCGATGATGCTGATGAGCTGATCCATGGCCGGATAAATGAACGAGGCGATGGTCACATCGACGATGGGCCGCATGCCGACCATGGCCGCACCGGCCGCCGCTCCGATGAATCCCGCCTCGGAGATGGGGGTGTTGCGCACGCGCTCCGCGCCGAAGGCCTCGACGAATCCGGTCGTCGCACCGAACAGATTGGTCGTCAGATCCTCGCCCATCATGAAGACGCGCGGATCGCGTTTCATCTCCTCGAACTGGGCATCGCGGATTGCCTCGAGATAGCTCTTTCGTGCCATGCTGCGCTCCGATCCAGGCCTCGTTCAGCCGGATGCGAGGGATTGGCGAAACGGTAAGCGCTCGACAAAGGTGTGCTCGAACGCCTCCTCGTACTCCGGGAATGGGCTCGCGCGGGCGAACTCGATGGCATCCGCCACCGCCGCGCGCACCTCCGCCTCGATGTCCTTGATGACCTGTTCGGCGATCCCCGCCTCAAGCATTCGGGCGCGAAACAGCACGATGGGATCGCGCTGACGCCACTGCGCGAGCTCTTCGCCGCGATCCATCGCAAAGCCGGGTCCGAGATTCACGGCGTGATCGGCATAGCGGTAGGTTTTCGCCTCGATGAGCGTCGGGCCCGCGCCGCGGCGCGCGCGTTCGACGGCCTCGTGCACGCGCTCGTAGACGAGCACGACATCCTGCCCATCGACGATCCATCCCGGGATCGCATAGCCGCTCGCCCGATCGGCCACGTTGGGGACTGCCATAACCGCTGAGACCGGCGTGGTCGCTCCATAACCGTTGTTCTCACACACGAAGATCACGGGCAGCCTCCAGATCGACGCGAGATTCAGGCTCTCGTGAAAGGTGCCTTCGTTCGCGGCCCCGTCGCCGAAGAAACACAGCGCCACGCGGTCATTCTTCTGCAGCATCGACCCGAGCGCTGCGCCCACGGCGACCGGCAACCCCGAGCCCACGATGCTCGTTTCCCCAAGGCTTCCCACTGAGAAATCGGCCAGATGCATCGAGCCGCCCTTCCCCTGGCACACACCGGTCTTCTTGCCGAAAAGTTCGGCCATGAGGGGCCGCAGCGCTGCGCCCTTGCCGATGGGATGTCCGTGGGAGCGATGATTACCGACCATGTAGTCATCCCTGCGCAATGCCATGCACGCGCCGACGACCTCGCCCTCCTGCCCGGCTGCTGTGTGCAATGCACCGGGAATCTCGCCCTTCGCACCGATCCGGCTCGCCTCATCCTCGAACACCCGGATGCGCACCATGCGGCGATAGAACTCCCGCCAGATCTCGTCATCGAAGTTCGCCATGCCCCTCTCCTTCTCATCGCCTGCGCCGATGCAAGTATGGTCATTCTACCCAGAAGTCGGGGCCGAACTCCGGGACCGTGGATGAGTGCGTGGGGCCGGCTGTGTTCCTTGCAGTCGCGTGTTGCGCATCGGTGAGCAATTGCGCGTACCGGCCGCCGGACCGCGGCGGAGTCACCGGGCTGTCTTGGTGCGCCCTGACGCGCTGCAGTTTTATCCGGAGGCTGTGCACGACACTGCGCAGGGTGCCAAATCTTCATGCTCATAGGAGCCGCCGCCGACTTAGCGAACCGAATGGGCATTCTGTTCATGCAGAAATCTACACGCACGATTGCACCACCACGCAGTAGATGATATCATGATATCATACCGTAGTTGGAGACTTCTCCTATGGCACAGGTCGTTGTGAGGGATATCGAGGAAGACGTAAAGGTTCGACTGAAGCGGCTGGCTGAGCGCCATGGTCGCAGTATGGAAGACGAGATTCGTCATATTCTTCGCAATGCAGCAAAGGATTCCAGTCGCCCGATCGCCAAGATCGGATCGCGAATTGCGGCGCGCTTCAGGGGCAAAGGCTTGACGGTTGATCTACCGGAGCTTCGAGGGCAATCGGCACGACCTGCAGATATTAAGCCATGATCGTAATCGACACGAACGTGCTTTCGGCGTTGATGCGCGAGGTTCCGGAGCGTCCAGTCGTTGAGTGGCTGGATCGCCAGGCAGCGGAGTCCATCTGGATTACCAGCATCACCCTTTTTGAGGCTCGGCTGGGGCTCGCCCTGCTACCCAAGGGTAAGCGCCGACGGACGCTTGAATCCGCGTTCGCCAAGCTTTTGCTCGAAGACCTGGAGGGACGCGTACTTGACTTTGATCAACCAGCTGCGGAGGCAGCAGCCCAGCTGGCCGCCGGGCGGCAACGAGCAGGTCAAACGATTGATATGCGTGATACGCAGATCGCCGGGATTGTCATCGCACGTCGAGCGGAGTTTGCTACTCGAAACGCCACGCACTTCTCGGACTTGAATGTTGATGTGATCAATCCGTGGGACCACGCGTAAAAACTGGGCCTGCTTGGATTCGAACCAAGGACCAAGGGATTATGAGTCCCCTGCACTAACCGCTGTGCTACAGGCCCGTACCTGAACAAAAACAATCGCTTATCTGGGCCGCCGACCACCACATCCGATGCCGCAGTTTACAGCACCCGACTGCTTATGGGGGGGGTCCACACCACCAATCAGCGGAACGCAGTCCCTGAGAGATGCATAGGTGCCACCTGCAGCTCAGGAAGCGAGCAGCACGTGCACTGGGCTGCGGGTCGGAGTTGCGCTGGATTCTATCGACCCGAGATCGCTTTCACCATTCGGTCGCGAATGTCGCCCTGCTCCAAATTCAAATTCATCTCGAGGTTCGACGAGTAAAGCGCTTTGAGGTACGCCGTATCGGCGTCAGTGAGCGTTTGGGGCTTCTGCCTGTCGCTGCAGCCGGATGACAGCAGGTCGATGATGCTCGAGAGCGTGTTGCAGCCATCGAGGGCGTTCATCCTCGTGAGCGCGAGCATGGCGATGTAATCGGAAATCGACGACAGCGAGTTTCCGGCTACCTTACCGGTGTCGACGACGACGAACACCTGCAGCAGCTCGCTCGCGAAGCCCTTCGAGAAGTAGCTGCCGGAGCGGCCGAACCCGGTAAACCCCGTGCCGTAGGCCGGATCGACCCGCGCGCCGTCGGAGGCGATGGCACCGCCAGGCGTGGAGGCGTCGACTCCCATCTGCAGCCCCGTAAGCATGGATGCCAGCGAGCCGGTCGCTATCGAATTCCATCCGTCCACTTTCGTTCCGGTGACATACCAGGATTGAATAGCGTGGCGAGAGATGGCGTCGCCAGGGGATCGGGACGACCCGAGAAGGTCCGGATAGGCCTTCGCGACGTGATCCAGCAGTTGCTGCGGCTCGGATGTGAACACGATCTTGACGTTGACCGTGCAGTCTTTGCCGTCTTTGCCGGCTTTACGGGTCGGTGCGCCGACGCTGCGTGCGATCTCTGTCACACGGCGGGAAACAAACGCGCTGGCCGCAGGCTGCAGCCCGGTCACCCCTGGACACACATCCATCCGCCATCGACCGATCTGGTGGACTGCCGCACTCGCCGCGCCGTGCGATTTCGCGAACTGGGTGGTGACACGCTTCAATGTCTGCTCGTCGAGCTTCGAGGCGGTGATCTGCACCTCCGCCATCGGATGCGAATCCTCTGGTGCAGATGGATCCGTAGGCTGCGCCGCGGCACCGAGGGACGCATTGAGCATGGCGCCCACGAGCAGGGCTGCCCAACCAAAGGCACGGGGTATCGGCTCTACCAAGCATCGCTCCACCGTCAGTCCCCCAACAATCACGTCGCGCCCCAGCGGCCAGACAATATCATCACCGCTGGCGGTTCCCAAGCTGGCCCCGGTTCTTCGGCTCCCGACCCTCATCTGGCCTGGCAGGATTCGTTACAAGTCGGGCTCCAGGTGGCCCGCCTGGCGTATTGTATTGGCGCCAGTCAGGTATGGCGACTCCCGACGGCTCAAGCTAGGAGGTGACCCATCATGTCCGTGCTCTTGTGGCGCACCACCGTTGCGCTGATCGTGTTGCTGGCGACCACTGCCGGTGCCAACGCCGCTTCTCCCGACACCAGCTCTATTGCCTGGCGCGACTCGTTCACGACGCGACTTGAAGCACTCGCACTCCTGCAGTCCCTCAATGCGGACCTGCTTTCCCACGACAGCGCGACTCTCACCCTGGACCGATGGTGCGCAACACACCACCTGGCGGACCCCGCGACCATCACGGCGGAACGCGTACGCGACGTCGATAAACCACCGACGGCTGCGCAACGGGAGCTGCTACGCGTCAGTCCTGCCGAGCCATTGGGGTATCGTCGGGTGAAGTTGCACTGCGGCGCGCACGTGCTTTCCGAAGCCGACAACTGGTACGTGCCATCACGCCTGACCGCGCAGATGAACCACGACCTGGAGAACAGCGACATTGCCTTCGGACGTGCCATTCAGGCGCTGCACTTCAGTCGCCACACGCTGTCCGCCACCCTGCTGTGGGCGCCACTGCCTGCAGGGTGGGAGATGTCGGTATCGCCGGCCCCGGCGCACTCAACCAACCTTGATGTCCCGCACTACGTCCTGCAACACACAGCCGTGCTCACGCTGCCCGACGGCATGCCCATCAGTGCGCTGACGGAGACCTACACCTCGGAGGTGCTGGCATTTCGGGAACCCGCACAACGACCTCACTGAGGCGATGCGCCCGCACCTGTCCGCCGGCGCAGATACCAATTCAGCAACACGCTGACACACACCGCAGCCAGCAACAGCGCGCGCATGAACTCGATGGCCGCGGCGTCCGCTCGCAGCATCACAAAGGGCCCGAACACCGCAATCGCGTGGCCAAAAATATCGAATCCCAGACTCAGGACCAGTGTGGTCATCACAAACGCCAGCACCCAGGTTTGCCGCTCGGCCGCACTCAGCGCCCGCGGCACCACCGCTTGCGGCCTACCTCTACGCAACGCGTATGCTATGAATCCGAAAACGATGATCAGTCCAAACAACGAGCTGCCATCTTCCAGCAACCGCGCGCCGATCAGGTGATGCCCGTGCAACTCGAACTTCCAGTCATCCAGCTCCGGCATCATCCGCATGCCCCGTGCACCCTCGTGGGTAAACCCGTCCCACGCCAGATGAGTCACCGCACCCGCAATAACACCGCAGGCAGCCAGGGTCCACTGACGTAGACTGCCCCATGCCGCCGGCACCGAGAACGGGCGCCAGCGCATGTACGCCTGGTCGGGCAATAGATTCACCAGCGGCGTCTTCATCAGGCGCTGGAAAATCCAGTACGAAAGCAGCCCCACGGGCAAGGAAAAAGTCAGCAGACTCATTGCGCTGTGGGTTGCCAGTCTGGGCGGCCGAAACGGCATGAAGTAGCCAAAGTCCGGCACCATGCTGCCGATCACGACCGCGGACAATACGCGCAAGCGGGCAAGCTGCCGCGAAAACGGCAGCACAACAGCGACATGGGAGAGGGTGTAGGGCATTGTAGCATCGTCAAGAATAAACGACGCCCCGGCGACCTGCACGCCCTTCCGTCACAAAAACGAAGCTACCCGCCAGTGGCTGCGACCAGTGCCAGCGCCCTTGCGATGATGTCGCTCGGGAAACCCAGTCTTTCCAGCACCCGTATGGCATTTCGTTGGGTACCTGCTCCGGCGCGCAAATGGTAGTCGAAGAACCCCTCCACGGCGGGATCTTCCTGGAAGTGGAACAGCCTGAAGCGATCGTTCAGCAGATGTTGCAGCTCAACGTCATGAGTGGTCACCAGTGCCTGGGCATGAAGGCTTATGGCTGCCAAAACCGCCGCCGCGGCGGCGACTCGTTCGACGGTGTTGGTGCCGCTGAAGGGCTCGTCAATCACGAATACCCCACATTCTCCCCGTGCCGACTCCGCAACGAAATCGCGTATCCCTTCCGCTTCCGCAAAATAGCGGCTCTTGCCCGATGCCACAGACTGATCACCGCGAATCAACGCCATCACACGTGATCGCGGAATCGTCGCGCTATCCGCGAGGCAGGTCCCGATCGTGTGTCCCAGGATGATATTGATGGCAACCATCTTGATGAACGTGGTCTTACCCGCCATGTTCGAGCCCGTCACAAGTGCGGACTCCTTCCCCAGCGCGATGGAGTTCTTTACTGGCGCGGCCAGCAACGGATGATAGCCGTTCTGGATGTCAATGACCTGATCACTACATATCCGGGGACGGCAACGATCCGGAAATCGATGATGAAAATTCGCTATCGCGATTGAAGCGTCGATGGCGCCGACCAGTTCAAAAGTCGACTCCCATTCGGCGCGATGTCTGATGAATTGATCGATCGACCGCGTATACAGGGCCAGCTTGAGAAGAAAGCACCCATTTACTAAGATGATTATCCCGCCCAGAATATCGACGGATCTAAGGCGATCAAGCACTTTCAGCGACTGGAGCTGCGATTTGAGCCGCCTGCGCTTGGCGGTTTCGGCCACCAATTGCGCTGCATACGACAGGTCGCTTTTCTTTCGTTGCAAGGACGCGATCCGCTCGGCGACTTCCAACAAGCGACCGCAGCTGGTAAGTGCTTCGGCGTTCAGATCCAGCTTTGGTGAAAATATCAGGGCACCGATGGCGTTCACCGCAAGAATGCTCCCGCAAAGCCACAGCGGTACCCAATGTACGATCGCGCCCACCGTGACCAGCACCGTAAGAAGCACCCAGGGAACCACCAGAGCGTGACGCCGCGGCTTTGCGGGCGGCGGTCCATACAAAAGCTCGACAATATATGTTGCCGAATCCGCGTGCAGCCGCTGCAGCGACAACTGAAGTCTTTCGCGCAAGGCGCTATTGGTTCTGAGTACGTCGTACGCTTCTTGTCGCCGGGATAACGTCTCGGTGTCGTATTCGAACGTTCGCAGTTGTTTAAACAGATATTGACGACCGATCGCTGTAATCGTGGTGTCAATGGCGGAGAAGATTTTCGGGAACTCCAGATCGAGCCAGGTCTTGTCGTCCACGAGCTGCGGCGTTGCCGCCCCGCACGTCAGATCGAAATATGCGCTGGCGCGCCAGGCGTCGTTGTCGCCTGGCGCGCCCCATGCCCTGCGCAACTTGGCCAGGCGCTTGGAGCGTGGCAGCTGCCCGTGAAGGAGAGCAAGCCATCTGTTTTGCATTCGCGTCCTCAACCAAGGCATCGGCGATGTGCGACGCCGCTATGGACCCAGGGACAGAGGACCGTCCTTGACCGCGAACAGCGCCCCGGTAATCAACCCGTCGGATCGTAGGATAATCCTAACTCGGGCCGTGCCGCGTTCCTGATGCACGTCGAATACGTCCCAGCCCTGCCCACCCACACCCTGATACTCAATGGACTTGATGGCCCCGAGGTAGGCGGCGGTGGTGTGCAGACCAGGCATCTGCTGGCGCGCGAGGTATGCAAGGGTTGGATGCATGGCGTTATAGTCAGGCTGACCCGTGATCAGGCCTTCGACCAGCCCACGCACCGCACCCTCGCTACCGGGCAGCGGCTTCTGCTCCTTGAGGCGCGTGGCGAATCGAGCTTTTACCTGCTCGGCTGTTGCATTGTCGATGCGCATGGCGGACTGATCGCCCCCTTTGGTGCGGATGCGCAGTGACGGGACTGTGCCATCGGGTTTGCGATCGAACGTGATGGGCAGTTCGGCGAAGTCGACAGTCTCAAAATCGCATTCGCTCGTGGGCCGAAGTTCTATCGACGGACGAGAGGGGAAATCGATCAGCAGTCTCACCCCTTCGCGACGCACGGTGAGGACATTCCAGTCGCCAATCTGGTAGACCCCGGCGTAACGATCCAGGATGGCTTCATCGACACTGACGATATCAGACACGCCCTGATGAGCGGCGGTGGGATCCTGTGGCTGGGTCATTTCGAGACTCCGTATTAGATTGCAAAGTTCATCGACGTTAAGGGATCCACCCTCCCTGAGGCGTTCCAGCGCGGCTTCCGCGATGCGCTGACCGCGCTCCGCGTCCGCCCGTCTGCTGCGCCAGTTCTCGAGCTGAATGGAAAGGATCTGGCGCAGGTCGAAATTCTCATCGTCCGAACGGGTAACACCTACGATCTGTGCCAGGGTCAAACCAGCAGATTTCAGCAACGTGATCACGTTGAGACGCACCAGATCCAGTGGCCCGTACTGGCGCCAGCCCCCCGCGGTGCGTCGTGGCGCAATGAGGCCATGCTCCTCATAGAGTCGCAGGGCGCGTGCCGTCAGGCCGGTGCGAGCCGTGCATTCGGCGGCTGTCAGTACTTGAGACGGGTCCAACGCATTCATTTCACATGATCCTGGCAGAGGCCGCGAGGCGGACTGTAGTACCTGACGTCAGGGAAAGTGCAAGCAGGCCTGGATGGGCGACGCGCCAGCCCGGCCGCGTCTTTCAGGTTCTGGCCGTTGCGGTTCTGGCCAGAAATCCGCGGCAGGTGGCATGGGCGGAGTCCGTCGCAGGGATCTGGTCGCAGATGCCGTGCATGCGTTGCCGGAGAACGCCAATCGTCGCCTCGTGGTCGCCTTTGGCATTCCACTTTGCCAAGGCATGATTCAACCTCTCCAGCCGCACCCGGGTGCGGCGATAGATGCGATCCGGGCCGTCCAGCTCACCCAGAACCTCGAGTCCGGCGGTGCGGATGACGGCATCGTCAGCCGGCTTCATCCGGAGCAGCCCGAACAGATAGTCAGTGCCCCATTGGAAGCGGGTGGCAGCACCCTGGGACTGGGCATAGGCACGTGCCAGCCAGTCCACGGCACTGTCGATGTGGCCGTGCTTTTCATCCAGCGAGGCCAGATCGAGCATGTAGTAGTAGGGAGATTTGGACTGCGCCATCTGCTCGTGCGCAATCGCATAGGCCTGATCGTCGTCGCCGAGCAGATCCAGAATATTCAACGCCGCATTCACAACACTGGCCCGGGTATGCTCATCCAGCTTGCCCGCCAACGCAGCGCTGATGCGCCGGTGCGCCAACGCCGCCAGTTCCGGCGCAACCTTGTGTTGCGGATCAAGCGCCTTGGCTGCCGCCAACTTTGCGTACCAGCTGTACAGGTGATCAGCTGCCGAGAAGCCTGGATCAACTGCCGCCGCATCCATGACTGCGCCATAGCGTACATTCCAACCCGCCGCATCGCTCGGTGACATCCGGGCCACGGCCTGGAAGAACGCTGCATCCAGGTCTCCCAAGACGTCGGCAACCTTCCGGGCCAGGGGCGGATCCCGCAAGATCGTATCGATTCGACCAACGAGTTCGCGCAGTCGACGACCCGGTGGCTTCCCGGCAGTCAGGGCGTCGGCCTCACCATCGGCGGCGAGACTTGCGGCCATGATCAGCAGGCGCGCCTCCTCAGGCTCGGTGCCCGCCGGACATTGGGAGGCGGCCTGCGACAGGGTTTGTGCCAATGTGGAGAATCGGGCGTTCACGTCGTCCGCCACGTCCCAGCCGTAGTACGCCAGTCGGCGGCAGTCATCGCGCGACAGCGGTCGGGAGCCGCCGGATTTCACTGCCGTCAGAATGGTGTTGACCGGCCGGACATCGCCCAGTACCAGGTCCAGGACCTGCGCATATTGCGACAGGTCCATGCCGCCGGAGATCCGCGCGAGTTCGCTGTGATCGGCCCGCAGCACCAGAACAGTCGGATAGCCGCTGACGCCAAACCTGTCGCCCCACTTCTGCGCCCCTGGGTCATCCCCATCGAGATAGACGGGAATGAACAATTGAAGCTTTTCAATGAAGTCCGGCCGGGAGAACACGGTCGCCTTCAACTCATGGCAGGGCGGACACCACTTCGCACCCCAATATAGAAATACCGGCTTATTCTGGGTGCGTGCCGCGGCGAATGCAGATTCGACACTACCGCGGTACCAGGCGATGGCGGGCCGCGCGGAGACCGCACCAGGTGCCGCAATGGCTGCTGCAACGCCCAGCGGCCGTGCCCGGGCGCTCGCCGCAGCCACGGCGCCCGACGGAGCCGGCGGCGGCCCTGTATGCTGTGTGCACCCAGCCGCAACCAATCCAGTGATCATCACAAGGATATCGCGCGGGAACATACTGACAACCTTTTGGAAATTCCTATGAGTCGATTCTACGCTGCGACCCGTGCCACGACGATACAGGCCGCGACGGTCCTGGCGGCACTGGCCAGCCTCGCCGTGACTGGCTGCGCCACCGCGCCACTGCAGCTTCCGACTACGCAGCAGCAGTACCAGTTCGTGCGCGCGGGAAGCCGGGGGCCCTTTACCCTGAAGCAGGTGGAGGTACCGGTCCCACAGGCAGGTGCGCACCAGGTTCTGATCCGGGTACACGCCACCTCCCTGAACCGGCGCGACATTTACGTGCTGCAAGGCCAGTATCCGGTGGGCACGCGCAAGACCATCGTGCCGCTTTCGGATGGCGCCGGCGAGATCGTCGCCATCGGGGCGGGTGTGACTCAATTTCATGTGGGGGACCGGGTCGCAGGCATATTCTTTCAAAGCTGGGACAGCGGTCGCGCTCCTGCGAATGTCGCACAGTCCGCGCTGGGTGGATTCATCGACGGCATGCTGACGCAGTATGTGGTGCTCAATGAATCGGGTGTCGTGCGCATCCCGAAGACCCTGACTTATGAAGAAGCTGCCACCCTGCCCTGCGCTGGCGTGACGGCCTGGAATGGTCTCTTCAATCGCGGCCAGATGCAGCCGGGCGACTATGTGCTGCTCGAGGGTACCGGCGGGGTGTCCCTGTTGGGGCTGGCCCTGGCGGTGGCCGATGGTGCCAAACCCATCATCACCAGCTCCCATGATGAGAAGCTCGTGCGTGCCAAGGCCCTGGGAGCCGTGGGTGGCGTCAACTACCGCACGACGACCAATTGGGAGCAACCCGTCATGGCACTCACCGGCGATGCCGGAGTCCAGGAAATCCTGGAGGTGGGCGGCAAGGACTCCCTGGCGCACGCGCTGGCCACGTTGGCACCAGGTGGACACGTGGCGCTCATCGGCGGGCTGGGTGGCTTCGGTGGCGATGTGCCGGTCATGGCGCTCATGAACGGCAACATCACGGCCTCGGGCATCTACGTGGGCTCGCGCGCGGATTTCGCGGCGCTGAACGCCTTCATCGATGCCCATCACGTCAAGCCCGTGATTGACCACGTGTTTGAATTCAAGGACGCTGCCGCGGCCTTTGAAACCATGGAGCAGGGCGAGGCCTTCGGCAAGATCGTTATCCGGGTAACCACCCCTTGACACACAGGTGACGCTCGGTCAGCTGGCTGATGGTCAAAGGCAGACCGGCCCTCGTCAGCTGCTGGCGCACTTCGTCGGGCGTGAATGCAGCGCACAACGAGTTGTAGAAATCCGTCTTCAGCAGCGGGTGCTCCGCACCCGCTACCCGCTCGACAATCTCGTGGGCGGCCTCGGGTGTGGCCGGGCGGCATAGGTCCATGACGCACACCGCCGCGCCCGGTCGGCCCAGCCGCTTCACCTCATCCCACAGTGCCTGCGCATCGGGCAAGTGATGCAGCATGTCCTTGGACAGCACCAGATCGAAACTGCCATCGGCCAGCGCCACCCCCGGCAACCGCCCCTCCAGGAATGTCACTCGTGCCTCCAGCCCGGCGGCCCGCAAGCTCTGGCGCGCGATCGCCAACATGGCGGGACTCCCGTCGACACCGGTAATCCTCGAGGTGGTAGCGGCCCGGCTCAGGCGAATGGCGATGTCTCCGGGCCCGCAACCCAGATCCACGACCTTCGCGAGGCTCTCTGAAAAGCTGGCCACCACATCGCGTACATAGGCCTGATTGGAGTCCGAGAAATCGGCGCGCGCATAGGCTGCGGCCTCCGCCTCGCCATCCATGATTTCCGGTTCGAGTATTCTGTCCATGCGCCTATTATGGTCCTTCGTCCCGGAATTGGCCCCGTCTGTCGCAATCCATCGTTTGCTGCAACCCCGGCACTATCATTCCCCCATGTACTCGCTTCGCGAACCGCTGCCGTCAGATGTTGTCGCACACGCCGCGGGCCCCTTTGGCGGCTACCGCCGCTTCCCGGTGTTCAGTGCGCCCTGGCTGGCCGGACGCTGCGCGATTTTTGTGCCTTTGATGGCTGGCATCGGTGCGCTGCAGGGCATCCTGATCGGCCTGGAGCTGCACGATTCGCGATTGGGATGGGAGAGTGCAGCGGTCTGTATTCCCATCTGGATCGTCTTTGGGTCCGCGGGACCGACCCTGGCAACATTCGCGCGGCATCGCCTGACGCCGGCGAAACTACTGGTCACGCTGGCCATCCTGCTCGGTGTTGCCCTCAGCTGCTACGGCCAGCATCTGGCAAACCTGTACTCCCACGCCGCGCTGCTGCCGCGCTACATGGCCTTCTTTCCGGGATTCGATCCTTCGAAATGGCCGCATCCCTCAACCATGTTTACGGGTGCAGTCTGGGGCTTTCGGCTGCTGCTATTCGCTCTCCTGGGAGGCGCCATTGCATTGTTGGCTTATTATCGCGAACAGCAGTGGTGGCAGTCCGCCATGCATGCGCGGGAGCTGGCCGCAGTGAGCCAGAAAAAGGGTGAAGCCGATCTGCGGCTCATGGTGCTGCAAGCGCAGGTCGAGCCGCACTTTCTGTTCAACACTCTGGCTTCGGTGCACAGCCTGATTCGCCACGACCCCGCACGCGCCGAAGCGACACTGGAAGCGCTGGTAGACCATCTGCGGGTGACGTTGCCGAAGCTGCGCACGGATGTCGGCAACGCGCACTCCAGCCTGGCCGAGCAGCTGGAGGTGTGCCGCAGCTATCTGACCGTGATGAAAGTCCGCATGGGATCGCGGTTTTCATTCGTTATCGAAGTCGATCCCGTCCTGCAACGGCAACCCTTTCCGCCACTGATCCTCATTTCGCTGGTGGAAAACGCCATCAAGCACGGCATCGAGTGCACGACGGGTGCGGGCCAGATCATGATCGATGCGGCCATCGAGTCCCACACCGCGGCGTCGCAGCTGGCAGTCAGTGTCATCGATACTGGCGCAGGGCTACGCGCAACGGCGGCCGCAGGCACCGGCCTGGCTAACATCCGCGATCAGCTGGCCACGCGCTTCGGACCCCGCGGCTCCCTCGTCCTGCAGGACCGCGCCGTTGGCGGTGTCATGGCCACGATCCGCGTTCCGTACGAGCCCGCGACATGAGCCGTCCGCGCGCACTGGTGGCGGAAGATGAGATTCCGCAGCGGCGCCGGCTGTGCGAACTGCTCGGGGAGCTGTGGCCGGAACTGGAAATCATCGCCGAATGCGCCGACGGGCTGTCAGCACTCGAAGCGCTGACCGGTCAGCATCCCGACGTAGCATTTCTGGACATCCGCATGCCGGGTCTCACCGGCCTCGAAGTGGCGCGGGCGGCGGACTCCACGCAGGTTGTGTTCACGACGGCATACGAAAGTCATGCACTCGATGCCTTCGATCACGCCGCGGTGGACTACCTGCTCAAGCCCATCCGTCGCGAACGGCTGGCGCAGAGCATCGTCCGTCTCAAGCAGCACCTGATCGAACCAGCCGCCAATCTCAGCAAGTCGTTCGGGGTCAGTGCGGGAATACGCTGGATTACCGGCAGCGCAGGGCACGTAACACGCGTGTTGGGTATCGACGAAGTGCTGTTCTTTGCCGCGCAGGACAAGTATGTGCGGGTGGTGACAGCAGAAGACGAGGTGCAGATCCGCACCCCCTTGCGCGAGCTGCTGAGGGCGCTGGATCCGGAGGCGTTCTGGCAGATTCATCGCAGCGTCATCGTGCGCGCGGGCGCGATTCATCGCATCGAGTCGGGCGTCGACGGACGCATGAAACTTACGGTCAAGGGCCGCACGGAAGAGCTGCCTGTGAGCCAGGCCTTTCAATTTCGCTTCAAACCCATGTAAGAGGCTCCATGACCACAGCTCTGGAAATCTGGGATATCCGCAAGTCCTTTGGCGACAAGGTCGCCATCGAATCGCTGGATCTGTCCATTCCACGGGGGGCAACCTACGGCCTGATCGGCCCCTCGGGGGCCGGCAAGACCACCGCCATCCGCATGATCATGTCGATACTGTTTCCGGATCGCGGCCGGATCAGCGTGCTGGGCCAGGGGTCCGCACTCGCGGCCAAGGACCGCATTGGCTACCTGCCCGAGGAGCGCGGCTCGTACCGGAAGATGACGGTTGGCGCCTTCCTCACCTACATGGGATGTTTGAAAGGGCGTACACGTGCCCAGGCATTCGGACGCGCGGACCGGCTGCTGGGTCGACTGGGCCTTGCCGATGTCAACGGCAAGAAGTGCGAGGACCTCTCCAAGGGCATGCTGCAGCGGGTGCAGTTTGTGGCAGCCATCGTCAACGAACCGGATCTGCTGATATTGGATGAACCCTTCGGCGGCCTGGATCCCCTGAGCGTGCGACTGCTCAGGGATGTCATCTCGGAGGAGCATCAGCGCGGTGCCACCATCATCTTCTCGACCCATGTCATGGCCCACGCCGAGGAGCTGTGTCAGCAGATTGTCATGATCCACGAAGGCCGCAAGGTACTCGATGAGCCGATGTCCGGACTGCGGCGCCAATATGATACCCGGCGCATCCTGCTGGAGCCCCTGGACGCGGGTGCCGATCTGCTGTCGCTGCGGACCATAGCCGGCGTTGAAGGCTTGAAGCTCAACGATCACGGCTGCGAAATCCGTCTGCAGGCTGGTATTGATCCGGGCACGGCCATACGCGCCATCGCTGGTGTGGTGGCGCCCGCCCGCATCGAGGTCGCCCGGATTCGCCTCGAGGACGTATTCATCCGCCTGGTCGGCGAGTCCGGCGGGGTCGAGGGTTCACAGGAGGCGCTGCGCACCCACCTGCAGGGCCTGTCCAACACCGGAGTCGCAGCATGAGCCTCAATATCCATCGCATCGGACTGGTCGCCGCGCGCGATTACAAGGCCGTCATCACCTCGAGGGGTTTCCTGATCGGCCTGCTGATCATGCCGGTCATGCTGTTGATCGTGTTCGTACTCGCTCCCCGCATGCTCAATTCGCGCAGCCCGCAGATAGTGGGTGAAGTGGCCGTGGTTGATCCCACCTCGAAGATGAGCGCCGAACTGCAGCGCACGCTCACTCCCGCAGACATTGCACGCCGCAGGGCGCTGGAGGGCAACCAGAACCGCGCGCCGGCAAATGGCCCGGGTGGCGCAGCGCCTGCGGCAGCTGCGGCTGCGCAAACCGCAGCCGCGCCGATCCCGGTGCTGACTCTGAAAACGCTGCCGGTCGACACTGATGTGCAGACCAAGAAATCCTGGCTCATCCAGGATCGCGGCGCCCTGCCCCGGCATCTGGCCATCGTCGTCATCAAGCCGGATGCCGTGATCCGGCGCGCGGACTCGAAATCGTACGGCAGCTTCGATCTGTACACGTCGTCGAACATCGAGGACAGCACCGAGAGCGTGTTGCGCGATGGTATCCGCGCGGGGCTGATCGCGGCCCGGCTGCGCAGCAACGGGCTGGACCCGACCGTCATCGCCACTGCGCAACAGGTGACCCAGCCGGATTCAGTGGTGGTGGCCGCTGCGGGCGAGCATTCCGGCTCACGCGGCATCGCGCGCCTCCTGCCCATGGCCTGCGGCATTCTGGTGTTCGTTGGTGTCATCATGGGTGGCCAGATCCTGATGACCTCCACGGTGGAGGAAAAGTCCAACCGCGTGATTGAAGTACTGCTCGCCGCAGTCTCGCCCCAGGAGCTGATGTACGGGAAGCTGCTGGGAGGACTGGGCCTGGGCCTGACCATGACAGCCGTGTACATCGTGCTGGCACTGTATGCGCTGGCGCAGTTCTCGCTCGCGGGCCTGCTCGACCCCATGCTGATCGTCTATCTGCTGGCGTTCTATGTGGCCACCTACATGGTGTTCGGATCTTTGATGCTGGTCATCGGCGCGGCGGTGGATCAGATGGCCGACGCCCAGTCGCTGCTGGGACCGACCATGATCCTGATGGTGGTGGGATATCTGATGACACCAGTCATCAGCGCGGCACCGAATTCTACGTTCAGCGTGGCCATGAGCTTCACACCCTTTGTCAACACGTTCGCCATGCTCGCGCGCGTGGCATCCATTTCGCCACCCCCCGCCTGGGAGGTGGGGCTGACGCTGCTGATCTCCTGCGCGACCGCTGCAGTCGTGGTGTGGTTTGCCGGCAAGGTGTTCAAGATTGCGCTGCTCATGCACGGCAAGCCGCCGAGCCTGGGGACGCTCGTCAAATGGGCACGGACGGCCTGATCAGCTCGCCGCGTGTTGCGGCGCTGCTCTCTCGCGCCGCGACTCCGGGGCTGCCGTGGGCTGCGGCAAGCCATTCGGGGATGCCTCCCAGTGGGCCATGGGCGGCGCGGGCGGCAGCGACCCGTCGTCCGGAGGTGCCCCCAGCACCTCGAGCAGAGTTTTGCGGATCTGACTGGAATCGCACGCCCAGAAGACCTGCGACAGCGTCGCGCGCAACCGCGCCAGTTGAGTACGCGCCAGCTGCAACTGCCCCAACGCCGCAATGGTGTCGCGCGACAGGTTCACAAGGGTCGCGGCCGGAGGCAGATTGCCTTCGTCCTTGCCATGCCACAGCATGAGTTCCTGCAGCCGCTGCGCCGACAGCTGCACCTCGACGTCTCGCAAGTCCATTCCTTCCCGTAGGCTCGGGTTGCCAGGTCATGATCGCATGCCGCGATGCGACGCGGGAGTCCGTCAGACCCGTGACTTGCCACTCCCGGAGGGTTTGGCGCGGCGGGTGGGCGCGGCGATGGCGGGGTCCTCGGGCCAGTAGTGTCGGGGGTAGCGGCCGCGCATTTCCTTGCGGACAGCCGCGTAGGAACCCTGCCAAAAGGTCGCCAGGTCACGCGTGATCTGTACCGGTCGCTGCGCCGGCGAGAGCAGCTTGAAGGTCACCGGCACCTGTCCGCCGGCCAGCCTGGGGGATGCCAGAAGCCCGAACACCTCCTGCAGGCGTACGGCAATGACGGGAGCCAGCTCATCGCGATAGTCGATGCGGATGCGTGAACCGGTGGGCGCGTTGAAATGCGTGGGCGCCAGCGCATCGAGACGCACTTGCTGCTCATGCGACAGCAAGCCCCTGAGAATCTGAGCCATCGACAGCCGCGCCAGGTGCTGTACCCGGGTCACTCCCTCCAGCCAGGGCGTCAGCCAGACCCGCAGGTTCGCACTCAAGCTTACGTCATCCGTCGCCGGCCACGCTGCCGTCAGCGTGGCTGGAGCGTGGGCGCGCACGAATTCCATGCGCGCCTGAAGATCCCGGCTCTCGTCGTTCCAGGGAAGCACTGACAGCCCCAGACGGGTGATGCCTTCGAGCATCGCGGTGCCGGATGCCTCGGCAGGAACATCGCGCAAGGGCCGCTCGCTGATCTCCAGCCCGAACAGGCGCGTCACGCGGCGCGCCACCACGGCCTGATCCCGATCACCCCAGTGCACCTCATCGCTGCGGTTCAAGTGGGCTGAAAAATGTTCTTCCAGGTCCTCGCGCGACAGCGGAGCCGCGAGGGTGATGCGCGCGTCGCGGTCGCGATCGTCCACGTCGATCGCGACGATGAACTCACGCTGCGACAAGCTCTGCGGCACCGCGAATTGCGCACCGCGGCCGTTGGCCAGCACAAATCGGTTGTCGCTACCGGCGCGCTTGCGTGCGATACGATCGGGATAGGCGAGGGCCAGGAGCACGCCTTCCAGGCCCGCATGTGCCGCGCTGGGCAATTCGTTGCCGGCGCCCGCGCCGCCCGACTGTCGCACCAGATCGCCGGCCATACGCCGTGCCCGCTGCAAGGCCCCGTGATCGAGACCCGCCGGCGCGGTCTCTCCCTGCAGCACGGCCAGGCGTGAACGCACATCGGCATCCGCTGCGCCGCCTGCGGCCCGCAGCAGATCGCGCTCCGAGAGCAACGCCGCCAGCTGCGCCGCCAGCGGCACGCAGCCAAGCTGGCGCGCCGCGACCAGCATGTGTGCCAGGCGTGGATGCACGGGCAGGCGTGCCATGTCGCGCCCATGAGCCGTGGCGCGGCCGTCGTCATCCATGGCGTCCAGCCGCTGCAGCAGCTCCCGCGCACTGGCGAGCGTCGCGGCCGGAGGCGGATCCAGCCAGACCAGGGTCGTCGCATCCCTCACCCCCCAGGCAGTCAGTTCCAATGCGAGCCCCGCCAGATCGGTCTGCAGAATTTCCGGCATGGAGAACGCAGCCAATGAGCGCTGGGCGCCCTCGCTCCAGGCCCGATAGCACGCGCCCGGCTCGAGGCGTCCCGCGCGACCCTGACGCTGATCCGCGGAAGCGCGCGAAATGCGCGCCGTTTCCAGTCGTCCCATGCCTGTGACCGGATCAAACACGGCGCGGCGTTCCAGGCCCGAGTCCACCACGACGCGTATGCCATCGATGGTGAGACTGGTCTCGGCAATATTGGTGGCCAGCACCACTTTGCGCGTGCCCGCGGCGGCGGGCGCCAGCGCCGCGTCCTGCTCCCTGGGTGCCAACTCCCCGTACAGCGGCAACACCTGGGTGCCTGATGGCAGCGGACCGCCCTGCAGCTGCGCTTGCACCCGACGGATTTCGCGCGCGCCGGGCAGGAACACCAGCACATCGCCGGGCTCCTCGGTGAGCGCGCGACGCACGATCCGGGTGATCAGCGCTTCGACTGAATCGCCTGAGCCGACCGGCCCACCCGGCGTAGCGGGTAACAGGGGCGCCGTGAGGCCCGCGTAGCGGGTTGCCACCGGCCATGCCTGTCCGGCGGATTGCACCAGCGGCGCTTCGAGCCTGGCGGCAATACTCTGTGCGTCGAGCGTCGCCGACATCACCAGCAGTTTCAGCTCGGGCGCGAGATTTGCCTGGGCATCCAGCGTCAGCGCAAGCCCGAGATCGGCCTGCAGACTGCGCTCGTGAAACTCATCGAAGATGACCAGGCCGACGCCTTGCAGCGCCGCATCCTGCTGCAGCATGCGGGTAAGCACACCCTCAGTGACCACTTCGATACGCGTATCGCGCGAGACTCGGGTATCCATGCGCATGCGATGTCCCACCGTGCGGCCCACCGCCTCACCGAGCGTGTGCGCCATGCGCGCTGCCACGGCGCGCGCCGCCAGCCGGCGCGGTTCGAGCATGATGATGCGTCGGCCGACGAGCCAATCGCACTCCAGGAGGACCAGCGGCACCACGGTGCTCTTGCCTGCGCCGGGCGGTGCCTGCAGCACCACACAGGATGCGCTCGCCAGTTTGGCCGTCAGCTCAGGTAGGACCGCCTCAATGGGCAGGCTCAAGCCGCGCGCCGCGAACGCCACGAGGCAATCGCAAACATCAGCCAGCCGCTGATCAGCAGAATGCCGCCCAGCGGCGTCGTCAGTCCCACGATCAGCGGTGCGCCCAGCGTGATATGAAAGGCCAGCAGATACAAACTGCCGCAGAACGTGACGATTCCCGCCAGCAGCAGCAGGGCGGCGGCGTTCAGGGCATCGGAATACCCGCCGCGGGCGACGGCACCCAGCACCAGCAGGCCCAGGGCCTGGAAGAACTGGAAGCGCACCGCAGTGTCGTAGATCTGCAGTTGAGCGGGCGTGAGCCTGCCGGGCAGCGCATGCGCGCCCAGTGCGCCGCAGATGGTGGCCAGCGCCATCACCAGACCACCCGCCACCAGGATCAGCCGCGAGGCGCGCGAGGCGCGCACGTCGGCAGGCGCCGCACTCATCGCCCGGGCCGGCCGAGCTGTTTGCCGCGGTTCCCCACCGCGCCGGTCGACGGCGGGCCTTTGCGGGTCACGGCCTTGCGCGGTGCATCCGGCAAGCCCGTATGCTGAGTGCGGAACGGCTGGGTGGCATGGCGTCGCCCCTCCTGTTCGCCACCGGTATTGGCGGGCTGCCACGCCGGCACGAGCTGCTGCTTGCCGTTACCGATCAGATCGGAACGCCCCATGCGTCGCAGGGCCTCGCGCAACATGGGCCAGTTGTTGGCATCGTGATAGCGCAGGAAGGCCTTGTGCAACCGACGCACCTTCAGGCCTTTGGGAATCTGCACCTCCTCGCTGTCATGAGTGACGCGATGCAGGGGATTCTTGCCGCTGTGATACATGGCGGTCGCGGTAGCCATGGGCGAAGGCAGAAATGCCTGCACCTGGTCGGCGCGAAAACCATTGGTCTTCAGCCACAGTGCCAGTTCCAGCATGTCCTGGTCCGTGGTGCCCGGATGCGCGGCGATGAAGTACGGAATCAGGTACTGCTCCTTGCCCGCTTCCTTGGAATAGCGGTCGAACAGCTCCTTGAACCGGTGGTAGGCGCCCACTCCCGGTTTCATCATCTTGGACAGCGGCCCGTCGCCAATCGCCTCTGGCGCGATTTTCAGGTAGCCACCGACGTGGTGCTGCGCCAGTTCCTTCACATATTCGGGTGACTCGGTCGCCAGGTCATAGCGCACACCCGAGGCGATGAGCACCTTCTTGATGCCCGGCAGCGCGCGCGCGCGCCGATAGAGTCTGATCAGCGGCGAATGATCGGTGTTCAGATTGGGACAGATTCCGGGAAATACGCAGGAGGGCCTGCGGCACGCGCTTTCAATTTCCCGCGACTTGCACGCCAGCCGGTACATGTTGGCAGTGGGACCGCCCAGATCGGAAATCACCCCCGTGAAGCCCGGGACCGAGTCGCGCACCGTCTCCACCTCACGGATGATCGAATCCTCCGAGCGGCTTTGAATGATGCGGCCCTCATGTTCGGTGATGGAGCAGAAGGTACAACCGCCAAAGCAGCCTCGCTGGATGGCAATCGAGAACCGGATCATCTTGTATGCGGGGATGTTCGCCGAGCCATAGACCGGGTGCGGCTGGCGGCGATACTCGCGCTCATAGACCCAATCCATCTCCTTGGTGGTCAGTGGAATCGGCGGTGGATTCAGCCAGACATCCACATCGCCGTGGCGTTGCACCAGCGCCCGTGCATTGCCGGGGTTGGACTCCAGATGCAGGATGCGCGAGGCATGCGCATACAGCACCGGGTCCTCGACCACCTGCTCGAAGGCCGGTATCCGGATCACGCTGTTGCCGCGATCGGCACCCTTCACGCGCCGCACGAAGCGCACGACCTGCTCGCGCGGCGCGCTCGCGGCGGCGGGCGCACCCGGCTCCGTGGCATAGGGATCCACCGGCGGATTCAGTGGGCCTGGTGCATCCAGGTGCGCCGAATCGATCTGCACCCAGCCCGCAGGCAGGCTCTTGCGCGTGAATGCCGTACCGCGGATATCCGTCATCTGCCGGATGTCCTCGCCGTCACTGAGACGATGCGCAATCTCGCAGATCTGCCGCTCACCGTTGCCGTACACCAGCATGTCGGCCTTGGCATCCAGCAGCACCGAGCGACGGATCTTTTCGGACCAATAATCGAAATGCGCGATACGGCGCAGCGAGGCTTCGATGCCACCGATCACCAGCGGCACGTCCTTGAATGCCTCGCGCACCCGCTGCGCGTACACGATCACTGAGCGATCCGGGCGTTTGCCGCCCATGCCGCCGGGCGTATAGGCATCATCGCTGCGCACGCGCCGGTCCGATGTGTAGCGATTCACCATCGAGTCCATGTTCCCGGCGGTCACGCCAAAGAACAGGTTCGGTCGTCCCAAGGCCGCGAACGGCTCCGCATTGCGCCAATCCGGCTGCGCGATGATGCCCACGCGGAACCCCTGCGCCTCCAGCACCCGGCCGACAATGGCCATGCCGAAGCTGGGATGATCCACATAGGCGTCCCCCGTGACCAGGATGACGTCGCAGGAATCCCAGCCCAGCAGATCCATCTCCGCGCGTGACATGGGCAGGAACGGCGCGGTGCCGAAGCGGGCTGCCCAATAGCGGCGGTAGGTGCTGATATCGCGTGCGGTCTGCATCATCTCATCCCAGCGCCGCGTCAAGTTCCGCAATCAGATCGTCCACGCTCTCGATGCCCACGGACATGCGCACGAGGCCATCGCTGATCCCCAGGTCCGCGCGCATCTGCGATGGCAGTCCGGAGTGAGTCATGAGCGCGGGGTGTTCGATGAGACTCTCGACGCCACCGAGGCTCTCACCCAGCGAGAACAGCTTGCAGCGCTCCAGGAAACGGCGCGCGGTGGCGAGATTGCCCTTGAGTTCCACTGCGATGATGCCGCCGAATCCGCCCAGCATCTGCCGGCGCGCCAGCTCATGCTGCGGATGACTCGGCAGGCCCGGATAACGCACGACTTTGATCGCCGGATGGGATTCCAGGTGTTGCGCGACGCGCAGCCCATTGGCGCAGTGCCGTTCCATGCGAACCGCCAGGGTCTTGATGCCGCGCAGTAGCATGAAGCTGTCAAAGGCCCCGGACATGCTGCCCAGTCCGTTCTGCAGGAACTTCAGCTGCTCGGCCAGCGCCCCGTCGCGCACGATAATCGCGCCGCCCAGCACATCCGAATGCCCGTTCAGATACTTGGTGGCCGAATGCATCACGAGGTCCACGCCCAGGTCCAGCGGCCGCTGGATATAGGGAGTGGCGAAGGTGTTATCGCAGACACTCAGAATGCCGCGCTTGCGCGCCAGCCTCGCCACGCCCGCCAGATCGATCAGATTCAGCATCGGATTGGTGGGCGATTCCATCCAGACCATGCGCGTATTCGGCCGGATCGCCGCCTCAAACGCTGAGCTGTTTGCCAGGTCCACGAAGCTGACTGCAAGACCCGCGGTGCGTTTGCGGATCTTTTCGAACAGACGATAGCTGCCGCCATACAGATCGTGCGAGGCGACGATGTGGGAGTTTGCGTCCAGCAGCTCCACGAGCGTGGCGGATGCGGCCATGCCGGATGCAAAGGCGAATGCAGCCGTGCCATTTTCCAGGTTGGCGAGCGCAGCCTGCAAGGCATCCCGCGTTGGATTGCGCGTGCGGGCGTAGTCGTAACCCTTGTGCACCCCGGGGCTTTCCTGCACATAGGTGGAAGACAGGTAGATGGGGGTCATGACCGCGCCGGTCAACGGATCCGGGCGCTGTCCGCCATGGATGACGCGGGTGCCAAAGTCGAGCTTGCGCCCGTTGTCAGAATCGCTCACTTACTACTCCGTAAACACCGGCGGGCGCACCTACAGGCGGCGCCGCAGCCAGTTCAGAAGATCGATGCGGGTGATGAGTCCCAGGAACTCGCCATGATCCACCACGATGGCCACCATGCCGCGTTTGAAGATCTCAATCAGCTGCGGCAGCGGCGCATCCGGCGCCACGGTCACGAGGTGACTTTCCATGATATCGGCCACCGGCTGTTTAAAGGACTCCGGGCGGCCAAATACCCGCAGCAGAATATCCTCCTCGTCGATAATGCCGACTATCCGGCCCTCGCGCATGACCGGCAGCTGGGACATATCGTACAGCTTCATGCGGCCATAGGCCGCAAGAGCCGTTTCCGTGGCATTTACCGTCACCGCGGCCTTCTCCCAGTGGCGCCGGGCGATCAGGTCGCGCAGGTCCCCGAACCGTTCGCGCTGCAGGAACCCCTGGTCGAGCATCCAGTAGTCGTTATAGACCTTGGACAGGTACTTGTTGCCGCTGTCACAGACCAGGCTGACCACCCGTTTCGGGCGGGTCTGTTCCCGGCAGTAGCGCAGGGCCGCCGCCAGGAGCGTGCCACTGGAGGTGCCCGCCAGGATACCCTCCTGATGCAGCAGGGCGCGGCAGGCGTCGAATGACTCGGCATCCGGAATGCTGTAAGCCAGCTTGATCCCTGACAGATCGCAGACGTCCGGTATGAAATCCTCGCCGATACCCTCCACCAGCCAGGAACGCGGATGCGCGCTGGCGACCCCGGTTTTCACATAGTCGGCCAGCATGGATCCCTGCGGATCGGCCAGCACCAGCTGCATTTCGGGGGCGACCCGGCCAAAGAACCGGGACAGTCCGGTCAGGGTACCGCCGGTGCCCACGCCGCACACGATGGCATCCACCCGGTGCTGCATCTGGTCCCAGATCTCCGGTGCGGTGGTCTCCTCGTGCGCCCGGGGATTGGCCGGGTTGGTGAACTGGTTGATGTAGAACGCACCTGGGGTCTCCCGCGCGATCTTGGCCGCCTTGTCCTGGTAGTAGTCCGGATGCCCCTTGACCACATCCGAACGCGTCATCACCACCTCGGCGCCCATGGCCTTCAGGTGAAAGATCTTCTCCTGGCTCATCTTGTCCGGAATGACCAGCAGCAATCGGTAGCCCTTGCGGGCCGCCACCAGCGCAAGCCCCAGACCGGTGTTGCCCGCGGTGGCTTCGATCAGCAGCGCGCCGGGCTTGATCCGCCCATCGCGCTCGGCGGCCTCGATCATATAAAGCCCGACACGATCCTTGATGGACCCGCTGGGGTTGTGGTTCTCCAGCTTCAGGAACAGCTGGCAGGGCCCCGTGTCCAGGCGGGAAGTGGCCACCAGAGGCGTATTGCCGATCAAAGACAGGACATCGGGCAGGGCTTGCGCAGGCATGTTCGTCCTCCTCACGAGGTCTTGGCCCGCGCGGCTTGCACCGCGCTGGGTCAGTCCCCATACAGCAGTACCATGAGCCGCACACTGTACGCGCGCAATGCCTGCGCGCACGCCGCCCCTTCATTAATATAGGCACAATGGGGCACTTCATTCGTATCCGCGGCGCGCGCCAGAACAACCTCAAGGGTCTGGATCTGGACATTCCCCTGAACGAACTCGTCGTGGTGACGGGCGTTTCAGGCTCCGGAAAGTCATCACTCGTGTTTGACACCCTGTACGCCGAAGGCCAGCGGCGCTACGTGGAGACCTTCTCGCCCTATGCGCGCCAGTTCCTGGACCGCATGGACAAGCCACAGCTGGACTCCATCAGCGGCATCCCTCCGGCCATTGCCATCGACCAGACCAATCCGGTGCGTACCTCGCGCTCCACCGTGGGCACGATGACCGAGCTCAATGATCACCTGAAACTGCTGTTCGCCCGCGCTGGCAGCCTGTTCTGCGAGTGCTGCGGCAAACCGGTCCGCAGCGACACCGCAGAGACCATCCTGGCTGACATGCAGCAACGTGCGGCCGCTGCGGGCGATCCGCGCCTGCTGCTGTGCTTCCCGGTGCCCGTGCTGCGTACGTTCAGCGAGGCCGAGGTGCGTGAATTGCTGGCGCGCCAGGGCTACATCCGCATCTTTGAATCTGCAGCTGATGCGGCCGCCAGGGCGCTGCGGAAGGATCCGATCAAGCGCCAGAAGAAAGCCGCCAAAAAGCCTGGCAAGTCCAAGGGCGCCAAGGCGGACGACACGCCGATCGCGGTGCTGCAGGTCATTCAGGATCGCTTCCGTCTGGGCAATACCGAACGCGGCCGGGTGCTGGAATCCCTGGAATCGGCGCTGCGCGTGGGACAGGGTCGCGTGCTGGTGCATGTCGTGGATGATGCAGATCCACCGCAAAGCCGCGACGTCTGGCGCTATTCGGTGGGTCTGCACTGTCCGGACTGCGATCGCACCTACAGCGCGCCCACGCCCAGCCGGTTTTCATTCAACTCGCCAATCGGTGCCTGCGAAACCTGCCGCGGCTTCGGCCGCCGCATCGGTATCGACTACGGCCTGGTCATCCCGGATGAAAACAAATCCCTGCGCGAAGGCGCCGTGCGGCCCTGGCAGACCGAATCCTACAAGGAGTGCCAGGAAGACCTGGAAAAGCACGCCAAGAAGCGTGGCATCAACCTGGACCGGCCCTGGCGCGAACTCACCGAGGCGGAGCGCCAGTGGGTGATCGATGGTGAAGGTCCCTGGGAGAAGGGCTATTGGTACGGCATCAAGCGCTATTTCGATTGGCTCGAATCGCGCGCCTACAAGATGCATGTGCGCGTGCTGCTGTCGCGCTATCGTGCCTATACCCCCTGCGATGCCTGCAATGGCGCGCGCCTGCGCGCCTATGGCCTGCTCTGGCGGGTTGGCTCTCGGGGGCTCGCCGATGCCACGCTGGCCGGACGTCCCCGCTTCCATCCCCAGGGGGTGCAATGGAGCCAGGAGACCCTGGATGCCCTGCCCGGACTATGCATCCATGACCTGATGCTGCTGCCGGTAGAGCGCGTCCGTGCCTTTTTCCGTGACCTGCAGTTGCCCGCGCCGCTGGATCAGGCCACGGACCTGCTGCTCAATGAGCTGCGCAGCCGTACCGGATTTCTCTCGGATGTGGGCCTGGCCTATCTGACCCTGGACCGGCAATCCCGCACCCTCTCCGGTGGCGAGGTCCAACGCATCAATCTGACGACTGCGCTGGGTACTTCGCTGGTGAATACCCTGTTCGTCCTTGATGAGCCGTCCATCGGCCTGCATCCGCGCGACATGCAGCGCGTGATCGCCGTCATGAAGCGACTGCGCGATGCGGGCAACTCGCTGCTGGTGGTCGAGCACGATCCGCAGATCATGCTGGAGGCGGACCGCATCATCGATATGGGTCCGGGCGCGGGCGAGCGCGGCGGGCAGATCGTCTTCAATGGCACGCCGGCACAGCTGCGGCACAATCGTGTCTCATTGACGGCCGATTACCTGAGCGGGCGGCGGACCCTGCCGGTATCCAGCCCGACACCACGTCGCGCTGCGCCGGAGGCAACGGGTGAAGTCGTAGCGGAGGCGCGCACCAATCGTTGGCTGGAGATCCGCGGAATCCGCCATCACAATCTCAAGGACATTGATGTCCGCATACCGCTGAAGCGGCTGGTCTGCATCACCGGAGTCTCCGGTTCCGGAAAATCTACCGTCGTGGAGGATGTGCTGTATCCGGCGCTGCTCAAGTACAAGGGTCGTCCCAGCGAGGCCCCCGGCGAATTTGAATCCCTGCGCGGCGCGGAGCTCATAGATGATGTGGTCCTGGTGGACCAGACGCCGATCGGCCGTACCACGCGCTCCAATCCCGCAAGCTACGTGGGTGCGTTCGATGTGATCCGGGAACTGTTCTCGCTGGAGCCCACCGCCGTGGAGCGCCGGTACACCGCGGGCACCTTCAGCTTCAATTCCGGCAATGGTCGCTGCCCCACCTGCAGCGGCAATGGTTTCGAGCATGTCGAGATGCAGTTTCTGTCCGATGTGTACCTGCGATGCCCGGACTGCAATGGCACCCGTTACCGCGACGAGGTGCTCGAGGTCAGGCGCGAGGGCAGCGATGGGCGGCGCGCCAGCATCGCCGAAGTGCTGAACATGACCGTCACCGAGGCACTGGCCTTCTTTGCCGACTCCCGGGAGCTGGCGACACGGCTCAAGCCCCTGGCCGATGTGGGCCTCGAGTACGTGAAGCTCGGACAGCCCGTGCCCACCCTGTCCGGCGGTGAAGCGCAGCGTCTGAAGCTCGCGGGGCACCTGGCCGATGCCGCAGCGCTCGCCGTCACGGCCAGCGCCAACGGCAAACTGTTTCTGTTCGATGAGCCCACCACGGGTCTGCACTTTGATGATGTCGGCAAGCTGCTGCGGGCCTTCGCCAAGCTGCGGGCGGCCGGCCACTCCCTGCTGGTCATCGAGCACAACATCGACGTCATGCGCGCCAGTGACTGGATCATCGACTTGGGGCCGGAGGGTGGCGACGGCGGCGGCCACATCGTCTTTGCCGGCACCCCGAGCGACCTGCGCGCCCATCAGGAGTCGCACACGGGGCGCGCCATTGCGCAATACGAACAGTCGCTGGCCACGGCCTTCGATCTGCCCGCAGCCATCGCGGAGCCGGCCGGCTCCTGGTCCCACGCCGCCAGCCAGGCGTCCACCGAGATCGTCATCCACAACGCCCGCGAGCACAACCTGAAAAATGTTGATGTGCGGATTCCGCGGGACAAGTTCACCGTGATCACAGGAGTCTCCGGTTCAGGCAAGTCCACCCTGGCCTTCGATATCCTGTTCAACGAGGGCCAGCGCCGTTATCTGGAGTCATTGAACGCTTACGCCCGGCAGTTCGTGCAGCCGGCATCCCGACCGGACGTCGATGCGATCTTCGGCATTCCGCCCACCGTCGCCATCGAACAGCGTACCAGCCGCGGCGGACGCAAAAGCACGGTGGCCACGCTCACCGAGATCTACCATTTCCTGCGCCTGCTCTATGTGAAACTGGGGACCCAGTACTGTCCGGACTGCAATGTGGCCATCGAGCCGCAAAGTGCCGCCACCGTGGGTGCACGACTGCTGCGCGAGTATCGCGGCCGCACCATCACTTTGCTGGCGCCGTTGGTCGTGGCGCGCAAGGGTTTCTATACCGATCTGGCCAAGTGGGCGGCAAAAAAAGGCTACCGCGAACTACGGGTCGATGGAGTCAATATCCCCACGGCACGCTGGCCGCGACTCAATCGCTTCAAGGAACACACCATCGAACTGCCGGTGGCGACGTTGGGCATCAGCGCCAAAACTGATTTCGAACTGAACCAGGCACTGGGCAAGGCGTTGGACTACGGCAAGGGCCTGGTGAGCGTCATGCCAGCGGGGCAGACCCAGTCGGTGATGTTCTCCACACGTCGCGCCTGCCCTTCCTGCGGTCGCAGTTTCGCGGAACCTGATCCGCGCATGTTCTCGTTCAATTCCCGGCACGGTTGGTGTACCGGCTGTTTCGGCACGGGTCTTGAGATTCCGGACTTCGATGACGCTCAGACAGGCGAGGAGATCTGGTGGAACGAGTGGTTCGAGCGCGAAGCCATCCCCTGCAGCGACTGTCAGGGGCAACGTCTGAATCCCGTAGCGCTCAATGTTCGCTTCCGCAAACAATCGATTGCCACCCTGACCGCAGGTTCCATCGAAGCGACGATCGAGTTCTTCACCGGCCTTAAGCTCTCGGTGCGCGAACAGGAGATTGGCCGCGACCTGCTGGCCGAAATCCACGGCCGACTGAACTTCCTGGTCCGCGTCGGCTTGGGGTATCTGCAACTGGATCGCGCCGCGCCCACCCTGTCCGGTGGCGAGGCACAGCGCATTCGCCTGGCGGCGCAGCTGGGTTCGAATCTCCAGGGCGTGTGCTATGTGCTGGATGAGCCCACCATCGGCCTGCACCCGCGCGACAACGCCGTACTGTTGAACTCACTGGCGGAACTCGTCGCGCATCGCAATACGCTGGTGGTCGTGGAGCATGACGAGGACACCATCCGGCGCGCCGATTACCTGCTGGACCTGGGGCCCGGCGCGGGTGTCCGCGGTGGCGAAATCGTCGGTCGCGGCACGGTGAGCGACCTGATCGCCAACGAGCAGTCCGTGACCGGCCGCTTCCTGCGCTCACCACTGCTGCATCCGGCAAAACCGCGGCGTGCCGTCGACAGCCAGTCACCGCGCATCGTGCTCAAGGGTGTCACCCTGCACAATGTGGCGGGACGGGATATCGCGGTGCCCTTGGGTCGACTGGTCGTGGTCACCGGTGTATCCGGTTCCGGCAAGTCCACCGTGGCCCGCGATGTGCTGTTCACCAATCTCAAACGAATCATCGGCGAGGAAGCCCTGGGCGGGCGGGCACGCGCGGCAAAGACCCTGGCTGCCAGACAGGCCGTCGCAGCACTCAAACGTGCGGCCGGGAAAAAAGCCGCTGCCAAGGGGAGAGCATCAGGTTCAAAGGCGTCTGCCGCCGCGAAGTCAGTGCGGCTACCCAGTGCTCTCGTGGGCTGCAGGGCCATCGAGGGCGCCGAGCAGGTGCAGCGCGTACTCGAGGTCGACCAGACGCCCATCGGCAAGACGCCGCGATCCTGCCCGGCCACTTATGTCGGCTTCTGGGATGAAATCCGCACCATCTTCGCCGGCACCACGGAGGCGCGCATCCGCGGCTACACCGCCAGCCGCTTCTCCTTCAATTCCGGATCCGGCCGCTGTGAAGGCTGCCAGGGCCAGGGACTGCGCACCATCGAGATGAGCTTCCTGCCGGATGTGAAGGTCAGCTGCGATGTATGCAACGGCAGCCGTTTCAACTCCGAGACCCTGAGCGTGCTATGGCGCGGCCGCAGTATCGGCGACGTGCTGCAGATGAGCATCGATGAGGCTGTGGAGTTCTTTGCCGCGCATCCGCGCGTGCACCACGCCCTGAAGCTGCTGCAGGATGTGGGCCTGGGTTATCTGACCCTGGGACAGCACAGCCCAACGCTTTCCGGTGGCGAAGCGCAGCGCATCAAGCTGGTGACGGAGCTCTCGAAAGTACGCGGCGAGGCCGCCGGACCTCGCCTGCTGCCCCGTCACACCCTGTATGTGCTGGATGAACCCACCGTGGGGCTGCACATGGCCGATGTCGAGAAACTGATCCATGTCCTGCATCGGCTGATCCAGGCCGGCAACACCGCCGTGGTCGTGGAGCACAATCTTGACGTGATGGCGGAAGCTGACTGGTTGATCGATATGGGCCCCGAGGCGGGCGCGGGCGGTGGCCGGATCGTGGCCGAGGGCACGCCCGCACAGGTGTCGCGACGCAAGGCGACCTCGCATACCGGGCAGGTGCTGGCTGAATTTCTCAAGGATCGCACCCATGGCTGAGGAACTGGTGTGCTGGAAGTGCGGTGCGTCGCTCGCCGCCCTGTCGCTGCCGCTGCGCAGGCTGGACGAGTGTCGGCAGTGTGGTGCCGAACTGCATGTATGCCGGATGTGCGTGGAGTTTGATCCGCGTGCCTACCAGCAATGCCGTGAACCCACCGTGGAGGAAGTGCGCGACAAGACCCGCGCGAATTTCTGTGATCACTTCAAACCGCGCAGCGGCGCCTGGAGCGGTACCCCCGGCGCGCCCAACGATGCAGCGCGCTCGGCGCTCGACAAGCTATTCGGCAAGTAGACTAACGGTTGCGTTCCGCCAGCCGGTCCAGCAACCGGGAGAACGGTGAGCTCTTCTGCACCTTCACGTCCATGTGCCGCACGGCGCCCGCGCTGACCAGTTTTTTCTTTGCACCTTCGAACTGCAGCTCATCGGCACCGAGGATTTCCAGAGTCTCCTCCAAGGTCTTGGGCGCCCGCTTCTCCTGGGCGTGCACGCGGTTGCCGCGGCCCCTGTGGGCCTTGGAGCTTGCACGGCCCGCAGCCTTGGCGGGACTCGAGGGCGGTTTTGATTCGACGACCGCTGCCTTGCCTGCGGCGGCGGCCGGCGCTGCGGCACTGCTGGAGGTGAGGGGCAGCTTCGGAGTCTGCGCCGTGTCGTCCAGCAATTTGAATTCCGCGGTTCGGTCGGGCAGGCGTTCGGTAGGTCCGTGAGCCGGGGCCGGCACCGGTGCGGCACCTTTCGCGCCGTCCTGCGCACCGTTGGCGCCGTCGCGCTCCTTGAGGCTGACCGGAACCACGGCGACGGAGGAAAACTCCGAACGCACATACTGCGCCACCTGCTTGGCCGAGTGGGCGTCACTGAAGAACCCCAGGCGCAGGCCGTACCAGCGCCGGCCCTCGCGGCTGCCCTCGACCGTGTAGAGCATGTAGGCGCCGAATATGGCCAGCGGCGGCACCTGCGCCAGATCAATCGGCTGTACCGACCACTGCAGCTGCACGGCGAAAGCGGCCGGGGTGCTGGTGGTATTCAACGGGTCGCCCCGCTTCTCCTCCAACAAGTGCATCACCTGCGACTCCGGCAGCACTCCTGCCGTCCGCTCCGCTGGTTCGGCGGTTGGCGCAGGCAATGCCCGCGCGCGCCCCGACTCATCCAGCGACTTGAGAACCTCGCGAACGTTGGAGCGCTGATCGAAGGGCAGATTGGCGTCGCGCTTGGATCCGCCCGCCCGACCTGCCGGCTTGGCGCGTGCGGCCTCCGTCGTGCCAGGCGCTGCAGGCGCTGCAGGCGCTGCAGGCGCAGACTCCAGCATGAGTTCAGGTTTCAGCGCCGGCACCTGGCGCGCCGCATGGCTGTCCTCCACCACCACACTCAGCAACACCGGGGGCGCCACCAACGTCAGATCCAGTTCCGCTTTCAACGTCGGCGCATTCGCCAGTATTGCGGCATTCGGCGCCGCCTCCGGGGTCACAGCCGGCTTCACGGGCGCGGGCGGCGCCTGCGGCGTGGAAATCGCGGCGGCCAGAGCGCGTGCACGCAGCCGCTTGCCGGGAGCTTCACTGGCCCAGGCACCCGGGTAGATCTCGCGTACCAGGGGCAGCAGGTCCTCGGCCTGCAGCAGGGAATCGAAATATCCCACGTGCAGACGGAAGCGTTCGCGGCCGTCCTCCAGCCGCCGACTGACGAAGAACCTATAGCTCTTCAGCTCCGCCAGCTGCGGTTGCGTCAGAGCCATCGGCGTGGTGGAGGAGCACAGATTGATGACAAACGATTCCTGCTCCACGGCAGGAGCGGCGCCGGCCACCGGTGCCGGCAGTGCCACAGGCGTGTCGGTGAGAGGTCGTTCGGTCTGTGGCATGGGCAGTGTCATGATGCGTTCCCCGGGCAACGGTCTGTCGTGCCGGACTTTTCGGAAACGCTCCGCAGAGGGATTGCCGCATGATCCGGCATTGTCGTACCGGAGAAGTGGTGACCCCGCCGTCATGGGAACGAATCCGTTAGACCGGTGGCTTTGCGTCCCCGTCTTTCGACGGGTTTGCCTTTTGCACGCGGTCAGTGTCGGCAAGAGGAGACGATCCGTCAAGCCGGGATTTGCGCATTGTCTCTCAACCGCGAAAAGTGGCGCCGTACGGCAGAGCTTGCCGTCGCGCGGCACGCGACATAACACCGGAGGTAGCTGCTGCGCCCCACGGCAGAGCCGCATTACGTCAACCCGTGGCTCGCGCGTCCTCGGGGGAATTATTGTAAATTCGCGAGCCCAGCAGTTCGGTCACGGATGTCGCAGGCAACGGCCGCGCCAGGTAGTAGCCCTGCGCGCAGTCGCAGCGACGCTCGCGCAGGAAATCCAGCTGCTCGATGGTCTCGATGCCTTCGGCAACGACTCGTTTCTGCAGCGAGTGCGCCATCACGATCACCGTTTCAATCAAGGTGGCCGCCGCCGCATCCTGCGGCACATTGGCCAGGAAACTGCGATCGATCTTCACCACACTGATCGGATACTGGCGCAGATACCCGAGAGAGGAATATCCGGTACCGAATCCATCCAGCGCCAGACACACGCCCGTCTGCGCCAGGCGTTCAATCATGGCGCCGTTGGCCGCATCCGCCAGTACTCGCTCATCGATATCCAGCTCCAGGATGTCCCCGGGCAGACCGAAACGGTCGAGCGTGCGGCGAATGTTGCGGATGAACTCCGGATGCCGCAGCTGCTGCAGCGAGATATTCAGCGCCATGGGCGGTGGTGACAGTCCCTGGTCACGCCAGGCGGCCAGCTGTGCGCAGGCCGTCTCCAGCACCCAGCCACCGATATCGACAATAAGCCCGCTCTCCTCCGCCGCCGGCACGAATTCCACCGGCTGGCGCATGCCTTCGCGCTGCGTCTGCCAGCGCAGCAGTGCCTCCAGACCGGTGAGTGATCCATCCGCGATCGAGTATTGTGGCTGATAGAAGAGTGAGAACTCGCGGCGCCTCAGTGCCAGCTGCAGTCCGGTGTCGGTGGCTGCGGGTCGCTGCCCACCCATGTTCACATCGTAGAACATGACACGCCCGCGTCCCAGATCCTTGGCGCGATACATGGCCGTATCGGCATTCCGCAGCAGCGTATCGATGGCCTCACCGTCCTGGGGAAACAACGCAATGCCGATGCTCGCGCACACGGTGTGATCGCGGCCGGCGAGATTCACCGGCTGCTGCAGCGACTGCACGATGCGCTGCGCGACTGCTTGCGCCGCTTCCGCGCTCACCACATCGCGCAGGATGACCGCGAACTCATCGCCGCCGAGGCGGGCCACGGTATCGCCTTCCTTGACGCAGCTGCGTAACCGTTGCGCCGCGATGCTCAGTACCTGGTCGCCCGCGGCATGGCCTACCGTGTCATTGATCTTCTTGAAGTGATCCAGATCGATATACAGCACCCCACCATTCGCCAACCCTGAGGCCGCACTCTGCAACTGCGTGGCGAGCCGGCTGCAGAACAGGACTCGATTGGGCAGTCCGGTCAGTGGATCAAAGTGCGCCTGACGGTACAGCTGTTCGTCACGTGCGCTCTTGGTCAGCGCGATCGCCAAACGGGCGGCGAATTCGCTGCCGCACTGGCCGATATGCGGATCGGCCACCGGCGGCTCCTGGTAGCCCACGGCCAGAATGGCCTCGATTCGCGCCTCCAGTTTCACCGGCCAGACCCAGAAGAACTCAGAGCCCAGATTCTTCAGTGGTACCAGGAAGCTGTGGCGGGCGTCCTCGCAGCGCGTGACGGTCAGGGCCTCAGCCTCCGCGGCCAGTGTGGCCATCATGTCATCATCGAGCGCCACGCGGCTGACGGGCAGATCCCGACAACTCTTCGCCGCCAGATACACCCGACCACGCCACGGCGCATCAGGATCGCGCAGGACGATACCGGCGCTGCTGCAGCCGGTCACGCGCTGCACCCGGGTCAGGATGGCGTCAAGCACCGGCTCCAGACCGCCCGGCTGCAGCAGCAACCGGTCGACTTCACTGAGGGTCTGCAGGTTGGCATGCTGAACCCGTACCCGTTGCGCGCAATGATTGAAGGCCCTGATCAGGGTCAACATATCGTCGTGCCCTGCGGCCGGCACCTCGGCAAACCCGGTTGCGGCCAGATCCTGAAATCCGCTGCGCAGCGCCGCCAAGGCGGGCTGGTAGCGCCGCACCAGGTAGGCGACCGCAAGCCCAGCACACAGCATTGCCGCGGCCACACCGAGCGCGAGCTCGCGCCATGGGCTGCTGCCCGCAGCGGCGCTGCCGGACAATGTGGCGGTCACCGCCAGCACCGGTAGCAGGGTACTCAGGCAAACGGTGGCGGTAATCCGCCTGACCATTCCGCTTTTGATCGCTACGCGAAACATCCTTGAGGGCACATCCGCAAGAAAGTCATTGGGAATTCTGCAACAACCGGTCCGGGGGCGCCGCAATGGCGCTGCAGAGTGCGGCAATCTGTCACGCTGCAGAAGCGGCCGATGTTAACTGCTTCACGTTCTGCCCCGCATTCTGGAAAGTGACTGAATGCCGGAAAAATCGTAGCGGTAAACTCCGCGCCGGCCGGATCGCGCGGCGCCCAGCATGGCCGCCGCCACCTGGGATGCAAAGACGGCGCGGTGAGACTCCCGTGCACCAAACTGCAGCGGGCGCAATGCCAGATCCACAGACATCGACAGCAGCTGGGAGAAACCGTCGCCGGCGCGCATACCCAGCAGCGGTCCGGGCAGCAGGAGGTCCAGGGACTCAAAACCCATTCCAGTCAAGGCGTCCAGAGTTTCGCCCTGCACTCGCGCGGCAATGCGGCGCGAAGTGGGATCGGCGGTACGGCAGGACAACACGACCAGACGCCGTGCTCCCGCGGCCAGTGCGGCGCGCGCGTAGGCCAGAATGTTCAGCTGGGTCGCCTCGCGATAGGCCGCTTCGGAACCCGCATCCTTAAATGAGACGCCGAGACAGCACAACGCGGTGTCGCACACCTGACCTTTGAGCTGGGCTTCCAGTTGCCCAAAGAGCACTATCCGGTTGGCAAGCCGTTGATATTCGCGAAGCAGCGGGCGCCGTGTAATGGCAAGGATGCGGGTGTATTCGGGCATCTGCAGCAGACCTTCAAGGACCCGCGAGCCCACCCTGCCACTGGCCCCCGCCAGCCAGACAGTTTTCCCTGAATTTTCGGCCACGCGCCCAAGCTTAGCATTCCGGTATGACAACCGGGGTTACAGCCAGCTCAGGGGCACTGGCGCTCAAGGTCCGGTACTCCCGCGTCATCGGATCATCCAGCGCGGCGTCCAGGCCAATGATCACCCCGCCCATGGACTGCGGGCGGTGTTTGGGATCCTTGGCCAGCATCGAGCGCACCAGACCCAGCAGGCGCCGCGGCGCCAGATGTACCGGTTCCATAGACGGCACGGGGTCGTGCAGCACCCGGTGTACATCAAAATCCGGAAAATAGGGCGGCGTACCCGTCAGAAGCTCAAAAGCCAGTGCGCCTAAGCCGTACAGATCGTCGACTGGTGTGGGAGGTAAACCCATCAGTTGCTGGGGACTGGCCGATGAGGGGGACCAACCCGTGCGAGCCCGGTCCATCTGGATGCCCGGCTGCGCGCGGCCGGCAACCCCGAAGTCCGCCAATTGCATCCGGCCCGTGCCGTCGAACAGCACATTCGCCGGCTTCAGGTCGCGATGGACCACGCCGTGGTCGTGCGCGTACTCCAGCGCACGCGCCAGATCGATCAGAACCGGGACGATTTCGATATAAGGAGCGCCGCGCAAATAGCGCAGATCACCGCCTGTGGCCAGCTTCATGGGCATGATGGCCAGTTCGCCATCGCATAGCGGCGGATAGGTCTTGAGAATCAGCGGGTGATCCAGTTCGCGCACCACCTCGTGCTCACGCTGCAGCATCTCCCAAGGGTCGCTGGCCGGTGAGAAAGTCCTGAAAAGAATCTTGAGCGCGACAGACTCCAGGTTCTGCTCATCATAGGCGCGCCAGACCTCGCCCTGTCCGCCACTACCCAGTTTCTCCGTGAGCGTATAGCGGTCGGCGATGCGAAGTTCCTCTGCTACAACACGAGTCATTATTCATTCTACGCAACCACGGCCGCAGCGTGACGGTCACAAATACATTGACCAGACTGTCGGGCACCAGTTCCTTCAGCCGGTCCAGGTCGCGCCTGACCAGCGAGCCCTCGCTAATTGCTTGCCCACTGGGACGAGCAGAGCAGCGGGCCGCCGTCCTCGACGGCGGCGACCCGCGTGGCGGCGAACCTCTTCGGCGGATTGGATACTGTGCCGCGCCCCGTCAGAGACTGACCCCTGCGGCTGCCTGTACATTAATACAGTCTGTATATAAACTCATGTCAAGGTTTGAGGAATCCGACGGCGGGCAGGCGCATCGATGGAGGATGTGGGCGCGTCACCGTGGCGGGGCGGGGCGCCGCAGGCCGGGGGGCCATTCTGTTGTTCGGCGTGGGACGGGGGATTTGGTTCTGGACAATGGGGGACCGCACCTCGACATTGCGCGATCTCGCCTGTGGCGGCGCATTGAACACTGCGGGTCTGTGCGTGACCGCAGCGGCGGGGCGATCGATGCCAGAGGGGGGCTCTGTCACCCTGGCGGACATAGGCGGCATGAGCGTGGGAGTTCTGGCGGCGCGGACTGTGTTTTGGCGTTGCACCACAGTCGCCGAAGTGTGAGTTTCGGCTGCGAGGGCCCGCTCCCGCTCCGTGATGGTTGAGGTCGTGCCGCCAGGTCCGTTGTAACTGGCTTTGTTGAGGGTCGTGGATCGGGCAACGGTCTCGTTGTAAGTGCTGCGGGTGACCCGCGGGTCCACGCGGACGACCGCTGTGTTGTAGGAAAATGAACGACCGACCCAGTGCCCACCCGCAAATCCGGTGCCAAAATAGCCGAAACCGTAGTTGATGCCACCGTAATAGCCGACGTGCGCAGCCCAGTATCCACGACGGAAGACATACCTGTTGTCGATGAATACCCAATAGCCAGGGGTCCACAGTACCCCGACGCGCGGCGGCAGAACCCAGGCCCCCGGCACCCAGTAGTAGCCTGCCGTGTTCCAGGCCCAGGAACCTGGCGTCCAAAGGTAGCCGTCTTCGGGACACAACGGCTGCTCGTCATCCGGTAAGGGTGGTGGCGCTGCGCTGGCGGGCACTTCAACATCCGCGGGAGGTTCGGTGCTCGCGAGTTCCACTGATGATTGGGATGCGTTTGATGCGCCGGGACGGTCTGAATACACCACATGCCCTTCGGCATCAACGGACTTGTAAATCTCGCCAGCGTGGAGCGCCACGATTCGACATGCAAACGCGGCGATCGCGCCCAGAAACGCACCGCGTAAACGCATGTCTGACTGCTTGCATAACCGTTGCGGAAGGGTTGCGTGCATACAAATCATTTGGCGTGGAATTATCCTGCTCTTCAACGATACGCATCACAGTGCAGGAAAATGGCCCATTGAAAGCACGGCTGATGGCGCGCAGTATTTGCTGAGCCGGTCAAAAGTAAAATGGCGCAGGGATGCTGATTCCATTCGGCGGCTTGCTGGGGCCGCTGATCATGTGGCGCACCCGCGGTCAGCGCACGGCCTTTTTCCGCTGCCTGGCGCTGGTTTGGATATTCATCGGCCGGTGAAGGGCACGCGTATCGGTACCCGATCACGCTGCGGCTGATCAAGTAGCCTGATCACCCCTCGAGCTCAGGCGGCCGGAATCAGCCGCCGAGAAACATCTTGTAGGCCGGATTGGTCGTCTCTTCATTGTAGGGGTAGTGCAGCGCGTTCAGATGCTGCGTGAACTGCGCACGCTCCGCTTTGGGCACCTGGATTCCGGCCAGCACGCGGCCATAGTCCGACCCATGATTGCGATAGTGGAACATCGTAATGTTCCAGCGCGTACCGACCGCCTGCAGGAACTTGAGCAGCGCTCCCGGACGCTCCGGAAATTCGAAACGGTAAATGACTTCGTCGCCCAGTTCGCGCGCATGCCCGCCAACCATGAAGCGCACATGCTGCTTGGCCAGTTCGCTGTCGCTCATGTCGTGCACCTGATAGCCGGCGTCGCGCAGCTGGCGTATCACCGCGTCCTTTTCCACACGACCGTTACCCAGGCTGAAGCCCGCGAAGATCTCGGCCCGCGCCGCACTGTCATAGCGATAGTTGAATTCCGTGACACTGCGGGCGCCGAGCATTTCACAGAAGTGCAGGAAGCTGCCGGGTTGCTCCGGAATCTCCACGGCCAGCAGCGCCTCGCGCTCGCCGCCCAGGCTGGCGCGCTCGGCGATATGCCGCAGACGGTCGAAATTCATGTTGGCGCCGCTGTTGATGGCGACCAGCCGCTTGTTGCGCCACCCATCGCGGGCCACGCACTTGCGGATTCCCGCAACCGCCAGCGCTCCTGAGGGTTCAACGATGGTGCGGGTGTCCTCGAAAATGTCCTGGATGGCCGCGCACATCTCATCCGTATTCACCAGCACGATCTCATCCACGAACTGCCGGGCAAGTGCAAAAGTCTCCTCCCCCACTCGTTTGACGGCCACCCCATCGGCAAACTGCCCGACCCGCTCCAGCGTCACACGCCGGCCGGCCTGCAATGATTCGTACATGGCGTTGGAGTCCGTGGGCTCCACGCCCACGATCCGCACCCGCGGATACAGGTGCTTGATGTACACCGCGATGCCCGAGATCAGCCCACCACCGCCGACGGGCACAAACACCGCATCGATTTCGTTGCCGGACTGGCGCAACAGCTCCACGGCGATGGTGCCCTGCCCGGCAATGACGTCCGGATCATCAAAGGCATGCACATAAACGAGATTGCGTTCGCGGACCAGTTCCTGGGCACGGTCGAAGGCCGCATCGTAATCATCGCCATGCAACACCGCTTCGCCCCCCAGGTCCATGACTGCCTGCACCTTGATTTGCGGCGTGGTCTGCGGCATGACGATGGTGGCTGGCACCCCGCGGCGCTGCGCGGCGAGGGCCACGCCCTGTGCATGATTTCCCGCCGATGCACAGATCACCCCGCGCCTCGCGGCCAACTCCGATAGGTGTGCCACCTTGTTATAGGCACCTCGCAGCTTGAAGGAGAAAACCGACTGCAGGTCCTCGCGCTTCAGCAGGACCTGGTTGCCCAGGCGGCGTGACAGCCGCGGCGCCACCTCCAGAGGGGACTCGACGGCCACGTCATAAACCTTGGCTTTGAGGATGCGTTCGATGTAGGGGCTGGTCATGTCCGAAGTCTACGCGAAGGCGATGCTAATCGGAGCCCACCGCGGCTGGGAATGTCACCTAGGCGGCGGATGACCCGGGTTCCGGCACCATTCTGTCCTGCATGGCCAACAGCACATCCTGGCGGGAAATTTCCCCCAGCAGATTGTTGCGCCACTCCCCGCCGGTCACCGGCAGTGTATTCGCCCGGGCCCGCAGGAAGATATCCAGTGCCGCACCCAAGGACAGATCATCGGTCAGCGTCAGGGTCACCGGCCGCATCATTGCGGCCACCGTCGCAGCGCCGTCCACCTCGGTATTGCGCATCCGCGCCAGCAGCTCGCGCAGGTCCAGCCATCCGATCAGTTCGTCGCCGTCGGTGACGTAGGCCCGCTCCAGGGGGCGGCGCGGCAACGTTTCAAACATTTCCTTCACAGTCATGGTCTGCGATACCACGGCTGCGGCAGGTTTGATCAGCGCGGCGACGTTATTCAAGTGCCACTCCTCGCCCGTGGCTCGGCCGCTGAGCGCCGCGTGATAGATGGACTCGCCCCGGCGATACACCTTCGCGGTGTAGTGAGCGGTGACGCAGGCCAGCATCAGGGGTAGGACCATGTCGTAGTCCTGGGTCATTTCAAAGAGCATGAGAATCGCGGTCAGTGGCGCATGGGTGGTTGCCGCCAGAAATCCCCCCATGCCGACCAGCGCATAAGCCGCCGGCACCGAAGTCATCCCGGGCAGCAGGGAATGCAACACCCCGCCAAACAGGGCACCCATGGCGCAGCCCAGGAACAACGTGGGCGTGAAGACTCCGCCGACGGCCCCCGAGCCGACCGTGGCGGCGGTGGCCAGTAGCTTCGCCAGCAGTACCGCCAGCAGCCACCAACCCACCAGATGCGCATTGAGGATATTGCCTACCGCACCAAAGCCATTGCCCCACACTTCCGGCACGGCGACGGAAATCACCCCGACCAGCAGCCCACCGAGGCCCAGCTGCCACTGCAGGGGCAATTTGAGACTGACGAAGCGCGACTTGGCGAAGTCCAAAGACGCCAGAAACGGGGGCGCCAGGTGCCCCAGCACCACGCCCAGCACCACATAGAAAATCAGTTCCCAGTTCGAGGCGAAGTGGACCTTGGGAACATCATAGACGGGCGAATATCCCAGGAAGCGGTGTACCGTCGCGCTCGACACCACGGAAGCCACCACCAGAGGTCCGAAGCTCTCCATGGCCGTGCCGCCCAGGATGATTTCCGAAACGAACAATGCGCCGGAGATCGGGGCGTTGTAGGCGGCCGCGATGCCCGCCGCGCCGCCACAGGCCACCATCAGCCGTCGCCGCGGAATGGGGGCGCGGGCCAGTCGCCCCAGGCGCGAGCCCAGCATCGCTGCCAGCTGCACCATCGGACCTTCCCGACCAATGGAGCCACCGGAGGAAATGGTCAGCAGTGAGGACAGGCTGTTGGCCAGGGTCGCCCGTACGCTGATGCTGCCATCGCCCACCCGGACGGCTTCCATGTAATCCACGGCTCGCGGCGAAGCGAGCATCCTGCCCGCCTGGCGCAACACGAAGCCCGCCAGGACCGCACCACACAAGGGCAGCAGTACACGGTGCCACCACACCATGCGCGATGCGGCGAGCTCCAGGCTTGTGGACTGACCGGTGAATAGCTGCTCCAGCAGCCGCAGGCCCTCGCGGAAGGCGACACTGGACAATGCCGCGCATAACCCCACGAGGGCTGCCCAGAAAACGATATTGGCAAGATCCTCATGGCCCAGCAGTACCAGACGCAGCCGCGTCAGCAGCGACAGCGGCACTCGCGCGATCTGTCTGCCCTCGGGTGCCAATGCTAAGGTCAGCGGCGAACGGCGCCTAGGCGGAGGACTCGGGGTTGCTGCGGCCGGCAGCCGGGCGCACCACGAAGCGGAAGCGCGCCTTGCCGACTGCCACCAGGTCACCATCGTTCAGGATTTCGCGACTGACACGCTGGCCGTTGACGTACACACCATTGGTGCTGTTCAGGTCCTCGATAACGCTCTGCGGTCCATTGAGCAACAGCACCGCGTGATGGCGGCTGATGAAGCTCGCATCGATCTGCAAATCGTTGTCCGGCGTGCGGCCGATGGTGGTTTTGCGTCCCAGGACGTGTACCACCTCGTGGCCGCCCTGCGACCGGATCAGCAGCCGTGCGCCGTTGTCGCGGACCAGCTCATGGCTGCCCGTGGACCCCGGCGCCAGGGAGCGGATGCTGCGCTGGATATTGTCGACCAGCGCGGAACTGTGCGCAGCCTCGGTCTCCAGTCGCTGCATCAGCGCATCACGTTCCTCCAGCCAGCGCTTGGCCTCCGCGATTTCCTCCTGCATCTGGGAGTTGGTCCGCGTCAGCTCCTCGACATGCATGCTGCGCGAGCGCACCTCCGACTCCAGGCGATTGATGGCATCCTGCGATGCCTGCAGATCATTTTCGGCGATCATCAACCGCTCCTCGGCGGCGCGGTGTTGCTCAGCCTCGGTCTGTATGGTCCGCGCCTGAGTGGCAACCTGCGCCGTCAGTGCCGTGATGCGCACGTTGCCTGCCTCGATCTGCGCCAGCCGATTGGCGTGTTCGGTGGTGACCTGCTGCACGGCGGCCACGTGCTCCGCCGACTGCTCGCGCAGAGCCAAGAGTTCGGCATCCTGCGCGGCATTCTTCGCGCTCAGCGCCGCATGGGCCTCCTGCAGCTCGCTGTGAACGGCCGCGGCGGCGCGCAGGGCTTCGGCGTGCATCTGGCTGGCGGCGACCAGCTGCGCTTCAAGCTCGGCGATGCGTGCGGCGCGTGCGGCGCTCTCCTGGCGCAGCGCCTGCACGGACTGGTTCAACTCCTCATTGGTCCGGGATATGACGCCGGCCTCGTCCATGCGCGCCCCGAGCCGGGAATTCAGCGCGACCACTTCGGCCTCAAGCTGCGTCACGCGCCGGGAGCGGGCGTCCAACTCGCGCGTCAACTCCAGCCCATGAGTGGTATTGCGCGCCAGGTCATCCACCAGTCGCGCCTGTTCCCGGTCGCGACCGACGACCTGCATATCCAGTGCGCGCAGGATGGAGTCGAAGATCCCGCGGCGGCCTTCCATGGAATGCAGCGCCTCCAGCTGCGCCGCGCCCTGCGCCTGCAACTGCGCGACCTGTTGTTGGGCAGCATTCCGTGCGCTCTCATGCTGTGCCACCCGGGCGGCGTTCTTGGCCGCCTCTGCCGCGACCGTGCTGGCAATTTCAGCCGCGTGCTGTTCGTGCGACCGCCGCAACTCGCTTTCGCGTTCCGCGGCGACCCGGATGATCTCGTCCCGCTCGGTGAGCGTGGAGCGCAGGCCCTCGATTTCAATGGTCGCCGCAGCCACCGCGGTGCGGGCCCCGGCGAGTTCTTCGGAAAACTGCGCGGCGCGCGTGGCGGCTGCCTGTCCGGCGCTGCGGGACTCGGCCAGTTCCGCTTCGATGATTGCCAGCCGCTCGCCTTTGGCCGCCAGGCGGGTTTCCAGCTCGGCAAGATTGCTGGCCAGTGACTTCAGTTCTGCTTCGAGCCTGGCGGACAAATGCGCCGGCAATGTCGGTTCGGGCGTGGATTCCGAGGCGAGATTGGCCAGCTGCGGCAGGATCGCCGTGCTCAGTGTCGGCGAGGACCAGGTGTCCGTACTGGACAGCGGATCCTGGCCGTACCGCGCTTCGTGGGCCGCGACGTCCAGAACGGGCAGCTCTGCGGTGATCTCCGCATCGGCTGAGCCACTTGAGAATGATTTACTGGATGCGTTCATGGTGTACGACTCGCTTTAACCGCGCAGGAACTCTCGCAGCACGGCGCTCGCCTGTGGTGCGACTGATTCGAACAGATCACTGCCATAAAACTCCGCCTGCTCTACCACCCGCGCCTTGGGCAGCAGTTCGCGCACTCGGGCACTGTCCATGCCGCGTCCATCGCGCGATCGGATCAGCAGCGTCGATTGCGTGATCAAACGCAGCCGCTCGGCGGCCGGATAGTGCATAGCCGCGTGCAGGCCCCACCACGCCTTCGGTCCATTGGCCAGTTTGTCGGCAAAACCTCTCGCGACGATCTCCAACGTTGCACCCTCATGGACGCAGCTGCGGGTGCGGTCCCACTCCACCTGCAGGTGGCTGCCATCGGCGGCGGGTGCAATGGGCCAGGGCGATCGACGGAAGCGTTCACGCTCGGCCTCATCCGGCGCTGGTACGCCCATCAGCACCACGCGGCGCACGACGGCGGGTAGCGCCAAAGCCAACTCGGCTGCGACCAACGCTCCGGTCTGATAGCCCAGCACATCAATCTGGCGGAACCTCATGGTGGTGCAGAAATCGCCTACGGCAATGGCGTAGTCTGCAATCGTAGGCCGTGCCGGCGGTGGATCCGAGTTGCCGTAGCCCGGCAGGTCCGGTGCGTAGACGGAGCGATCCATGCCCATGAACCCGAGCAGCGGCAACAGGCTGCCGCCGGAACGGGGCGTTGCGTGCAGGCACAGCAGCGAAGTGCCCTCATCGAAACCGCCCCCAGGCGGCATCGCATTGTGGACATGCAATTGCCCGTAGCGGCTTTCAAAATACCCACGGCGCACCCGCGGTGTGGCCGCTGTTACGGGTTTTCCAGGACCTTTGGGCATTCAGCCTCCGACGCCAACAGTCGGGGCCACTATATAAGGATTCGGGGCGCTCTTTAAGGAACGCGACACGGTACCTGGTACCAGGTCTCATATTGCGCGCACAGTTGCCGCGGAGGGCCAAGGAGAACCTCATGATTCACAGCAGCAAAGCGCAGCGCAAGTGCAGCCGTTGGACCCTTTTGCGGCTGGCTGTGCCCGTGCTCGCCATCAGCGTGTGCGCGGGGTGCGGCCTGGCCGGCACCGCCGTGGCAACCGGAACTGGTGCGGCGGCAGAAGTGCAGCAGGCGCAACAGGCCAAGCAGACTGAGGATCGGGTCAAGCGTGAACTGGATCAGGCGCAACACGAGGCCGCCCAGCAGCGCGAGGACGCCGAATCGCAAGGCAAGTAGCGCACAGAGGCCTCCTGGGCATCGCTGCCCAGGAAGGCCGCTGTCGAAGTTTACGGTTGCGCGGATTTGCCGGGGCGCAACCGGCTACTTGGCACGCCGCGGTCCTTTGCGCGACTTGGGCCGTTTGCTGGCTCGGGTGGCGCTCTTGGGCTTGGTCTTGGCCCTGGCCTTGGTCGTGCCTCGGACAGCCAGCTTGGACTTCGGCGCCGACCTTTTCTTCGCCTTCGTCTTGACCTTGGTCTTGACCTTAGTCTTGACCTTAGACTTCGCCTTAACCTTAGTCTTGGTCTCGGTCCTGGTCTTGGTCTTGGTCTTGACCTTAGCTTTGGTCTTCGCTCTGGCGGGGGCTGGGGAAGCCTTGGTCTTGACCTTGGGTTTTGAAGCGGCCGGCTTGACAGCGGCCTGGCGTTTCGCCGCGGCTTTGGCTTTCGGCTTCGCCTGCGATGCGGCTTCCTTTGGACCATGCACCGCCAGCGGGACGCCGCGCGAGTCGACCACCTGCGCAACCCAGTTCCCGCCGGGCACCTGGTGTGGCCCGTTCAGCAACTGGCCGCCCGCGGCCTCAGCCGCTTTGACGGCGGCCGTCACACTGGGGACGGCAAGGTAAACCAGCCATCGGGGCCAGGTCGGGGGCAGAGTCTTCGACCTCTTGAAAGCGCCACCCATCTGGGTGCTGCCGACACCGAACAGGTAGTACGTGCCGACCTCTCCACCCATGGGGACCGAGCCCACCACTTCCCAGCCGAAAATCGCCTTGTAGAACTGCAGCGCCGCTTCGACGTTGTCTGCGGTCAATTCATGCCATACCACAGGCCCCGCCGGCCGCGCGGCGCTGCCGCCCTGCATGCTGGACGCAGGCTCATACAGGCCAATGATGCCGCCCTGCGGGTCGGCAATGACGGCATAGCGGCCGCCATCTGCAGACAGGGAGGTTATCGGGTGGATGACCCGACCACCATTGGCCTCAACCGTGGCGATTCCTGCGTCGATGTCCGGCACACCCACGTAGGTCAACCAATTCGATCCCACCGTATCCGCCAGTGGGTCCTTGCCCACCACTCGCGCGCCGCCCACCGGACCGTGCTCGTTCGCGAGCATGGTGTAGGCGGTATCGTCGTCCCATGGTTGCGCCTTCCAGCCAAGGACCTTGGCATAGAATGCGGCGCCCGCTTCAGGATCGCTCGTCAGCAATTCGTGCCAAAGGAACTGGCCCAGGACTACAGAGCTGCTCATCGTGAATCCCCTTTATCCCACGAAACTTGCGCGGGATTGTCGACTCTAAATCGCCCGTGGCAGACGGTTCAACCTGCGCGTATCACGTGACATGCGTCGCAGCTGCGCCAAATCTGCCCGCCCCCATCGGCGTCGTGGCGCAACAATGTCACCAATTACGCTCCCAGGGTCAATGCGGAGATTCCCATGCCTATGACAACCCTGTCGCCCCGCCCCACCGGATCACTGCTTGCCACCCTGACCTTATGCGCCTCCTGCATCGCGCCGGGGATATTGCCGGGGGCCACCGCGGCCGCCCAGGATGCCCCGCATACCACACCGGCGCCGACTCCTGCCGGCGACTTTCGGGGCTACTCGGGGGTCCACTGGTCCTCGGACTTCGCGGTTCGCAGCGGGCACTGCGATCGCCAGCGCATTACCCAAAGCCCGCGCCGCATCGACGCCATCGCCAGTCTGGGCCAGCGCCGAGCACTGAATCGTGGCGCCGCCATGCTCATCGGCGCCCATGTGCAGGATCTGCTGCCCTCGGCCCTCGGCGCCGAAGTGGACGAGGGCGATCGCGCCTGCATGGGTCAGGTGCTGGAACTGGGCGCCAGTGGCCGCTGGGTACGGTGGGACAACGGCGCCACGGGTGTCCACTACGAAATGCGTCCGGACGCCGGCCGCGATGGCATCGCCGGGGCCTGTCGCGCCTTTCGACTGAAGGCGTCCGGCAACGACCGACGGATCAAGCGCACAGCGATGGCGTGTGAGACCGGACCTGGCCTGTGGCAGCTGTCAGGTCTGTAGGACGCTAGAAGCTCTCTGAAGGAATCGGCGTTTGCGTCGCAGGTCGCTCGCGCGAGGCGATGAAGTCTCCGGTGATCATCTCGGAGTACGGCTGACCCGGACCGACCATGGGAAACACACCCGCGTCGCGGTCGATGACGACTTCCAGGAAGGCCGGCCCCTTGAAGCTGATGAACTCGGCTATGACGCGCGACACATCTTCCTTGGCCTCGAGGCGTACGGCGTACTTGAACCCATCAGCCTGCGCGGCCTTGATGAAGTCCTTGGTGTGCAGTGACTTGTCGCTGGCGGAAAAGCGGCCTTTAAAGAACAGCTTCTGCCACTGGCGCACCATGCCATCGCCATTGTTGTTGAGCACGACGATCTTGACCGGCAGGTCATAGGTGGTCACGGTCTCCAGCTCCCCGATGTTCATGCGGATGCTGGCATCGCCGTCGATGTCGATGACCAGGCGGCCCGGATGCGCAATCTGCGCACCGATGGCGGCCGGCAGGCCAAAGCCCATGGTGCCCATGCTGCCGGAGGTGAGCCACTGTCGCGGCCTGCGGAAGTCAAAGTACTGCGCGGCCCACATCTGATGCTGGCCCACACCGGTGGCCACAATGGCTTCGCCCTGCGTCAGCCGGTTGATCTCCTCGATCACCTGGTAGGGCTGGATCGCCACGCTGCTGCGGTCATAGTTGAAGGCATGGGCGCGCTTCAGCCCGTCGATATGCGCATGCCACGCGGAATAGTCCGGCTTGAAGCCGGCGCGACGGCCGTGGGCCACCAGCACCCGCAGGGCCTCATCCAGCAATCCGACGTGATGCCACTGCACCTTCCTGACCTTGTCGATCTCGGCGCGGTCGATATCAAACTGTGCGATGGCCTTGGCGTTGGGCGCAAATTTCGCCGGGACGGTGGCCACGCGATCGTCAAAGCGCGCGCCCAGAGCGATCAGAAAATCGCAATCATCCACCGCATAATTGGCGTACGCCGCACCGTGCATGCCCAGCATGCCCACGCACAGCGGCTCCTTGGTGTCCATGGCACCCAGCCCCATCAGGGTGGTCACCACCGGCACCCCGAAGGCCTGCGAGAACTGCCGCAGAGCATCGGCCGCTTCGGCGTTGATGACCCCGCCGCCGGCATAGATCAGCGGGCGCTGTGCAGCGCTCAGCAGTTGAAAGAAACGGTTGGCGTCCGCCGTGCCGAGGCTGTCGCGCACCAGGTTCACGATGCGGCTGCGATAACCCGGGATCGGCAGGGTGCCGCTTCCCGCATAAGTACCCAGCCAGTTCTGCACATCCTTGGGCACATCCACCACCACGGGGCCGGGGCGGCCCGTGCGGGCAATTTCAAACGCCGTGCGCATCGTGGCTTCCAGCTTGGTGGGGTCGGTGACCAGGAAAATGTGCTTGGCCACTGCACCCATCAGCGAAGCCACCGGCGCCTCCTGGAAGGCATCCGTACCGATGGCGCCCGTCGCCACCTGGCCGCAGATCACCACCACGGGGATGGAATCGGCCATGCAGTCCCGCACCGGAGTGACGGTGTTTGTGGCGCCGGGGCCGGAGGTGACCAGACACACCCCAACCTTACCGGTCGCCCGGGCGTATCCGGCTGCCATGAATCCCGCGCCCTGTTCATTGGCCGGAACGATGAGCGGGACCTGGCGGCTGCCCTGCGCCTGGGCCTGCTCGTTGAACAGGAACACGGCATCGTAGGTGGGCAGGATCGCCCCGCCGCTGTAGCCGAAAATGGCCGTGACCCCCTCATCCGCCAGAACCTGCACAAGCATTTGCGCGCCGGTCATCTGCTGACCAGCCAGCGGGTGGCCGGTGGGCCGGCCCATGATGACGGTATCGTTCATTGCAGGCTTCAAGGGCATCAACACCACGGGGGTCTTAAAGAGTAGCAGTTTGGTGCACCGAGAGGCTACAGTTACGCTTTGCGCCCTAGTTCTGCGCTGAAACCGGTTAACTGTCCGTCAAATCCATGCGTCACATCATTGCCATCCTTCTGCAGAACGAGGCCGGAGCGCTGTTGCGCGTCGCAGGCCTGTTTTCCACCCGCGGTTACAACATCGAGTCCCTCTCGGTCGCCCCGACGGACGAGGCCACCGTGTCGCGCATCACCATGGTGACCACCGGGTCCGATGCCGTCATCCAGCAGATCGTCAATCAATTGCACAAGCTGATCGATGTGGTGCGGGTGGAGGACATGACGACTGGCGAGCACCTGGAGCGGGAGCTGGTGCTGCTGAAACTGAAGGTGCGCCCGGAGCACACCGATGGCCTGCGTGGCTATGTGGTCCGCACCGGTGGGCGGGTGCTGGATCCGGCACTGGAGGGCTTCATCGTGGAACTGACCGCGAGCGAAGCGGAAATCAGTAGTTTCATCCGTGAACTGGCCACGCGCGGGGACCTGCTGGAGGTCGCCCGCAGTGGGGCCTTAGGGATGGGGCGCAGCGCCCGCCCGATGCAGTTGGTGAAGCCCGGCGGGTGATCCCGTAAGGCTCAGATGGGCAAAGGCGCGGCGTTGAATAGGAGCTGCGTCACCGGGCGGCCACCCAGCAGGTGCTCCTGGAGAATCCGCTCCAGATTCGCGGGTGAACAGTCCCGATACCAGGTGCCCTCCGGGTAGACCACCGCGATCGGCCCGTCCACGCAGATTCGCAGGCAGTCGGCCTTGGTCCGCAGCACGCCACCCTCGGCATCCGCCAGACCCGTTTCGCGCAGGCGGCGCTTCAGGTAACCCCAGGATTCTTCCTGGGCTTGCGTCGTGGCGCATTTGCCGCCCATGCACAGGAAAATATGGCGCCGGTTTGACCCGAGGCGCAGCTTCTGCGCCGCCAGCCGCAGTGCATCAGAATTGTCCATGCTCCAGAGTCTACAGCGTCCGCAGTACGCGCACGGCCCTATGGGGCCGCAGCTGCGGCCCCGCAAATTCGCCGTGGGTTAGGGAGCGTTACAGCGCAGTGTCGTCAGTCTCGCCGGTACGGATGCGGATGACGCGCTGAATGTCGGTGATGAAGATCTTGCCGTCGCCGACCTTGCCAGTCTTGGCGGATTTGAGAATCGCCTCGACCACCTGATCCGCCAGGTCGCTGCGCACCGCCACCTCGATCCGGGTCTTGGGCACAAAATCCACCACATATTCAGCGCCGCGGTACAGCTCGGTGTGACCGCGTTGACGGCCAAATCCCTTTACTTCCGTGACAGTCATTCCCGAGACGCCGATGTCAGAGAGCGCGGCGCGCACGTCGTCGAGCTTGAACGGCTTGATGATTGCGGTGACCAGTTTCATGTTGTTAATTCCCCGTCCAGGTACTTATGGGCCATGTTACGCAGGCCTGAGCATTTTTGCAGTTTTCATGCCACGCGAAAAGCAAATGGAAAAGTCGCGTGTTTTCAAGCCTTCCCGCGATTCGCCGCCATTTGTCGCGCACTGTTGCGGAGCGCTGCTACAGAAGGTCCGCCCCGACTTGGTGCGTTGTGGGCGCCGGGTCAGCTCAGGTCAGAAAAGTATTCAGCCAGGTACGCCTCAAAGGAGATCCGATCCGCCGCCTCGATGGCGCGCTGGGTCCGCAGGGACTGCTCGGCTTCGGCTGACAGCTCCGCCATGCGCTGGGAGTTGGGGTTGTGCAGGTCGCGGAAATAAGCCTTGTGCAGGCTCGACATGCGCAGCGCCAGGTCAAAGAACGACTCCCCGGTCGAGCGCAACTCGGTGAGCAACCGCGCCGAGGGGGTGAGCTGCACATCGGCGAGTTTTACAGTCTGGGCGGCCAGTGCCGTGGCATACGGTCTTGCCCGATCGCCACGGTCGAGCACTTCACAGATTCCGGTCATCGAATCAAGCAGCTCCGCGGCCCACGATTCCATGGTGACAGCCCGACCGTCGCGCCACAGGGTCAGTCCTGGCTCGCGGCCGCGCCGCGCCACGGTCAGGTGATTCTCATCCAGCAACGCCTGTTCGCTTTCGCCGATGGGCGGGCTGTCCTTCAGCACACACAGGGCGAGAAAGGCCTCGAGAAAACGCAGCTTGTTCTGGTTGACGCCTACCGGGTCAAACGCACTCACATCCAGCGCCCGGACCTCGACGTATTCCACGCCTGCGCGCAGCAGTGCCCGGGTCGGTCTCTCACCGGATGCTGCCACCCGCTTCGGCCGGATGAAGCTGTAGTACTCATTCTCTATCTGCAGGATGTTCGCGTTCAGCTGACGATATTCACCGTCCACCTTGACGCCCAGAGCCTCATAGGCCGGATGCGGCGTGCTGATGGCGCGGCTCAGATCGCCCACGTATTCCTCCAGGCTGTTGACCGATACCGCAAGTCCCGCCTGATTGCGGTTGCGATAGCCAATGTCGCTCATGCGCAGCGAAGTGGCGTACGGCTCATACAGCGTGTCGCGCGTGAGTTCGGGAAGCTCGATGGCGCGACCCGCCACGAAGGAGCGACTCAGAACAGGCGAGACACCGAACAGGTACAGCACGATCCAACCGTGACGCCGGTAATTGCGCAGCAGCTCGAAATAGCCGCTGGATATGAATACCTGACCGCGCTCGCGCGAGCCGCGCAACTCCTGGTAGGCCTCCCAAAAGCGCGCGGGAAATGAGTAGTTGAAATGTACACCGGAGATCGCCTGCATCATGCGTCCGTAGCGCAGGCCCAAACCGCGCCGATAGATGCTCTTCATCTGCGCCACATTGGACCGGCCGTAATCGGCGATCGGGATGCTGGCGTCGGAATCGATGATCCCGGGCATGCTGGTCGCCCACAGCAGCTCGTCGCCCATGTGGGCGTAGATGAACTGGTGCAGATCCAGCAGGTACTGCAATAACTCCCAGCTGTGCGCGAAGGGCGGGGTCACCAGTTCGATCAACGACTCGGAAAAGTCAGTGGTGATATGTTCGTGGGTCAGCGCCGAGCCCAGCGCCGGCGGATGGCCGGTATGCGCCAGCCGCCCATCGGGCTGCACGCGCAACGACTCCTTCTCCACCCCTTTGCGGCCGCCCTGCAATACCTGGGGCTCCCCACAATTGATGAGGGCGGCCAGGCGGCGCTCGAAGACACGATCAATACCGGTTCGGGTCACAGTGGGCTGCCGGGTTGGCGGTTGAGCGCGGCATCTTGCCCCGGTTTAGTGCCAATCTCAAACCGACGTGGCATTCTTGGTGCCTGGACCTTGGACCCAAGGCTGCCAGCCACATCGGAGACCCTATGCTCGTAGGCTCGCAGGTTCGACGCGTCGCCATCATCGGCGGCATCCGCATCCCCTTTGCCCGGGCCTACGGGGCTTACGCGAGTGCCGGCAATCAGGACATGCTGACGCTGACCCTCCAGGCGCTGGTCGAACGCTTCAAGCTCAGCGGCGAGCACCTGGGCGATGTCATCGCCGGCGCGGTCATCAAGCACTCCCGGGATTACAACCTGGTGCGCGAAAGCGTGCTGTCTTCGGGTCTTGCCGCCTCCACCCCGGGCCTGGACATCCAGCGCGCCTGTGGCACCAGTCTGGAAGCGGCGATTCTGGTGGGCAATAAGATTGCGCTCGGACAGATGCAGGCCGGCATCGCCGGGGGTGTGGATTCGATCAGTGATCCACCCATTGTCTATCCGCGCTCATACCAGCAATTGCTGCTGCGCAGCTACATGGGTCGCTCGGCGCTGGCGCGCATCAAGCCGTTCTTCGGTCTGCGGCCACGGCACTTCAAGCCCGTAATGCTGGGCGTGGTGGAGCCACGCACCGGTCTGAGCATGGGTCAGAGCATGGAGCTCACTGCACAGAAGTGGCATATCACCCGCGCGGCGCAGGATGAACTGGCGTACGAAAGTCATCACAAGGCGGCCGCGGCCTGGAACGAGGGCTTCTACGAGGACCTGGTGGTGCCTTTCCGGGGGCTCCAGGCCGACAACAATGTGCGCGCCGACACCAGTCCGCAGAAGCTGGCGAAGCTGCGTCCGGTGTTTGATCTGACTGCGGGCGGCACGCTCACGGCCGGGAACAGCACCCCATTGACCGACGGCGCCAGCGCGGTACTGATGGCATCCGAGGACTGGGCCCGCCAGCGCGGATTGCCGGTACTGGCGTACCTGTCCTACGGCAAGGCCTGGGCGGTGGATTTCGTCTCGGGCGCCGAGGGGCTGCTCATGGCTCCGGCCTATGCTGTGGCAGCCATGCTGCAAGATGCCGGCCTTGGGCTGGGCGACTTCGATTACTACGAACTGCACGAGGCCTTCGCGGCCCAGGTTCTGGCCACATTGGCAGCGTGGGAATCTGATGAATTTTGCCGCAACTCGCTCAAACTGCCCAAGGCATTGGGCAGTATCAATCGGGCGCGTCTGAACGTGAAGGGCGGAAGTGTCGCATTGGGTCATCCCTTCGCTGCTACCGGTACCCGCATTGTCGCCAGCCTCGCCAGGATACTGGCGGCGGATCAGAGCGCGAAGCGCGGACTGATTTCAGTTTGTACGGCCGGCGGTATGGGTGTCACAGCAATTCTGGAGCGGGCATAATATGATCCCTCCTAAGGACCTACGGCCCTAGCTGACCCACCGATGGCATCTGAACAAGAACTGCGCCAGAAATATCGCGAGGTGCTCGCTCAGCTTGAGACGCAAGAGGCGCAGTCCGGGCAACTGGAAAGCGTCCTTCGCCTGCTCATAGGTCGACTCTGTCTCGCCGGTCGTGGCCGGGACGCCCGTCTGGATGAAGAGCTGCGCAAGATCGGGACTCTGGCCCGCAGTCGCCTCGAGATCGCCCAGGTCAATGCAGCGTTGGACCCGTTATCGCGGGCAGTCGCGGCACTGGATCAGATCGGCACCGAAACCGTCCGTATGTTGCGCGGACCGGATCCGCAGCCCGCTGCGGAGGCCACGGGCATTCGACCCGCGCCCGGACTCGCCGCGCCAGCACCAGCGCCCGCGCCCGCGCCCAGGAGTGCGTTGCCACTGTCCACGACCCAGACGCAGCGGGCGCTGCATTCAACCACCCAGACCCACAAGACGCTGTCTGCGACGAGTGCAGCGGACAGCGCGCCCACGGCCGCCATCCCGCCAGCACACGCCGCTGCAGCAGTGCAGGCGAACCCGCTGCTCGCCTCGTCACCGACCGACACCACCTCGGATCGCAACCTGCGCATCCATTCCGCGCTGGGGGAAATGCTGGACCGACTGTCCGCGCTGCCGGAGCTGCGCCCGGCGATCTCCGCCCTGCATGACCGCACCTTCGATGATCTCACCGCGGATGAACTTGCCGAGCGGCTGGAGCGGGTCACCAATCTGATCGGCGAACAGCGCACCTCGCTGCTGCGCGAAAAGCGCGAAATCGAGGACATGCTGCAGCAGATCGATTCGCGCCTGGAGGCGATTTCCGCGTTCTTCGCTTTCGAGGAGCAGGATCGCTCCCACACCCGTGACGACAGCAAGCAGCTGAACATGCTGGTCATGGGCGAAGTCAACGAGATCTCCAGCGACATGACCCAGGCCGCCTCGCTCACCGAGCTGCGGGGCCGGGTCGGTAACCGGCTGGAAGCCATCAATACGCATCTGTCCGACTTCCGCAATCGCGAGGAGGAGCGCCTCACTGCGCAGGTGGATCGGACGCTGAGCCTGCGTGCACGCGTCGAGGAGCTCGAGCGCGAAAGCCGCGTCCTGCAGCGCAGCCTGCAGGAGGAGCAGCGTGCAGCCATGATCGATGCGCTCACCGGCATTTCAAATCGTGCCGCGTACGACGACCGCATGACGCACGAATTCGCGCGCTGGCAGCGCCAGGGCGGCACCATCACCATCGCCGCCTGGGACGTGGACGACTTCAAGGCCATCAACGACGAGTTCGGCCACACGGCCGGCGACAAGGTCCTGCGAATCCTCGGCCAGCACATGGCACGCAGCGTGCGCGGCTCCGATTTCCTGGCGCGTTATGGCGGCGAGGAGTTCGTGATGATCATCATCGGCATGGATTCGGAACAGGCATTGAAGGCCTGCAATCGGATTCGCAGCGGCATCCAGGGCATCGCCCTGCATTTCCGCGACAAACCGGTCACTGTTACCGCCTCCTGCGGCATCACGACTTTTCTCATGGGCGATACGCCGGAAACGGCCTTTGAGCGGGCCGACAGCGCGCTCTACGAGGCTAAGAACGCCGGCCGTAATCGCTGCGTCGTGCGCTGAAGGGAACGCGGCGGTATCCTTGCCTGCCTGGCACCGGGCCAGGGGCAGGCTTCGGAGACACCCAATGAGCGAATTCACCACCCTCATGGCTCGTGATGGCCACGAGTTCAGTGCCTGGCTGGCAGCTCCCGCCGGCAAGCCGCGGGGCGCCGTCCTCGTGATCCAGGAGATTTTCGGGGTCAACGCCCACATTCGCGCGGTTACAGACAGCTACGCAGCCGAAGGCTACGTGGCCATCGCGCCCGCGGTCTTCGACCGGGTTCGCAAGGGCATCGAACTCGGTTACACCCCAGAGACCATGAAGGAAGGCTTCGGCTACGTGCAGCAGCTCAGGCCCGAAAAAACGCTGCTGGACCTGGCCGCCGCTATTGCCGTGGTCAAGCACGCCGGCCGGGTGGGCGTGGTGGGTTTCTGCTGGGGCGGCAAAATGGCCTATATCAGCGCCTGCGAATTGCCCGTCGCCTGTGGTGTCGCCTACTACGGCGGCGGCATCGCCAAGGAACTGGCCAAGACTCCCAGGTGCCCGATGCTGTACCACTTCGGCGGCAACGACACCCATATTCCGCAAAGTGACATCGATCAGATCAGGGCTGCAGACAAGCAGGGCACGTTCCATATCTATCCGGGTGCCGAGCACGGCTTCAATTGCGATATGCGCGCCAGCTTCAATGCCGAGGCGGCGCAGCTGGCACGTCAGCGCACCCTGGCCTTTCTGGCCCGGCACCTGCGCGGCGAATCCGCCCCGGTGCACAACTAGCGCCAGCGAGCGACAGACGTTGCGCTACATCAGCTCACCTGACTTCCGGCAGAACGCGGAGCGCATCGGCATTCTGCTGGTCAATACCGGCACGCCGGACAGCCTGGAAGTGCACGACATCCGCAGATACCTGGCGAAGTTTCTGTCGGATCCTCGGGTCATAGAGCTGCCGCGCTGGCTGTGGCGGCCCATACTGCATGGCTACCTGCTGCGCACCCGGCCCCGCAGGTCGCAGGCCAAGTACCGCAGGATCTGGACCCCCGACGGCTCGCCATTGTTGAGTCTCTCGCGGGCGCTGCGCACACAGCTGGCGAGCGCCCTTGCACAGCGGGCACTGGCGCCGTTCTCAGTGGAGCTGGGCATGCTGTACTCGACACCGGGTGTGGCGGCCGGGCTGCTCAAGCTGCAGCAGGCCGGTGCGCAGCGCATTCTGGTGCTGCCCTTGTTTCCGCAGTACTGCGGCGCCACCACGGGTGCGGTGTACGACCAGGTGGCCCAGGAGCTGGAACGCTGGCGCTGGCTGCCGGAGCTGCGCTTCATCAGCGACTACCATGACCATCCCGGACTCACCGGCGCCCTGAGCGCTTCGATCCAGACCCATTGGGAGCAGCAGGGACGCACCGGCCATCTGCTGATGTCGTTTCACGGCATCCCTGAAGCCTACTTCGACAAGGGCGATCCGTACTTCTTCAAATGTCACCGGACTGCGCGCCTGCTGGCCGATGAACTGCTGCTCAAGGACGGCGAATGGAGCGTCAGCTTCCAGTCCCGCCTCGGGCCCTCCAAGTGGCTGCAGCCCTATACTTTCGAGGAGATCACGCGTCTGCCGGCGCGGGGCGTGGACGACGTGACGGTGGTGTGTCCCGGTTTTGCGGTAGATTGCCTCGAGACCCTGGAGGAGATCGACATGGAAAACCGGCAACGCTTCATGCAGGCGGGCGGCCGGAAATTCTCTTATGTCCCCGCGCTCAATTCCAGTCCCGGGCACGTGCGCTTCCTGGCGGATCTGATCTGCCAGCACGCCCAGGGATGGGCCGACGCCGGCTTCCGTCTCAGTGCCGCCACCGTGCCGCGCAGCGAACCGGCCTGAGCTCATCGGCGCATCGCACCTGCATGCCGGGCAGATTTCACGAGATCAGCGTCGCAACCGCGGACATCCGCGCTTCCATCGATTTCTACGAGCGCCTGGGTTTCTGGCAGGCGGCTACCGGGGATGCATGGCCCCATCGCTACGGCGTGGTCACCGACGGACGCATGGTGCTGGGCCTGCACGAGGCTCCCGACTTCGCCGCCATCACCTTCATCCATCCGGATGTACCGAAAATTGCCGCGACGCTGGACGACACCGGCGTGCAGCTGCAGCTGCGTCAGACCGATCCGGAAGTGTTCAACCGGATCGAGTTCACGGATCCTGCGGGCCAGAAAGTCCGCATGGTGGCGGCACGGACATTCTCTCCGGCCGAGGGCGCTGCGGACCAGGTTTCGCCCTGCGGCTACTTCGCGCACTACAGCATGCCGGCGCGCGATCTGGCGGCCACGGCGGCGTTCTGGGAACCCCTGGGGTTCGTCGCCATGCCCGAGGTGGACGAACCATATCCACACCAGAGCCTGACCAGTGACGGGATCGACCTGGCGCTGCATTTGCCGCAGCTGCTGCGCGCACCGGCGCTGGTGTTCTGCGCACCGGACATGAGCGCAACCATCAGCCGCCTGCGCCACACCTGCATCGCGCCTGAAACACGGCTGCCGCGCGGCCTGGCGCCCGAAGGGAACGCGTTGCTGGCTGCGCCCGAGGGGACGTTACTGCTGTTGCTGACCGGTACACTTTAGGATGCTGAAGGCTTCACTTGCCTGCCTGCTGCTCGCTGCTGCCCTCACCGGCGTTGCCCGGGCCGATGAAGGCATGTGGCCGCTGCAGCTGCTGCCCAGCGCGGCGCTGCACCAGCAGTTTGGCGTGGAGCTGACTCCCGACTGGCTGGCCCGCGTGCGCGATGCCAGTGTCCGACTGGCCAATTGCAGCGCGACGTTTGTCTCCGCCGATGGTCTGCTGCTGACCAATCAGCACTGCGTCCGCAACTGTCTCGCCGAACGCTCCACGCGCCATCAGAACCTGATCACTGAGGGCTTCCTGGCCCCTTCACGCGCTGGCGAACTGCATTGCAGTTCGCAAGTGGCCGATGTGCTGCTGGATACCCAGGATGTGACCGCGGCAATGACCGCCGCCACGCGCAATCTCGATGCACCTGCGGCCAACGCCGCCCGCAAGAGGACCCAGACGCGCCTGGAGCAGGCCTGCGAGGAGCAGTCGCGCAGCACGACCGCGCAGGCGCAGATTCGCTGCGAGACGGTCGCGCTCTACGCCGGCGGGCAATACTACCTCTACCGCTATCGGCGCTACACGGATCTGCGGGTGGTGTTCGCGCCCGAGTTGGCAATCGCCGCCTTCGGCGGCGATCCCGATAATTTCCAGTACCCACGCTGGGACCTGGATATCGCACTGCTGCGCGCCTACGACTCCAACGGCGCGCCCGCACACACGCCGGGCTTTCTGCACCTGGACTTCAACGGACCCCAGGCCGGTGAACCGGTATTTGTGCCGGGCAATCCCGGCTCCACCTATCGCCACCTGACGGTGGCGCAATTGCTGGAAATGCGGGACGTGGAACTGCCGCATGCCATCCTGCGCGACTCGGAACTGCGCGGCGCGCTCATCGAGTTCGGCGATATCCGCCCCGCCAATCAGCGGATTGCGCAAATGACGCTGATGAACCTGGAGAACGTACTCAAGGTACGGCGCGGCGAACTCGATGCGCTGCATGATACCGGGCAGATCAATCGCCTGCGCAGCGCGGAGAGCGCCTTGCGTGCCAGATTCGTGTCCCAGTCCCACCCCGGTCACGACGCGGTGGATCCGTGGGAGCAGATCGCCCGTGCGCAGGACAGCAAGCGGCTCCTGTCGCTGCCCTATTCATATATAGAGGGTGGCGCGGGCTTCGACTCGTTGCTGTTCAGCTATGCGCGCACCCTGGTGCGGGCCGCCGCGGAGCGGCCCAAGGCCAATGATGAACGCCTGCGGGAATACACCGATAGCGCACTGCCGAGGCTCGTGCAGACCTTGCGCGCCAACGCGCCCATCTACACGGATCTGGAGCAGCTGACGCTGTCCTTCGCCCTCGCGCAGATGCGCGAGTACCTGGGGCCGGACTATCCGCTGGTGCACCGGCTGCTGGCCAAGGACTCTCCGGACAGTCTCAGCGCAAGACTCATCGCGGGCACCCGGCTGAAGGATTCCGCCTATCGCCTGCGGCTGTGGAATGGCGGCAAGGCGGCGCTGGATGCATCCCGGGATCCGATGATTGAACTGGCACGCAGCATCGATCCGGCGGCCCGGGCGCTGCGCACGCAGTATGAGGACGAGGTCGAAGCCCCGACGCGACAGGCTGCCGAACAGATCGCCCGCGTGCGCTTCGCCCAGTCTGGAGCCAGCGAATACCCGGATGCCAATTTCACGCTGCGCCTGAATATGGGCACCGTGCAGGGCTGGCGCGAAAATGATCGGCTGATCGCTCCCTTTACGCCGCTGAGCGGACTGTACGCGCGCGCCAACGGCTACGACCCCTTCGCTGTGCCGGCGCGCTGGCTGGATGCGCGCAGGCTTCTCAGGCTCGACACACCGCTGAATCTGAGCACCAATAACGACATCGTGGGCGGTAATTCAGGCAGCCCGCTGCTGGATGCCCGAGCCAACATCGTGGGTGTGATCTTCGATGGCAACATTCACTCCATCGCGGGAGCTTTCTGGTTCGACCCGGCGGACAATCGCGCCGTAGCCGTCGACACGGCGGCCTTAGCGGAAACCTTGCGCGTGGTGTATGGGGCGCGTGCGCTGCTGACCGAGCTCGGCGCCCCCCGCCGCTAGCTCTTAATTGGCGTCGTCTGCGGGCTTGGCGGGTGCCTTGCGGGTGCGCTTGCGCGGTGGCTTACGCAGGGCTGGCGGGTCGGCAGCCGGCTGCTCGCCGCGCAATTGCGCAATGATGGCCGGATTTTCCAGGGTCGAGATGTCCTGTGTGATCTCCTCGCCACGCGCCAGCGCACGCAGCACCCGGCGCATGATTTTTCCAGAGCGTGTCTTGGGCAGTACCTCGGCGAATCGGATGTCATCGGGCTTGGCAATGGCGCCGAGCTGCTTGCCCGTCCAGTCGCGCAGTTCGGCGGCAAGCTGGATCGCCGCGGCGCCCGTTGGTCGCTCGCCGCGACACACGACGTAGGCAAAGATCGACTCGCCCTTGATGTCATGCGGCCGGCCGACGACGGCCGCTTCCGCAACGCGCGGATGCGCCACCAGCGCCGACTCCACCTCCATCGTTCCCAGGCGGTGGCCCGATACCTTCAGCACATCATCGATGCGCCCCATGATCCAGAAGTAACCATCGGCATCACGGCGCGCCCCATCGCCGGCAAGGTAGAAGCGGCCCTGAAACTTGTCCCAGTAGGTTTCGATGTAGCGCCGATTATCGCCCCAGATGGTGCGCAACATGGCCGGCCAGGGGCGGCGGATCACCAGGTATCCGCCCGCCTCGGGCTGCGTCACAGGCTCCCCATCCTCATCGACGATGTCGGCCTCGATGCCGGGCAGCGCATAGGTACAGGAACCGGGCTTGGTCTGCGTGACGCCGGGAATCGGGGCGATCATGAAAGCGCCGGTCTCAGTCTGCCACCACGTATCCACGATCGGGCAGCGCTGCCGGCCAATCACCGTGTGATACCACATCCAGGCCTCCGGATTGATGGGCTCACCGACACTGCCCAGCAGGCGCAGTCGCGACAGATCGTGGGCCTCGGGAATCTGGTCGCCCAGTTTCATCAGCGCGCGGATCGCGGTGGGGGCTGTGTAGAGGATCGTCACGCCGTGCTTCTGGCAGATATGCCACCAGCGACCGCCATTCGGCCAGGTCGGTGCGCCTTCGTACATGACCACCGTAGCGCCCAGCGCCAACGGTCCGTAAGCCACGTAGCTGTGCCCCGTCACCCAGCCCACATCAGCGGTGCACCAGAAGACATCATCCTCGCGCACATCCAGCACCCAGCGGGTCGTCAGCTTCACGCCGAGCAGATAGCCGGCGCTGGAATGCTGAATCCCCTTGGGTCGGCCGGTGGAACCGGAGGTATACAGCAGGTACAGCGGATGCTCGGCATCCACCCACTCCGGGGGACACACCGGCGACTGGCCCCCGATGGCATCGTGCCACCAGATGTCCCGACCGTTCACCATCGACACCTGGGTGCCCGTGCGCTTGAGCACCACAACCTTCTCGATCGTCGCGCAGCCCTGGGACAACGCCTCATCGGCGGCGGCCTTCAGTTCAACGACGTTACCCGCGCGGTGACCCCCATCGGCGGTCAGCAGCACGCGCGCGCCCGCATCCTCGATGCGCTCGCGCAGCGACAGCGCCGAGAAGCCCCCAAACACCACCGAGTGCACGGCACCGATGCGCGCACAGGCAAACATGGCGATGATGATTTCCGGTACCAGGGGCATATAGATGACGACGCGATCGCCACTGCGCACACCCAGAGCGCGCAGCGCATTGCTGGCGCGACACACTTCGGCATGCAGTTCCTGATAGGACAGGCGCCGCGAATCACCGGGCTCGCCTTCAAAGATCAGTGCGGTCTTGTGACCGCGGTCGCGCAAATGCACGTCCAGGCAGTTGTAGGCCACATTCAACTGGCCATCCGCGAACCACTCGAAATTCGGTGCGCGCGACTCGTCGAGCACCCGCGTGAAGGGCCGATGCCAGATCAATTCCCGGCGTGCGTGCTCGGCCCAGAAGGCCTGAGGATCGGCTGCAGCGTGTGCGCGCATCCGCTGCAGTTCATCGGCTTTCAGTTGCGCCTGGGCAATGAACTGCGGATCCGGCGCAAAGAGGCGGCGCTCCTGCAGCACGGAATTGAGATTTTTCCCTGCGTTTTTCATGTCAAGCG
>DASXFV010000041.1:0-25909 GCA_036489445.1 Steroidobacteraceae bacterium | reverse complement strand
CAGGATCCTGCTTCTGATCGATGGCCTTCATGTCATCTTCACCACCAATGGTGGTGCGATAGATTTCCGCACCGTCGAGGGTGATCACGACGGTGTTCGCAAACTCCATGTTGTACACCCACAGGGCCTGGGCCATGTTGGCGATGTTGATGACGTACTCGGCGTCGGCCGGAAAGAAATGCTCGACCTTGAAGCCACCGCGAGTCCCCAGCGGCATGCCTTCGTTGTAAAACTGCTGGGTGCCCGCATTGTGCGCGGAATACTGGGTCCCGGCGGGGCGGGCAGCAGGATTGCCCATGGCACGCAGCGCCACGGTGCGGGCTGCCGAGAGGTACTGGTCCAGGAACGAGGGGGTCACCTGCAACGCGGACGCGACATTGTCAAAGCCGTCGGCGGTGTCATCCTTGGGCAGCAAGGCCACCGGGTCCACATCCACATCCAGCAGGTCCTTGACCGCGTTGGCGTATTCCTTGCGGTTCAGACGATGCAGGGCCACCACACCCGGGTCCGGGTTGTGCAGTGCCGCGGTATCCAACCGGCCTTCCAGAAAGCCGACAAAGGCCTGCCGCGCCGCCGGGTCCGGCTGGGTCTTGTCGGCCGGTGGCATGAGCCGCCCGCGCAGCTTGCGCACGGCCTTCTCGAAGGTTTCGGCGTTGGCACCGATGTCCGTCGGGCTCAGCGTATCGAACGCGACACCGCCGGCCCAGTCCGTGGCGTTATGACATGTCGTGCAATAGTGGTTGAGGAACGCCCAGTGGCTGTCGGGGGCTGCAGCTCCTGCACCGGCTGTGTCCTGGGCCCGGGCGCCGGAGGCATGTCCGATCAGCACACTGCACAGGGCCAGAGCGAGACTGCTGTGTAATATCCTGCTTGCGCTCGCCATAGTCACCTTGGGAGTTCCGCCGACGGGCGTTGGTTTGATGCGCGCGATGATACTCCTGCGCGCGTACCGGACCCAAGTGCCGGGCAGCCCAGAGGACAGCTAGACCAGGGGAGTGCCCTTTGGAACCCGTACGACAATGGTACCCGCCAGCTTGTCGTGCCAGGCCTGCTGGCCCGGGTCCACGGCAATCCAGATAAAGCCCAAGCCCAGGGCGCACACCGACAGGATGCAGCCCAGCGCCCGGATGCACACCGTTGGCCAATCAAGGTCCCTCGAGTCCAGCCTGACCACCCGCAGATCGAAGACGATGCCGCCGATGGTGGTGGCTCTGGCCTTCCACATCACCGCTCCGTAGACGGCCAGTCCGAGCAGGCAGATGCGGCCGCTTTGGTGGCCGGGCCAGTCCAGGAGCAGCCGCACCACGGCACAGACGATCACTGCATCAATGAACAGTGCGCCCATCCGGACCCAGAAGCCGACGCGGGGCAACGTGGAATAAGGCAGCGCCGCTGCAGGCTCCGCGAGCGGAGCTGCAGCACTGGCGGGCGCAGCTGGCGCAGCTGGCGCGGCGGGCGGGGCGGCCGCGGCCTGCGGGCCTGCGGCTGGCGTAATCGGCGCCGCACCCCCGGATGTGGTGTGTCGGACCCGGTTCAGCAGTGCATAGAGCACCGCCCCGTAACCGATCAGGCTCAGCAGCAGGAACATCAGGAAGCCCAGCAACGGGATCAAATAGATGAGCATCGCGATGAGGCCGCCCACCAGCACCGCCAGGGCCGGGTGCGGTCGAGCATGGCCAGGACGTGTGCCGAAGCAGCGGCCGCCGATCCAGCCCAGCACGGCCGTCTTGCCGAACACGCCCGCGATGAACAGGGCGACCACCAGGATCGGTATCAACGGAATGCCGACCAATGTGATCGCCAGCAGAACCATCATCAGCGGCGTGAACAGCACCGCCAGGATGGCCGTGATCACACTCTTGCCCGGATTGTCGTTGAGCGTGGTGATGCAGTGGTCCGTGGCTTCCCGAAACAGCAGCGCGAGGATGATGTAGAAGACGAGGAACGCGAATGACAGACCCCACAGCCACAGCAGCCCCGTGCCGATCACCAGCGGACGTCCGAGCATCAGGCCGTGGCCCACCCAGTTCTGCAGGCCGGTGGCGGTGGCGAAGTTCTCCGGCAGGATGCGCTCCACGCCCTGAACGACGACGGCCGCGGGATCCTGGGTCACTGTTCCGAGGATACTGACCACATGGCCATGGACATGCGCCGCAGGTCCAAGCCGCACATTTCCGAGGACAGCCACCACATCGTGGCCGACGTCAGCATTGACCGAAACATTGCCCAGCACGGCCACGGCGCTGCCGCCGGTCTGGCCATTGACCGTGGTGCTGCCGAACACCGAGACCACATCCTGGCGAGCCGTACCATTGCTGGTGGCCGAGCCAAACACCGCGACCACCGAGTCCCGCTGCGTGCCTGCGGGCAGCTCCGCATCGCGACCTACCGAGACCAGGTCATTGCCGTTGTGCCGGAAGCGCTGTCGATAGCCGTAGCGGGTCTCACGATCGCTATCGGTGATCGAATTTTCGTCAGCGTCCTCCTCGTGCGGTGACGCCGCGGAATCTGGCGCGCTGTCAGGCGCAGAATTGGCCTGTGAGGAAGTGGCCGCCGTGTTCGCAGCCTCCGCGGTGGCAGGCAACCCTGCCGTGACCGCCAGGCTCAGCCCCAACAGCGTGATCACTACAGCGGATCGGGTACGGAAGATTTGCATGATGGGATGTCTCAATTCAGCGGGAGGTGAGCGGCGACTGCAGCAGCCGATAGCCCAACGCGACCAGGAGGAACAGGGCCAGGTACGCCGCCGCGCACAGCGCCAAGCCGCCGTACCACACATCGTCAGGCAGACTGCCGGCCACTGTGTCGGTGACCCGGTGGAACACGGCGAGCACACTCAGCGTCGCATGCAGATCCGCCGCGGGCTGCCGCAACACAGCAGCGGGCTCGCGCAGCACGATGCCCAGGGCAGCCGGAGTCGCCGGCCGTCCCAGCAGCACGCCCAAAGCCGCGGCGATGCCGGTCACCAGGAAGGCCAGCTGAGCCAGCCGCGGCCACTCGAGGACGCGTCTGCGCCACCACGGCACGTGCGCGCGGCGCTCGATGCCACACAGAACCGTAATCTCGATGTCCTGCGGCGCTTTGAACTGTGCCGTACCGGCGAGCACCCGGCTGACGCGCTGCTGCAGGGCTGCCTGCATTTCATCCACGGGATCAGGCTCCATGTTCAATCTCCTGCAGCAGCCTCGCCAGGCCGATCCGCCCGCGCAGAATGTCGCTCTTCACCTTGGCGAGTGAATGCTCAAGGTCCGCAGCGATCTGCTGATAGGACCGTTCTTCATAATGAAACAGCACCAACGCAATGCGTTGCGCATCGGGCAGCTGCGACAGCGCCGCGCGCACGCGCGCATCGCGCTGCGCATCCTCAAGTCCGGCGAGCACGGTGTCGAGGGTCGAGACGGCGAACTCCACGTCCGCATCGCCGATGTCCTGATCCGAGGCGCCCTTCGCGGGTGACAGTTCGGAGAAGAAGCGCCAGCGCCGTCGGTAACGGCTCAGATGATTCAACGACAGCCGCAGCGTCACCGTCTTCAGCCACCCGCCGGCGCCCACCCGTTCGCGCAGGCTGGCAAAGTGTTCCCAGGCCTTGAGGAAGACGTCCTGAGTGATGTCTTGCGCAGTCGCATCGCTCGCGGTGAGCCTGCGGGCGCTGGCAAACACCATGTCCTGATAGTCACGCATGAACATCGTGAACTCGCTGCGGTCCGGGGGCCTCGTTGGGAGTCTTGGCACTGTGCAAACATCGTTTAGGCCCAGAACACCGCTGGACCGCATAAAGTTGCAGCGGATCGTCGCACGGCTGGTACTTGCGTATGTGGCCACAAATGGCTACATTTACGGCCATGGCTTCCACGGGTATTCGCGAGCTGAGGGACAGACTGAGCCATTTCATTCGGCAGGTTGAGGCGGGCGGTCGGGTCGCTGTTACGGCCCATGGAAGGGTGGTCGCTCAACTGGTGCCGCCGGCCGGCCGTTCGGGTGCACGCGCCCGCTACGATGAGCTCGTGGCGAGGGGGGCTATCGAGCCGGCGGCCGATGGGAGTGCATCACCTATGCTCTGGCCTGACATCCGGATGCCGCCCGGGACCGTAGCCGGGCTGATCGCCGGTGACCGTGGCGAGTCGTAGCGGTTCGCGCCGCTTGGCCGGCGCTCCGCGGTCGCGCGTCCCGGCAGCAACGGAAACTTTTCGCTACATCGAATCGAGCGCACTTCTCGCTGCGCTCCTCGAGGGGGAAGCCGCGGCAAGAACAGCCATCGCTGGGGATGGGCGTCGCGTCACCTCCGCGTTGACCTTCGCGGAATCCTCACGCGCCGTCATTCGTGCTCGTGTCACGCAACGTCTGGCGCCTGCGGATGAGAAATCAGCGATCGCATGGCTTGAGGAATTCAAACGGCGGTGCGACATCCTCGCGGTCGGTGCAGACGTCCTTGAACGCAGCGGACGACCTTTTCCTGTCGAACCGATCAGGACTTTGCACGCCATTCATCTCGCCAGCGCGGAGTCCCTGGGTGTGCCGCCCCAGCTGGTCACCATCGTGACACGTGATATCCGGGTGCGGGACAACGCCAGGGCGCTCGGGTATATCGTGGAGTGAGTGCACGACCCGCCACCGCGGCCGCCGCCGCGAAAACTAGTGGGAGGCGGGCGCGTTGGCAGGTGGCGCGCTGATCTGAGGCACATTGATCGGACCGCCACCCTTACGGGTCGGATCGCCGATGACCTTGCCGCTCGGCAGCGTGACCGCGACGAACAAGCCGCCCTTGGCGCCGTCGCGCAGCGGATTGATGACCACCGTGACCTTGTCGCCGGGCTTCATTTCCGAGGACTTCCAACCCTGGCGCTTGAGGTTATTGGGACTGTTGAGTTCGACCTTCCACAGATCGACGGTGCCCGCTGCGTTGGGCACGTCGACATCGATGAAGGCATGCGGGTTGGTCCACTCGAAATCATGCACCGTGCCCGTCAGGGGCAGCCGCTTGCTCTGATCGAACATGGCAAATGAATGGTGTGCCGCGGCCACACCGGCGTAGGCCAGGGTCAGCGCTGCAAGGCAACCCATCATTCCGTGTCTCATTACCCTAGGCTCCGCGTTCGTGATTTCGATGCGTGATGTACGGTGTTGCGACCAGCACGTCAAGCTTGGACTGTAATGATGACATGTCAAAGCCATGTTTGCCTTGATTCGACTTATACTCCGACCGAACCGCGGCAATGGATTGACCCCGGTCATCGAGGACAAGCTGATGAGCATGCGAGCAATGTTGGTGGCGACTTCCCTGATACTGGTGTTGGAGGTTTCGGGATCCCATGTGCTGGCGGCCGATCCGGCAGCCGCGGCGGGCCCTCCGGCAGCCTATCCTAAGGGCCATTATTCCGAGCTGAACAAGCTGCCGGACTGGGGTGGGGTGTGGACCTTCAATTTCATGCCGACCCCGGGCGTCAAGCGCGAGACGCCTGAACTGAAGGGCAAATACCTGGCGAGCTACCAGGCCTGGCAGAAGATCGCGGCCACCCATAATGGTGAGGTCCCCCACAACGGCTCCTACTGCCGCCCGCCGGGGATGCCCGGAATAATGATGGTCGGCCAATACCCGATCGAGTTCCTGTTCACCCCCGGACGCGTCACGACCCACCATGAGGCGTGGATGCAGATGCGAAGCATCTGGACCGATGGCCGCAAGCACCCGGATGATTGGGATCCAACCTTCTATGGCCATTCCATCGGACATTGGGAAGGCTCGACGCTGGTCGTCGATACCGTGGGCATCAAGACCATCACCGAAATTCGCAATGGCATGCCGCACTCCGATCAGCTGCATGTGATCGAGCACATCCACCTGGCCAAGGATGATCCGAACACGCTGATCGACGATATGCTGGTGGAGGATCCGCTGGCGCTGGCCAAGCCCTGGCATACCGTCCTGAGCTATAAACGCTCACGGGATCAGGACCTGCTGGAGTTCATCTGCGCGGAGAACGATCGCAATCCGGTGGATGCCTCGGGCCATACGGGTCTGGAATAAGCGCAGCCGCAGCGGGCTCAGAACCGACGGAATTGGCAAGGGGGAGATTGATGTACAGAGGAAATGTGCAGGCTGGCCTGTTGGTGAGCCTGGTCGCCGGTCTTGCAGTGCGGGGGGCCGCGGCGCAGCAGCCAGCGGCGCCGCAGATCAGTGTCGCACCGGCGTTTACCGCCGAGCAGCTGCTCGCTGCGCCCACGGATAACTGGATCACCAACGGCGGCAGCATCTTCAATCAGCGCTACTCGCCGTTGAAGCTGATCAACCGCGAGAACGTGGCGGGGCTCAGGGCCCTGTGGCGCACGGGCATGGGATCGGGGACGAATTTCGGCAATTCGGGCCAGGAGCAGATTCTCGAGTACAACGGGACGCTGTTCGTTTCCAATGGCGCCAACGACGTGTTCGCGATCGATGTGGACACCGGTCAGATCCTGTGGAGCTACCACGGCAATCCGGATCCGAAGAGCGGCACGCCCATGGGCCGTTCCAATCGCGGCGTCGCCCTGGGCGATGGCCTGGTATTCGTCGGCCAGCTGGATGCCAAGCTCGTCGCCCTGGATCAGCGTACCGGCAAGCTCGTCTGGTCAGTGCAGGTGGAGCCCTGGCAGAACGGCTTCAGCATCACCGCCGCGCCGCTGTACTACGACGGTATGGTCGTCCAGGGTTTGAGCGGCGGTGAGCTGGGCACCCGCGGGCGCATCAAGGCCTACGACGCCAAGACCGGCGCGCCGCGCTGGACCTTCTATACCATCCCGGGGCCGGGAGAGCTCGGCCACGACACCTGGCCGCAGCATGGCGATGCCTGGGAGCACGGCGGGGCTGCCGTATGGCAGACACCGACGGTGGACCCTGAGCTCGGACTCCTCTACTTCTCGACCGGCAATCCGGGTCCGAACCTGTTCGGTGCCGTGCGGCCGGGTGCGAACCTGTTTACGGTTTCCATCGTCGCGTTGGACGCCCGGACCGGCAAATACCGCTGGCACTTCCAGCAGATCCATCACGACATCTGGGACTACGACTCGCCGAATCCCACGGTGCTCTTCGATACGACGATCAAGGGCCGCAAGGTCAAGGGGCTGGTGGAGGTCTCCAAGACCGGATGGGCGTACATCCTCGATCGGGTGACGGGCAAGCCCTTGCTCGGCATCGATGAACGCGCCGTGCCGCAGGAGCCCCGCCAGGCGACCGCGGCGACGCAGCCTTATCCGCGCGGGGACGCGATCGTGCCGCAGGAGATCGATATCCCACCGGAGGGCGCGGATCTGCTGCCCGGCACCGGTGACATCAAGAACCATGGCCGGATCTTCACGCCGTACTTCACCGACCAGGTCATGGTGAAGCCTGCCACCATGGGTGGCGCCAACTGGCCGCCCAGCTCCTACGATCCCACCACCCATACACTGTATGTGTGCGCGACGGACCGGATCAGCACCTTCAAGGCGCTCGCGGATCCCGGGCAGCCCGGTCCCAACAAGGTCTACATGGGCGGTTCCTTCGGGCAGGCGGAGGCCAATGATCGCGGCATCCTTGCGGCACTGGATGTCACCACCAATAAGCTGGTGTGGCGCCAGAGCTGGCGTGAAATCTGCTACAGCGGCTCCATTGTCACGGCAGGCGGATTGCTGTTCGTCGGCCGTTCTGACGGCCGTTTGACCGCGTTGGATTCAAAGACGGGTGCCAAGCTGTGGGAGTTCATGACCGATGCGGGCGTGAACACCACCGCAACGACCTTTGAGCACAAGGGCAAGCAGTACGTGGTGGTGCATGCCGGCGGCGGCGTGTTTGCCAACGGCAAGCGCGGGGATGGCATCTGGATGTTCTCGCTGGAGGGCAAGATCCCCTCGCTGGCATCGGGCGCACCGCCGGGTCGCGGCGGCTTCGGTGGTGCGGGCGGGCGGCCGACTGCGGTGGCGCTGCCGGTCACGACGCGACCGGCCAATCCTGAACATGGAGCCGAGATCTATCGCGCCGCCTGCGTTCCCTGCCACGGTGCGACGGGCGGCGGTGGCCAGGGCGGTGGCCCCTCGCTCATCAAGGGCCAGAGCCACGATCTGCTGCTGGGCACCGTCAGTGCCGGCAAGAACAATATGCCGGCATTCAAATCGATCTACTCCGCCGATGAGCTCAATGACGTGACGGCGTACATCCAGAGCACACTGCAGGCGGCGAAGTAGTTGCCGCAGTTCTCGAAGATGTGTGGACAGTAAGTCATGCGCCACGCGCCGCTTTGAGCGAGGCGACGATGTCTGTCATGGAGCGGAACAGGACGTGCGGATCATCCTTCGTGGCCAGAAAGCCGCGCTGGCGCCAGAAGGCCGCGGCCTCGTCATCCACCGCATTGACGATCAGTGCCCGGCCACCGACGAGTTCGGCCGCGACGACGCAGCGCTCCAGCGCGTGCCTGAGCAGCCCGGTCCCGATTCCCTGACCTGCCCAGGCAGTATCCACCGCGAATTGGCCGAGAAGCAGGCAGGGCACCGGGTCCGGTGGCTGGCCGGTGCGAATGGAGCGGGGCAGGGAACCCGGCACGACCGCGGTCGGGGCGAGTCCGTAGTAGCCCACGACCCGGCCGGTCTCATGGACGACCAGCACTGCCGTGAAACCCTTCTCCTGGTTGGCAAGCGCGCGGGTCTTCAGCCAATGGTCGAGGGAAGGCTTGCCGCACGTGAACTGGGAGACGTCGTGGGCGGCCGTCAGCAACTCGGGAGCTGAGAGGACCAAGGCTCAACGCTTTGCGACGTATCCGGGCTCCCAGGGCGCCGGGCGCTTCACCAAGTCCACCATCTGGGGCACCGGAGTCGCTGGCTTCGACAGCGCCGCCATGAAGTCGGCGAACCCCTTTGTGCTCATGCGGATCAGCCGGTTCTCCATCAAAACATCCTCGGCCGCCCGGACCGCGGCTTCCCGCACGAAATCTGTACGCGAGCGACCGCGCAGCCCCGCGGCACGATCGATCACCGCGATGTCTGCCTCGGGCAGTCGCATCGAGATGGGGTGTTCCTTGCGTACGGTCTTGGTGGCCATAGGTACCTCTTGAGTGCATGGTAACCATCTGTAGTGCAAATTACAATACGCGTTGTGGGCACGACGATCCTGCGAGCGCGGGAATTCGGATGCGTCCACGCTCACCCATACTGATTCGACGCTATGGGCCCTCAATTGACTTCAGCATCTGATCGCGCATCTCTCCTTCAGGGCTGAGCCGAAGGGCGGCATGTCGTTGCGTCCCCTCACCAGTATCGTCGCGATGGCATCGTGGGTGAGGGCGCGCGTCAGCTTGGCGCCGCCGTGGGTTCCGCCCAGGCCCGTGGGTCCATGGCACACGACACAGGTGGTGGTGTAGATCTCCTTGCCATTGGCCAGATCCAGGGGATGCGTCGGACCGGCGGCGGCCGCCGCCCCCGGCGTGGCGGGCGCAGGCGAGGCTGCCGGATCGGCTGCGCCACGCGGCAGCGACTTCAGCGTGCCATCGAGTGAGAACAGCCACAGGCCATCACTGCGCTTGCTGCCGCCCAGCGCGGTGCCGCCGGCGAACACGACCACGTAGCCCTTGCCGTTGCGCTCAAAGACACTGGCCGGGGCATTGACGCCGCCGTCGGTCTGGAACTCCCAGAGTTTCTTGCCGGTGCTCTTGTCCAGGGCGGTCAGGCGGCCATCGTTGCGGCCAATGAACAGCAGGCCGCCATGAGTGACCACCGAGCCGCTGAAACAGGAATCCACCCATTGCTGGCGCCAGACGAGGCGGTTGGTGGTCATGTCCAGCGCGGCCAGTACGCCGCGCCGGGGCGCTGCGAAACGCTGTACGACGCTGCCGGAATACAGCGCACCGGGTTCGACCGGATAGTTGGGATCGCCACCGACTGCGCCCCACATGGAGTCCTGGGCGCAGACGTACAGCAGATGCGACTGCGGATCATAGGAGCTGGGCGGCCAGTTGACGGCGGCCAGGGGTTTCCAGACCGCGGGATGCTTGGCAAAGGGAGTGAAGATGCGTCCTTGGTTGATGAGGTCAAAGCCCTCGGGCGCCATGTCGATGTACTGGGGGACCACGGCATCGCCAACCGGGAAGGGTTGGGTGGGTGAAGTGTTCTGCTGCGCCAGCTGCATGACCGGCGTCTCCTTGAGATGCCGAGCAACGGCTTGCCGGTCACCCGGTCGAGGATGTACGCCCAGCCGGTCTTGCCGGCTTCGACCAGGGCCTTGCGCATGTGCCCCTGGTACGGGGCATCGAACAGTACGACCGGATTGGCCGCGTCATAGTCCCAGAGGTCGTGATGGACTTCCTGGAAGTGCCAGCGGTATTTGCCGGTCTTCACATCCAGCGCCACGATACTGACGCTGAAGAGGTTGTCGCCCTTGCGGATGGCACCATTCAGGACGGGACCGGGATTCGCGGTGGAGAAATAGATCAGGCCCAGTTGCGGGTCGATCGCGGGGGTCTGCCACACGGCCGCTCCGCCATGCTTCCAGAACGGGCCAGGCACAGCAGGGTCGGGCCACCTTGGGGTCGACATTGGCCTTGAACTCCCATTTGACCTTGCCGCTGACCAGATCGACCGCGAAAGCGTCCCCTTCGCCTGTCATCACGTAAACGGAGTCGCCGTACACAATGGGCTGGGCCTGATTCCCGTCCCGCGGGCTCGAGCCCGAACCGTTCAGCGAGGCCCGCCAGTTGGCCTTCAGGCCACTGACATTGGTTGGATTCAGACTGTCGATCGGGGAATAGCGCTGGTTGGAGAGGCTGCCGCCATTGGTGATCCAGTCACTCGTTGGCGGGGCGAAAAGCTGCTGTGCCGAAAATGCAGGGGCGTCTTGGGATCCCAAATCAGCGACCTGGGCCTGCGCTGTACTGCTTGGTGCCGGAATTAGCAGTATCAGGGCACCGGCCAGGCGTGAAAACAAGCACATGAAGATCCTGTCACGCGGTGCAGCGTGGAATGGAAAAATTACGGTGCGGACTCTAACCAAAGTCGGTTGAGTTATCATCAGATGCTCTTCAGACCCATCATTCGTGGAGTACGGCCATGGCAGTCGATTTCCGAGGTCACCCCCTGTTCCCACCCGGCTTCAACAGCCCGACGCGTTTCGATGCAGACGTGTATGACTGCGAAGTCTGGGGCCAGATCCCCACCGACATTCACGGCACGTTCTACCGCATGCAGTGCGATTTCGACTATCGGCCGCCCAAGAACGAGTGGATGACCGGCTTCAACGGCGACGGACATATCAGCCGTTTCCGCTTCGCCAATGGTTCGGTGGATTACAAGGGGCGCTACGTGCGCACCGACCGACTGATGGCCGAGCGCAGGGCGCGCAAGCGGCTGTTCGGCGTGTACCGCAATCCGTATACCGATGATCCCAGTGTCGCGCACATCAACCGCTCCGCGGCCAATACCCACACGTACTGGCACGGCGGCAAGTTGTTCGTCCTGAAGGAGGACTCACTGCCGTACTACGTGGACCCGCATACGCTGGAGACGAAGGGCGACTGGAATTTTCACGGCAAGTACACCGCGAAGACCATGTCGGCGCATCCGAAGATCGACCCCCTGACCGGTGAGATGATTGCCTACGGCTATGAGGCCAAGGGCATCCTGACCAAGGACATCGCGGTCTACACCATCAATCCGGCCGGCAACGTCACCAAGGAAGTGTGGCTGACCTCACCGTATCTGGGAATCATCCACGACATCGCCATCACCCAGAAGCATGTGATCATTCCGGTCATTGCACGCACCACCAGTCTGGCGCGCCTGAAGGCCGGTGAGCCCATGTGGGAATGGGACGGCAGTCTGCCGACCATGGTGGGGATCCTGCCACGCGACGGCGAGGCCAAGGACGTGCGCTGGTTCAAGGGCCCCTCGCGCAATACGCTGCACTTCCTGAATGCCACCGACCGTGGCAACAAGATCACCATGGAGCTGCCCACCTCCTCGGGCGAGCGCGATCCGTCGCAGATCCGCCGTTGGACTTTCGACCTGGATTCCAAGTCCGACGGCTTCCAGGAAGAGGTGGTGTCCACCACGCCGGGCTTCCTGCCGCGCATGGACGATCGCTACCTGTCGCTGGACTACCGTTACGGGTTCATCAGCAGCCGCATTCCAAGTGCCACGCCCGATCCCAAGGCCAACCCCATGACCGGTGGCACGCAGGTGGTGCAGCGCTTGGATGTGCACACGGGTGAGATCAAGCAATGCCAGGTCGAGGGCAAGATTGCCCTGCAGGAGAGCTGCTTCGTGCCGCGCGCGAACTCGAAGAACGAAGGCGATGGTTATGTGATGACCATTGCCAGCAACTTCGAGACCATGAGTTCAGACATGATCATCACGGATGCCCAGCATCTGGAGGATGGCGTGGTGGCGACGGTGAAGCTGCCCTTCCGCTTGCGCAGCGGCACGCACACCAACTGGTATCCGCAATCGGTGCTGCCGCCCATCAAGGATGAGCTGACATGAGCGCGCCGGCAGGCCTTCGCGGTCCTAGCCGCCGCGCGTTTCTGGGCACCGCGGGCATGACGGTCGCCGCGGCAGTTGCGCTGACGCTGGCACCGGGAATTCGGGCGCTGCCGCTGCCGGGTGGCACTGGGGCAGTGCCACCGGCGCTGAGCGGGGCAGCGGAAGGGGATTGGCATGTGGATGACATCTGCGGTCACATGCCGCGCTACGCGCACCCGATTCCGTACATGCACGATGCGACGGTTCCGGATCTGCGCGCCTTTGCCGCACCCGTGGACTGGCAGTTCGTTGCATAAAACATAAGAAGCCGAGCGCCCGCGACAGGTGGGCGCTCCTTTCAAGGGGAAATCATGGATCGTCGATTTGCGGTTGCGGTCGCTGCGGCTTTGTTCGGTGTGTCCGCGACTTGCGCGGGGGTGTCGGCAGCACGCTCGGCAGACCGTCCCTCGGACCTGCAGCTGCGAGTGGCGACCCTGAGCGCCAATGTTGAGCTGGCCGAGGACCTGAGCCAGATCGAAAAACTGCAACGCGCCTACGGCTATTACGTCGACAAGGGTCTTTGGGAGGACGTCTCGGAGCTGTTCACCGAAGACGCCGTGGCCAACTATCCGGCGGGCGTGTTCATCGGCCACAAGAGCATTCGTGAACATCTGTATATGAATGTCGGCGGACACCCGATCGGCGACATCGGTCTGGGCAACGGCCGCCTCTATGACCATATGAACATCCAGCCGGTGGTGCATATCGATGCGGGCGGCACGACGGCGCATGGCCGTTGGCGCGCCTTCGCCATGTTCGGCTCTCCGGGTGGTACTGCTGTCTGGGCCGAAGGGGTGTACGAAATGCAGTACACCAAGGCAAACGGCGTCTGGAAAATCAACAAGCTGGATTACTACTCGGGCTTTGGCGCGCCCTACAAGACCGGCTGGGCAGCGCCGCCGGCGGCCGCTGCCCCCGCGCCGGGAGCCTCATCGGCGCCTGCAGCACCGGCTGCGCGGCCCCGTCGCAAACTCGCTCATCCGCCGGATGTCGAGCGCAACATGGATTGCGACGGCTTCCCCAAGGCCTGCATCGCGCCGTTCGATTATGGCAATCCGGGTATCACGGCATCATCGGACGCGTGGGTGCTGCCGGATGCCGCGACGCTCGCGGCCGCCGCGGCAAAAATTCCTGCCAGGGAGTTGCCCATCCGACTCGCGGAACTGCGCCACCGCATCACGCTGTTGAATGATGCGCAACAGATCGAAAATCTGCAGCGCGTCTACGGTTACTACATTGACCGGGCCATGTGGGACCAGGCTGCGGACCTGTTCGCCCCGGATGCCACGATCGAAAGCGGGCAGCAGGGCGTTTACGTGGGCAAGCGTCGGGTGCGCCAATTCCTGGGTCTGGCGGGCCCCCAGGGCCTGACCTGGGGGTGGATGAACGACCATATTCAGTTGCAGCCCATCGTGGATGTTGCGCCGGATGGTCTGACCGCCCACGTCCGCAGCCGTGAACTGGACATGCTCGGCCATGTCGGGGGTCAGGGTCAGTGGATGGAGGGCGTGTACGAGAACACCTTCGTCAAACGCCATGGCGTGTGGATGTTCGAGTCCCTGCATTTCTATCCGACATTCATCACCGATTACGACAAGGGATGGGGACTGGATGCCCAACCCGTCCCCACGGCCAGCAAGACCCTGCCTCCGGATCGTCCGCCCACGCAGGTCTATGCGATCTATCCGACAGCGGATGTGCCTCCCTTTCACTATCCGAATCCCGTGACCGGGGAGATGGCACATTATCCCGCCGTGGGCGGCCCGGACCCGGCGCTGGCCAAGGCGGCCCTGGCGGTACCGGGCGGACGCTTCGTTCCCCAGCCCGTACGCAATGTCGACACGGCCTTGGTCCAGGCGCAGACGGGTATTGAGCGCGTGAAGGACTACTACGAGATTGAAAATCTCGAGAGCGCCTACGGCTACTACCTGGACAAGGACCTGTGGAACGACCTGGCGAATCTGTTCAGCACGGACGGCTCCATGGAACTCGCCCAGCGCGGCGTCTACGTGGGGCGCGAGCGTGTGCGGGCGTTCCTGTTCAAGGTGTTCGGCAGAGGCAAGGAAGGCCCGATCGCCGGACGACTGGGCAATCACATGCAGCTGCAACCGGTGATCGATGTGGCACCGGATGGCAAGTCAGCGAAGATCCGGATTCGCATGTTCCAGCAGATGAGCTTTGGTACGCGTGCCTCGGTGGGCGCGGCCGTGTACGAAAACACGGCAATCCTCGAAGACGGCAAGTGGCGGCTGCAGGACGATCACACCTACAACACGCTGGCGGCGGCGTACGACGGCGGCTGGGTCCGCGCGGCGAGCCCCGGCGTTCCGGGACCGGATAAGGAACTGCCACCGGATCAGCCGCCGACCTTCAAGTTTCAGATGTTCCCGGTCGTCTATAACATCCCGTTCCACTATGCGAATCCGGTGACGGGAAACACCACCGTACCCCCCATCATCAATGGGGCGACACCGCCACCTGGATTCGTGAATGTCGCGACCCGGCCGGCCGCCGCCGCACCCGCAGCTGTGCCCGCGCCAATCACACCCGTGGCAGGGCCGCATCCGGCCGGCATGCCCGATGACATCGCAGGCATGATCCGCGGCATCGGCGCGAAGATTGATCCGCGCATTGGCAAACTGTACGAGCCGCTGCAGCAGCACGAACCCTACACCGATGCGGTGGTGACCCGCGATGTCGCGTATGGTCCAGCGCCCCGCAACACCGCGGATATCTTCATTCCCCTGCAGCGCGGTCCGCGCAAACCCGTGTTGGTATTCGTCTATGGCGGCGGCTTTGCGGGTGGCTCCAAGCACACGCCCGGCTCACCGTTCTACGACAATATCGGCCGCTGGGCCGCGGCCCACAATCTCGTGGGCGTCACCGCCAACTATCGTCTGGCACCGCAGTCGACGTTTCCCTCGGGCGTGGAGGACATGACGGCTCTGGTCAGCTGGCTCAGGGCGCATATCGCCGAGTATGGCGGGGATCCGCAGCGCATCTTCCTGTGGGGGCATTCATCCGGTGGTGCCCATGTGGCCGACTACCTGGCACACGCCGCATTGGCTCATGAGGATCCCCACGTGCGGGGGGCCATCCTGATGTCGGCCGCGGTCTATGATCTGGGGCACCAGGTTTCCATCTGGAAGTCCTATTACGGAGACGATGTGAGCCGCTATGCGGCCGAGTCGTCTTTGCCGGGATTGGTGAAGTCCCGTACGCCGCTGCTGGTGACGGACGCCGAGCTGGATCCGGCCAACTTCCAGGCTCAGGCCGATGAGCTGACCCAGGCGCTCAAGGCGGCGGGGCACCCGGCGCAGCGCCTGTTTGTGCAGGGGCATTCTCATCTGTCGGAAGCCTATGCAATTGGCACCGCCGATGATTCGGTGTCAGGTCCAGTTCTGAAGTTCATCCACGCGCATGATCATTGATCTGGGTCAGTGATTCGGATCGGTGAGCTCCCGCAGCCGCGCAATACGCACCGGGGCCGGGGGATGCGAATCATAGAACCATGAGTGCAGGCGGTCCGGGGTGAGCGTGGTCGCGTTGTCGCGGTACAGTTTCACCAATGCCGCCATCAGCGCCGCAGCGGGCGTGTGTTGGGCGGCGAAGGCATCCGCGGCGAACTCATCGCGTCGGGATCGACTCGCCGCCAGAGGCGTGACAAAGAACGTGAAGGCTGGCGCTGCGAACATGAACAGCAGCAGCGCGCCGTAGTTCGAGGCGCCCGCGAGGCCCAGGCCGGAGTAAAACCACGGGCGTGCCGCCAGCCATCCCAGCAGTGCCAGGCCGGCAAGGGACAGTACGGCGGAAATCACCAGGCGCCGGCGGATATGGTGCAGCTTGAAATGACCCAGTTCATGGGCCAGGACCGCCTCGATTTCGCCCGGCTCAAGTGTGGTGATCAAGGTGTCGAAGAACACGATGCGCTTGTTGCGGCCCACTCCGGTAAAATATGCATTGCCATGGGCCGAGCGGCGCGAGCCATCGATCACGAATACGCCCCTGGAGGCAAAGCCGCACCGCGCCAGCAGCGTCTCGATGCGGGTTCGCAGTGACTCATCGGTCAGGGGACTGAAGCGGTTGAACAACGGTGCGATCAGTGCGGGCCAGGCCCAGGTCATGACCAGTGACACACCGAGCCATAACGCCCAGACGTAGAGCCACCACAGCACGCCGGCGTGGCGCATCAGCTCCAGCGCCGCAATCAACAGCGGCCCACCGATCAGGAGGCCCAGAGCCAAGCCCTTGAGGCGATCCATGAGGAACAGCGCGAACGTGGTGCGATTGAAACCGAACCTGGCTTCCAGCTTGAATGTGCTCCACAGCGACAGCGGCAACCCGATGACCGCGACCACCAGCAGCACACTCAGGATCACGAGCGCACCATGCCAGGGTTCAGGTAGCCCCGCGTGGCGCCACAGCTGATCGATGGCACGGATGCCCCCGCCCAGCGTCAGGCCCAGCAGCACCAGCGCATCGAGCACCGTGTCGATACGTCCAAGGCGGGTCCGTGCGGTGGCGTAATCCGCTGCCTTGTGGTGGTCCGCGGAGGAGATGGTCTGGGTGAAGGGCTCGGGGACCTGGCCGCGATGGCGAGTCACCGCACCAATCTGGCGACTGGACAGCCACAGTCGGGTGGCCGTGCCGCCCAGGACGGCCAGCAGAAAGATGAGCGTCAAGGGCTGCATGCCTAGTGCGTCCAGTGCAGATGAGGATTCAGGGCGCGGGTCACGGCATCCATGTCCGCTTCACCCTGCGCGATCACCGCGAGCGTACCGCCGGCAGGCGCGGGAATCAGCAGGCCCGAGTAGCCGTTCTGGCGGAAAGCCTGTCGGGCGGCGAGGTGCTCGTGGCGCAAGACCATGACGGTCACGGGCCCACCGGTCGTGCGCACCACCAGATGCGGCACCCAATGCCCATTGAACAGGCAGATGCGCGCATAGGTCACTGTGGCATCCGCGGCATCCAATGCTACGCCGGCTCCCGCCAGCGCCGCTGCGGTGGCCGCCGCAGTCATGGGGGTCACCTCAGACCAGCTGCTGCGTTCGCTTTCGATATGACCGAGGACACCGGCGGCGAGGCTGGGTTGCGGGCGCAGCGTCCAGAACATGACACCCAACCCGATCGAGACCAGGACGCTGGCGGCGAGCGTCGCCAGCTGTGGAAAGGCGCGCGAGGCGGGATTGCGCCGGGCGCGCGGGATTCCCGCGCGCGCAACCACGCGCGTGTCGGGGCGCTGCGGCAGCGGCGCAAACAGCAGCTGCGTCAGGTCCCGGTCCATGCGGTGCATCTGCCGCTGGAACAGCGTGCACTGCGGACATCGGGCAAGGTGTTCGGCCAGTGCGGCCCCCACCTCACCGGGTGCGGCGCCAATCAGCAAACGGGCTTCTTCGTGAGTCATAAGGCAGGCTCATCCAGCCCATCCGGAGCGGGCGTCAGTCCATAGATACGGCGCAGGCGGTTGCGTGCCCGAAACAGCCGGGTCAGCACCGCGGGCGTCGAGAGCGCCAGTTCCTTGGCGATCTCATCGGTGGTGAAACCGCCCAGCACCTGCATCACCAGCGGCACGCGGTACTCATCCGGGAGCTGAGTGATCGCCAGGCGCAGCCCCACCAGCTCGTCGCCGTCGCTGGCGAGCTGGCTGTCTTCGGCAGCGACAACTTGGTCCAAGTCGGTGATCTCCAAACGCTTGCGCTCGTACAGGCGTGCATGTTCCCGGCGGACGATGGTCAACAGCCAGCTACGCGCCGCTGCCGGGTCTTTCAGGGAGTCCCGGGAGCGCCAGGCCCGTAGCAGAGCCTCCTGTACCACATCCTCAGCCACCGCGCGGTTGCGCGCGAGCCACCAGGCGAACCGCAACAGCTCGGGCCGCAGAGCCTCGAACAGGCGCTCCACCGCAATGGGAGCGGCATCTGTTCCCATCTCAGGGCTATCGATTAAGGGGACCGGGATCTCGGGAGGGATATTGCGCATGCTGCAGCTGGATCATAGCCGGATGCGACGCGCAAAATCGCCACTTGCGTAGGCTTCGGGAGCGATAATCCCCCTGATTCACCTAACCAGAGCGTGACATGAAGACGATCCAAGCCGGTGGCGTGGCGATTGCGACAGCTGCGGCCCTGCTGTTTGGCACCCTGGCCGCCAGCACGGCGCGGGCCCAGGAAGCCAAGATCCAATGCGCCGGAGTGAACGCATGCAAGGGCCAGTCCTCCTGCCAGTCCGCAAGAAATTCCTGCAAAGGAATGAACTCCTGCAAGGGTAAGGGCTTCGTTGAAATGACGCGGTCTGCGTGTGCGGCGGCGCAGGCCAAGGCCCAGGGGAAGACCGTCCCCGGGCAATGATTCAAGGATTTGGACTGGGGCTGCGACCGCAGCATTACACCGAGGTGCTGCAGAGCCGGCCGGATCTGGACTGGCTGGAGATCATCAGCGAGAACTACCTGGTGGCGGGCGGCAAGCCGCGGTACTTTCTGGACCGCATCCGCGAGCGGTATCCGCTGGTCATGCACGGTGTCTCGTTGTCCATTGGCAGTACCGCGCCACTGGATTTTGTTTATCTATCCGAACTGAAGGCACTGGCCCAGCGGGTGCGCCCGGGCTGGATTTCCGACCATCTGTGCTGGACGGGAGTGGACGGACTGAATCTTCATGATCTGATGCCTCTGCCTTATACGGTTGAAGCATTGCGTCATGTCGCCAGCCGTATCGGCCAGATTCAGGATTTCCTGCAACAGCGCATAGTCATCGAGAACGTCTCCAGCTACATCACCTACCGGTCATCGGAAATGACCGAATGGGAGTTCATCGCCGCCCTCACTGCCGAGGCGGACTGCGATGTGCTGCTGGATGTGAACAATGTCTACGTGAGCAGCATCAATCACGGATTCGATGCGCTGCAGTTCCTGGATTCCATGCCCGCATCCCGGGTGCGGCAGATTCACCTGGCCGGCCACAGCCACCAGGGGGCTGTCCTCATCGATACACACGATACTGCCGTGGCACCGCCGGTGTGGGCGCTGTATCGCCACGCCGTGCAGCGGCTTGGCGCCGTACCCACCATGATCGAACGCGACGGCAATATTCCGGCACTGCCGCAGCTGATGGCGGAAGTGCAGCGGGCCCGCGAGGCGGCCGCGTCCTGCGCACCGCAGGCGCAGCGATGAAACTGTCGCAACTGCAGGCAGCCTTCCAGGCGCATATCCTGCGCGGGGATCTGGGCATTGCGGAGCAGATCGAGGGCGATGTGCAGGTTGCCAAGTTATTGCGGCTGGGGGTCTACACCACGGCTTATACCGCCCGCCTGGTGGAGGTACTGGGGGTCAGTTTTCCGGCGGTTCAGGTGGCGCTGGGCACTCGACGGTTCAGTGAGCAGATCGGCGCGTTTGTACGGCGACACCCCAGCCGCGTGCGGTCGGCGCGAGCCTATGGTGAGGCACTGCCGCAGTGGCTGGCCTCTGCGCTGGACGGACCACGGGGGCGGGGCATCGCCGATCTGGCGCGATTCGAATGGGCCGTGGCGGGTGCCTTTGATGCGGCGGATCAGGTTGCGCTGGCCCCCCGCAGCCTCGCCGGTGTGCCGCCAGCCCAGTGGCCCAACCTGCGCTTCGCATTCTCCCCAACGCTGCGGCGCCTCAGTATTGGCAGCAATGCCGTGGCCTGGTGGCGGTTCGCCGGCGCCGAACAGCCGCGTCCGTGTCGTTGGCGGGAGACCCTTCCGCAGCAGTGGTTGGTGTGGCGGCAGGCGCTCGCCGTGCGCTACCGCCGTCTCTCCCGGATCGAAACCCAGGCGCTGGACGCAGCGCTTGCCGGCGGCTCCTTTGGGCAGTTGTGCGGACAGATCGATACCCCCACTGCAGCCCAGGCGGCCGCCCAGGCGGCCACACTGCTTCACGGTTGGTTCAGTGAGGGGCTGATCGTCGGCGCAGCAGCGCCGGAGTGAGTTCGGCGACGCTGTTGCATCCCAGATGACCCAGCGCCCGGTCGATTTCGGAAGTCATGATCTCCAGGGCCCGCCGCACGCCCGGCTCGCCGCCCGCGGCCAGCCCATACAGCGTGGCGCGCGCCAGCATCACGGCGTCCGCACCTAGGGCCAGAGCCTTGATCACATCCGTGCCGCGACGGATGCCGCCATCCAGAAGAATGGTGAGCCGGTCCCCGACGGCCGCGGCGATCTGCGGCAGGACATCCATGCCCGAAACGCAGTGGTCCATCTGCCGCCCACCATGGTTGGTGAGGACAATGCCATCACAGCCATGATCAGCGGCGCGCTGCGCATCAGCCACCGACAGAACGCCCTTGATGATGAGCTTGCGCGGCCAGACCCGGCGCAGCCAGGCCACGTCTTCCCAGGTGATCCGGGCGGCAAACAGTCTCGGGATTACCGTGCTGCCGCCGATGGCGCTCGCCGCCCCCGGCGGCAGGAAGGGCGCCAGATTTTCCAGCTGCGGCACGCCATGGCGCAGCAGCACCTCCCAGGTCCATCGCGGGTGCATCAGCACTTCGAGCTTGTTGCGCCAGGTCGGCACGCCGGGCCGGGAGTAATTGCGCCGATCCCATTCCCGCAGGCCAAAGACATTCGCATCGGTCGTGAGCACCAGGGCTTCGTAGCCGGCCGCATCCGCCCGCGCCACGATGTCTGAGGTGGAGTTCCGGTTTTCCGTTATGTACAACTGCATCCACAGCCGCCCACCGGCATCCCGGGGCACGTTCTCCAGGCGCACCGAGGACATGGTGCTCAGGCAGAACGGAATTCCGCACGCCGCTGCCGCTCGCGCCAGCGACAGATCCCCACTGGGTTGCAGCACGCCATTGCCCCCGGTGGGTGCCATGATCAGCGGCGAGGGGCTGGGTTGGCCGAACAGTGTGATGCGCTGGTGCCGGGCCGCGGTATTCACCAGCGTCGCGGGGACGAACTGCAGGGTGTCGAATACCTCGCGATTGTTGCGCAATGCGAATTCGTCGTCGGAGCCGCCTTCGACGTACTCAAAGACAAACCCGGGCACCCGGCGCATGGCACGCTCGCGCAGGTCGGCAATGGTCAAAGCGCGTTCCAGGTTGCGACCCCGATAGCGGCGGCGGTGCCAGCCCATGTACAGGTCCTCGGCAGCCGCCGATTGATGGAATTGGTGCGCGAGGCTAGCAGCTTTGGGCGCGCCATTGGTAGCCCTAGAAACTTTCGGTGACGCCGAAGAACAGGCCGCGGCGCGGGCCGTACTGCGGCGCCCCGACGCCGACACCGGTGCCATTGCGGATCTCATACAGCTTGTCCAGCAGATTGATGACGTCAATGCGCGCCGTGAGGCCGGGCAATCCCTGATGCTCAAAGTCGTGCTCGACTCCCAGGTTTACCTGCGTGTAGTAAGGCAGGTGATCGCCGTTGGGGATGGAACTGCCATCCGGCAGGAGCAGGTCGGAGCGCAGTCCGGACCCCAGCAGCATATCCGTGCTGAAGCGCGTGCCCCGCCACAGGTAGGACACACCGGCTGAGGCGGTGACCTGCTGCTCGTGGTCCAGATGGATGTAGTGATCGGCGATATACGCCAGTTCGTCGGCGTCGAAATTGAACTGGCTGGACACGATGTCCTTGCCGATGGCGCGCTGGGAGGCAAGATTCGCATAGGCTGTCAACCCACCGGCGTGGTACGAGCCGGTCAGTTCCACGCCGTACACCTGGCCATGGGCATAATTGAAGGGAGTCAGGATGATCGGCGCGCCGAACTGGCCCTCGTCCACCAGGTCCGTCGCCTGCTTGAAATAGCTGTCCACACCGACCGTGAAGCGCTTCGTGAGGTTTTGCTCAACCCCGAAGTCGTAGTAGTTGGAGCGTTCGGCCTTGACCGGATCGTCCTTGAGCACACTGGGCGCCGCGGTCGTATTGGCGAACTGCGAGAGCATCTCGCTGCCCACCAGCTCGAACGGTGGCGGGGAGAAGAAGCGGGAATAGCCCGCATGCACCGTGGTGTCACTGAGCGGTTGCCACACGAAATTCACCCGCGGACTCAACTGGCTGCCGCTGCTGAAGGCATTGTAGTGATCAAAGCGCAGCCCGTAGTTCATGGTGAGCACCGACATGAGCTGCCACTCATCCTGCACATAGCCGCTCTCGATCACCTGGCTGTTGTTGCTGTCCTGGACAATGGACAGGGGCACATCGTTGAGCGGCGCACCGGTTATCGGGTCCGTCTGCAGCACCGCTGAATCGGTGTCGCTGTGCAGGCGGTCGTACTGAAAGTAAACGCCGGCGCGCAGGGTATGGGAGTCATCAAGCTTGTAGGCGCCGTCGCTCTGCAGCCCATAGGCCACGTCCTGCTTGAAGGCGTTTTGGGAAATCCCGTTGTACAGCAGATCCCCGATCGGATCGGGAATGAAGCCGAGCGTGGAATTGCGGGCGATGAATGAGGTCTGCAGGGTCAACGGGCCATTGGAGTGCTGCAGGCTCAGGATGCCGAACTGCGTGACCTCACGCTGGTTCTCGTTCAGCAACTCGCTGGGGTAGGCGCTCTGGCCATCGACGGTCAGTCCCAGCGACGGCTGTTCCCCATGCAGATTCGGGATCTGGAAGTCGGCATCGGACAGGCCGATGATGGCACTGACGCGATCGTGTTCATCGAGCACGTCTTCCGCGTAGGCAAAGCCATGATGCTGCTCGGTATGATCGTGCAGCGGATCGCTGCTGCCATCGGGGGACTCGATGCCTAGGTCATTGCGCAGGAAATCCCCCGTCACAAAGTAGGTGTAGGGGCCGGTGGAGCCGCCGTAGTCGAAACTGGGTTCGATCTCCCCGTGACTGCCGCCGTACAAGGTGACGCTGCCGCCCGGATCCAGCGATCCGCTCTTGGTGGTGAGGTCGATGATTCCCGCGCTGCGCAGCCCGTACTGCGCCGGCAGACTTCCCATGATCATCTGCATGGACTCGATCAGCCGCGGCGGCAGCGTCTGCCCAAAGACGCTGATACCATCCGGCAGGATGATGCCGTTGAGGCGGAACTGCAGGCCGTTGTGGTCGCCGCGGATATGCAGCTGCCCGAACGAGTCCTGCGCGGCATCCGGCACCTGCAGCATCACCTGGTTCATGAGTACGTTGTCGCCGCCAGGGGCGGCATCAATTGCGGCGGAATCGATGGTGTAGGTGGAGGCGCCCACCTGGGTCTGAATCTGGGAGCGTTCCTGATTCAGATGCTGGGCCGTGACGATCACTGTCTGCATGGGATTGCTGGAGGAGTCGGCCACTTGCGCCCAAGCGGCGGGAACGGCCCCCGGTAGGGCGCAGGCGAGCGCAACGACGACACGGCCGGAAATGACTCGGGAAATGAGCATGATTGGTACATCCGCAAACTGGAAAGAACCCTAACGTCCGTGCTCCGGAACAAGCCGGATGCATGGGCGACACCGATGGCGTTCAGGCCAGGAGTGGCGGTCCGCGATTGCGGGGAGCAGGCAGTGGCGCGCAGGGTTGCGCGTAACGGGGCTTAGTGTGGGGACAGGTATGGGCGACGGGCGAGGGCAGTGCTGCCACCGAACTGGCAAGCGCGCTGCCTAGTTGGCCAAACGATTGGCACTCCGGGCATAGACCGTTATCAAAGGAAGCATCTGCCCGCTGGACCGTGGCCTGGTGCGCAGTGGCCGCATAGGTGACGTGGCTGAGTTGATGCAGCCATGCACCTTGCTGCGAGAGGACCAGCAACAGCGGCAGCAGCAGCCACAATCGCATGCGACGAATTGTGATGATCTGATGCAGAGTGCGGCCCATCAAACTAAGACCCGGCACATGCTACGCAAGTTCCGGGCCGGATGGAATTGCATGACGGGGAGGGCGGACCTCCCCGTCAATATCGCCAGGGGTTAGGGCAGACTGAACTTGTAGACACCCTGCAAGGCGAACTCAGAGTTGTTGTTCGCGTCGATTTCGTCTTCGGTGCCCGGCAGGGCGCGCACGTAGAAGGCTCCCGAATCGACCAGACCGTCCGAGAGCTTGTCGTAACGCAGTTCGGCGCGCACCTCGAAGTTCTTGACCGGTGAGTAGGCCACAGTGGCCGTGCCTTCGATCGCATGGCCCGCATCCAGGTAGCTCAGGTACTCACCCCGAAACGACACGCGCCAGTTGTCGCTGAGCGCATAGTTGGCGTAGCCGGCAAAGCCGTTGATGTGCGTTGTCTGGTCATCGCCATTGATCCCGTTGCCCGAGCTCTGCTTGAAGTCAGCGTTCAGTATCAGGGTCAGCGCGGAGGTCACATTGTAGGTGCCGACGAAGTCGATGAGGGAGAGTTCCTGCCCGTTGTATATGACGTCATCCTTGCCGAAATAACCGGTGACGGCGAGGGAGACAGTCTTGTTCGGCGTCCAGGTGGCATTGAATTCACCGGTCTTCGAGCCCGAGTCGCCCAGGTCCGTATAGTTCCAGCCATTGTTGATGCCAACGGTAATGCTCAGGGTCCCCGTCGCGGCGTAGGTGGCACGCAGACCGGTATGGTCCAGAGGCTCCAGTTCCCAGAACAGCAGCGAACGGGAGAAGTTGGTGTTCTGCGACGGGTTGATCACCTCGGCTCCGGCCAGGGTGACGAACTTGCCGGCGATGATGGTCAGGGGGCCGGTGGCGTATTGCAGGTAAGCCTGGCGGACGTCGATGCTGCTGTCGCTGCCATTCTCATTGAGGTTGAGGATCTGCGCATCGGTGCCGGCGATCACATCGACGAAGCCGCCGATGCCTTGCTTGGGTTGATAACCGATCTGCAGGCCCGCTTCATCCAGTTGGAACGAATCATGATCCTGATCGAAGCCACGCCAGTCCGAACCCGGGTAGCCGTTGGAGTGGTAGTAGGAGGCAGCGACGTCGCCGCTCGTGGTCAGCCCCCAGCTCGTGAGCAGGTCGGAGAGCCCGGGAACGGCCGGTGCGGCCGGTGTGGCGGGCGCATCAGCAGCCAGGAGCAGGCGTGGCGCAATCGCAACGATGACGGCGGCGGTGATAGCGCGAGTCGTATTTCGCATGATGAGAGTGGTCCTCGTAAAAGAAACGAAAGCGGAACTGATTCACAGAAGTCGGGCGCTGCCGCGAACGCTGCAATCCGTATGCCAAATGAATTTTATGTTCAAGAACATATGGTTACACGTTTCCCCGCGGCCCAGCGGGGTTGGAACGCACTGGAATGAATCGATCCCGGAGGGCCTCGGCACCATCGTGGTGCGGAGCCTGGGGCACAGACTGCAGTGTAGCAGGGACAACTGATGCGTCGATGCAACGCGGCAAATTAAATGCGGTGCTGCAGCAAAGCCGAGTGGTAACCGCCACCTCGGTGCGGGGACTGCATCGCTGCAGGAGTCGGCCTAATCGCGCGCCGGTCAGTTAGCGTGCACGGCCGCGTGCCCTGGGCACTGAGCGCAGTGGTTTGAACGTG
>DASXFV010000022.1:0-1587 GCA_036489445.1 Steroidobacteraceae bacterium | reverse complement strand
TGCGGGTGCCGCGTTGCAGGGTGCGAGCGTGCGGACCTCGCTGCTGCTGGCCACCTACGCGGCGGGCGCGGCGACCTCGTTGGCCTTGGCTTTGCTGGTGGGCGGCTCACGACTCCCCTCATTTTTCGTCTGCCTGGGTCTTGTGCCGATTCGCCCTGATTCCCTACCAGATCGGGGAATTTTGTGGGATGAGTTTGCGTCATGGACCTCGGATCGTCGGAGCTGCGGGATGGTGGACGGCTGAAGGACATCCACGCGTTCATTGACAGCCTGTACGGTCACGACCTGCACGCCAAGCGCGTGGACTCGCTGGCTGCGGCCACGCTGGGCGTGATGACCGGCGCCTCGCTTGCCGTGGCGATGATCGGCCAAGCCCTGGCACAGGCGCGCGGCCTGGTGACCAAGCACGCGATCAAGCAGGTCGATCGTCTGCTCAGCAACAGCGGCAGCAGCGTCTGGGAGAGCTTCGCCCGCTGGGTGCCGCATCTGGTGGGGTCACGTAACGACATCGTCGTTGCCATGGATTGGACCGACTTCGACGGCGACGGCCAGGCAACACTGGCGCTCAATCTTGTGACCGAGCATGGCCGGGCTTTGCCGTTGTTGTGGCTGTCGATGTGGAAAGACGAATTGAAGGACCAGCGCAACGACATCGAGGATACCTGTCTGCGGCGCTTGTCGGAGGTCCTCCCGCCGGGTTGCCGGGTGATCATCCTGGCCGATCGCGGCTTCGGCGACCACAAGCTGTTTGCGTATCTCGCTGATCTCGGCTTTGCCTATGTCATTCGCTTGCGCGGCAATATCCACGTCAGCGATGCCTCCGGCGAGACGCGGACCGCGGCGAACTGGATTGGCAGATCAGGCCGGGCCCGCAAGCTGCGCGGCGCCCGCGTCACCGCCTCGCACGCCTATCAGGTCGGCGCCGTGGTGTGTGTGCATGCACGCGACATGAAGGAGCCGTGGTGCCTGGCGGCCAGTGACGCCGAGGCGCCCGCCGGGACGCTGATCAAACAATACGCCAGGCGCTGGACAATCGAGCCCAGCTTCCGAGACACCAAAGACCTGCGCTTTGGGATGGGAATGGCCGAGATGCGCATCGCCGAGCCGGAACGGCGGGATCGGCTGCTGCTGATCAGCGCGTTCGCAATGGTGCTGCTCACCATGCTCGGGGCGGCGGGCGAGAGCCTCGGGATGGACCGGTTGCTCAAGTCCAACACATCAAAGACGCGCACACACTCGCTGTTCCGCCAGGGCTGCATGCTCTACGAACTGATCCCGAACATGCCGCAGCATCGCCTGCTGCCGCTGATCCGGCGGTTCGCCGAAATGCTGCTCAGCAGCGGGCTGTTGGGCGGATTTCTGTCGGGGACGAAATGAGGGGATGGGTGAGGCCACACCCACCTCAATGACCCGCCGCGTGCCCACGATGCCTGCAATCAAGACGGAGCTTCTGGATGAGCTGCTTTCCGGCATGAGCAGCCCTGGGGACCTGCTGGGCGATGGCGGTGTATTCCGCCGGTTGAAGAAAGCCCTGTGGAACGCGCTTTGGGCGCGGAGCCGACGCACCAACTTGGCTATGAGAAGGGT
>DASXFV010000015.1:0-32386 GCA_036489445.1 Steroidobacteraceae bacterium | reverse complement strand
CGTGATTCCGGTGATCGAGCACCTGACCCGCGCCGGCCGCGCCATCCTCTCCGTGGATACCAGCCGGCCGCAGGTCATGCGCGCCGCCGCTGCCGCGGGTGCGACGTTCATCAATGATGTGCGCGGCCTGCAGGGCCCCGGCGCGCTGGAGGCCGCCGCCGCTTCCGGCTGCGCAGTATGTGTCATGCATATGCAAGGTGAGCCCCAGACCATGCAGCGCCGACCCGAATATGCCGATGTGGTGGCCGAAGTGAAGGCCTACCTGCACGCCAGAGTGGCCGCCTGCGAGGCTGCCGGCATCAGCCGCGACCGCATCGTCATCGATCCCGGATTCGGCTTTGGCAAGACAGTGGCGCACAATCTGGCCCTGGTGCGCCAGCTGCCGGATTTCGTCTCGCTGCGGCTGCCGGTGCTGATGGGAATGTCCCGCAAATCGACGATTCCTGCCATCACCGGCCGTCCCGAGGCGGATCGTCTGGCCGGGAGCCTGGCGCTGGCGGTGGCCGCGACACTGCGGGGCGCACATATCATCCGGGCGCATGACGTCGCCGAGACGATGGACGCATTGAAGATTGCACACGCGGTGCAGGCAGGAGTGTAGGTTTTGGCGCGGCAGTATTTTGGAACTGACGGTGTGCGTGGACGGGTGGGGCAGCATCCCATGACCGTGGACTTCGCATTGAATCTGGCGAGCGCGGCGGCCCACGTGCTCGCCCCGCAGGGCGGCAAGGTGCTCATCGGCAAGGACACGCGGCTGTCCGGGTACATGTTTGAATCCGCGCTGGAGGCGGGATTCGTGGCCACCGGCGTGGATGTCATGCTCATCGGACCGTTGCCGACTCCCGGGATCGCCTATCTGACGCGCAAGTTTGATTGCCGCTTCGGCGTGGTCATCAGCGCCTCGCACAATCCATTCGATGACAACGGCATCAAGTTCTTTGATGCCGACGGCGGCAAGCTCTCCGATGAACTCGAGGAGCAGATCGAGGTGCAGCTGCAGCGTGGTCCGGTCACGCGTGAATCGGGTCAGTTGGGGCGGGCCACCCGCGTCGACAAGTCCCGCACGCTGTACCAGGCATTCTGTGCCGAGACGATGCCGCCGGGTGTGGACCTCGCGGGCCTGAAGATCGTCATCGATTGCGCCAATGGTGCCGCCTACAAGGTCGGTCCGCGGGTGCTGGCGGACCTGGGTGCGGAAATCGTGCCCATCGGCTGCTCGCCCAATGGACGCAACATCAATGACGGCTGTGGCTCGATGGCGCCGCAGCTGCTGCAGCTCACCGTGCCGGGGGTTCGGGCCGATGTGGGCATCGCGGTGGACGGGGACGGCGACCGGTTGGTCATGGTCGATCACCTGGGACGCGTCGTCGACGGCGACCAGTTGCTGTACATCATGGCGTGCGCCCGCAAGCGCGAAGGTACCCTCACGGGCCCGGTGGTCGGCACGGTCATGAGCAACTTCGGGCTGGAACAGGCCATGAAAGCCGAAGGCATCCCGTTCCAGCGCGCAGCGGTCGGGGACCGTTATGTACTGGGGCTGCTGCGGGAGACGGGCGGCGTCCTGGGGGGCGAGACTTCCGGACATATTCTGTGCCTGGACCAGACCACCACCGGGGACGCCCTGATCTGTGCCCTGCAGGTCCTGTCCATCATGAAACGCACCGGGCGGCGCCTGGCGGAGCTGGCGGCGGGCATGCAGCGCTTCCCGCAGGTATTGCTCAATGTGAAGGTGGCGCAGCGCTTCGACCCCGCCACCGTGGCGGCCATCCAGTCCAGCGTGCGCAGCATTGAGGCGCGCCTGGCCGGTCAGGGCCGGGTGGTGTTGCGTCCCTCGGGCACGGAACCGGTGATCCGGGTCATGGTGGAAGGCCGTGACGAGACGGCCACCCGGGCCTACGCGGATGAGCTCGCCGAGGTGGTCCGCGTTGCGGTCGCGTAAGAGGCTGCGCTGACGTTCAAGGCGATTGCAACCGGGCGATAGCGTGGCTATGATCGCGCGCCCTTTTTAGGGCGCACCGCCCTGCAGCGGGTGGCTCGCCTGGGAGGTGGAAATTGCGACAGTCCCTGGTCGCCGGCAACTGGAAGATGCACGGCTCGCGCGCCGCGAACGCCAAGCTCATAACCGGGCTTGCCGAGCGTTTCCCGACCACCGCGGTGGCCTGTGCCGTGTGCCCGCCGCAGGTCTACCTGTCCGAAGTCGGGCGAATGCTGCGCGCCGCCGAACTGCCGATTGCCCTGGGGGCGCAGGATGTCAGCCCCGAGCCCCAGGGGGCCTGCACCGGCGAGGTGTCGGTGAGCATGCTGCAGGACATGGACTGTCAGTACGTGATCGTGGGGCATTCCGAGCGGCGCCGGATGCAGGGCGAGACGGACCAGCTGGTGGCGCGCAAGTTCGCGGCCGCCCGGGGGCGCATGATCCCGATCCTGTGCGTGGGTGAGCAACTGGCCGAACGCGAGCAGGGGCGCACGCTGGCAGTGATCCAGCGGCAGCTGGATGCGGTGGTGGAGTGCTGCGGGGGGGGCGGCTTTGCCGGGGCCGTGGTGGCCTATGAGCCGCTGTGGGCCATTGGCACCGGCATGAACGCCACGCCGGATCAGGCCCAGGAGGTCCATGCGTTCATCCGCGGGCACTTGGCCCGGTTGGATGCTAAAATTGCCGACGAGGTTCGTGTCCTCTACGGCGGCAGCGTCAATGCCGGAAATGCCGCTGAGCTGTTCGCGATGCCCGATGTGGACGGTGGACTGATCGGGGGCGCCTCGCTAAAGGCAGAAGAGTTTTTGGCCATCCTGGCAGCGGCCGCCCGCTGACGGAACGGCGGCATATCGGCCGCCTGTTGGAGCAGGTTCGTAAATGCATATTGTTTTATCCGCGGTGCAGTACATCAGCTGTTTCGGCATCATCGCGCTGGTGCTGATCCAGCGCGGCAAGGGTGCGGATGCGGGGGCCGGCTTTGGCGCGGGCGCATCCGGCACCGTGTTCGGTGCGCGGGGTGCCGGTACCGCACTGTCGCGCGCGACCGCGGTGCTGGTGGCGGTGTTCATGGTGAACAGCCTGGCGCTGGCCTATATGGGCACCAAGACGACCGCGCCGAAGACGCTTTTCGATACGGCCGGTGAGACGGTGCCGGCGGCGTCCAGCCCGCTCACGATCGCGGTGCCCGGTGCAGCTGCAAATTCCGGAGCGGCAGCGATGCCTGCACCTGCAGCGCCGGTACCCGCGCCCGCGCCGCCACCCAGCAGTGCGCCGCGCAAGCCGTAACAACAGTTCGATGCAAAGATCATTGCCGACGTGGTGGAATTGGTAGACACACTAGCTTGAGGTGCTAACGCCGCAAGGCGTGCCGGTTCGAGTCCGGCCGTCGGCACCACATCTTTGGTTCTGGCTGCTACAATCGACAGCAGCATTGGCTGTGCAGTTTTTAAGAGCATGCTGGGTAACTATCTTCCGGTCCTGATCTTCCTGATCATTGCCTCGGGCCTTGCGGCGGTCATGCTCGGCCTGGGCTCGCTGCTCGGCCGGCTCTCGACCCGCTCAAAGGGTGATGCGGAGAAGCTCTCCCCGTACGAGTGCGGCTTCGTGCCGTATGAAGATGCGCGCATGCGCTTTGATGTTCGCTACTACCTGGTTGCCATCCTGTTCATCGTTTTCGATCTGGAGATCGCCTTCCTGTTCCCGTGGGCGGTCAGTCTTGCCAAGATCGGCGCCTTCGGACTGATCGCGATGGCCATCTTCCTCGGGATCCTCGTCGTCGGATTCATCTACGAGTGGAAGAAAGGAGCGCTGGAGTGGGATTAGACGCGCAGGACGGCCCGGAGGGTTTCGCCGAGCGTGGCTTTCTGACCACGCAGGTCGACAGCCTGGTGAATTGGGCGCGCACCGGCTCGCTGTGGCCGATGACCTTCGGTCTGGCCTGCTGTGCGGTGGAGATGATGCATGCCGGCGCCTCCCGCTATGACACGGACCGCTTTGGCGTCGTGTTCCGTCCCAGCCCGCGCCAGTCAGATGTGATGATCGTCGCCGGCACCCTGGTCAACAAGATGGCCGCCCCGCTGCGCAAGGTCTATGACCAGATGCCCGAGCCGCGTTGGGTGATCTCCATGGGCTCCTGCGCGAATGGCGGGGGCTACTACCACTATTCATATGCGGTCGTGCGCGGTTGCGATCGCATCGTGCCGGTGGATGTTTACGTCCCCGGGTGTCCGCCCACGGCCGAGGCGCTGATCTACGGCATCATCCAGTTGCAGAAGAAGATCGAGCGTAGCAGCACCATTTTTCCGGGTGCGCGCGCGGCCGGTTAGCTTGCGGAGTATTAGGAATTGAGCGAGCACATTGAGGCTCTCGCGCACCAGGTGGACGCGCAGCTGCAGGGGCGTGCCACGCGCGTGCCGAGTCTTGCCACGGAATTGACGATCGAGGTGCCCTCGGCCGCGCTGCTGGATGCGGCGCGGATCCTGCGCGACGCGCTGGCCTTCGAGATGCTCATCGATGTGACCGTGGTCGACTACTCGCAGTTTCGCCTGGAGACCTGGCAGACCCATTCGGCCACCGACACCGGCTTCAGCCGTGCGCGTATCGCACCGGTGCCGGCCGAGGAACACGCCCCGCCGCCGCGACCCGCCGCAGGTGTGCGCTTCGCCGTCGTGTATCACCTGCTGTCGATCAGCACGAACCAGCGCATCCGGGTGCGCGTGAAGTGCGAGAACGATGAGGAGCCGGTGGTGGATTCGGTGGTTGAGGTGTGGGCCGCGGCGAACTGGTTCGAACGCGAGGCCTTTGATCTCTTCGGCATCTTCTTCCGCAATCATCCGGATCTGCGCCGCATTCTCACCGACTACGGGTTCGTGGGTCATCCGTTCCGCAAGGACTTCCCGCTCATCGGCAATGTCGAGGTGCGGTACGACGCGGAACGCAAACGTGTGGTCTACCAGCCCGTGACCATCGAGCCGCGGGTGCTGGTGCCCCGGGTGATTCGCGACGACAACCGCTACAACCCCGCACTGCGCGATGCGCCATCCAAATGAACGAGATTCGCAATTACACGATGAATTTCGGGCCGCAGCATCCAGCCGCGCACGGTGTGCTGCGCCTGGTGCTGGAGATGGACGGCGAGGTCATCCAGAAGGCTGATCCGCATATCGGTCTGCTGCACCGGGGCACTGAGAAGCTGGCCGAGTCCAAGCCCTACAACCAGTCCATCGGCTATATGGATCGCCTGGACTACGTGTCCATGATGTGCAACGAGCATGCGTACGTCCTGGCCATCGAGAACCTGCTGGGTGTGAAGCCGCCGGAGCGTGCCCAGTACATCCGGGTGATGTTTGATGAGCTCACGCGCATCCTCAATCACCTCATGTGGTTGGGTGCGCATGCCCTGGATATCGGCGCCATGACCGTGTTCCTGCTGGCGTTCAAGGAGCGCGAGGAACTGATGGACGTCTATGAGGCGGTGTCGGGCACGCGCATGCACGCCACGTACTACCGTCCCGGGGGCGTGCATCGCGATCTGCCGAATACGATGCCGCGCTATCAGGCCTCCAAGTGGCGCTCGCAGAAGGATGCCGACCGTTTCAACGCGACGCGCAATGGCACGATGCTGGATTTCATCGGCGCTTTCGTCGACCGGTTTCCAAAGGCCGTCGATGACTACGAGACCCTGCTGACGGACAACCGCATCTGGAAACAGCGCACGGTCAATATCGGTGTGGTGACGCCGGAGCGTGCCATGCAGCTGGGTTTTACCGGTCCCATGCTGCGCGGATCGGGGATCGCCTGGGATTTGCGCAAGAAACAGCCCTATGAAGTCTATGACCGCATGGACTTCGATATTCCCGTCGGCGTGAACGGTGACTGCTACGATCGCTACCTGGTACGAATCGAGGAACTGCGCCAGTCGACGCGCATCATCCGCCAGTGCGTGGACTGGCTGCAGCTGCATCCTGGCCCGGTGATGGTGGACGACCGCAAGTACTGCGCCCCGCGCCGCGAAGACATGAAGGACGACATGGAGTCGCTCATTCATCACTTCAAATTCTTTACCGAAGGCTACTGCGTGCCGGAAGGCGAAACCTACGCGGCCATCGAGGCTCCCAAGGGTGAAATGGGTGTGTACCTGGTGTCAGACGGTGCCAACAAACCCTACCGCCTGAAGGTACGGGCACCGGGCTTTGTGCACCTCTCGGCGCTGGATGAGATGGTGCGGGGCCATATGCTTGCTGATGTCGTGGCCGTGATCGGCACTCAGGACATCGTCTTTGGGGAGGTCGATCGCTGATGTCTGCCGTGAGCGCCCATACCGCGTTGCTGTCCGAGCATACGCGCCAGGAAATCGATCATTGGGTGGCGAAGTTTCCCCCCGACCGCAAGCGCTCGGCCGTGCTGGCCGCGCTGCGGTTCACCCAGGAACAGAACGATGGTCATCTGACCACCGAGTTGATGGATGCGGTGGCCGAGTACCTGGAGATGGCCCCGGTCCAGGTCTACGAGGTGGCGACCTTCTACTCGATGTACGAGCTGCATCCCTGCGGCCGGCATCATGTGAGCATCTGCACGAACATCTCCTGCATGTTGCGCGGCGGTGAGGACCTGGTGGCCCATGCTGAGAAACATCTGGGAATCAAGCTGGGGCAGAGCACGGCCGATGGCCGCATCCTCCTGAAGCGCGAAGAGGAGTGTCTGGCCGCCTGCACCGGGGCACCCATGATGATGATCGACCACCACTATTACGAGCACCTGACGCCGGAGACGGTCGAGAAGCTGCTGGACGGTCTGAAATGAGCGCAATCCGCGAAAAATATGCCGACAAGTTCAATCTGAACCTGTTCGCGTCGCTGCACCTGCCGAACTCCTGGACCCTGGACACCTATCGGCAGATCGGTGGCTACCAGGTGTGGCAGAAGATCCTGGAAGGTGGCATGACGCACGAGAAGGTCATCGAGCAGGTCAAGGCCTCGGGCCTGCGGGGCCGCGGTGGCGCGGGCTTTCCGACGGGCACGAAGTGGAGCTTCATGCCGCGCAGTTCGCCGATACAGAAATACGTGGTCTGCAATTCCGATGAGAGCGAGCCTGGCACCTGCCACGATCGGGACATCCTGCGCTTCAATCCCCACGCACTCATCGAGGGCATGGCCATCGGCGGCTACGCCATGGGTGCCACGGTGGGCTACAACTACATCCGGGGTGAGTTCCTGGGAGAGCCGGTGCCGCGTTTCGAAGCGGCGCTGCAGGAAGCCTACGATGCGGGCCTGCTGGGCAAGAACATCAAAGGCTCCGGCATTGATTTTGACCTGCACACCTTCATCGGCGCCGGCGCCTACATCTGTGGCGAGGAGACGGCGCTGCTGGACTCGCTGGAAGGCAAGCAGGGCAAGCCGCGGTTCAAGCCGCCGTTCCCGGCGAACTTCGGCCTGTACGGCAAGCCCACGACCATCAACAACACCCAAAGCTTCGCCTCCGTGCCGGCCATCCTGCGCAAGGGGCCGGAGTGGTTCGCGGGCCTGGGGCCGAAGAACTCCGGCGGCACCAATATTTTCTCGGTGTCCGGTCATGTGAACAATCCCGGCAATTTCGAGCTGCCCATGGGCGTGCCATTCCGCGATCTGCTGGAGATCGCAGGCGGGGTGTGGAAGGGGCGCAAGTTGAAGGCCGTGATCCCCGGCGGATCCTCGGTGCCCGTTGTGCCCGCGGACGTCATCCTCAACGTCAATATGGACTATGACTCCATGAAGACCACGGGTTCCGCGATCGGTTCTGCCGCGGTGATCATCATGGATGAGACCACCTGCATGGTGCGGGTGCTGGAGCGGATCTCGCGCTTTTACATGTCGGAGTCCTGCGGCCAGTGCACACCGTGTCGCGAAGGCACCGGCTGGATGAACCGGATGCTGAAGCGCTTCCTCGCCGGGCAGGGACGTCGCGAGGAGCTCAGCTTGCTGGTGGATGTGGCCAACCGCATCGAAGGGCACACCATCTGTGCCCTGGGGGATGCGGCGGCCTGGCCGGTGCAAAGCTTCGTGAAGCACTATCGGCACGAATTTGAATACATGATCGACCATGGCGGCCGCAGTATTGTGGAGAGCCAGGGCCTGGCTGCGGCTTAGGCCTTTGGTGAGACGGGAATAATGATGGCTGAAGAGTTCGTCAATATCGAAGTGAACGGCGTGCCGGTGAAGGCGCGCAAGGGCGAGATGATCATTCGTGTCACGGATGCGAATGGCACCTACGTGCCGCGCTTCTGCTACCACGACAAGCTGTCCATCGCCGCGAATTGCCGCATGTGCCTGGTGGAAGTGGAGAAGGCGCCCAAGCCACTGCCTGCCTGCGCCACACCGGTCGCCGAAGGCATGAAGATCTTCACCCAGTCGCAGAAGGCGACCGGGGCGCAGCGGGCGACCATGGAATTCCTGCTCATCAACCACCCTCTGGATTGCCCGATCTGCGATCAGGGCGGGGAGTGCGAGCTGCAGGATCTGGCCGTGGGCTTCGGCCGGGATATCGCCCGTTTCTCCGAGCGCAAGCGCGTGGTGCAGGATGAAAGCCTGGGGCCGCTGGTCTCCACCGATATGACCCGGTGCATACAGTGCACCCGCTGTATCCGCTTCACGCAGGAGATCGCCGGGGTGCAGGAGCTGGGCATGGTCGGACGCGGCGAGAACAGTGTCGTGCGCGCCTTCGTCGAGCGCACCGTGAATCACGAGCTCTCCGGCAATATCATCGACCTGTGTCCGGTGGGTGCCCTGAATTCCAAGCCTTTTCGCTTCAGCGCGCGCGCCTGGGAAATGATCGCCCATCCGCTGGTGTCGCCGCATGACGGCGTGGGCACCAATCTGTTTGGCCACGTGCTGCGCGGCAAGCTGATGCGGGTGGTGCCCCGTGACAATGAGGCCATCAATGAGACCTGGATCGCCGACCGCGATCGCTTCAGCTATGAGGGTGTCTACAGCCCGGATCGCCTCGGGGCGCCGCTGATCCGCGAACGTGGCAGCTGGACCCAGGTGAGCTGGGAGTCCGCGCTGGCCGTTGCCGTGGACGGTCTGCGCCAGAATGCCGGCAGCTTAGGTTCCCTCGGCAGCGCATCGGCGACGACCGAAGAGCTGTACCTGCTGAACCGTCTCACCCGCGGGCTGGGTTCGCAGAATATCGATCACCGGCTGCGGATGCGCGATTTCAGCGATCAGGCGGCCGATGCGCTGTATCCGAATCTGGGCATGCGCATTGCCGATGTGGACCACCTGAACGGCCTGCTGATCATCGGTGCGAATCTGCGCCGCGAAGTGCCGGTGCTGGCGCACCGGGTGCGCAAGGCCGCCCTGGCGGGGGCGGCGGTGACGTTCCTCAACCCGGCAACCTTCGACTACCAGTTCCACGTCGCGGCCTATCTGCAGTCCGCACCGTCCGCGCAGATCGCGGATCTGGCCGCGGTGCTGGCCGCCGTGGCCGCGAAGAGCGGGGCGGCAGTCCCGGCGCATCTGGCGCCCCTCGCCGGCAGCGCGACGGTGAGCGAGGCTCACCAGGCCGTGGCGGGCGCGCTGCTGTCCGGACCCCGGCGTGCGGTGTGGTTGGGTGCGCTGGCGCTGCGTCATCCCCAATACGGGGATCTGCGCGCCCTGGCCGGTGCCATTGCGCAGCTCAGCGGCGCATCCCTGGCGGAGCTGGCCGAGGGGGGGAACGGCGCGGGTGCTTACCTCGCCGGCTGCGTGCCGCATCGGGAAGCCGGTGGCAAGGTGCTGGCTGCGGCGGGTCAGACCATTGCGCAGATGGTGCAGGCGCCGCTGCGGGCCTACATCCTGTTCGGGGGGGTGGAGCCGGAGGCCGATTGCCTCAGCCCCGAGCTGCTCAAGACACTGGCAGGTGCGCAGTTCGTGGTTGCCATCTCGCCCTACATGACCGAGGCCCTCAAACAGATCGCGCATGTGGTGCTGCCCATCGGCACCTTTGCCGAAACCTCCGGCACGTACGTGAATCTGGAAGGGGTGTGGCAGAGCTTCACCGCCGCCGCCCGCAGCTTCGGTGAGTCGCGGCCGGGCTGGAAGGTGCTGCGGGTGCTGGGCACGGAGCTGGGTCTGGAGCGCTTCGAATACCAAACCTCCGAGGAAGTGCGCGAGGAGTTGCGCCGCATCTGTGCGGAGGGTCTGCCGCCGGCGTGGGTGGGTTCGCACACCGTGCGTGCCGCGAGCGCGGCCAGCACCGTGGATGTTCCCATGTACCAGGTGGATGCCGTGGTGAGGCGCGCGCCGTCGCTGCAGCGGACCGCCGAGGGGCGCAGCGCGCCCGCGATCTACTGAACCCAACCGAAGGCGCGACTGTGCTGAATTCTCTGACAACTCACTGGGCCGCACTGCCGCCGATCGTTCGGTCCACGACGATCTCCACGTTGTGGATCCTGGCGGTCACCATCGTGCTGATTCTGTGCGTGGCCTTGACGACGCTGTGGGAACGCAAGGTCATTGGCTGGATGCAGCTGCGCCGCGGCCCCAATCGCGTCACGATCCTGGGAATGTTCCCCGGTCTGGGCCAGCCGTTCGCTGATGTCGTCAAGCTGATCACCAAGGAAGTGATCATCCCGACCAAGGCCAACAAGTTCCTGTACACCCTGGCGCCGGTGATCACGCTGGTCACAGCCTTCGTCGCCTGGTCGGTGATGCCGCTGTCGCCGGATCTGGCCATCGCCAATGTGAATGCCGGCCTGCTGTTTCTGCTGGCGCTGACCTCGGCCGGCGTGTATGGGGTGATCCTGGCCGGCTGGGCGTCCAACTCCAAGTACGCCTTCCTGGGGGCCATGCGTTCGGCCGCGCAGATCGTCGCCTATGAGATCGCCATGGGCTTTGCGCTGGTCGGGGTGATCATGGCCTCCGGCACCTTGAATCTGGGCGACATCGTGCGGCATCAGCAAGGGGGCCTGTTCACCTGGAACTGGACCTGGCTGTTCCCGCTGTTCATCGTCTACTTTATCTCCGGGGTCGCTGAAACCAATCGCGCGCCGTTTGATGTGGCGGAGGGCGAATCGGAAATCGTCGCCGGCTTCCACGTCGAATACTCCGGCATGGCCTTCGCGCTGTTCTTCCTGGCCGAATACGCCAACATGCTGCTGATCTCCTTCCTGACGGCGGTGTTCTTCCTGGGCGGCTGGCTGAGTCCTTTTGATGGGTGGCCGCTGCTGGGCGATACCATCCTGGCCACCTCGAGTTTCGGCTGGCTGGCGCTCAAGGCCTTCGGGTTCCTGTTCCTGTTCCTGTGGTTCCGCGCCACCTTTCCACGCTACCGGTATGACCAGATCATGCGCCTGGGCTGGAAGGTGCTGATTCCGATAACCATTGTCTGGATTTTCGTCGAAGGGCTCATGTCGTGGGCTCATATCGGTCCCTGGCACACGACTTGAAGGCGCAAACCATGGCCAGCCAATTGCTCAAGACTCTGCTGCTTCCCGAACTGCTGAAGGGCATGTCCGTGACCTGGCGGATGTTCATTTCTCCCAAGTACACGCTCAACTATCCGGAAGAGAAGACGCCGCAGTCGCCGCGCTTTCGCGGCCTGCATGCCCAGCGCCGCTATCCCAATGGCGAGGAGCGCTGCATTGCCTGCAAGCTGTGCGAGGCGGTGTGCCCGGCCGTGTGCATCACCATCGATTCGGAAGTCGCCGAAGACGGCACCCGCCGTACCAGCCGCTACGACATCGACCTGTTCAAGTGCATCTACTGCGGCTTCTGCGAGGAGGCCTGCCCGGTGGATGCCATCGTTCTCACCCGCATCCACGAGTACCACATGGAGCATCGCGGCGAGAACATCATGTCAAAGGACAAGCTGCTCGCGGTCGGCGAGCGCTACGAGGCGATGATCGTGGCTGACAGGGCTGCGGACGCGCCGTTCCGGTAAGCCGGCACGACAACAGATCCTTTAGGGGAGGGCAGCGTGCTCGTTCAGATATTGTTCTACGCCTTTGCACTGGTGCTGGTCGCATCAGCGCTGGGCATGATCATCTCGCGCAATCCGGTGCATGCGGCCCTGGCGCTGGTCATGTGCTTTGTCACCAGCGCGGCCATCTGGCTGCTGATCGGCGCGGAGTTCCTGGCCGTGGTGCTGGTACTGGTCTATGTGGGTGCGGTGATGGTCCTGTTCCTGTTCGTGGTCATGATGCTCGACATCAACGTGGAGGAACTGCGCGAGGGGTTCACGCGCTTCGCGTGGCTGGGATGGCTGACGGCCGGCGCGGTGATTTTCGAGATCGTCGGCGTGGTCGTTGCGCGTACGCTCGGCCCGGATGTGACCCAGGGTCCGGCGCCGCTACCGGCCAGCTACAGCAATACCGCCCAACTGGGCCAGACCCTGTACACCCAGTATGCGTATCCGCTGGAACTGGCGGCCGTGCTGCTGCTGGTGGCCATTGTCGCGGCCATCTCCCTGACGATGCGCAAGCGTCGGGGGCTGAAGGTACAGAACGTGGACAAACAGGTGGCCACCCGCGCCCAGGACCGGGTGCGCATCGTGAAGATGGACGCGGAGAAGCGCACATGATCACCCTGGGGCAATTGCTGACCCTGTCTGCCGTGCTGTTCGCGATCGCGGTGGCCGGAGTGTTCCTGAATCGCAAGAACGTGATTCTGCTGCTGATGTGCGTGGAACTGCTGCTGTTGGCAGCGAACTTCAACTTTGTGGCGTTCTCGCGCTACATGGGCGATATCCACGGCCAGGTGTTCGTGTTTTTCGTGCTGACGGTCGCGGCGGCGGAATCCGCCATCGGGCTGGCCATCCTGGTGGTACTGTTCCGTGAGCGGCGCAGTATCAATGTCGAAGACCTGAGCACGCTCAAGGGGTGAGCAGACAATGAACCCGAATCTGCTGTTGGCCATCCCCGTCCTGCCGCTGCTTGGCGCCATCATTGCCGGACTGTTCGGCAAGCTGGTGGGACGTGCCGGTGCCCATACGATCACTATTGCGGGCGTGGCGATCTCCTGCGTGCTGTCGCTGTGGGTCTGGAAGGATCTGGTGTGGGGTGGGGCGAGCACCTTCAACGGTCCGGTCTATACCTGGCTGATCAGCGATGGCATCCCGTTCCAGGTCGGTTTCCTGATCGACCGCCTCTCCGCGCTGATGATGGTGGTGGTCACCTTCGTCTCGTTGTGCGTGCACATCTATACCATCGGCTACATGGCCGATGATCCGGGCTATCAGCGGTTCTTCAGCTACATCTCGCTGTTCACCTTCTCGATGCTGATGCTCGTGATGTCGAACAACTTCATGCAGCTGTTCTTTGGTTGGGAAGCGGTGGGTCTGGTGTCCTACCTGCTGATCGGCTTCTGGTACACCCGGCCATCGGCCGTTTTCGCGAATTTCAAAGCCTTCATGGTCAACCGCGTCGGGGACTTCGGCTTCGTGCTGGGCATCGCCGGGGTGGTCTACTACACCGGGTCGCTGGACTATCAGACTGCTTTTGCGGCCGCGCCGCATATTGCGGCGCAGAGCTTTGCGCTGACCTCCAGCACCGCGGTACCCGCCATGACGCTGATCTGCGTGTGCCTGTTCGTGGGCGCGATGGGCAAGTCCGCGCAGGTGCCGTTGCACGTATGGCTGCCGGATTCCATGGAAGGTCCGACGCCGATCTCCGCCTTGATCCATGCGGCCACCATGGTCACCGCAGGCATTTTCATGGTGGCGCGCATGTCGCCGCTATTCGAGCAGTCGGACCAGGCGCTGTCCTTGGTGCTCATTATCGGTGCGACCACTGCGTTCTTCATGGGCCTGCTGGGCGTCGTGGCCAACGATATCAAGCGTGTGATCGCCTACTCGACGATCTCGCAGCTGGGGTATATGACCGTGGCGCTGGGGGTCTCGGCCTACGGCGGCGCCATATTCCACCTGATGACGCATGCCTTCTTCAAGGCGCTGCTGTTCCTCGCTGCCGGCTCCGTGATCATCGGCATGCACCATGAGCAGGACATGCGCAAGATGGGGGGGCTTGCCAAGTACATGCCCTGGACGGCGGCCACCAGCTGGATTGGCTCCCTCGCGCTGATCGGCACCCCGTTCTTTGCCGGCTTTTATTCCAAGGACGCCATTATCGAGGCGGTGGGCCAGTCGCATCGCTGGGGCGCGGGTTATGCGTACTGGTGCGTGCTGGGCGGTGTGTTCATCACGGCGCTGTACACCTTCCGCATGCTGTTCATGACCTTCCATGGGCCGGAGCGCTTCCGCGAGACACTGGCGCATGGGCATGACGCGCACGATCATGATGAGCACGGTCACGATGGGCACGACGGGCATGACAGCGTTCCCCACGAGACGTCCTGGGTGGTACGTGGACCGCTGGTGGCGCTGGCCATCCCCTCCGTCGTCATCGGCGCACTGTGCGTGAAGTCGGTGCTGTTCGGCGGCTACTTTGGCCACTCGATATTCGTGCTGCCGGCCAATGATGTGATGGGCAAGGTGGGAGCGGAACTGCACGACCCGGTGTGGCTGAACTTCGCCCTGCAGGGACTGCAGGCACCGGCGTTCTGGCTCGCTCTCGCCGGCGTGCTGACCGCCTGTGTCTTTTTCCTGTGGAAGCCCGAGTGGGCAAGCAGCGCCGCCAAGGTGCTCTCGCCCCTGCGCACGCTGCTGGTCAACAAGTTCTACTTCGACTGGTTCAACGAGAATGTGCTGTGCGCCCTGGCGCGCGGCCTGGGCAAGGGCCTGTGGCGCGGCGGCGACCAGATTCTCATCGATGGCGGCATGGTGAATGGCACTGCCCATTCCGTGCGCTGGTTTGGCGGGCTGCTGCGGTACGTGCAGAGCGGCTATCTGTATACCTACGCGTTCTGGATGATGATCGGACTAGCCCTGTTGCTGGGCTGGTTCCTGATCCGCTAAGGCTAAGGGCGGTCTTTACATGCACGGTTTTGGTCTTCTTTCGGTTCTGATCTGGCTGCCCATCCTTGCGGGATTGGTGGTGCTGCTGCTGGGTGAGCGCTCCATCCGTGCCGGACGCTGGGTGGCACTGCTGGCCTCGATTGCCACTTTCGCGATTTCGATTCTCGCCTATACGGGCTTCGACACCAGCACCGCGAGCCTGCAGTTCGTGGAGAAGCTGTCCTGGATTCCGACGCTGAATGCCTTTTACGGCCTGGGGCTGGATGGCATTTCCCTCCCCCTGGTGCTGCTGACCACATTCATGACCATCCCGGTGATCATTGCCGGCTGGACTGTGATCGAGCAGCGCCCCGCACAGTACTACGCGGCCTTCCTGATCATGGAAGGGCTGATGATCGGGGTGTTCTCGGCCACCGATGCGCTGCTGTTCTATTTTTTCTGGGAAGCGATGCTGATTCCGATGTTCCTGATCATCGGCATCTGGGGCGGCCCGCGACGCGTGTACGCGACCATCAAGTTCTTCCTGTACACGTTCCTGGGTTCCGTGCTGATGCTGGCAGCGCTCATCTACATGTATGTGCAGACGCACGATTACTCGATCGCAGCGTTCCAGGCGCTGCCGCTGACACTGCTCCAGCAGCGCTGGATATTCCTGGCCTTCCTGCTGGCCTTTGCGGTGAAGGTGCCGATGTGGCCGGTGCACACCTGGTTGCCGGATGCGCACGTCGAGGCGCCCACGGGCGGTTCGGTCATCCTGGCGGCCATCATGCTGAAGATGGGCGGTTACGGCTTCCTGCGCTTCAGCCTGCCCATCACACCGGATGCCAGTCGGGAGCTGGTGATGCTGGTGATCACCCTGTCGCTGATCGCGGTCGTGTATATCGGCTTCGTGGCCATGGTGCAGCAGGACATGAAGAAGCTCATCGCCTATTCCTCCATCGCGCACATGGGCTTTGTCACTCTGGGCACCTTCGGCATCTATGCCGTGGTGGCTGCCACCGGCAGCTTGAGTGGCGCGGTGCTGGGGGTGGACGGTGCCGTCGTGCAGATGGTCTCCCACGGCCTGATCTCCGGCGCGCTGTTCCTGTGTGTCGGGGTGCTCTACGACCGCATGCACAGCCGCGAGATCGCCAGCTACGGCGGTGTCGTCAATGTGATGCCGTACTTCGCAGCGCTGATGGTGTTCTTTGGCATGGCCAATTCCGGTCTGCCGGGCACCTCCGGTTTCGTCGGCGAATTCATGGTCATCCTCGCCAGCTTCAAGGCCAGCTTCTGGTTCGCCTTCCTGGCGGCGCTGACACTGATACTGGGGGCGGCGTACACCCTGTGGATGATCAAGCGTGTGATATTCGGACCGGTGGCCAACAGCCACGTGGCACAGCTCACGGATCTGAACGGCCGCGAATTCCTGGTGCTGGGCGTACTCGCGGCGGCCGTGCTGCTGCTGGGCCTGTATCCGGCGCCCCTTCTCAACATCATGGAAGTTTCGGTGCATCACCTGGTCCAGCAGGCCGTGCATTCGAAGCTGCCGCTTTAAGCTGATATGCCAGACACCACAATGACCTGGGCTTCGGTTGCTCCCGCTGTCGGGGAGATCTTCCTGACATTCGCCATCTGCGCGGTGCTGCTGATCGATGCATTTGCCGGCGAGAAACGTCGCGGCCTGACCCCGACGCTGACCTTGCTGGCACTGGCTGCCACCGCCGCGCTGATGGTGGGCGTAGGCCAGGTTGGCGGCCATGTCGTGCTGTTCAATGGTCTGTATGTGGCTGACCCGCTGGCCGATGTGCTGAAGTTCGCGGCGCTGCTGTTCGTGGCCGTCGGGCTCCTGTATTCACGCAGCTACATGAGCCAGCGTGGCACTGATCGCGGTGAGTACTACGTACTGACGCTGACGGCACTGCTGGGCATATTCGTGCTGGCCTCGGCCAACAGCCTGCTGACGGTGTACATCGGCGTGGAATTGCTGGCGCTGTCCGTGTACGCCATGGTGGCCTTTGATCGCGACAACGGCATCGCGGCCGAGGCGGCCATGAAGTACTTTGTCCTGGGCGCCATCGCCTCGGGCATGTTGCTGTATGGCATGTCGATCATCTACGGCATCACCGGCAGCCTGGGGCTGGATGAGGTGGCCATGCGGCTGGGCGCCACCCATGGCGCCGGTGCCATCCTCGGACTGACCTTCATCGTCGTGGCCGTTGCCTTCAAGCTTGGCGCAGTGCCATTCCATATGTGGCTGCCCGATGTGTACGAGGGCGCCCCGACCAACGTCACGCTGTTCATTGCCACCGCACCGAAGATTGCCTACTTTTCCCTGGCGCTGCGCCTCCTGACCCATGGTCTGATCGGCACCGAGCATGAGTGGTCGCTGATGCTGGGGGTGCTGGCGGTACTGACGCTGGTCCTGGGCAACGTCGTCGCCATCGTGCAGAGCAACCTGAAGCGCATGCTGGCGTATTCGGCGATCTCCAATGTCGGATTCATCATCCTGGGGTTCGTCACCGGCACCCAGGCAGGTTATGCCGCCGCGCTGTTCTTCACCCTGGCGTATGTGCTGGTCACGCTGGGCACCTTCGGTGTCATCCTGTTGATGACCAAGAAGGGCTTCGAGGCGGACCGCCTGGATGACTACAAGGGCTTGTACAGCCGCGATCCATTGCTGGCGCTGGTGATGATGGTGTTGATGTTTTCCACGGCGGGTGTACCGCCATTTTTGGGCTTCTGGGCCAAGCTATGGATCATTCAGCAGCTGTGGGCCACCGGGCATATCTGGCTGGTGATCATCGCGTTGGTCGTTTCCGTAATCGGCGCGTTCTACTACCTGCGCATCGTGAGGCTCATGTATATGGACCCGCCCGGCGCCTCGCAGCCGCTGCCGGAGTGGCAGCCGGGCGTGCGGCTGGCGGTCGGTGTCAACGGACTGGTGGTGTTGGTGCTGGGCGTGTTGCCGGGTTGGCTGCTCGCCTTGTGCAGCCGCGTGCTGCACTGATCAGAACGGCTACCCGACGGCCCCGCACCACCGCGCGTGGATTGAATTCCACGTGCGAGGTGCGCAGGAGCCGGCGGTGTCCGTGTTGGTTAGGTCTGCTTGGCTGCTCGCTTCAAGTTGAACTTGACGGGCATGCCCTGAAAATCGAGGGTCATGGCAATGCCATCTGCGGAAACCAGTCCCTTGTAGTTCAATGTCATGGCATTGCCGCCCATGTCCACATCCACGGTGAAGGAGATGTTGTCGCCATCCACCTTGCCGTTCTTGATAGTGAGCTTGGCGCCATCCGGACCCGTGGTGGTGCCGGAGAGCTTGGCGCCATCCGCCTTGAAGGTGTAACTGAGCTGCACCGGACCATTGTCCGTGTCCAGCGATCCGGACCAGTCACCGTCGACATTGGCCGCGAAGGCCGGCGCAGCAACCAACAATAATCCCAGCAGCAGCGTTCCGAGCATTGTTTTCATATATCCCCCGTGCATTGATCCGCGCAATGTGATGTAACAAACCATAGCACAGTTGCCCGCTGGCATCCCTACCCCTGTTGTATAAGCAACATAGGACGATTCAGCGAGGGATCGCTGCATTGCGTTGGACGCGCTCGGCCGACCATACTTGTGTTCGTTGGGCAACAGTGAACATAAGGGTGTGGGGCGATGTTCGACGCACTGAAGGGCTGGACGGCCGTACAGCGCAAGGTCGTGACGGCGAGCTTTCTGGGCTGGACGCTGGATGCCTTTGACTACTTTCTGCTGGTCTTCGTCATCAAGGACGTGGCCAAGGAGTTCGGAACCACCAACGGATCGGTCGCCTGGGCCACGACCCTGACCCTGGCCCTGCGCCCGCTGGGCGCTTTCATATTCGGGCGGCTGGCCGACCATTTTGGTCGCCGGCCCATGCTGATGCTGGATGTCGCGCTGTATTCACTGCTGGGCCTCGCCACCGCCGTGGCGCCGAACCTCGCCACCTTCCTGGTGATCCGCGCCCTGTTCGGCATCGCGATGGGCGGGGAGTGGGGCATCGGGGCCTCCCTGACCATGGAGAGCGTTGATCCCAAGGCGCGCGGCGTGGTGTCGGGACTGCTGCAGTCGGGCTACCCGGCCGGCTACCTGATTGCCTCGCTGGTCTATTGGCTCCTCTATGACGTCGTGGGCTGGCGCGGCATGTTCGTCATCGGATTCCTGCCCGCCATGCTGGTGCTGTACATCCGCCGCCATGTGCCCGAATCCCCCCTCTGGCAGGCCGAGCGTGTGCGCTCGATGTCGGTCGTGCAGACCCTGCGCCGGCACTGGGCGCTCGCCATCTATGCCATCGTGCTGATGACGGCATTCAACTTCTTCAGCCATGGAACTCAGGATATCTATCCGACCTTCCTGCAGGTCGCACACCACTTCGATGCCCACACCACCGGGGCGATTGCCATCGTTTACAACATCGGGGCAATCCTGGGCGGCTGGACATTCGGGATGTGGAGTCAACGCATCGGACGCCGCCGTGCCATGACGATTGCCGCATTGCTGGCGATCCCGATGACCTACCTGTGGGCATTCTCCTCCGGAGCGGTGTTGCTCGCGGCGGGTGCCTTTCTGATGCAGTTCTGCGTGCAGGGGGCCTGGGGCGTGGTGCCAGCGTATCTGATCGAGGTGTCACCGGCAGAGGCCAGGGCAACGTTTCCCGGCACGGTGTATCAGATCGGCAATTTCATCGCATCCTCCAACCTGGTGTTGCAGACCTGGATCGCCGCGCGGCAGGGCGGCAATTACCGTCTGGCCCTGGCGGCGGTCGTCCTGACCGCCGCCGTGTCGATTGCATTGCTGACGTGGTTTGGGCGCGAGCCGCGTGGGGTGGGGGCGTCTCTGGCCTGAAGTACGCCCGTCGCTAATGCCCCAGGTAGCGCGCGGCGTCCGACCGGCCCTGCTCCCAAGTGCTCCAGCCGGAGTCCATACCAAAGGGCGCACGCTCCATGATGGCCTGGATCTGGTGGATCTTGCTGTGCTCGATCTGGAAGACCTCGGCGAGTTCCCAGGTCCACGGCTGCTTGGGTCCGGCGGTGACCGTGCGACCGTCCGGCACCTTGAATGTGCGGGTGCTGCCTGCGTCATGGTCGAAGAAGATGAAACTGAACACCAGTCCACGCTCCGGATCCACCGCGACATAGCGCCGATCGCGAATGCGGCTCACAAAGTGCAGCAGGCCGGACTTGAACTGTTCCATGCAGCTCCACTGGCCCGAATACTTGGTGGTGGTCTTCGGGTCCGGTCGGGTTTGGCCCGCGGGCGTGGGCTGATTGGTGGTGAAAGTGCCGTTCTCGATGCGGTTGCAGTCATCCGCGAAGGGGTAGTCGCCCTTGCCATCATTCATCTGCATGCCGGAAAAGTACATGTTGGCGATGCGTACCAGATCGGGGCGCGACAGGCGCTCTGCGGCCGGGATGACTGCGCTCCAGTCAAAGCCGATCTTGGCGAAACCGGCCTCCGACTTGCTGTCGCGCTGCACCAGGGTTTCGACTTCGGTGATCTTGTGCTTCACGATCTTCATCTGCAACGCGAGCATTGCAGGGGCACCGTCTTCAATGATGCCGCCCAGGAACGCGACGCGTCCGGCGGCGGTGTCGGGAACCACGAGCCGGTATTTGCCCAGACCGCTCATGGTGCGCCACAAGCCCTCGCCGGGCAGCAGATGCTGACCGTTCTCGGTAAAGCGCACGCCTTTTGCCAGCGGCACGCGGGCGGGATCGTGCGCAATGTTGGCATCCAGGTACAGATCCACCATGCTGCTCATGCAATTGCGATCGCACTCAGAGGTATTCGCCGCGTGCGCCACGGTCATGGCGCAGCCCAGCGCCACTGCCAACAGAATCGTTTTTTTCATGAGCAGCATTACTCCCAGCCTGAATGTGAGCCGAAGGGGACCGAGGCCATGGTCGCTTCAATCTCCACGATCTTGCCGTCTACGACCTTGAACATTTCCGGAATCACGGTATCGAAGGGGCGGCGCGTCGCACCCGAGTACTTGAACTCGCCATAGCCGGGCACGAGGGTGGAGGGCACCTCGCCATCCTGGTGAAACATCACGACGCACTGGACTACACCGCGTTCCTCGTCGACCACATCACAGCGGCGCGGTTGAATTTGCGTGATGTAGCTCCACATGTTGCTGTTGATGTTGCCGCGGCAGCCGATATGGCCCACATCCGGGAGTGCCTTGCCGCCCGTCCCGAGGCTTGCGCCCGCCGCGCGTGGTGCGGGAGCGGCGCCTCCCATGGCAAGCGCCGCGGCTGGAGGCACCGGTGGTCCTGCCGTCTGCACCCCGTTCTCGATGCGGAAGCACTGGTCAGCGAATGGCACAGAGTCCGCCAGATGATGGTCCAGCGCGTCAAAATACTTGTTGGCGATGCTGATCAGTTGCGCGCGCGGGCGGCGCTGGGCCGGGGTGAGAACTTCATTCCACAGCGGCGATGGGGCGGTGCGATCAAAGTTGCCGAAGCTCACTCCCTTGCGGATCACGACCGTCTCGAGCTGCGAGATCTTCTGGTGGACGACCTTCAGTCGTCCTGAGAGCCAGATGGGGTTGCCGTTCTCCTTCATGAGCATGTAGAAACCCGCCTCGCCGGTAGTCGGATCGGCGATGACGAGTTGGTAGCCGCGCGGTGCATCGCTCACGGTCCGCCACAGTGCTTCGCCGAGCTTCAATGGCTGTGCATTCTCGGTGAAGCGTGCATTGGCGCTGAACAGGCCCGGAGTGGGATGGTGGTTGACCAGCGCCGCGACATACTTGTCCACGAATCCCAGCAGACAATCATGGCCGCAGTCGGCTGGTGCCGGGGTAGAGGTGGAGGAGGTGGCGGTGGCGGTGACCGGAGTGGCTCCCCAGCCGGACTTCATGCCGTAGGGCACATCGAGGAGTACCGCCTCGATCTGGCGGATTTTCCCCTTGGAGATCTTGAATAGCTCGCCGATTTCAAATGTTTTGGGCCGCCGGTAGTCGGCGCCCACCGCCACCTCCTTGCCGTCGATCTTGAACGAGGCCACCGTGCCGCTGTGATCGAAGAAGACCTCGCTGTAGACCAGGCCGCGTTGCACGTCAACGATCGGATAGCGCCGATCCCGCACTTTGGTCACGATCACCGAGAAGCCGGTATCAAACTGCGCCTTGCAGCCCATTTTCTGCATTGACGTGGCCTTCGGGTCAGAGGAGCGGGCGGAGACATTGCCATCCTCGCGGCGCTGACAATCCGGATCAAAGGGGACGTTCCTGCCGGAGTGGTCGGTGTCGAGTCCGGTGAAGTAGCTGTTGGCAATGCGAATCATCTGCTCACGGGAGACCCGGTCCTGCAACGGAACATCCGCCACCAGAACCGGCAGCGGGGATACGAAGTTTTCAGGTTTTGCGAAACTCGTGGTCCGCGACACGATGGTCTCGGCCTCGGTGATCATCCGGTCGGCAACTTTCAGCCGCAGCGCGATTTGTACCGGAACATCATTTTCCTTCAGCTGTCCGATGAAGCCGACCTGGCCGGCCGAAGGATCCGCAAAATACAGCCGGTAGGTGGAGTCGGCGGAGGCGGTCTTCCACAGTCCATGCTGCAGACCGAGATTCTGGCCGTTCTCGGTGATCTTCACCGCGGGAGCCAGCGGGACCAGGGCGGGATCATGGGCGACGAGTGCCTTCAGATAGCGGTCCACCAGGCTCTGCAGGCATTCCCGGTCACAGGCGGGTTTTGTTGCCGGCCCCTGGGCGCCGCTGCTGACGGCTCCCAGCACACCGCTGGCGGCAATCACCAGTCCCGCGCAGGCGCGGCGCAAGGTTCTCATCCTCATATCCTGATCCCCCCTCGATGGCGCGAGCATTATAGTCGCGCTCGAGATGCGAGCGCTCGGGGGAGTTGAGTGCGGGATCCCGAGCGCCCTGTCCGCACGGCGGATGGCCGCATCCCTGAAGTCGGCTAAGATCCGCGCAGTGCAGGGACTCGCGAAGGAGGATCGCTTGAGCTCAAACGATGACACGGCTGCGGCCCGCCAGCTGCTCGACCTGATCAACGGCAGCTGGATTGCGCAGGCCTGCTATGTGACCGCGCGGTTAGGCATCGCGGACCTGCTGGCCGCAGGGCCGCGTTCCGCTGCTGATCTTGCCGCGCAGACCGGCGCCCATCCGCCGGCGCTGCGCCGTCTGCTCAGTGCTCTGGGGAGCGTGGACATCTGTCGGCAGCGCGAAGATGGGACTTTTGAGATGACCCGACTGGGTGCGCTGTTGCGCGCGGATGTTCCCTGCTCGATGCGCGCCTGGGCGCTGCAGTGGGGAGGGGAGGCGTGGCAGGTGTGGGCGAATTTGCTTCATAGCGTCAAGACGGGGCAGAGCGCGCGCTCGCTGATCACCGGCGGCGCCGGTTTCGATCACCTGGAACGCGACCCGCAGGCCGCACAGATATTCAACCAGGCCATGGTGGATCTGACGCGACTGGCGGCGCAGGACATCACCCGTGCTTACGACTTCGCGGGTAAACGCGTGCTGGACGTGGGCGGCGGTTACGGGGAACTGCTGGCACAGATTCTGACTGCCTATCCCACCGCACGGGGCGAGCTGTTCGATATGCCGCATGCCATATCCCAGGCGCGCGCGCACTTTGGGGGTCGCGGTTTGGAGGGCCGCTGCGAGTTCACTCCCGGGGATTTCTTCGTGAGTGTGCCCGCCGGAGCTGATGTGTATGTGCTGAAGACCGTGATCCACGACTGGCCAGATGACAAGGCGCGGGAGGTGCTGCGCACCTGCAGAAGTGCCATGGGTCCTGATGCCCGGTTGCTGGTCATCGAGCGCCTCATGCCGGAGCGCCTGGATCCTTCCGCAGAGAACCGCTCGCTGGCGCGTATCGATCTGCACATGCTGGTGGCGCTGGGCGCCCAGGAGCGCACCCTCGGCCACATGCTGTCGCTGCTGGCCTCCGCAGGCCTGCAGCAGGTGCGGCGGATCGAGACGCAAAGCGAGTTCCAGATTCTCGAGGCGCAGCGGTGAGGGCGCCGTTGACACTGCCGGAGTGGCGGTTCAGTATCGTTTCGTATATCGACAATCTTTTCGATATTCGAAAACTTCCTCATAGAGAATCAATGTGAAAATTGGCCGCCAGGACCGGCGTAGTTCGGGCATCTCCACGTCCAACGCTCAGACCATCATCGTGCGCGGGCGGGATCTGACCGGTGAGCTGATCGGCAAGATCAGCTTCACCGAGCACTTCTGGCTGCTGCTGACCGGTTCCCTGCCATCCCCCGCTCAGCTGCGGGTGCTGGATGCCACGCTGGTGGCCATCGCCGAACACGGTCTGGTCCCGAGCGTCCAGGCGGCGCGCATGACGCTGGCTGCCGCGCCTGAGGCCCTCCAGGGCGCCGTGGCGGCAGGCATTCTGGGCTGTGGCTCAGTGGTATTGGGATCCTCAGAGGCGGCCGGGCAACTGTTTGCGCAGATCCAGGCCCGCTGCGCGACAGTCCCCTCGCTGCGCGCGGCTGCCCTGGAGGTGGTGCGGGAATATCGCAGCGCGAAGCGGACCATTCCCGGTTACGGACATCCGCTGCACAAGGGGGCTGATCCGCGCGCCCAACGGCTGTTCGCGGTAGCCACCGAGGCTGGCACCTCGGGACGCCATGTCGAGATTGCGGTACTGGTCGAGCAGTTGCTGCCGGAGGCGGTCGGCCGACCGCTGGCGCTGAATGTGTCCGGAGCCATTCCTGCTGTGTTGCTGGATGCCGGCTATCCACTGCTGGCCCTGAAAGGCGTACCGCTCCTGGCGCGCACGGCTGGCCTGATCGGGCATCTGCTGGAGGAACAGCAGCGCTCGATTGGCTTTGTGATGTCCCACGCCGCGGGCCGTGCCATCGATTATGACGGGGACGTGCCCGCAGGGTTCGTGGCGGGCGATGACGCTTGATGTGGCAGATTTGACGGCGGGAAGGGCATGGAATCAGCACTGACGGGAATCCGGATCGTCGAGCAGGGGACATTCATCACCGGCCCCTGCGCCGGGATGTTGCTGGCCGACCTGGGCGCGGATGTCATCAAGATCGAGAGTCCGGACGGTGATCCCTACCGTTCCTATCAGGGTAGCCAGTACTCCGCGCACTTCCAGGCCTACAACCGCAACAAGCGCAGCATGGCCTTGAACATGAAGCTCGCGAGCGAGCGGGAGTTGTTTGCGAGCCTGATCCGGGAAGCGGATGTCTATATCCAGAATTTCCGCCCCGGCGCGGCCGAGCGTATCGGCGCCGGCGTCGAGCAGCTGCTGAGCATCAATCCGCGGCTGGTGTACTGCTCCATCAGCGGATTCGGGGCCACCGGTCCTTATGCCGAGCGGCCCAGCTACGATTCGGTGGCCCAGGCGCTGAGCGGTTTCCTGAGCGTCGTGGTCGACTACCGCCGACCGCAGTTCCTAGGGCCGGCCTTGGCCGATGCGATCACCGGCATGTACGCCTCCCAGGGCGTACTCGCAGCGCTGGTGCGGCGCGGCCGCACCGGTACCGGGGGACATGTCGAGATCTCGATGCTCGAGGCCATGACGCATTTCGCCATCGAACCCTTTGCCGCCTTCTTTGCCCTAGGCACGACGCCCACGTCCGCGGACCGCCCGCGACTGGCCCAGGCCTATATCCTGCGGACGGCGGATGACCGGTTGATCGCCATTCACCTTTCCTCGCTGGAGAAATTCTGGACCGGGCTGGTGGCGGCGCTGGAGTCCCCGGAGCTGGGAACCGACCCCCGCTTCAATCCCCGTGAGCGCCGCATCGCCGAGTACGACACTTTGCGTGTAGAGCTTGATGCCCGTTTCTCGCGCCAGCCGCTGGCCCATTGGCTGCAGCGTCTGGGAGCTGCCGATGTTCCGCACGCTCCCGTGAACCGCCTCGACGAAGTCGTCAACGATCCGCAGGTGCGGCACCTGGGCATTGTCGTGCCGATTGAGTCCCCGCATACTGCCACCGAAGCGGTGCGACCCGCGGTCAGATTTGACGGCCGGCGTGCCCATTCGGTGCGCCCCGCGCCGCTCCTGGATGAGCATGGCAAGACAATCCGCGCGTCCCTCAAAGAGGCTACGGCGTGGCCGATCCGTTCCGGAGCTACATCATGACCAAGCTTCCTACGCGACTGCATCACACTGCCTATGTCACGACCGACCAGGAGAAGACGCGGCGGTTCTATGAGGAGGTCATCGGGCTGCCATTGACGGCGACCTGGTGCGAATCCGACATGCTGTTCGGCAAGGAACGCACCTATGTGCACACCTTCTACGGCATCGGGGATGGCGGGGCGCTGGCGTTCTTCCAGTTCGCCGATCCCGCCGATCAGGCCGAGTTCGGGCCGAAGATGCCGCCTTCGCCGTTTCATCACATCGCGTTGTCCGTGGATGCGCAGACGCAGGCTGACATCGAAGCGCGCATCAAGCAGGCGGGCATCACGCCGCCCGACACCTATGTGCTCGAGCATGGCTACTGCCGCTCCGTATACGTCACGGACCCCAATGGCCTGATCCTGGAATTCACGCTGGATCCGCCGCACGTGGCGGAAATCAACGCCGCCCGGCGCGCCGATGCGCGCCAGTCGCTGCAGCGATGGCTGGCGGGCGATCACCATTCGAACAACACCTATCGATGAGGCTGACCGGTACCCCTAGGAGGCACAATGCGCGAATTCGATGAACGGAACATTACCCAGGCGGTTATCGACCGTCTGGCGCAAAGCGATGATCCACGCTTCAAGCGGGTGATGACCTCCCTGATCACACATCTGCACGATTTTGTTCGGGACGTGAAATTGACCGAAGCGGAGTGGATGGGGGCCATTGAATTCCTGACCGATGTGGGGCAGACCTGCACCCCGAAGCGTCAAGAGTTCATTTTATTGTCGGATACCCTGGGCGTCTCAGTGCTGGTGATCACACTCAATCATCCGGCGGACGGAGGCAGCGCTGAATCGACTGTTCTCGGACCCTTCTACTGGGAAGGAGCACCGGATCTGCCGCGCGGTGCCGATCTTGCGGTAGGCGTCAAAGGCGAACCGACGTTTTATTCGGGGCGGGTACTGAGTGCGAACGGCAAGCCGCTCGAGAACGCCTTGTTGGATATCTGGTCCGGCAATGGCGAGGGCGACTACGACATGCAGATTCCCGGGGAGACGGGCATGAAGGCGCGCGGCAAGATCCGCACCGACGCTGAAGGCCGGTACTGGTTTCGCTCCATCCGGCCAACGTACTACCCGGTGCCGACGGACGGTCCGGTGGGACGCATGCTGCGCAAGATGGGCCGGCATCCCAATCGCCCGGGGCACATACACATGATCGTCTCCGCAGATGCTCATCTACCGGTGACCACGCATCTGTTTGTGGCAGGCAGTGAGTATCTGGACTCGGATGCCGTGTTCGGGATGAAGGAATCGCTGGTGGCGAAGTTTGACAAGCACCCGCCGGGCCCGGGCCCCGGGGGTATACGCGTGGACACGCCGTATTACACGGTCGAGTACGACTTCCGACTGCGGCCGGCGGGGCCGGCGTAACCTTACGCCGGCTGGGTACCCGCAGCGGGGTCGACATCTTCAGCGTGGTTCGCCGATAGTTTCTTCATCAGCGGCAGCATGGCGACCGCGATCAGTGTGCACACGATACCCGCGAAACCCAGCTCGTTGAAAAGGTGGGTATAGATTCCCAGGGATTGCACCGGATTGGTGAGGTTCTCGGGGATATGTGCGAAGTTGGCCACCACACTTCCCAGGTACTGGGACAGCCCGGAGGCCACGTAGTACGCCCCCATCATGAAGCCACCCATCCGCGCCGGTGCATAGCGGGCGATCATGGCAAGCCCGAGACCGCTCACCAGCAGCTCACCCAGTGAGTACAGGCCATAGCCCCAGACCATGATCCAGGAGGACACCTGCCCGTTGACCGCCCCGCGGGCGCCCACGCCGTAGACGAAAAAACCCAATGCCACGGCGGCGAAGCCCAACGCGAACTTCGCCGCGATCGGGGGATCCTTGTGAAAGCGGGCCAAGCCGTTGTAGATGAACGCCAGTACGGGGCTCAGGATGACGATCCAGATCGAGTTCAGATTCTGGAACTGTTCGGGAATCCATGTGAACAGATGCCAGCCAAAAAGATGGAAGTCCAGATTCACGTTGCGCTGCGCGAACAGATTCAGCGACGTCGACATCTGCTGATAAAAGATGAAGAAGAAAACCGTCTGGATCACCAGAATGAACGCGGCGATCATGCCCGCGCGTTCGCCGCGCTCACTGGTGCCGATGAGGCGGATAAAGATGCCCAGTATTACCGCACCGGCCAGATAAACGCAGACGCGGGCGACAATCTCACTGTGCAGGATCAGTACTGATGCCAGCACCATGAGGGCACCACCGCCCAATACCAGCGCCAGCAGGCCGGGCTTCGCGGGCCGCGCATCCGGCGGGGACCCGATGCGCGCGACAGTGTGGATTCGCACCTGGTAGTTGACCAGGCCGAAGATCAGGCCGATGGAGCAGACTCCGAAGGCCGTGTGCCAGCCGGCGGAGTTGCCATAGCGTGCTCCCACGTAGTCGCGCAGCCAGGGCGTCAAGGTCATCGAAATCATGGCGCCCACATTGACGGCCATGTAGTAGATCGTGAACGCGCTGTCGATCCTGGAATCCTCGCCTTCGTAGATCTTGCGCACCATGTTGCCAGCGTTGGCCTTGAACAGCCCATTGCCGACTATGATTACGCCGAGCGCGCAATACAGAGCGTACTCATTGTCAGTCGGCAGCCACAGCAGCGCATAGCCCAGCGCCAGCACGAAGGCGCCAATTCTCATGGTGCGGCGTGCGCCGATCAGCCGGTCCCCGATCCAACCTCCGATCGCAGGGGATGCGTAGATCAGGGCGGAGGCGGCGCCAAACACCAGATTGGCCCGGGTGTCGACAAAGCCGAGCTTCTTGATCATGTAGGTGACCATGAGCACCTGCATGCCGTAGAAGCCAAACCGCTCCCACATTTCTATCAGGAAGATAGTGGTAAACGCGCGCCTCTGGTAGGCCTGAGCAGCAGGGAGCGATGCCATGGAGGAGAGCGGAAAGTTGCGAAGAGGACCGCAACTTTACAGCAAGGATCCTGGCTCTGTCTGGCTGCCGGGCACCCGGGCCTGAGGCTTCAGGGCCGGGCGCCGGAGGTTCGGCTAGCCGTTCAGCCGGCCGGGGTGGTTCCGGTGAAGTAGGTGACCACGTAGGCCTTGATGGTGCCATCGGCCTGCGGCACGCCCGAGACCTTGACCTTGGTGCCCGTCGCCATCCCACTGTTGAAACTGGACAGGCCCGATGAGGTGGTCAGGTCGATGGGGCTCACGCTCACCACCCCGCCCGTCATGTCCACCTGGTACACCAGGGTGGCTGACCCGCTCACAGTACTGGCATCTACCGTCACCGGGTTGGTGCCGTTGGCGGCGGTGATGCTGAAGGCTTCGCCATTTGTGACGCTGACCGGAGCGCTGGCGACAGAACCCACGGGGAGTGGTGTGGGCTCAAGGATGGACGAGGCAGCGCTCCAACCGGTGGCATTGCTCGGATCGCCCCAGATGACATAGCTCACGCCCCAGGGGACGATCGCACCCGCGGTGCCGCCAAAGGCGGCAGTACCGTTCGTGGCGGACACAAAATCGCTCACCGCATTGCTGCCGGAGTCGACCAGGGTCGGATAGGCGAAATTCCACCATCTGTAGCCCGAGATTGCATCGCCGGTGATCGGATCGTTACCGTTGGCGGTACCGGAGGCGATGAAGCCCAGCGCCACGCTGTAATTGTCGACGGTGCGCACGAAGCTGTGCGTATATGTGAAGCCACTGGCGCTCGATGCCGAAATCGTGCCCGAATAATCGGCCGTTTCGATGTCGATTTCCTGGGCAACCAACGGCACGGCAAGCGGATCCACCACACTGGCGTGGACCTTGAAGCCGCGCACCATGTCCTGATGGGTCAGGAACCCGACGCCAGTGGCGATTGGCATGGAATCCGCCGTCGCATTCCAGGGCTGGCGGTAGAAGAACTGGGTATTGGCATCCACGACCAGGGGTACACCAACACCGTCCTCGTTGGTCACCGTGATGACATTGGTATTGGCGTTCACGTTCAGCACGTGGCCTTCCGGGCTCAACCAGATGCTGTTGAAGGTATTGCTCGCCCAGATCCGGGTGGCCACCAGCGTGCCGTCATCCTGGTAGCGAGCCGCGATGCGCACGTAGCGCCCGCTGAGGTTGGTTTCGCCGGAGAAGTTCATGATGGTGGTGGTGGTCTTGGCATCCACGTCATAGAACAACGTGCCATTGGTGGCGTCTGCCTGAACCGTCAGGGCCTGGGAACTGCTGATTTCGGTTTCCGGGGAAACCGCCGGCAGAGTCGGAAAATCCTTGGTGATGGTGATCGACGAATTATCCGTGGCGACTGCCGTCACGGTGCCATAGGTGTGCCGCAGCACCAGCCGCCGCAGGTCGTAGACCGGATGATGGCGCACCGGGCCGTTGAAGTTGATGGCCCACTGTGTTGTGGTAGCGCTTGGCGGGTTGTGACCGATAATGAAGGCCGGGTGCGACAGGTCGAACTCCAGGTCCAGTGCGGACGTGGAACTGGTGGTCACTACCAGCGGTGAGACAAAATTGACGGTAATCGGTGCCGTCAGATTCGAACCGCTTCCCTGGCTGTTAACGACGTGAATATTGGCCGTTGGGACGACAGCGCCGGCGGCGAGGGCGAAGCCGCTCTCCGGATCGGCCGATGCTGTCAGGAGTACATCTCCCGGATTGCCGCTGACGGTGATGACGGCTCCGGTGTAGGTACCGACCGGAACCGTCGCATTGCCGAAGATTTCAGCCAATTGGTCCAATTGCTCAAGGTTGATGAAAGGAGCCGGAGAGGGCGCGGTGTAAACCGTGACGTTGGCGCCGCCTCCCTGCGGAATCAACGCAATGCTCAATACCTTGACGCCGATCGTGGCCCAGTCTTCCGAGGAAGCATCACTGATCAACATCGGGACGCTGGCGTTCTGCGCACTCGTTGCTATTGATGATCCGGAACCCGATGATCCGGCAGAACCGGAGGATCCGTCACCGCATGCCGTCAGCGCGGCCACCATGGCGCCGCACACTGCATAGTTGAATTTCCTGGTGTCCATGTTTCTCCCTCGCTAGCCAAACACCGCGAACCGGCGTTTGAATGACGCAGTCCGTGCCGGTAATGAGGGTCAGTAGCGGTTCAGCGCGCAGAAGGTTGACGTAGGGTGAGGAAATGCTGCCAATTGCCGGGCACCGTCACCAAATGGCGACAATGCCGCATGGGAGTCAGCGATGCGAAAGGGGTCCGATTGGCCTACGTCCGCTCCCGGGAACTTCGAATCCGGTAGCATGCGGATCATGAGTGACGCATATACGCAGATGTTGAATGTCGCACTGGAAGAGGCGCGTCTCGGACTTGCTGAGGGTGGCATTCCAATCGGTGCGGCGCTCTTCGATAGAAATGGTGTGCTACTCGGGCGCGGTCACAACCGCCGGGTGCAGGATGGCGACCCATCGAGTCATGGGGAGACGGATGCCTTCCGCAAGGCTGGTCGACGCCGCACCTACCAGGACACGGTGATGGTGACGACACTGGCGCCGTGCTGGTACTGCAGCGGGCTCATTGTTCAGTTCCGCATTGGTGTGGTTGTGGTGGGAGAGTCACGCACCTTCCGTGGTGGCATCGACTGGCTGCGCGAGCGAGGAGTGGACATCATCGATCTGGATTCAATACAGTGCCACGAGTTGCTGACCGGCTTCATCACCGAACATCCTGGGGTCTGGAACGAGGACATCGGGGTAGACTAGCGCCACGGACGTGCATCCCTCACGGTGCTGCAGCAAGAGAACGAGGCCACCGGGCGCAGCCTCGGCAGCATCAAGCCCGATGCCGGAAACGAGCCCGGAGTTCTTCCACCGTCCGGCGAAAGCCGATGAGCACAGGATGCTCGCGGCATGCAGGCCGGGTCACCCAAAATCGGTGTCGGAAATCTGCCGAATTGGCGAAGTCGTAGATACCATCGAGCAACGTGGCCGATGGGATTCGTCCTATACCTCCACACTCTTAATCAGGTGTTCAAGCCCTAACTACGCCCGAAGGTGCCCCGAACCACCATATAAAGTCCCGTGACCAAGAATATTGCAAAGGGAATCAGCAGCACCAAACCGCCAACGATGTTATTAGGAATTAGACCGTAACGAACGGCGAGGCTCACAACCAGGGTCCATGGCAGTATGGCAAGCATGACGAAGACGCCGACCACAATGCGTCGCCAGTTCGGCGATAGTAACTGGAACACTGGCAATCCGAGTCTGGAAAGCAAAATCAACGAAGAGAGGTCGATTACAAACAAAGCCAAGCGAATGTGGTTCGCCCATGACTCTCCCGGGGAGGCGTATTGGATCCAAAGGGCTGCAGCCGCCCCCGTAATTACCACAGTGCTCAGCACTATGACTGCGATGCGGCGCGCTAAAGACATGGATTAGTACCCGCCAAGTTTTCTGCGACGGGGTCAAGCGGAC
>DASXFV010000064.1:0-62244 GCA_036489445.1 Steroidobacteraceae bacterium | reverse complement strand
CTGGATCCCACACATGGGATTCGCGCGGCCTTGACGCTCACACCGACCCTCTCCTTGGGGCCGCCAGATGCGACATTCCTCCTTACCCAGATTCGGGCTTCCACCTATCTGGACCTGCACGATCTGTTGGGGACGGACCCTGGTAGAACCGTCGTGGCAGCGCGAGGGGTATGGGGCTACGCAGAGGGCGCCAGCGTCTTCCAGTTGCCGCCGGATCAGCGTTTCTATGCCGGCGGCAGCGGTACGATCCGTGGCTACGCCTTCGAGTCGGTGGGGCCGCTGTTTCAAAATAATACGAACACGCCGGTCGGCGGCGTCGCGGTTGATGCGTTTGGTCTGGAATTGCGACAGCGAATTGGGCGCAACTGGGGCTTCGCGGTATTCACGGATAGTGGCCGCGTCGGGAATACGGCCATGCCATTCAGCGGCCGGTACCAAAGCGGTATCGGCGGAGGTCCCCGGTACTACACCCCGATCGGACCGCTGCGGGTGGATATCGCCTTTCCGATCGACCGGCAGCCGTACGATAGCCGATTGGAAATCTATATAGGTCTGGGACCAACTTTCTGATGCGCCGAGCCCTACGCGTAGCCCTGATCATCATCGCAGTGCCGATACTGTTGTGCGTGTTGCTGTGGGTTGGGCTGCTCACCATCGGCAATACGGCGTGGGGGCGGCAGCAGATTGAAACCCTGGTCGCGCGACTCACCCGCAACGATGTAAGACTGACGGGTCTGGGAGGCGATCTGCCGGACCGGCCCACTCTGCGACAGTTGCAGCTGGCCGACTCGCACGGCGTGTGGTTGCAGGCGCAGAACATCCAGGCGACCTGGCACCCCTGGTTGTTGCTGGAGCGGCGCGTGGCAGTGGTCAGCGCGCACGCCGAGCGCATTGATTGGTCACGTCTGCCGGTCTCCCGGTCGCACCGCAGCGGCCACACCCGGATTCCGGACATCGATGTACATGAGGCGAGCGCCGATGCGGTGCACCTGAGCGCTGCACTGGCTGCTGCGCCGGCTACCTTGAACCTGCATGCGAGCGTGCACCTGCGCACTCTGGAGGACATGCAGCTGGCCTTTGCGGCCACACGCCTGGACGGCCCAGGCAGCTACACGGTGCAGTGGGCCTTCAACCGCAAACGGATGGATGCTGAATTCAACGTGCGTGAGCCCGACCATGGACCGCTGGCGGGTTTGCTGGGGGTTGCCGCCATTGGCGCCATGCAGGTATCGGGCACACTCAACGGCCTGCGGCGGTCCGAGCATATTGATCTGCAGGCGCGGGTGGGTGGGCTGCATGCGACTGCAACCGGCACCGTGGATCTCGTACAACGCTCCGCCGACCTGGAATACGCCGCCGATGCCTCCGCCATGGCGCCGCGTCCGGACCTTTCCTGGCAGCGATTGCATCTGCGCGGCAATTGGCATGGGCCACTGGCAACCGTGGCCGCAAGTGGCGAACTGCAGGTAGCCGCCCTCGTGGTCCCGGGCGGGGTGCGGATCGGTGCACTCAATGCATCGCTCGAAGCCCGCGGCGGCAACCTCAGCGCCCGTGCAACAGTTGAGAACAGTACCGCGCCGGGTGTACCCCCTGACCTGTTGGCGGGTGCCCCGTTGACCGTGAACGGTTCGATCAAGTTACAGGTTCCCACGCGTCCCTTCGAGCTGCAGCTGTCGCACCCGGCCATGACTCTGCGCGCCAAAGGGCAGCTGGCAGGACCACTCTCAGTAGTGGCCGACCTCGATGTGGGAGATGTCGCGAAGCTGATGCAATCGATGCCCGCGGGGCTCAAGGGGTCACTGCGGGCGCATGCCACGGCGCAACTCGCCGGCAGCCGGGTAGCCGTGCGGCTGAGTGCCTCGGGCAATCTGGATTCCACGCTGGCGGCTGTGCATCCCTGGTTCCGCGGGGTCGAAACAGCGGATATCCGCGGCAGTTATGCACCCGGCGAGATACGCCTCGATCAGCTCACGGCTGCCAATCAGGCTTTGAATGTCGCGCTCTCCGGACGGATGTCCGCGCCGAAGCGACAGGGTGCGCCCTGGAGCCTGTCGGGAAAGGCGAAGGGGGCGTTCGCAGATCTTTCGCTGCTGCTGCCGGCCCTGTCAGGCCAAGCCAATGTGCAGGCGGACCTGAACGGAACCAGCGCGGCGCTGCGTGTGACCGGCACTGTGCAAAGCACCGTGGCGGTTCACGATTCCGCACCCGGCACGGTGACTGGAAGCTTTACGGCGGCGGGGTTGCCGCACGCCCCCGAGGCGCAGCTGCAATTGCAGGGCGCGCTCGCAGGTCAACCGCTGACCTTGCAGGCGGCGCTACAGGTTCATCCGGGGCAGGACGTCCATATCAGACTGCCGCAGGCTGAGTGGCAGAGCCTGCATGCCCAGGGCGACCTCACGCTGACCCAGGATCTGGATCAGTCCCACGGTCAGATCAAATGGGCGATCAGCAATCTTGCAGACCTCAACATCCTGCTGGGACAACATCTCGCGGGGAGCCTCGTCGGTAACCTGAACATGGTCGCGGACAACGCTGCGGGCGCCAATGACTCCCATGCGCAAACCAACCTGCAGATCAAGACCGAGAACCTGACGATCGGCAGTTTGAAGGTCAGTGGGGCCCTCACGGGCACCGGTCCGCTGCATGCATTGAAACTGTCACTGGCCGCACAGTCGCCGGTCCTGGGAACACCCTCGCACCTGGCCGCAGAGGCGCTGGTGGATGCCGGCAAGCGCGATCTCGATCTCACTGCCCTCACCGGGCAGGTGCATGGTGTCGAGGTGAAGTTGCTGCAGCCGGCGCGGTTCGACTTCGCAAATGGACTGTCGGTGTCTGGCCTGCGTGCAGGACTTGCGGATGCGACGCTCACGGCGAGCGGGCAGATCCTGCCGCAGCTGCAGCTGCAGTCGGACCTCACGGATGCAACACCGGGACTCATCGACGCCATTCTGCCGGGCTACCTGGGCTCTGGCAGCCTCACGATCGGCATGCAGCTGCAAGGTTCGCCCGCGCATCCGCTGGGCCGACTGGAACTCACCGGCAAGGACCTGCGCGCCACGGGTGATGCGTCCAGCCTGCCGCCGGCGCAATTGTCGGCGAACGCGCAGATTACTGCCGACGGCGCCCGGATTGCGCTGCGCTCCTCCGCGGGGGAGTCCTCGCATCTGAGCGTGGAAGGCACCATTCCGTGGAATGGCACGATCGCGGTTCAGGCCACGGGGCACATCGATCTGACGCGCCTCAATCCCTTATTGGAAAGTGCTGGGCGTCGCATCAACGGCACCCTGGAAGTCAATGCCGAGGTGGCCGGTACCCTTGACACACCGAGCGTGAAGGGCACGGTGCAATTGCACAAGGGTGCCATCCATGACTATGGGCATGGAGTGGATCTCACTGAAATCGAAGGCACGCTGGAGGGTACACAGAAGGAACTGAAGATCACGCAGCTCTCGGCGCACGCCGCGACCGGCACGATCACGGTGAGCGGCACGCTCGGTATCCTGCAGGGTGGCTGGCCGCTGGACCTGAAGTTCACCGCGCGCAATGCGCAACCCCTCTCCAGCAGCATCGTCTCCGGAGTGGTGAACGCGGATCTCACGCTGCAGGGGACCGCGTTACATCAGCTGATGCTGGCCGGCACGATCGATTTGGCTCGTGCCACGGTTGACATTCCAAACAACTTTCCGCCCAACGTCGCCGTACTCAATGTGCATCGACCGGGCGAGCAGGTGGTCGCGCCCAGCAGTCATGGCCCGCAGATCGATCTCAAGGTCAGTATCAATGCGCCGCGCCAGATCCTGGTACGGGGCCGCGGCCTGGACGCCGAGCTCGGCGGCAAGATACAGATTGGCGGTACGGCGCGCGCTCCGACCGTCGATGGCGGATTCGACCTGCTGCGCGGTCAGTTCACCCTGGCCGGCAGCCGCCTGACCTTCAGCTCAGGCCGGGTGGGCTTCGCCGGCTCGGATGTCACGGGCAAGATCGATCCGACGCTGGATTTCACGGCGCAGACAACCACGCTCGACACTACCGTCACCCTGCGAATCACCGGCGTGGCCGATGCGCCGCGGTTTGATCTCACCAGCGTTCCGCCGTTGCCGCAGGATGAAATCCTCGCACGCCTGCTGTTCGGTGAAAACGCTGGCCAGCTGACGGCCCTGCAGGCCGCGCAATTGGGGGCGGCGCTCGTGACACTGACAGGGGTGGGGACGGGAACGAATCCGCTGGCGCAAGTACAGAAGCATCTGGGGCTGGACCGACTGTCCGTAGGCAGCACTGACACCGGCTTGCCCGGCAGCACGCAAAACAATGGCGCCACCATCGAGGCGGGGCGCTATGTCACGAGCCGGATCTTCGTCGATCTGAAGCAGGAAACCACCGGCGCCACCCAGCTCGGGGTGGCCTTCGATCTGACGAGCAAACTCAAATTGCAGACACAGATCGGAACCGGGACGGCGACGGTGCAGGGCACGACTCCGGACAACGACCCCGGTAGCAGCATCGGCCTATCGTATCGGTTTGAGTATTGATCGGGCGAGGATGCCATCCAGCGCACGCCGTGCCTGAAAGCCGCTGTCCTGCAGGCGCTTCAAAACCTCACCGGGCACATCCCGGCCGGTGGTCAGCCGGTTGGGCGAGCCGGTGTAATGAAACAGCATGCCGCCCGGCCGCAGCACGCGGGCCAGCTGCGCATAGAACTCGCGCGAATACAGCTCCCCGGCAATACCAAAACGCGGTGGATCGTGCAGGATGACGTCGAACATGGCATCCGGCAGTGTGTCGATATGCCGGTCGATGCCCGTGTTGAGCAGCTCCAGCACGGCATCGGGCCGCGGTGACCAGGGATTGATCTCACGCAGCCACAGCACCTGCGGATTCTTTTCGCACGATAGTACCCGCGCAGCTCCGAGCCGTACGCACCAGGCCGCGAAGTATCCCAGGCCGCCGCAGGTATCCAGCACGCGCCGCCCCCGTACCCCCACCAGTTCTACCTTGCGGCGCGCATTCTCGAATGGCGATTCGCTGAGGGTGGGCAGCATCTTGATGCCATCGACCTCAAAGGTCGGTGCGCCCCACTCAGTGGGCACGAGCTTGATGAGGGAACCGACGTAGGCGGACACCGGCTCGAACCCCAGGCCATCCCAGTGATAGATGGTCCGGTCCTTGATGGCTGCCGGCCAGGGGTATCGGGCACCGTCCCAGCTGAACCCTGCTGGGCTCAGTTCCACCCGGCTCACCGTCAGTCCCAGATCCAGTGAACAGGTGCATTCTGCGGCGCCGCCGCGCAGTGCCTGCGACATCAGGGCCTGGGTTTGCGCGGTCAGCAGCGGTCCGCGGGAGTTTGTACGCGTCAGTGCGATTCCTTGTTGACCAGGAATTTCACCAGCTGCAGCACCTGATCGGCGCCGCCCGCCGACTCGGTGGTCAGGCGGTACTTGCCATTCACCACGATGGTTGGAGTGGAGTCGATCTGTCCGTGCACCAGGTAGGCATCGTCGGCCTTCATCTTCACCTCCACGGCGAAGGATTGGCTCACGGTCAGGAACTTGTCGATTGGGACCCCCGTCAACTTGTTATAGACCTTGGCGGCATCCTGAATGGAGGGCAGAGGGTTCTTCAGACGATTGGTCTGCGGATCCACCACTGCGAGTTCGCCTGATTTCCAGATGGCATCGAAAATACCATCGTGCGCGCGTGCGGCAACCCCCAGCACCTCGGCGGTCACATAGGCGCGCTGAAACATTGGCCAGTCCTCGGCCGGATTGAACGACGCGGGGACCAGGGTGAATACGGCGTTGGGCGGCAGACTCGCCTTGAGCTGCTTGATCACGGGGCGAAACTGCGCGCAATGCGGACACGCATAGGAGAACACTTCGGTCACTTCCACCTTGCCGGGTGGGACCGTGGTTCGCAGGGCGGGGGTGATCGTGTAGTACTGCTTGCCGTCGGTCCATTGCGTCTGGGCCGAGGCCATCTGTGGCAGGGCGATGGCAGCCAGCAAACCCAAGGTAACAAGGCGTCCAATCATGGCGGGGAATCCATTTTCCAAAAAAGGCGAGGCGCAGATTATGCCGGTTTTGCACGGCGTGGTGCCGCCGCGATCGGATCGTGATTCGATGCCCAGGGTTCCTGAGTCCACAGGCGAAAGGCACCGGCGAATGCGTTGGCGTTGCTGCCCGCGCGGGTGTGCGGCGGCAGTGTTTTAAGCTTCGCCACATTGCCCCCACCCAGCACCACATAGTCGACTTGGAAGGCCCGGGTCAGTTGTCCCACCACATCGAACACCGCACGCCGCCAGCGTTTCTTGCCGAGTCGCTTGAGGCCGGCGATGCCCACGTAGTCCTCATAGGTGCGGCCCTTGCGGTAGGGCAGACGACCCAGTTCCATGGGCTCGATGACGCCCCCCAGGATCATTGCCGAGCCCAGCCCGGTGCCCAGGCCGAGGAACAGCATCCGTCCACCTTCGTAGCTGCCAATCGCCTGCATCGCGGCGTCATTGATGATACGCACGGGTTTGCCAAAGGCTGCGTTGTAATCAAAGCCGACCCAACCATTTCCCAGATTGTGCGGCTCAATGATGGGCCGGCCGTGCCACACGACCCCGGGGTAGCCAATGGCGACCGCATCAAAATTCCAGCCCTTCGCCAGGACGCGCACGGCCTTCACCATCTGCCCGGGGGTCAGCTTGGGACCGGATTCCACACGCCGCTCGCCCACCGGGTACACGGGCAGACCGGAGCGCAGGATCTTGACGTGGGATCCGCCGATGTCGACGGCCAGGATGCGCAGGGCGCGGCGGCGTTTTTTCAAGTCTGGTCTCACTCTTAATGCTTGGTGCCCGGAGCCGGAATCGAACCGGCACGGAGTTGCCCCCGAGGGATTTTAAGTCCCTTGCGTCTACCAATTTCGCCACCCGGGCTCAAGGGAGGAGTGCCGGTTCGCGATTCTACAGAGATTACCCTCTTCGGGGGCCTTTGCAGCCTCTTAAGGTATGGTCATAAGCCACTGACTTTGCGAGACTAGCGGATTATTTGGCGGCGAGATTTCCTGGGTCCGGCCGTCTTGGCCGCCAAGGCTGCCTGGGAGCATCGGGGGACCATGTCCGGTTCAAATTTAAGGGCCGAAAATCTGCACCTGTGGCGCTCGGAGCGCCATGTCCTGAAGGGCGTGGGGCTGATGGTGCAGGGCGGGGAACTGCTGCAGCTCACCGGCGCCAATGGTGCGGGCAAGACGACCTTATTGCGTGCGCTGTGCGGTCTCAATCACCTGGAGGAGGGACGTGTGTTCTGGAACGACCAGGATGTGCGCGAGGACCGCGCCGGGTTTCATGCCTCGTTGATGTACCTGGGACACGAGCCGCCTCTGAAGCCGGATCTGTCGGGGGTCGAGAATCTGGGATTCTGGGCCGGTATGCGTCGCCGGGTCACGCGCACGGCGATTGACGATGCAATGCTGCGCACCGGGGCGGGCGAGTTTGGCACGCGTCCGGTGCGCACCCTTTCGGCGGGCCAGAAGCGGCGGGTGGCACTGGCCGGACTGCTGCTCGCGGCCGCGCCCCTGTGGTTGCTGGACGAGCCGACGACCAATCTGGATAGCGGCGGACAGGAATTGGTGGTGGCGCTGCTGAATGCGCACCTGCAATCGGGGGGGCTGGCGATCGCGGCCGTGCACCACGGTCTGGGCATTGCTCCGGCGCGCCTGCGTGAACTGAATCTGACCGTCTGATGACAGCCGAAGTCACCCCACCGTTGACGGCCGCGCGCCTGGTCGTGGCGCGCGATCTGATGCTGGCGTTCCGCCGCCCCGAGCAGCTGGTGCATCCGCTGGCGTTCTTCGTGCTGGTGACCACGTTGTTTCCGCTCTCGATTTCGCCGGAATTAGCACAGCTGCGGGCGATTGCTCCGGGCGTCTTGTGGGTCGCCGCGCTGCTGGCGGCACTCATGGCCCTGGATTTTCTGTTCCGCGACGATGCGCAGGACGGCACCCTGGAGCAATACGCACTGTCCGGGCAGTCGCTCACCTGGCTGCTGCTGGGGAAGACGGGCGCCCACTGGCTGCTGACGGGGGTGCCGCTGGCCCTGATGGCGCCAGTGATGGGTTACACCCTGGGCGTGCCAGTCGCGGCCAGCGCCGGTATCATGGCCACCGTGGCGCTCGGAAGCCTGGCCCTGAGCTTCATCGGTTCCATCGGCGCGGCGCTGACCCTGGGCGTCCGGCGCGGTGGAGTGCTGCTGGCCATCTTGATCCTGCCGTTGGCAGTCCCGATTCTGATCTTTGGCAGCCGGGCCACGGAACTGGCCCTGCGCGGGGAAGCCTACGCGCCTCCCATGGAGCTGCTGGGCGCCATTGTGGTTCTGTCTTTCACCCTTGCACCGCTGGCTGCTGCCGCCGCCGTGCGCATCAGCCTGGAGTAGCAGCGTGACGTGGACGTGGTTTCATAGGCTCGGTTCGCCGCCGTACATCTACCGGCTGGCCGGCCGGTTGACGCCCTGGTTCGGCTGGATCGCCGCCATACTGCTGCTGGGCGCCCTGTTTGACGGACTGGTGATCGCACCCCCGGATTACCAGCAGGGCGATGGTTTCAGGATCATGTATGTCCATGTGCCGGCGGCGTGGCTGTCGCTGATGATCTATACCTGGATGGCGGTGGCGGCAGCAGTCGGACTGATCTGGCGCATCAAGGTGGCTCATGCCGTGGCGGCGGCCTGCGCGCCGATCGGGGCTTCATTTACGGCCGTAGCGCTGGCGACCGGCATGCTCTTCGGCAAACCGATGTGGGGCACCTACTGGGTGTGGGACCCGCGCCTGACGTCCGAGCTGCTGCTGTTGTTCCTGTACCTGGGGTATATGGGCCTGCGGGCCTCATTTGATGACCTCCAGCGTGCAGATCGTGCCAGCGCCGTGCTGGCGATCGTGGGAGTCGTTAATGTACCCATTGTGAAATATTCGGTGGTCTGGTGGAACTCGCTGCACCAGGGCTCGTCCCTGAGCCTGACGGGCAAGGACACCATTGCCACCCCGATGCTGATCCCCTTGCTGGTAAGCATGCTGGGGTTCACGCTGTACTTCGCGGCCATCCTGCTGCTGCGGCTGCGCGGCGAGATCTTGCGGCGCGAACGGTCGGCCAACTGGATCCGCGAGGCGCTCTCCTCATGACGCATTTCCTGCATATGGGGGGTTACGCCGCATTCGTCTGGCCGTCCTATGGCCTGACGCTGCTGGCCGTGGTGCTGAACATCGTCTGGGCACGCAGCCTGTTGGCGCGCTCCCGGATGGAAGCCCGCCGGCGTCTGGCCATCCAAGGAGAGCGTCAATGACCCCACAGCGACGCAAACGGCTGTATCTGGTGTTGGGCATCGTGGCGGGGGTGAGCGTGGCCGCCGCACTGGCGCTGTCAGCGTTTCGCCAGAACGTCGACTATTATTTCATACCCACTCAGGTGGCTCAGGGCGCCGCGCGCGGGGATGCGAGTTTCCGTCTGGGTGGCATGGTGACCAAGGGCAGTGTGCAGCGTGCAGCTGGCAGCCTGCAGGTGAGGTTTGTGCTGACTGATTTCAAACATGATGTGCCGGTGACCTACACCGGTGTGCTGCCGGATCTGTTCCGCGAGGGGCAGGGCGTGATTGCGCACGGCCATCTGGACGCGAATGGCGTGTTCGTCGCGGATGAAGTGCTGGCCAAGCATGACGAGAAGTACATGCCGCCCAAGATCGCCGCGGCGCAGGAGAGCGCCCAGGGAGTGGGCCAAGGGGTAGGCAAGGGAACCGTCCCGGGAACTGACAAGGGAGGAAGCTGATGCTGCCGGAACTGGGTCACTTCGCGCTGGTGCTGGCCCTGCTGCTGGCGGGTCTGCAGGCGTTCTTTGGCATTGCGGGGCCCGCGCTGGGTCGGGATCGCTGGGTGGCCGCGACCACTTGCGCGGTGGCGGGCCAATTCGTCATGGTGGGCACGGCTGTCGGCGTCCTCGTGTACGCCTTCATCAACTTTGATTTTTCCGTGCTCTACGTTGCTGATAATTCCAACTCCGCGCTGCCCCTCATGTATCGCATTGCCGCCCTGTGGGGCGCGCATGAAGGCTCGCTGCTGCTGTGGATTTTCCTGCTGGCGGTATGGACGGTGGCGGTGGCCATTGCCACGCGCAAGCTGCCGGAGCACTTCGCGGCGCGGGTGCTGGGCGTGCTGGGGGTGCTCAGTTTCGGCTTCCTGCTTTTCACGCTGGCCACTTCCGATCCTTTCCACCGCCTGATCCCCGCGGCGGCCGATGGGCGTGACCTCAATCCGCTGCTGCAGGACCCGGGTCTTGCGGTGCATCCGCCCGTGCTCTACACCGGTTATGTGGGGCTTGCCGTGGCGTTCTCTTTCGCCTGCGCGGCGATGCTCGAGGGACGCATGGACCCGGATTGGGCCCGTTGGACGCGTCCGTGGACGACAGCGGCCTGGGCGTTCCTGACCTGTGGCATCACCCTGGGCAGCTGGTGGTCCTATTACACCCTGGGCTGGGGCGGTTTCTGGGAGTGGGATCCGGTTGAGAACGCCTCCTTCATGCCCTGGCTGGTGGCGACGGCCCTGATCCATTCACTCGCGGTCACCGACAAACGCGGGCTGTTCAAGAGCTGGACGCTGCTGCTGGCGATCCTGGGATTTTCCTTGAGTCTGCTGGGGACCTTCCTGGTGCGCTCCGGCGTGCTGGTGTCGGTGCATTCCTTCGCGGCTGACCCGGAGCGCGGTCGCTTCATCCTGATCTTCCTCGGACTGGTCATTGGTGGCGCCTTGACGCTATACGCATGGCGCGCACCGCTGCTGAAGTCCACGGCAGGTTTTGAGCTGCTGTCGCGTGAGAGCTTCCTGCTGTTCAACAACATCCTGCTGGTCGTCGCCGCCGCCACGGTGCTGGGTGGCACACTGGCGCCCATGATCGCCGATACCTTGGGGCAGACGGCGTTGTCGGTGGGGCCGCCGTACTTTCGGCCCACCTTCCTGCTCGCGGTCATCCCGCTGACGTTGCTGCTCTCGGTGGGTATTCACGCCAACTGGAAGCGCGGCCGATTGGCGGAGTCGCTCCGACCGCTGCTCATCACCCTGGCGGTTGCCGTCGTACTCGGCGCCGCCGCCGTGTTTGGCGCCTATGGAGGGCGCCATGCGCTGGCCATCACCGGCTTTGCCATCGGCAGCTGGATCATTCTGTCTTCGCTGCTGGATCCGGTGGACCGGCTGCGGCGCGGCTTGAGCCTGTCGCGGGCCGTGCTCGGCATGACCCTCGCCCATATCGGGTTGGGCGTGGCGGTCATCGCACTGACCGGCGTGGAGTCCTATACCAGCGAGCGGGATATCGCGCTGGGGGCGGGCGAGACTGCGCAGGTTGGGGGCTACGACTTCAAGCTGCTGGGCACGAAGCCGGTCGAGGGCCCCAACTACAGCGCCACGCGGGCAACCGTCGTGGTCAGCCGCGACGGCAAGCCGATCACCACGCTCTATCCGGAGGTGCGGCAGTTCTGGGTGCAGCAGCAGACGCGCAAGGTGGCCGGCATCTACAACCGGTACGGGACGGACTTGTTCGCCGCCCTGGGCGATGACCTGGGCGCCGGACGCTGGAGCCTGCGGGCGCAGATCCGGCCGCTGATCACACTGCTGTGGCTGGGGCCGTTGTTGATGGCCTTGGGGGGAGCCCTGGCGCTCTCCGATCGCCGCTACCGACTGGCACGGGCGGCCGCGCGCGAGGGCCTGTCGGGGGCCGCGCACGGAGGGGCGCATTGAACCCACGTTTTCTGGTGCCACTGGGAGTGTTTGCTTTGCTGGTGGTGGTACTCGCCGTCGGCATCAAACATTCGCCCGAGGTTGGCGTCCTGCAGTCCCCACTGGTGGGTCACCAGATTCCGGACTGGGAGCTGCCGGTGCTCACGGATCCTGCGAAGACGCTGGGTTCGCGGGAGTTGAAGGGGCAGTGGTACGTGCTCAATTATTGGGGAGCCTGGTGTTATGCCTGTCGGGTCGAACACCCCACCTTGCTGCAGGCGCAGCGTGAGGGACGGGTACAGATCATCGGCGTCGACTGGGTAGCGGACAACAAGGATGAGAACGCGGATGCCCTGCAGTTGCTGTCGCAAAACGGCAATCCCTACAGCCAGGTGGTCACCGATCGTGACGGGAGCACGGCCATCAATCTTGGCATCGCGCAGGCACCCGAGTCCTTGTTGGTGAATCCGCAAGGCGTGATCGTCTACAAGGAGCCCGGGGTCATCACTCCGGAGATCTGGCGGCGCGAGTTCCTGTCGCGCCTGCCGCCGCATTCATCCGCCCCAACCGCGACTCCGGGTGCCTCGTGAATCGTTCTGCGCCATGCCTGAAGGCCGTGCGGGCGGCCGGCGCCGTGCTCGCCGCGCTGCTCATCATGTCTTCGGTGTGCCTGGCCTCGGCGGTGGACCCGGCGAGGATGTCCGATCCTGCTCTGCAGGCGCGCTACGAAGTGCTGATCCATGAGCTGCGCTGCGTGCAGTGCGAGGACAATTCGCTGGCCGATTCCGACGCCGATGTCGCCGCCGATGTGCGGCGGCAGATCCGCGACATGCTGGCCGCGGGCAAGTCCGACAAGGACATCAAGGGCTTCCTGGTCTCGCGCTACAGCGAATTCATTCTTTTCCGGCCAGAGTATTCGTGGCGCAATGCCTGGCTATGGGGTCTACCTTTGATTCTCCTGATTCTCGGCGTCGGCATCGCGGTGCGGGTCATCCGGCAGCGCTCCAGACTGGTGGACAATGATGATGCGGATGTCCTGGATTTATGATCACCTTTATTGTCATTGCGGCCGCGATGGTCCTCGCGGTAAGCGCGTTGATCTGGATGCCATTGCTGTCCCGGCGCCGCGCGGCTCCGCCCTCCCCGTGGACTGCAATGGCGGTGCTGGGCGTACTGCTGGTGGGCGCAGCGGGGCTCTATGGCACCTTCAGCAACTGGAACTGGTCACAAGCGCACACGGCGACGGCTTCCGGCACGCCTCAGACCATGGTGGCCACGCTGGCGCGTCGGTTGGCCGCGAATCCGGATGATCTCAACGGCTGGCTGCTGCTCGGGCACTCCTACAGCGTGCTGGAGGAGACACCGCTCGCGGTGCGCGCCTACGAACGCGCCAATGCACTGGCAAAGGGCAAGAATGTCGATGCCCTGATGGGTCTGGCTGAAGCGCTGATCACCGAGGATGATACGCAGCTGGCCGGGCGGGCGGGACAATTGGTGGAGCAGGCTCTGATCCTGGCGCCGCATTCACCCAGTGCGCTGTTCTACGGCGCTGCGGCAGCCATCCAGCGCAAGCAGCTGCCGCTGGCACGCGAGCGCTTCGTCACACTGCTCGCCGAGAACCCCCCGGACAATGTCCGTCCCATCATCCAGCAGCAGATCAACGCCATCGACCAGGCCCTGGGGAGCCCGGGACAGGCCCCCGGGCATGACAACCCGGCGGCAGGGGCGAGTGCAGGCGCGGCGGATGCGCCCACTGCGGCGGCGGGCGGCGGCGCTGCCGCGCGCGTCCGGATTCACATTACGCTTGCGCCCGGCGTCAAGAGCGCGGGCAAGAGCGATTCACCATTGTTTGTGTTTGTGCGCGACCCGCGGGCTGCGGGGCCGCCACTGGCGGTCAAGCGCGTGGCGGCGCACTTCCCCCAGACCGTGGAGCTGTCGTCGGCGGACGCGATGCTCGCCGGCCACGGCATGCAGGTGGGACAGGAAGTGGAAATCGTGGCGCGCATCTCCAGTTCCGGTGGTCCTTTGGCGCGCAGCGGCGATCCTTTCGGATCGGCCGCGTATCACGTAGCGGCGACGGGCAACGTCAACATCGTCATCGACCATCTCACACCCTGAGGGCCTGCGGCCCAAGGGTGTTGCCAATGCCCATCACCGGATCGCGATTGTAGGACGATTCAGCGGCATTTCGGTGGAACCTGCGCGGTTCGCAATTGCCTGATTAAGCATAGGCTGTCACAGACCTGCCGCCTGTCTACAATGAAACCTTGTAAGACAGCGCGGCATGCGTCTTGCTTGAGTCTTCGCTTAGGACTTCCCATTACGATCGAAGGAGATCCGGATATGGCACAAACAAGGGGTGCGGAAGGCCGAACTTCCAACCGCGGGTTCGCGTCGATGAACCAGGAACGGCAGCGTCAGATAGCCAGCATGGGTGGCAAGGCGGTCCCGGATTCCAAGCGCAGTTTCTCTCAGAACCGCGACCTTGCCGCGCAGGCGGGCCGCAAAGGCGGCCAGAGCGTTCCCGGCGAGAAGCGCAGCTTCTCCCAGAATCGCGAGCTGGCCGCGCAGGCGGGCCGTAAGGGCGGCCAGAGCGTTCCGGATGAGAAGCGCAGCTTCTCCCAGAATCCGGGCTTGGCCGCGGAGGCGGGCCGCAAGGGCGGACAGGCCAGTCACAGTGGCTTTCCGAGCCATGATCATGAGGCAACAACGGGCGACATACCGGAGGTGACCACGCGTCGTCCGGTTGCCCCTCGCTAGTCCCCTGGCTGTGGGACGCGTGCAAACTTTACGCGTTCCGAATGCAGAAGTTGCACCCGCATCGGGTCAGGCGTTCAGGCCTGACCCGATGCGGGTGGCAGGGCGGATCGCGCGTCTTCAGGGCATGGCAGGTCCGGACTGACACACCTCCGCGAGTATGCGACTGAGTTCTTCGGGATCGACCGGCTTGACCAAGTGGCGATCGAACCCGGCAGTGCGTGCGCGTCGCTTATCATCCTCCTGGCCCCAACCGGTCTGGGCACACAACAGCGCTGATTGCGCCCAGGGGCGGGCGCGCAGGCGGCGCGCTGTTTCGTAGCCGTCGATGCCCGGCATGCCGATGTCCAGCAACACCACATGGGGTTGGAATTGCTCGGCGATCGCCAGTGCCTCCAAGCCGTCGGCGGCGGTGCGCACTTCGTGTCCTTCCATGCCAAGCATCAAGGCGAGACCCTGGGCCCCATCACGATTGTCATCCACGATGAGCACCCGCGCATTGCTGCGCGTCGGGCCCACGTGGGTCGATTCGGTTCCCGCCGGAACCCCTCGGAGCGGGGGGACGTTCAGCAGATTCAGCTTCACCTCGAAGCTGCTGCCCTGACCCGGGCCGTCGCTGTGAACCGTGATGCGGCCCCCATGCAGCTCCACCAGCCTTTTGGCGAGGGTCATGCCCACGCCCAGACCGATCTGGCCATCCCGGTTGTGATGGCCGTTGCGGGTGAACATGTCAAAGACCTGTGGCAGTACGTCCTCGGATATGCCCGCACCGTTATCGGTGATGGTCACGACGAGGTGGTGCTCATCCCGGGCGGCGTGGATCTTGATCTGTGATCCCGGATCGCTGAACTTGGAGCTGTTGTTGAGGATACTGGCGAATACCTGGACCATCCGACGGCTGTCCACATACAGCCACACCGGGGTTGCAGGCAGCTCCCACTGCAGGTGCTGCTGGCGACTCTCCAGCATGGCCCGATTGGATTGCGTGGCACGTTGCAGCAAGCTCTCCAGGGCCACCCGCTCCCGACGCAGTTCCAGGCGCTCTTGCGCCACATGGGCCACATCGGCCAGGTCATCGATCAGGCGGACGAGCTGTGTGAGCTGTCGCTCGATCATGCCGCGTGCGGCACTGGCCGTCGCATGGTCCGTGTCGGCAACCCGCAGCACGTGAATGGCGCTGCGCATGGCGGCCAACGGGTTGCGCATTTCATGGGCCAGGGTAGCGAAAAATTCCTTGCGATCGCGTTCGCGTTCGCGAAGCAGCATTTCCAGTTGGTCACGCTCGGCCAGTACCGTCCGGAGGCGTGCCTGCAGATCGCGGTCGGGAGCCGCAGGGTCATTCGGTGTCATGAACAGGTACCAGCAAGAATCAGGCCGGGCGCGGGAACCTCACCACGAAGCGGGTGCCGCGGCCGTCGCGACCGGGCAGGGCATTAACCGTGGCCCCGTGCACCGTGGCGATTTCACGCACAATGGCCAGACCCAGTCCGCAGCCCTCGGCGTCCACTGTGGCGCCGCGATGAAAGCGTTCGAAGATCCGCTCGCGCTCCGCTGCGGCGATGCCCGGACCATCATCAGTCACTGCCAACTCCGGCAGTGGTAAGGCGGCGACACTCACCGTCACACTCGATCCTTCCGGGCAGTAACGCAGGGCATTGTCGATCAGGTTATTGAGCAGTTCTTCGAGCAGCCCGGCGTGTCCCAGAATCATGACGGGTTCGTCTGCGGCGACGAAGCCGAAGTCCATGTGGCGGGCGAGCGCCGGACTGATCCAGTTCTCACCGGCGGTGCGCGCGAGCTGCGCCAGGTCCAGCCGTGACAGGGTGCGGGTGACCGCGGCCTCAGGTCCAGAGCGGGCCAGCGCCAGCAACTGCTGGGTCACACGGGCAGCTCGAACCACCGAGGTCTGCAGGCTGCGCAATGCCTGATCGCGGGACTCGCTGTCGGGACTGCGTTGCGCCCGTTCCGCGTGCAGGGACACCGCGGCCAGTGGGGTGCGCAGCTGGTGGGCGGCATCGGCCACGAAGCGGCGTTGCGCCGTGATGGTCTGCTCCAGCCGGCCCAGCAGGTCGTTGATACGGCTGACTAGAATGCGCGCCTCCCAGGGCAGGCCCTCCTCGGACACCGGGGTGAGCAGATCGTGACCGCGGGCCTCGATGGCCGCGGACACCACCGTCAGCGGCCGCAGCCCCCGGTCCACTGCAAAGCGCACGAAAAGCAGTGCGCCCAGCAGCAGCCCCAGTTGTGGCAGGGCGATTTCGAGCAGAATCTCGGACAGCAAGGTGGCCCGCTTGTTGACCGTCTCGCCCACCACCATGTGCACCACGTCGGTGGTGCCGGGAATCCTGATCTCGGTGGCCACGACCCGCAGCGGTACCCCATTGATTGTCAACGAGGTGAGTCTGGGTTTGCCGTCGCTGGCGGGGGTGACATCGGGCAGCGAGCCATCATTGGCCAGGACCCGCCCCTGCGCCGTGGTGATGCGGTAATAGGTCTGGTCGTAGTCGTCGAACTTGAAGATGGCAAGCGCCACGCGCGGCAGCACTATTCCGGGCCTGCCATTCTGCGCACTCAATGCCTGCGCCAGGGAGCCGGCGTCATCGATCAACCAGCGATCATATGCAATATTGGCGAAATGCGCTGACAGTGCGTAACAGTAGATGCCATCCAGGACCAGGAGCAGCAGCGCAACGGCCAGGACACGCAGCGTCAGGCCGGACCGCAGCGAGCGTTCAGGCATCGGTTTCCTGTTCGGTCGTCGCCTCCAGCAGGTAGCCAAATCCGCGGATTGTCTGCACTTTCAGATCAAAGGGCTCCAGGCGACGGCGCAGCCTGTGGACGGCCACTTCGATGGCGGTGTCGGACAGGGCCTCGCCCGAGGGCGCCAGGCTGCTGGCGATCTGGTCCTTCTTCACGACCCGCCCGGCGCGCTGCGCCAGCAGTTCCAGCAGCGTGAACTCCCGCGCGGTCAGATCCACCGGTACACCGGAGAGCAGGATGCGCGGCTGGCCCATGGTCAGTTCCAGGGGTCCGATCTTGATGGACTGCGCGCGGTCAGCCCGGTGGCGTCGCACCAGGGCTCGTGCCCGAGCCTCCAGCTCGGCCATGACGAAGGGTTTCACCAGGTAATCATCGGCCCCCGCATCCAGGCCCGTCACGCGGTTGTCCACGGCATCCAGAGCTGTCAGGACCAGTATGGGCAGGCCACGCTGGTGACGGCGCAGGGTGCGGATCAGGGTCAGGCCGTCCATGTCCGGCAGGCCGATGTCCACGATGGCCAGGTCAAAGTCGTTCAGCAGCAGCACTTCCTGCGCTTCGCGGCCGCGGCCGCTGGCTTCGACGTGGTAACCCTTCTGGCGCAACAGGTTGACCAGGGCCCCGCGCAGTTCGGCGTCGTCTTCAACTATGTAGGTACGCATGGCCTGATTATGCGCAAATTCTTCGCCTCGCGCGCGGCCGTTGATGCGAAGGCTTCCTGAAAGCTTAAACTCAGTTGGATTCCACAGCGATCCGCTCCAGACAGGCCTGCGCGCGCTGCTGCGCCTCGTCCCAGGTCAGGGTGGATTCCAGACTCTCCAGATAGTCGGCGCTGACGATGTCACTCGGTACCAGGTTGCGGGCGCAACCGTCTGAGTCATCGCCACCCGTCAATGCCATCGCCACGGCGAGGGCGGACAGGCAGTCCAGGCCGACTGACTTCACGCGGGTAGGATAGTGATGATGGGCAATGGCTTCCACGACGGTGTACGGCAGGCCCCAGATTGCCAGCAGATAGGCGCCGATCTCGGCATGGGAGGCGCCGAGAATCTCGTACTCCGCCTGAGCCAGACAGATTCCTGCGGCCAAGGCCAGTTCCACGGCCTGTTCCAACTCGCGCGGGCACTCCTGGATCAATACCCAGTAGCCGATGTCGTGCAGCAACGCCGCGAGTACTGTGTCGTCGGAAAATTGCGCGCCCTCGGTGATCGCATGGGCCACCGCCGCGGTGCGCTGCGCATGCACCTGCAGATCCTCGAGATCCACGGCCGCGTGGCGCATGCGGCCCGGCCAGCGCGAGAACACCTCGGCGCACATCACCAGGTTGCGCACGCTCTGGAAGCCCAGATACTGGACGGCCTGTTCAATATTGCTGATGCGGCGTGCGCGGCGAAAGAAGGCAGAGTTGGCGATCTGCAGCACCCTTACCGTGATGGCGCTGTCCGCGGCGATGATGCGGGCGACGTCCCGCGCCGAGGTGTCCGCTCTGGCCATGGCCACCTGCAGCCGGGCGAACACCTGCGGGCGCGCCGGCAACTGGCGGATGCGTCCGACGATGGACTGCACGCTCGGATGCGTCAGTTCCTCACGCAACTGCAGACTGCGCGCCACGGCATCTTCGAGCTGCTCAGGGCGGCACGGTTTGCTCAGGTACTGATGCGCCAGGGGCAACAGGCGCAGCTTCTGGTCCACATCAGAGACGCCCGACACGGCGATGCGAATGGTCGCCGGCCACCGCTCGCTGATGGCGTGCAGCAGCTGCGCACCGTCCATGCCCGGCATGCCGATATCGCTCACAATCACATCGTGCGGGGTCTGTTCGAACTTGGACAGCGCATCGGCGCCGCTGTCCACAAACGTCATGTGCCATTTGCCCACCAGCGGTTGCAGGCGCAGGCGCAGGCCCTCAAGCACCTGGGGCTCATCATCCACGAACAACACGTGGCGCATCGGGGTCTGGGAATTGGAAGGCCTGTGCATGAGGCGCGCATTTCAGCCCAGAATCTGGGCCCCGCGCCGGGGCCACATCACATTATTGGGCTCGAGCAGCACCGCTCAAGTGAGCTGTCGAAGCGCGTCACGGTCTGCGCTTTACCTATTGCGAACCGCGAATTGGCAGCTCAACCGCGAACACTGCGACACTCCCGGCCGGGTGCCGATCAGCGTGGATTTTTGTCGCCCATTCGCGCCATTTCCCCGGTAATATGACAGCACATAAATCGGCCCGATGGCCTGACGGACCGCTCCCCTCGCGGTTCTGATCGGCAACGGCGCCTGGCAACTCAAGGCTTACGATTCGTTCATGCGTTATCGCTATTGGCCGCCCGCGCCGATGCCGGGCATTGTTTCCATGGCTGTGACAGTCACGGCTCTGTGCAGCTGCGCAGTCGGCCCGGATTTCCATGTGCCCGCAGCTCCCGCCACGGATCAGTACGTGGCGGGCACGCCGGTGCGCACGACAGTGGGCACCACCGGTGAGGTGGGACAATCCCAGACTCTCGTCGTTGACCAGGATATTCCGGCGCAATGGTGGAGTTTGTTCCACAGCGAGGCCCTGGATGCATTGGTGCGTACGGCGCTGCATGACAGTCCGACAATCGTGGCCGCCGAGGCGGCGTTGCGTTCGGCGCAGGAAGGTTATATCGCGCAGCGCGGCAGCAGTGTGTATCCCCAGCTCGACGGGCAGTTCCAGGCCGAGCGCGAAGCGGCGCCAGGCGCGGCGTTTGGTCTGCCACAGCTGGGGACCAGTACCTTCACGCTGTTCGACGCAGCCGTGAATGTCACCTACAAGTTTGATCTGTTCGGCGCAACACGCCGCCAGCTCGAGGGTCTGGCCGCGCAGTCGGAATACCAACTGTGGGAGCTGCAGGGGGCGCGGCTGGCACTGGCCGGCAATGTGGTCACCACTGCAATCACGGCCGCGGCACTCAGCGATCAGATCGCTGCCACGCGTGACATTGTGGCCACTGAACGCGATCAGCTCGCCATCATCGTGCGTCAGCGCAATGCGGGCGGGGCCGCGCAGGTGGATGTCCTGACCCAGCAGGCTCAGTTGTCGCAGCTCGAGGCGACCCTGCCAGGGCTGCAGAAGTCACTGGCCCAGGCGGGGCACCGCTTGGCGGTGCTCAGTGGCCAGACCCCGGATCACGCCAACACTGCGGCCCTGTCGCTGTCCGCGCTGACTCTGCCCACGCAGTTGCCGGTATCCTTGCCCGCCAAGCTGGTGCGGCAGCGGCCGGATGTACGCGCCGCGGAGTCTCAGCTGCATCAGGCCAGTGCGCAGGCCGGAGTGGCCACCGCCAATCTGTACCCACAGCTGACACTGTCGGGCAGCATCGGCTCGGAGACCACCGCGATCACCGATCTGTTCAGCCCGGGGACAGCCGCCTGGAATGTCGGCGGTTCACTGATGCAGCCGCTGTTTCATGGCGGGGAACTGCGCGCCAAGCGGCGGCAGGCATTCGACGACCTGGATCAGGCCGCGGCGCAATATCGCGGCACGGTGCTCACCGCGTTGCAGGATGTCGCGGACACGCTGCGCGCTCTGCAGGCCGATGCCCAGGCGCTGCAGTCGGATGTTCAGGCCGAATCCGCTGCGCATGACTCGCTCGACATCACCCGCCGCCAGTTTCAGGCCGGCGGCACTTCGTACGTCAATCTGCTCATTGCCCAACGTCAATATGCGCAGGCCCGCCTGACACGCATCCAGGGTCAGATGGCGCGATTTACGGATTCCGCGGCGCTGCTGCAGGCCCTTGGGGGCGGCTGGTGGAACCGCGACGGTGCCCACGGTACGCAGCAGGCGGCGGGCAACAAGCCAGACGGGAGTCGCTAGTGCAGACCTCACAGTTTCAGCCCCCCCAGCATGACCCAGCGACGCTGCGGCACCTCTACCGGCGGCGGCTGATCATCGTCATCGTCTCGGTGTTGATACTGGCGAGTGGCATCGTGGGCTTCAACCTGTTCAAGGCCCATATGATCTCGCAGGTGCTGGCGCAGAACGCCTCGCCCAAGCAGACCGTGGCCACCGCCACGGTCAAATACGACGACTGGCAACCGCAGATCAATGCGGTGGGCACGCTGCGCGCAGTGCGCGGCGTGGATGTCACCACGGAAGTGGCCGGCCTGGTGCGCAGCATCGACTTTCACTCCGGACAGAGTGTCGGCAGCGGTGCGGTTCTGGTGCAACTGAACGCCGATTCGGATATCGCGCAGCAGCAGGCCCTCGGGGCCGCGGCAGATCTTGCCGCCGTGGTCTACAAACGCGACCAGGTGCAGTTCCAGGCGCAGGCCATCAGCCAGGCGCAGCTGGACAGCGACGCCGCGGACCTCAAGAACAAGCGGGCCCAGGAGGCTGCGCAGGCGGCCCTGGTGGCCAAGAAGACCCTGCGGGCACCGTTTGCCGGAGAACTGGGCATCAGCACTCTCAACCCCGGACAGTATCTGAATCCCGGCGACAAGGTGGTCACGCTGCAGCAGCTGGATCCCATTCTGGTCGACTTCCGCCTGCCGCAGCAGGCGCTGGCGCGAATCGCGGTCGGACAGATGGTCACCGTGACCGCCGATACCTGGCCCGGGGTCAAGTTCGCCGGACATATCACCGCCGTGAATCCCCTGATCGACAGCGCCACTCGGAACGTGCAGGTGGAAGCTGCGGTCGACAATCACTCACGCCAGCTGTTCCCGGGCATGTTCGGCCATCTGCTGGTGGATGCCGGCAAGCTGGTACATGCCTTGACGCTGCCGCAGTCCGCGATCACCTACAACCCGTATGGCGCCACGGTGTTCCTGGTGATTCCCGACACCAGGATCAAAGGCGGTCAGACCGTCACACAGACCTTCGTGACCTTGGGGGAGACCCGGGGTGATCAGGTGCAGGTGCTGGCGGGCGTGAAGGAAGGGCAGGTCGTGGTGACGGCCGGGCAGCTGAAGATCAAGAACGGCACGCCGGTTGTGATCGACAATTCGGTCAAGCCCACCGACGATTCCAACCCGACGCCGCAGGAACACTAGGGCGCAAAGGGATGAAGCTCACCGACCTGTTCATCCGGCGGCCCGTGCTGGCGATCGTCATCAGCCTGTTCATCCTGGTGCTCGGCATCCGCGCGATCTTCAGCCTGTCGATCACCCAGTATCCGCAGACCGAAAGTGCGAACATCATCATCAGCACCACCTACTACGGTGCCGATGCGGCCACGGTGGCCGGCTTCATCACCCAGCCCCTGGAGGCGGCGATCGCGCAGGCACAGGGCATCGAATACCTGTCCTCGTCCAGTGCCAGCGGCACTTCCACCATCACGGCGACTTTGCGTCTCAACTATGACTCCAACCGGGCGCTCACCGAAATCAGCGCCAAGGTGAATTCGGTCCGCAACCAGCTGCCGCCGCAGTCGCAGCAACCAGTGGTGAGCATTGATACCGGGGACACCACGGCCGCCATGTATATCGGCTTCTTCACCGACACGCTGCCGGCAAATGGGGTGACGGACTATCTGATCCGCATCGTGCAGCCGAAGCTGGATTCGATTCCCGGCGTGCAGTCGGCGGATGTGCAGGGCGCGCGCGTGTACGCGCTGCGTGCGTGGCTGGATCCGGAGCGCATGGCGGCCCGCAATGTTGCCGCCAGCGATGTGTACAACGCCCTGGCGGCCAACAATTATCTGACCGCCGTGGGCAGCACCAAAGGCCAGATGGTCTCCGTGGATCTGACCGCGGACACGGATCTGCACACCCTGGATGGCTTCCGGCAGCTGATCGTGCGCCAGCAGAACAACACAGTCGTGCGCCTGCAGGATGTCGCCACGGTGGAGCTGGGTTCGGAGGACTATGACTCCGGGGTGACCTGGAACGGCAGTCACTCCGTGTTTCTGGCTATTCAGAATGCGCCGAAGGCCAATGTGCTGCAGGTCGCGCAGGCGGTGCGCGATGCCCTGCCAGCCATTCAGGAACAGCTGCCCAGCGGCATGCACGCCAAGGTGGTGTTCGACACCACGGTGTTCGTCCGCAGCTCTATCCATGAAGTCATCAAGACCCTGGTCGAGGCCCTGGTCATCGTGACGGTGGTGATCTTTTTGTTCCTGGGCAGTGTCCGCGCGACGGCGGTACCCATGGTGGCCATGCCGCTCTCACTCGTGGGCGCATTCTTTGCGATGCTGGCGTTGGGGTATTCGATCAACCTGCTGACGCTGCTGGCACTGGTGCTGGCGATAGGCCTGGTGGTCGATGACGCCATCATCGTGGTGGAAAACTTTGACCGGCACCTGAAGAAGGGAGAATCGCCGCTGGATGCCGCATTGCTCGCGGCTCGCGAGCTTGGGGGTCCCATTCTGGCGATGACCGTGGTGCTGGTGGCTGCCTATCTGCCCATTGGCTTCCAGGGTGGTCTGACCGGTGCATTGTTCACGCAGTTCGCCTTCACCCTGGCAGCGGCGGTGATCGTTTCAGCCATTATCGCACTCACCCTCTCGCCCATGCTGTGCTCCAAACTGTTCGGCGCGAACCAGGAGGAGGGCCGTTTCGCAAAACAGCTGGATCGCAACTTTGATCGGGTGCGCCGGTTCTATCAGCGCGTGCTGTCCGAGTGGCTGATGACCTGGCAGGTGCTCGTGGCACTGGGCGCCGCGGTGCTGTGCATGACGGTGTATCTGTTCGCCACCGCGGACTCGGAACTGGCGCCGAATGAGGACCAGGGGGTGGTGGTGGCGCAGATCCACGGCGCACCGGATGCCACCTTCCAGCAGATGGAAATGTACAGCAAGCAGCTGTACGACGCCGCGGTCACGTTGCCGGAATATTCCGGCGTTTTCCAAAATATGACCGGCAATACCGGGTTCGGCGGCGTGCTGTTCACACCGTGGAGTGATCGCAAGCGCAATGCGGCGCAGTTGCAGGAGGTGCTGCAGGAGCGCTGGGGTCACATCGCCGGCGCCCAAATTGCGGCGTTCCAGCTGCCGGCCTTGCCGGGCTCCTCGGGCCTGCCGGTGCAATTTGTCATCACCACCACCGACCCGCTGCAGAACCTGTACGACGTGACCCAGGAGGTGCTGGCGCGGGCCAAGGCCAGCGGCATGTTCTTCTTCATCGATTCGGATCTGAAGATCGATAAGCCCCAGGCGACTTTGTCGCTGGATCGCGAGCTGGTGGGTGACATGGGTCTGACCCAGCAGGACGTGGGCGCGAGCCTCGGCGCTGCCCTCGGCGGCGGCTACGTCAATTATTTCTCCATTTCCGGGCGCTCCTACAAGGTGATTCCGCAGGTGCTGCAGAAGGACCGTCTGAACCCCTCACAGGTGCTGGACTACTACGTGCACGGAGGTGATGGCTCGCTCATCAAGGCAGGCACGGTGGCGCACATCACCACCAGTACCGTGCCGGAGTCCATCAATCACTTCCAGCAGTTGAATGCGGCGACCATTTCCGGCTCCCCGGGGGTCTCGCAGTCGGCGGCCCTCAAGTACCTGCGCGATACGCTCCAGGCGGTCGCCCCGTCCGGTTACACGGCTGACTATGCCGGCCAGTCGCGCCAGTTCATGCTGGGATCCGGCAGTTTCATGGTGACGCTGTTCTTTGCCCTGATCATCGTGTATCTGGCGCTCGCCGCGCAGTTCGAGAGCTTCCGCGATCCGACCGTGATTCTGGTGTCCGTTCCGATGGCGCTGTTCGGTGCCATGCTGTTCATCAATGCCGGGGCCGCAACGCTGAACATCTACACGCAGGTGGGCTTGGTGACCTTGCTGGGTCTGATCAGCAAGCATGGCATCCTCATCGTGCAGTTTGCCAACCAGCTGCAGCAGGATGGGCATCCCAAGATGCAGGCCATTGTGGAAGCCGCCTCGGTGCGCCTGCGACCGATTCTGATGACGACTGCCGCCATGGTGATGGGCGTGGTGCCGTTGGTGATCGCCTCGGGCGCCGGGGCCGCCGGACGGCGGTCGATGGGCGTCGTGCTGTTCACGGGACTATCCATCGGTACGCTCTTTACGCTGTTGGTGGTCCCCGCCATGTACATCCTGCTGGGCGCGGATCATGGTCACCAGTCGTCCGTGCAGGCCGATGAGCCGGCGCGCCCGCCAGCGTAAGCTGCACGGGAATTCCCCTTAGTATAATGATTATAATCAATAGATTATAGAATATTACTCGAATTAACAGCAAAGTAACGGAACCTTGCCATCACCGGGTGGCCGAAGGGTTCGAGGGGTATCATCGTTGATATCCCGCGCCTGGCTCCCTATACGGGCCTTGTGGGCCGCGCCGGTCGCGTGCCCGGAGACAATCAGATGCTGAAGTGTATGCACGTTGCCTTGTTTACTGTTTTGGGGCTCGGAATTGCCGGGGTTTCCTTGGCCGCTGCCGATGCCGCGCCCGCTGCGGCCGATGCAACGCCTCACCAGATCTACGAGGCGGCGCAGTCCGGGCACATGGCAGAAGCCCAGCAGATGATCGAACAGGTGCTGCGCGATCATCCGCAGAATGCCAAGGCGCACTACATTGCGGCGCAACTGGATGCGCGCATTGGGGATCTGGGTGCCGCACGCCAGCAACTTGCCACCGCCAAACAGCTGGATCCGTCCCAGTCCTTTACCGCCAATCGCGCCGAGTTGGGCACGCTGGAGCGCCAGCTGGCAGGCATACGCACAGTGATGCCCGGTTCCCGGCCGTTTGCGCCGGCGGTGCGCCGCTCCTCAGCGCCGTGGGGCCTGATCATTGTGGTGGGGCTAGGCGCGCTCATTCTGTTCAACATTTTCCGCAACCGCGCGCAGCGGGCGTACCTGCCAGGTGGAGGTTCGGGCCTGCTGCCGCCGGGCAATCCTGGGATGCAGCCCGGCTACGGTTATCCTCCGTATCCGCCTGCGGGTGGTGGATCGGGATTGATGGGTGGTCTGGCCAGCGGCCTTGCCATTGGTGCCGGCGTCGCGGCGGGCGAGGAACTCGTCCGCCATATGATCGATGGCAACAGCTCGGGAAATGCAGTGCCGCCCGGTGCGGACTTTCGTGATGAACCGCAGAACCAGGACATGGGTGGCGCGGACTTCGGCACTCAGGATGGCAGCTCCTGGGGCAATGACAGCGGTGGCGGCGACGCCGGTGGCTGGGGCGGCGACAGCGGCGGCGGTGGCGGTGACTGGAGCTAAGTTCAGCTCAGAAATCCTGCGCGAAGCCGATTAGACTATCGGCCATGTCATTCCTGAAAGTTATTGTCCTTGCCATCGTGCAGGGCCTGGCGGAGCTATTGCCCGTTTCCAGCTCGGCGCACGTCGTCGTGGCCGAAAAACTCATGGGGCTGGATCCTTCCTCTCCGTCCATGACGTTGCTGCTGGTCATGCTGCACACCGGCACGATGTTCGCAGTCATTGTGTATTTTTGGCGCCGCTGGCGCGCGACCTATTTTGCGAGCATGGCGCAGTTCAGGCGCGCGGCCGGGCAGCTGATCCTGGCCACGGTGTTGACCGGCGTCGTCTATGAGGGCGTGCTGCTGATCCTCGAGAGGACTGTGTTTCGTGGCGCGCCGCATGCGCAGATCGAGGACCTGTTCGGTCACCTGGAACTCATTGCGCCGGCGCTGGCCGCCGCCGGCATCCTCATCCTGGTGGCGGGCTTGCGGGAACGCCGCACTGGTCACGGCCCCGGGGATCTGACCACCCGCGATGCCGGTGTCATCGGAGCCATACAGGGACTGTGCCTGCCCTTTCGCGGCTTCTCGCGCTCCGGCGCGACGATCTCGACCGGCATGCTCGCCGGGGTTGCCAAGGCCAATGCCGAGAATTTTAGCTTCGCGCTGGCCGTCATCCTGACGCCACCGGTTGTGGCACGCGAGGCCCTGCGGGTGTTGCATAGCGAACACGAAGCCGGTGCGGCAGCATTGTCGAGCGCGGCGTTGCCGAGCCTCGTGGGTGCGGCGCTGGCCTTTGTGGCGGGACTGGTTGCGCTCAAGTGGCTGAGCCGCTGGTTGGAAACCGGCCGCTGGTATCTGTTTGGCGTGTACTGCCTGGTCGCCGCGGCGGTGGTCGGCGGTTTGTACTGGGCCGGTTACTGAGCTGGCCATGGGCGCGCGGGCGCTGTTCCCCACTCTGGTGTATTCCGCAAGGCTGCAACAGCGCGGAACCGAGGCGTTCAATCAGCGTCTGCTGCGCGAGTGTCGTCAACTGCGCCTGGATGACGCGGCGGGGCGTACCTGGTCGCGCAGCAACTATCCGGGCGGCTACACCTCGTATGGATCGCAGCATCGGTTGTACGAGATCTCGCCGACTTTCGATGCCTTGAGACGTTTGCTCAAACCGCATGTGCGCGCCTTCGCTCGCAGCGTCGAATGGGATCTGCGGGGACGCAGCCTTGCCATGACCGATTGCTGGGTGAACATCATGCCGCACCAGGTTGTGCACGGTTTGCACCTGCATCCCTTGTCGAGCATCAGTGGTACCTACTACGTGCAGGTTCCCGCGGGTTGTCCGGGCATCAAGTTCGAAGATCCACGCCTTGATCGGTTCATGGCAGCACCGCCGCGCAAAAGTTCCTGCAAGACAGTGAACCGACAATGGGTGAGCCAGCCTGTGACAGCGGGTGAGGTGGTATTGTTTGAAAGCTGGCTGCGCCATGAAGTCACCAGCAATACGCGCCGTCAGGAGCGCGTGAGCATCAGTTTCAATTTCAACTGGTGTTGATTGAATCGGCGCCGGTCGGCGCCGTCCTACCATAGAACCCTGCTGATGCCTCCTGCCATGCGTGCGTTGCAGGCTGTTAGTCTGCAGAAACGGCCATAATCAGGCAGATCGCAGGATCTATTGTTAACTCAACAGTTACCACGCCGCGCCTCATCACATGGTCGGAGCATTGGGAGTATCCTTGGCGTCGAAGGGGTGATGTCGTGATCATCGACTGTGCTGGACGGATAGGTGCGACGCTCCTGCTGGCGAGCGCAGGGATGATTGCTGCCTCTGCCGCGTCCGCCGGCCCCGAAGTCACCTTGTATTTGACGCTGCCCCTGGGTGGCGCCAGCGGCCACGTGCTGGGCTTGCGGCTGGATAAATCATCGACGCCTGCCAATATGCGCGTCATCAATCCGGAATCGCCATTAAATCGGCGCGCACTGCTGGATTTGCAACTGGGGGCGGATTCGGCGCTGCGGTTGGAACTGGCTCGCCGCCTCACCTGGGATATCGAACGGCAGGAATTGCGCCCGTCCACCAAGCCGGCATCCTTCACACTGCGTCTGCCGGTGCAACAAGTCGTGGCCACCGCCGCGGCCGAGCACGCCGCGGTCGCAGCGGTGCTCGCGAAACCCCTCCTGACTCAGTTGAGCAAACCTCTGGTGAGATCGCTCGCGGTCCAACCCTGAAGGACCCCGGGGCGGACGATTGCTGCACTGCAGCAGGTATTGCGTCACCCTTATGGTAACCGCGCAGGCGACGCGGGCCGCACCGCGACAGAACCGCGATCTGAGTCGCATCAGATTGGTGCCGATTGAACGATAAAGCGCTAAGGGAAGCAGTATTCGCTGCTGCACACGGAATAGCGCCACGATGCGGACCAATCAGCCGGTAAGCCAGAACGAATACGTGGTTCGGGACGGCGCGCTCATCGTCTCCGCCACCGACCTCGAGGGTCGAATCGTCTTCGTCAGTCCGGAATTCATCCAGGTCAGCGGCTTCTCGGAAGAGGAACTGATTGGCAAGGATCATGGGGCCCTGCGGCATCCGGATATGCCGGCCGCCGTCTATGAGGATCTGTGGAGAACCCTGCGCTCGGGTCGACCCTGGACGGGGCTGATCAAGAACCGCCGCAAGAACGGTGATTACTACTGGGATATCGCCAGCGCCACGCCGCTGCGCGAAGGAGGTGCGTTCAGCGGTTACATGACCGTCAGGACCAAGCCCAGCGCGGAGCAGATCCGCGAGGCTGAGCATCTGTACAGGACCTTGCGTGATGCGACCGACAAGAACCTGAAGCTATCGGAAGGACAATTTGTCCGCACGACCTGGCGGCACTCCTTGAACCCGCTGCGCAATGTGTCGGCTCAGGGCAGGCGTTGGCTGGATACTGTCGCCGGTGTGTCGGTGCTGCTGGCCGCCGCGGTACTCGTGTTGGCGCCAAGCCTGCCCGGGGGGCGAGCACTGCGCATAGTGATCGCCCTGCTGCTGGGGTTGCGCTGCGTGCTGTGGGTGACGCGGGTGCTGCTGGCTGCCCGACGTCGCGAAGCGCTGAGCCGGGAGACCATCGCATTCATTCAGGACCTCGCCGAAGGCCGCTTCACCACCACCTTCAGGTCCATCAGCAAGAACAAAGCCGGCGAGGTTCAGCGCGCCTTGCAGACCCTGCGAATCAAGATGGGCTACCAGATCGCAGAGGAACGTCGCAAGGCCGCGCTGCTGCGCCACGCGCTCACCAATGCGAGCGCCAGTGTCATGCTCACCGATGAGAACCTGCGCATCGTCTATATCAATGCCTCCGCGCAGCGTCTGTTCCAGCAGGCCGAAGCTGATTTCCGCAAGGAACTGCCCACCTTCCAGGCCGACAAGATCGTCGGTTCCTACCTGGATGGGCTCCACAAGGACCCGGACCGCCATCGTCAGGTGTTGGCCGACCTCAAGGAGCCCAAGACCAGCGAAATCCGCATCGGTGCGCGAGCCTTTCGCGTAGTGACGACTCCAGTGAACGACACCGATGGACGCCGGCTCGGCACCACCGTGGATTGGTACGATCGCACCCAGGAGGTGCGTGCCGAGGAAGAGGTGAATGCCATCGTCAAGGGCGCGCTGGAGGGTGAGCTGGATTACCGCATCGCCGTCGAGGACAAGTCCGGATTCCTGCTGGTGCTCGCTCATGGCGTCAACCATTTGCTCGATAACATGGTGAAGATAATCCGCGATGTGCAGGAGGCCGCCGGCGAAGTGGGTCGGGCGGCAAGTGAGATTTCAGATGGCAATCTCGGACTCTCCGAGCGTACCCAGGAACAGTCCGCGGCTCTGGAGGCCACCGCGGCTTCCATGGAAGAGATGACCAGCACCGTCAAACAGAATGCCGACAACGCCGCCCAGGCCAATCAGCTGGCAGTCGCGGCGCGCAGCCAGGCGGAGAAGGGCGGCGTCATTGTCGGCAAGGCGGTGATCGCCATGTCGGAGATGAACGTGGCCGCGCAACGGATCGCCGACATCATCGGTACCATCGATGAGATTGCCTTCCAGACCAATCTTCTGGCGTTGAACGCGGCGGTCGAGGCCGCACGCGCCGGAGAGCAGGGGCGCGGTTTTGCCGTCGTGGCAGCCGAAGTGCGCAGTCTGGCGAGCCGCTCAGCGGTGGCAGCCAAGGAGATCAAGGGGCTCATCCACGATTGTGTGCAGAAGGTCGGCGACAGCTCGAACCTGGTCACCCAATCGGGCACGACCCTCAACGAGATCCTGGGCTCGGTGAAGAAGGTGGCGGATATTGTCGGGGAGATCGCCGCGGCATCCCGCGAACAGTCTGCCGGCATCGATCAGGTCAATGAAGCCGTGATGCAAATGGATGGCATGACGCAGCAGAACGCGGCACTGATCGAGGAGGCTTCCGCGGCCTCCGGCGCCATGGCGCAGCAGGCCAACCTGCTGGTGGAGACCATGTCTGGCTATCAATTGGGGAACCCGACAGGCGGCGCGAATCCGTCTGCCCAGCGCCAGAAAATACGCGATGTGGCCTGAACTACCGCCCCGAGTCTGATCAAACGGCGGCCAGCAGCGCCGCAGGATCCTGGTCGACATCCAGGTAGCGACCGCTCAAGGGATCGAAGCGGCCACGCGCGAGATCGGAGAGGAAATTCTGCATCTTGAGTTCCGCCCGCTGGCTCTGCTCAGGCGTGACCTGCTGCAGCATCCTCACCAGTGGCGCCGCCCACTTGGCCGCATCAGGCATTGTCAGGGTGTCGCGAGCCATGTCCGTCATGATCGTTCCGGGCTGGATCGGGAACACCTGGATGTTCTGATCCCGACGCTCCGCCGCCACGTGTTCGGACAGACGGATCAGGGTCGATTTGGCGACTGCATAGGATGAGAAGTTGTTGGCCACGATGACCCCGGCCACCGAGCAGATATTGATGATGCGGCCACCACCGGCGGCCGCCATGCGGGGCAGCACGGCCGTCATGAACAGCAGCGACCCGAGTACATGCACTGCCTGCGCGGCCCACCACGCTGCAGGATCCACCACACCGACCGGCCCTAAGGGGCCGGAGACGCCAGCGTTGTTGATCAGCACGCTGATATCGCCCCATTGCCGCTGCACTGCATCCACAGCTCGCGTCACCTCTTCCTGATGGGTGACATCGCAGGTCAGAGCCAGCGCACTACCGCCTGCAGCCTCGATTTCACTGACCACCCCGTCCAACTGACCACGCGAGCGGGACACGACGGCCACTGCGTGGCCATCTGCCGCCAGCCGTAATGCGATCGCTCGGCCGATGCCGCGACCACCGCCTGTGATCAGCGCAATTTTCCGCTGCGTCATGCGAGGATCCTTTTTTTTCATTCATGAAATCATAGCAGGTGATTCCGCAACACCAGCGTGTGCTTCAGGTACCATCCGTTCTCATGGTTGCTCTCTCGCCGGCGGCTCCTCCAGGTCTCGCATCAGACTTCGATGGCCGGTCCGTGTCTGCGCTGCAGATCCGGGTCTTTCTGCTGTGCGCCTTGATCGTATTTCTCGACGGTTACGATCTGCAGGCCATGGCGCTGGCAGTGCCAACGCTTGCGCGGCATTGGCAGTTGCCACCCTCCGGCTTCGCGACCGCATTGGCCGCCTCGTTGCTGGGCCTGGGGTTGGGGTCCGCATTCATAGCCCCATTGGGCGATCGGCTGGGCCGCCGGCCGCTGCTGCTGGGAGGACTTGCGATCATCCTGGTGACCTCGCTGGGCGCGGCTACCGCAGCCTCGACCTGGCAGCTGGTGCTGTGGCGCTTGCTGATTGGCTTGGGTCTGGGTGTGTGCCAGAGCAACGCCTCCGCGCTGACTGCCGAATACGCGCCGCTGAACCGGCGCGCCTCCATCATGACGCTGATGGGCGTATGCGTGTCGTTGGGAGCGGTGCTGGCGGGAGTCACCGCGCCGCAGGTTCTGGCGGTGGCTGGCTGGCGTGGACTGTTCCTGGTCGGAGCCGCGCTGCCATTGCTGGCGTTGCTCGTGGCGGTCGTGGGATTGCCCGAATCCCGCGCGATACTCGTAACGGCCGTAGCTCCGGGGATGACGCGCACGATGGCTCCCAAAACCGGCGGCAGCTTGCTCGCGCTGCTGCGTCAGCCTTATCGCGAGCGGACCCTGCGACTGTGGCTGGTGTACGGTCTGTCGGCCATGCTGCTGTACTTCCTGATCAGCTGGCTGCCGGTGTTCCTGACGGCTGCGGGCTGGTCGCCGGCGCAGGCGCCGCGTGGTATCGCGCTGCTGCAGTTCGGTGGCATCGCCGGATCGCTGATCCAGGCCTGGCTGGTCGATCGGCGCCGCACCATCACGGCATTGGTGGGCGGCTACGGCATGACCCTGGTGACGGCGCTGCTGTTTGCAGTCCCCGGTACGGCCCCCGTCTGGCCGGTGCTGCTGGTGCTCATGGGCAGCGGCGTCGCAGGGGTCATGATGTCGATCATCGCGCTGGGAGCGATCTTTTATCCCCCGGAAATCCGGGTGACTGGATTTGGTTGGGCAGCCGCGGTGAGCCGAATCGGCGCGGTGCTGGGACCGCTGGCAGGGGGGTGGATCCTGGCCGCCGGCATCACCCCGCGAGTCACGCTCGGGCTGATTGCCGTACCGTCGATGCTGTGTATTGTCGGCACTCTGGCCATGCGGCGCTCAGTGGCCGAAGCCCAAGGCGCTTGAGTCCCATGGATCGCGCCGCACTGTACCGGGTGCTGGATCAATATTTGTCCGCGCTCAAGGCGCGGGACCCGACTCAGGTGACCTGGGCGCCCGGCATCATCCACGTGGAGAACAATGTCATCCTGGAGGCCGGCGACGGGCTGTGGGGGACGATGACCGCTCTGGGAGACTACGACCTGCGCTTTGCTGATCCGGAAACCGGTGAGGTCGGTTTTTTTGGCGCCGTGACGGAGACCCACGCCACCTCGCCCCTGGGCCTGCGTTTGAAAGTGGCGCAGGGTGCGATCGCTGAGGTGGAGGTCATTGTGGTGCGGGCGGCCGACTCGGGGTTGAAGTTCCCCGATCCCATCTTCCAGCACAAACCAGTGATGAACGAAATCGTTCCCGAGTCCTCACGCTGCGCACGCGCTCGCATGATGGCCATTGCCAATGGCTACTTCGACACCCTGCAGGGTAACGACGGCACGCTGCGCACTGAATTCTGGGACACCTGCAATCGCATCGAAAATGGTGTTCAGACTACGAACAATCCCGGGCTGGCATTGCTGCCCAGCGCAAGGTTGGGCTGTGCGGACCAGTTCCGGCTGGGGGTGTACCGGTACGATGACCGGCTGCGCGCCAGACGCTTTCCCCTGGTGGATGAGGAGCGCGGCCTGGTCCTGGCAGGTGGTTTCATCGATCATTGTGGCCGTCTGGGCAGCTATCAGCTGACCGATGGACGGACCGTCGAATCACCGGTGCGCCGACCGCACAGTTTTTATTTGTTGGAGCTGTTCAAGATCAGGGAGCAGCGCATCGAACAGATCGAGGCGGTGTTCATCACGGTGCCGTACCACATGCCGTCCCCGTTCTGATCGAATCCGCGCTGGCTGCTGCGCCGCTACTGAACCAGCTTGCGGTATCCGCACAGGGCTGGCATTCATACGCTGGTAGTGAGGAGCTGAAAATGGGCAAGATCATCTACCAAATCGTGCAACACGATGGCGGCTGGGCCTATCGGGTCGATGAGACGTATTCTGAGACCTTCCCAACTCAGGAGAGCGCCCGCCAGGCGGCGCAGCGCGCCGCGCGTGAGCAGGCGCTGCCGGGTGACCCCGCGGTTATCGCCTATGAGGACAAAAAGGGCCATTGGCACCGGGAACGTTCGGCGGCCAACGACAGGCCGGAGCCGGAGGTGGAGGGCTGAGCGTCGTCAACCGGGCACGGGTAGACTCCTGGGTAGACGGGCCGGTGGTCGTTGCCATCGACCTCTCGCAAAAAAAAGCAACCCGGAGAACCCATGAAAATCTTGACACGCCTCGCTTGCAGCGCAATGGCCCTGGCCTACGTGGGGACAGGCTTCGCTCAGGTGCCCCCGACCGCCGCCCCGGACCAGGCCGCCCTCCTGCAGAGCAAGGACCCGAAGCTCGCGGCGAACAAAAAACTGGTATTCGACATGTGGCGCGCCATCGTCCAGGGCGCACACACGGAACTGGCGCCCAAGTACTTCACCAAGGGCTATATCCAACACAATCCCAATGTGGCCACGGGCCGCGACGCGATGGTCGCCTTCATGAAGGCCACCCGGCCCGTGCGTCCCATAGAGCCGACCATCACCTTTCCGGTGATCGCGATTCTCGCCGAGGGCGACAAGGTGATGCTGGCGACTGTCAGTTACTCGCCGGATCCGGAGCACCCCGGCAAGAAGTACGCGGGCACCCACTTTGACCTGTTCAGGATCGAGCACGGCAAGATCGCCGAACACTGGGACAGTGTGGCCAAGGATCCGGCCGCATTGCACTTTGATCCGAACACCATGAGCAAGCCATAGGAGACGGGCGCGATGCCGACTTCGGCACCACGGCGTGTGGTCACGGGTCACGATCGGACGGGCAAGTCGATCGTGCTATTCGATGGTCCGCTGCGCCAGGGCGATGTCGTGGTGCAGCGGGGCACGGATCACGCCTGGGAGAACCGCTCCTCACACTACTGCCGCAGCCTCTGAAACTGATGGTCTGAAGGTTGCCGCGGCGGCCCTGATCTGCTGCGGCGGCGCCTGGTTTGCTGCGCCTGCAAGAGGCGCAGCAACACCCATGTGCGCTCCCCACAGCCAACCCGGCTGCGGCAGCATAGGCGGCGCCAGACAGCTTCGCGCCGCCCTCGACGCGCAGCTTCAGGATCTCGATGCGGCCACCCTGGACGCTGATCTGGATGCCGTCGTCGCCGATGGCGACGACTTCTCCGGGGCCACTGGCAAGATCACACGCGCCGCAGAAAAAACCGGGGTCTCCTACCGTCATGCGTGGAACCTGGTGGAGAAGTGGTCGCTGTTCTTCGAGACCCCGCTGGTCGAGCGGCGCCAGGGACGTGGCACGACATTGACGCCCTTTGGCGAGAAGCTGGTGTGGGCGGGTCAGCGCCTCCAGGCACGCCTGGGTCCGCAATTGCAGAATCTCGCTCAGGAACTGGCGACCGATATCAATCAGCTGTTGCCCCAGGCGAATTCCACGGTCCGAGTGCACGCCAGCCATGGCTTCGCGGTCTCGAAACTGCGTGACCTGCTGGCCCGCGAACCGGGGTTGAGCGTGGATTTCAGGTATGTGGGCAATCCGAATTCGCTGACCTCACTGGCCACTGGCCACTGGCAGCTGCGACCTTGCCGGCATGCACCTGCCGCAGGGCGTGCTGCGCAAAAAGTCCATCGCTGCCTATCGGGGACAATGGTCCCCAGGGCTGCACCGCATGATTGGCTTCGTGACGCGCGAGATCGGATTGATGGTGAACCGCGACCCGGATTCCGGCACCCGGGTCCTGTTCGAGCAACTGCTGAGCCATCAGGGGATCGACGCTGCGCGGATCAACGGCTACCAGCCAACGATCCGGGGCAGGTCAAGACGGTACGGGAGGTGTTCCGTAGCTCACCGTAGTGCTGCCCCGGACCTGCTCTGGGTGGCGGTATAATGGGGGTCGACCTATCCGTCGAGGAGTCAATGATGTACCTGAGAATGTTGACCCGAATGATCCGCGCTGTGCCCATGCTGCTGGTCAGCGTGGTGCTGGCGAGTCTGGTGCCTGCGATGGCTGCGGCGGCCGAGCCGGCAGTTGCCATCCCCCCTCCGGCCTTCGACAGCCCCAAGGCCGCAGGTCCATTGCAAACCGCCGTGCTCTCAGGCGGGTGTTTCTGGGGTGTACAGGGCGTCTTCGAGCACCTCGTGGGGGTCCGCCAGGCGCTGTCCGGCTATTCCGGCGGGGCACGGAGCACGGCCAGCTACGAGGTCGTCAGCACGGGCACCACGGGGCATGCCGAATCGGTGCAGATCACCTACGACCCCAGCAAGGTCACGTATGGGCAGATCCTGCAGGTGTACTTCTCGGTGGCCCAGAATCCGACGGAGCTCAACCGGCAAGGACCCGATGTCGGCACGCAGTACCGGTCCGTCATCTTTTACGCGAACGATATGCAGAAGAAGATTGCCGAGAGCTATATCGCGCAGCTGGGCAAGGCGCGAGTGTTTGGTGCGCCCATTGTCACGCAGCTCTCGCCCCTGCAGGGCTTCTACCCAGCAGAGAAGTATCACCAGGACTATCTGCTGCTCAATCCCGACAATCCTTATATCGTCTACAACGATCTGCCCAAGATCCGTAATTTCCAGAAGCTATTGCCGGTCCTGTATCAGGGAAAACCCGTGACGGTCACGAACCTGAAACAATAGGACTATTTGATGCTTCTGGCGCTACTTGCGTTCCTGGGTGGGGCACTCACGATTGTCAGCCCCTGCATCCTGCCGGTGCTGCCATTCGTCTTCGCCCGGCAGGGGCGATCCTTTGCGACCAGTACGCTGCCGTTGCTGGTGGGCATGGCGCTCACCTTTGCGGGGGTCGCCACACTGGCGGCAGTAGGGGGCTCCTGGGCGGTACGCGTGAACTCCTGGGGTCGTTGGGCGGCCCTTGTGCTGCTCACGATCTTCGGGCTGGCCTTGTTGTCACGACGGCTCGCGGACTGGGTTTCACGCCCGTTCGTGGCGTTCGGCAACAGAGTCGTGGCATCGGGCGAGCGCGAGGGTCGTACCAGCGTCGTGCAGTCCCTGCTGCTGGGTGTTGCGACCGGCTTTCTGTGGGCACCGTGTGCGGGCCCCATCCTGGGTTTGATCCTGACCGGGGCGGCGCTCAGCGGACCCAATCCCCGGACCACGCTGTTGCTACTGGCCTATGCGGCGGGTGCGGCGACTTCGCTGGCGATAGTGATGTTGGCCGGCGGTGGGGTCGTGCGGGCGTTCAAGCGCTCATTTGGTGCGGGCGAGTGGGTGCGGCGGGGCCTTGGCGTCGCGGTGCTCCTCGCCGTCGTGGCGATTGGGCTGGGCTGGGATACCGGAATTCTGACGCAGCTGTCGTTGAACGGAACCAACACGCTTGAGCAGTCCCTGCTGCAGAAGATCCATCCCACGAATGCTGCGGGGATGTCAGCCCAGGGCGCGGCCCCTGGCGGCGCCATGATGATGTCGGCCCATGGATCAGGGGCGCAGGGATCCGGTGCGCAGGCCGGCGGCGCTGCCGGCGGCGCCATGATGATGTCGGCCCAAGCGACCGGCCAGGCGCTGCCGGCCGAGGGTCAGGCCCCGCCCCTGGCCGGTGCGGTTGCCTGGTTGAACTCGCCACCTCTCACCATGACCGCCCTGCGCGGCAAGGTCGTGCTCATCGACTTCTGGACCTACTCCTGCATCAACTGTCTGCGTGAGCTGCCCTACGTCAAAGCCTGGGCGCAAAAGTATGGTCCGGCGGGACTCGTCATCATTGGTGTCCACACCCCTGAGTTCGCCTTTGAGCGCGTGGTCGGCAACGTACAGAAGGCCGTCAAGGATCTGGGCGTCACGTATCCCGTGGCTGTGGACAGTGACTACAAGATCTGGAGCGCCTTCAACAATCAGTACTGGCCCGCGCTGTACTTCATCGATGCCAACGGCACCATCCGCCACCATCACTTTGGCGAAGGTGAATACGACGAGTCGGAGCGAATCATCAAGCAGCTGCTGCGCGAAGCCGGAGCCAAGGATGTCACGCCCGGCCTGGCCGAGGTCAGTGCGCAGGGAGTACAGGCGCCGCCGAGCAATCTGTACCAGATATCCCCCGAGACCTACGTGGGCTACGCCCGTGCGGCGAACTTCGCTTCCCCGCAGGCGGTGCGCAAGGATCATCCGGCCCAGTACACCGTGCCCGCGGCATTGAGCGCCGATCAGTGGGCCCTGGGGGGCACCTGGACGGTGAGCGCCGAAGGCGCGATATCGCAGCGGGCCCATGACCGGATCGTGTATCGCTTCAATGGCCGCGACCTGCACCTGGTACTGGGTCCGTCCAAGGACGGGCAGGCCGTGCACTTCAAGGTACGGCTGGACGGTGCAGACCCGGGCGTCAACAAGGGCGCTGACATCGGCGCCGATGGGTCTGGCGTCGTCATGGAGCAACGGCTCTACCAGCTGATCAGGCTCGCCCATCCCGGTCAGGAGCACACCGTGGAGATCGAGTTCCTGGATGCGGGAGTTGAGGCCTTTGCGTTTACATTCGGATGAGTCGCGGAGAATCGTCATGCAAAATCGAAGATCGCTGCTAGGGTCGATGCTTGCGGTCGGGAGCCTGGGGTTTCTGGCACGCACGCGCGCCGCATTTGCCGCCGCGGCCGCCAAGGTCACCATCGTGAATTTCAACGATGCCGGCGTGAATCTGGGCCCGACGCTGGTCGACAAGGTCGTCAAAACCGACGCGCAATGGCGCGCGCAGCTGTCAGCCGCCTCGTATGAAGTTGCGCGCCATGCGGGTACCGAACGGCCCTTCAGTGGCGCCTACGATGCGCTGCACGAACATGGGCTGTTTCGCTGCATCTGCTGCAATACGGCCCTGTACAGCTCAGACACCAAGTTCGACTCCGGCACCGGATGGCCCAGCTTCTGGGCCCCGATTGCCAAGCAGAACCTGGTCGAGAAAAGCGACCGCAGCCTGGGTATGGAGCGCACTGAGATATTGTGTGTGCGTTGCGATGCACACCTGGGTCACGTCTTTGACGATGGCCCGCGGCCGACCGGGCTGCGTTACTGCATGAACTCGGTGGCGCTGAAGTTCATCAAACACGCCTAGGGTCACACCCTCGGTCAGCCGCCGATGACACGTCTTGAGCCTGCGTGCCTACACGCGCAGTGAGGCGGCCCGCCTATAGTCGTGCTAATTGTTACGATGGGAGGGTCCATGGACGTCTTAGTGATCCTGATTGTGTTACTCCTGCTGTTCGGTGGTGGCGGGGGACTGTATTGGGGCTTCGGAGCAGGCTGGGGCCTGGGACCGATCGGCCTGATCATTGCTGTGCTGGTGATCGCTTATCTGCTCAATTCGTACCGCGGAAGGCGCGGTCCACGACTCTAGGCGACACAACTGGCGGGCGAGGGTTGACGCCCGCCAGTGACCGAGCATCCAATGGCGCGAGACCGCAAGCCGCTGCATTCCGCAAAGGTTGAGCCCTGCGTCCTCACCATTTTCGGCGTGACCGGCGACCTGACCAAACGTCTGCTCCTTCCCTCGTTGTATAACCTTGCCGCCTCAGGTTCATTGCCGGAGGATTTCCGCCTGGTGGGTGTGGGCCGCCGCGATTGGAACGATGCAATGTTGCGGTCCTATCTGCAGGACTCCCTGCAGCATTTTTTAGGGGGCAGACCTGAGGCGCGCGTGACCGGCTGGCTCGCTCAGCGCATCTTTTATCAGCAGGCGAATTTCCACGATCAGGCGGGGTTTGACGCCCTGGCAGTGACGATCCGGCGCGTTGCGGCGGAAAAACACGTCGCGACGAATCGACTGTATTACCTGGCGGTAGCCCCGGGGTTCGTCGAACAGATTGTCCATAAACTTGGCCAATCGGGTCAGGTGAACGAGGCGCGGGACGCCTGGGCGAGAGTCATTGTCGAGAAGCCCTTTGGGCATGATCTGGCGTCCGCCACCGCGCTCAATCAACAGCTGCTGAAAACTCTCACCGAGCGGCAAATCTACCGCATCGATCATTTTGCCGGCAAAGACGCGGTCCAGGACCTCGCGGTGTTCCGGTTTTCCAACGCCATCATCGAACCCCTGTGGCACCGATCGCTGATCGATAGTGTTCAGATCACGGCATCCGAGACCGTAGGAGTTGAGGAACGCGCGGAGTTTTACGAACACACCGGAGCACTCCGCGATATGGTTCCGAACCACCTCATGGAACTGCTGTCGCATATCGCGATGGAACCGCCGGTGTCATTCTCGGTCCCGCACATGCGGGAGAAGCAGATCGAGTTGCTGGAATCGGTGCGACAGATTCGCCCACGGGATGTGAACCGGCATGCGGTGCGGGCGCAATATTCGGGCGGCAAGGTGGGCAGAAAGTCAGTTCCGGGTTATCGGCGGGAAGAGGGCGTGCGTCCGCGCTCGCAAACCGAGACTTATGTGGCCCTGCAGCTTGAAATCGACAATTGGCGTTGGTCCGGAGTGCCGTTCTTCCTGCGCACAGGGAAACGCATGGCGAAGTCAGTAACGGAAATTGCAGTGCAGTTTCGGCAGGCACCGGCCCGTCTTTTCCCCAACGTCGCATCAGGCACGGCGCCGCCCAACCAGATTGTTTTTCAAATGAAGCCCAACCAAGGCATCCATGTGGCCTTTGCGGCACGAGCGCCGGGCCTTGAAAATCAGGTCATGGCCGGCGACATGGCATTTGAGTTTCCTGCGGGGCCTTTCGGCAGCAGCGCCAAGGGTTATGAGCGTCCCTTGCGTGATGCGATGTTGGGCGACCCCATCCTGTTTCCGAACGCCGCGTTCATAGAGCAGGGCTGGAAATTGGTGCAGCCGCTGCTGGATGCATGGTCTGCAAAAACACAGGGCGCCATTGCCCAATACCCCGCCGGCAGTCAGGGCCCTCGGGAGGCAGAGGTGCTGCTTGCACGCTCGGGCCACAGCTGGCGCGCATTGCGCTGAGCGTCCTTGGAAAACGCTTGCCGCTCCCATTCGCGCCATTCCAGGTAGGCGAAATCATCGCGGGCGCGAACCAGGTGCCGCGCGGTGCGTCGTGGTGCCGGGATGGGTCCCAGTCGGGCGGCGGCGCTGCTCAGTTCATTGCGGTATCGAATAGTGTCCATAAGCTGTATTTGAGTGTGTTTTCTACAGGAGCCTGCATTAGGCAGGCTCAGCCGCGTCTGCAATGTCGGCCAGCGCGCCATGCTGAAGTCAGAAAATGCCGGAAGCGCACCGCAGGCGGCGGCTCGCCACAGCGATGCCGATTCTCTGCAGGCCGCGGCTTACTCCCGTTCGGGGGCCGCGCCAGGCGCCGCGGCGGATGCGGCAGACTAGGCTCTGATCCCACACGTTGGCGCGAGGATTGGATCATGGGCAATCAGCAGCAGAATGAATCGACCGATGCGACGCAGAGTACACCTGGTGGCGACAAGCATTCCCGTCCGCGGGGCCATGCAGCGGGCTCAGGCTCCTCGACCGGGGACCCGGGCAATCCGCGGGGTAGCAGCACTCGAAAGACCGCCGTTGCGGACAGCGATCCGCAGCCCGCGGGCGCAGGAGAGGTGAGCAAGGGCGGCTAGGAAATGCGCCAATCTTCTGCACCTCTTTAGAGCGGAAGCGTTAGGCTGTGGGCGGTGACCGCCACCCTGTGTGGTGGAGCGATTGGCAATGCCGCAGCTTCCTGGTAGCGACACTTTTGACTTCATCATCGTCGGTGCAGGCTCCGCTGGCTGCGTTCTGGCGCAGCGGCTATCCGAAGATCCCGGCAATCGGGTGTTGCTGCTTGAGGCGGGCGGTAGTGATCAGCATCCACTGGTCAAGGTGCCGATCGCATGGCTAGCCCTCTCCCAGCAACCGCGTTTCACGTGGGGGTATCGCGCCGAAGCTGAGAGCGGCACCGAAGGGCGCACGTTGGACCAGCCACGCGGTAAATTGCTGGGTGGTACCTCATCGATCAATGGGCAGATGTATTCCCGCGGCAACGCCGGTGACTACGATGGCTGGGCGCAGTTGGGTCTGCAGGGCTGGGGCTACAGCGATGTGCTGCGCTATTTCCGCCGCTCAGAGTCAAATTGGCGCGGGGTGAGTCAATACCACGGCGGATCCGGTCCGCTGAGTGTCGTGCCCATTCACCGTCATCCGCAGCTCTATCCGCTGATGATTGCCACGGCCCGAGGGCTGGGGTTTCAGCATTCGGAGGACTTTCACGCTGCAAGTCAGGAAGGCTTCGGGATGCCGGACGTGACCGTGCGCCGCGGCAGGCGGGAGAGCAGCGCGACGGCGTACCTTGCCGGCGCCGGTCATCGACCTAATCTTCATATCCAAACCCACGCCATGGCCACCCGAGTGCTCCTTGACGGTACCCGCGCGACGGGCGTGGAGTATTGGAAAAACGGTGAGCGGATGCAGGCGGGTGCTGATGAGGTGATCCTGTCCGGCGGGACCTTCAACTCACCGCAGCTGCTGCTCTTGTCGGGCATGGGGCCCGTAGATGAACTTGCTGCGATCGGAGTTCAACCGCTGCTGGATTTACCGGCGGTCGGACGCAACATGCAGGACCATCCCTTGGTGCCGATGATCTACAAGGCCGCCCGACCGCTGGGCTTCGAACGCTTCATGCGGCTGGACCGGTTCCTGGCCGCGGCTGCGCGGTGGTGGCTGACAGGCTCAGGGCCCTTAAGCGCTGCGCCGCTCTCCGTGCAGGGGTATTTACGGCGCAGTCCCGCGAGCAGCTGGCCCGACACCCAATTCCAGATCAGCCATGTTTCAATGGGTGCGCGGACGTGGTTTCCGGGATGGCGAGCCGGAGCCGGGGATCAGTTCACAGCGACCGTCATGCAGCTTCGGCCGGCCGGGCGCGGCAGTGTGACGCTGCGTTCTGCCGATGCCCGGGACCCGCCAAGAATCCGACTCGGCCTATTGGCCAATGAAGAGGACCGGCGCTGCGCCCGTGATCTGTTCCGCTTCACCCGGAAGTTCTTTCACAGCGCGCCGCTGTGCCAGTGGATTGCGATGGAATTGGTGCCTGGCGAGGCCACTCAGTCCGACGAGGAGATCGATTTGTATTTGAGGCGAGCCATCCAGACAGCGGGGCATCCCACCAGCACCTGCGCAATGGGCACCGATCCGAGGGACTCGGTAGTCGATGCGTCACTTCGTGTCCACGGCGTATCGGGTCTTCGGGTCGTCGATGCTTCCGTCATGCCGCGCATTATCAGCGGCAACACGAACGCGCCGACCATCATGATCGCTGAAAAAGCATCCGACCTGATCCTCGGCAGAGCGTTGCCCGCGCATGATAAGCATTGACGGGTACGGGATAGGGGCCGCCGGTCTCTTCGCGGTCACGGCCCTCGCCAGCCTGCTGGGCTTGTACATGCTGCCTGCCCTGATCGCCAAGGCAGTGCTGCGCCCTTACTGGTTGGTCCGAAACTCCGAGTATTGGCGGCTGATCAGCAGTGGGTTCGTGCACGCCAATCTGAGCCATTTGATATTCAACCTGCTGACGTTCTACTTTTTTGCCTTCGCACTGGAACGACGCATTGGTACCGCGTATTTTCTGGTGTTGTATGCACTGGGGCTGCTACTGAGCAATCTGGGCACCTGCTACAGGCATCGCAATGACCCTGACTACATGTCGCTGGGTGCCTCGGGCGCCATCTCTGCGGTGCTGTTCGCCGCGATCCTGTATTTTCCGACCGCCAGCCTGTACATCATGTTCATTCCAGTGCCGATTCCGGCACCATTGTTCGCCGTGCTTTACCTGGCATATAGCTTCTATCTGTCCCGACAGGCGCGCGGGCGAATCAATCACGACGCACATATTGGCGGGGCACTGACCGGGCTGGCGTTTGTCGCGCTGACGGACCCCGCCGCATACGGGCGACTGCTGGCGGTTGTTGCCGCAGATATCGGCCATTCCAACTAACGGTGGAATAGGACTTCGCCTACATTTCACCGGCGGAACGCTGTCTTACCCAAACGCAACGCCCGGGCGACACTGTAAATTGGGCAGTCCCGGTTGGAAGGAGCGCATATGTCCGCCACGCAGTTATCGGCGATCGCCATCTATGCGACGGCCACCCAGGCTGAGGTGGGTGTGGACATGCTCATCAGCAAGGGGTTCAACAGCACCGGTATCTCCGTATTGTTGCCGGAGCAGCCCAACGATCAACCAGTACCGGAGCAGGCAAAAGGTGCTGCAAAGCCCACCCCTCAAACCACCAAGACAGGGTCGGCGTCGGCGGTGGGGGCGACCGCCGGAGGCGCTTTTTTCGGAGCATTCGCCGCATTGGCGGGCGTTGGAGCCCTGGCGATTCCGGGGGTGGGCCCCCTGATCGCCGCGGGACCTCTCATGGCAGGATTGGCCGGCTTGGGCCTGGGAGGCGCTGTCGGCGGTTTAGGCGGGGCTTTGGTGGGGATGGGCCTTACCGAGGACAAAGCGAATCGGTATTTGAGTGATCTTGGACAGGGGCGAACCCTGCTCGTTGTTCATTGCGACACGCCCGAGGACGTCTCGAAGGCCGAGGCGATTCTGGCGGCTTCGGGCGCCGCCGATGTCTCGACCGGCAATAATCGTCTGTAGGACGCCAACTCGAGCCCGTGTAGGTCTGTCGTTTGGATGGGCGCTTCCGGCCCACTTCCGTCAGTCCTTGTGTTAAGTTTTGAGGACAGCCACCCTGATCAGGATTGCCGCCCGGATGGCCACGCCGATACCTGTTAATTCTAGCTCCGCCGGCTTGGGATTGGATGGTTTGTACCGGGCCGTTCGCCAGCAGACTCGCGCACTGGCGGCGGGTTTGTCAGATGCCGATTCGACAGCGCAGTCCATGCCCGATGCGAGTCCTGCAAAATGGCACCTGGCGCACACGACCTGGTTCTTCGAGGCGATGGTGCTGTCGGACCATGACCCGGAATACAAAGTGTTTGATCCGCGGTACGCCTATCTCTTCAACTCATATTACGAAACCATTGGTGTCCGGCATGCGCGACCCAAACGCGGTCTGCTGACCCGACCCACCCTGGACGAAATCTTTCGCTATCGGGACCATGTCGATCAGGCGCTCGAGCGCCTGCTGGCAACCACTGCAGACCCGCACCTGCGCGCTCGGGTGGAACTGGGCTGTCATCATGAGCAGCAACATCAGGAGCTGCTGCTCACCGATATCCTGCACCTGTTCGCGGAAAACCCGCTGCATCCGGCCTACGCCTCGGCGCACCGCCGACCGCGTCCCGTCACGCCGCATGACCCCTGCGGCTATATCCACTACGAGGAGGCCGTGGTGGAAATCGGCCATTCGGGGGAAGGCTTCGCGTTTGATTGCGAGAGTCCACGTCACCGGGTTATCCGTCCGGCCTATCGCCTCGCCAGCCGTTGCGTAACCAATGAGGAGTGGTTGGAATTCATGACCGACGGTGGCTATCAGCAACCCCTGTTGTGGCTCTCTGATGGCTGGACGGAAGTGCAACGCCAGGGCTGGACTTCGCCCCTGTACTGGTGGCGAGAGGGCGCCGCTTACTACACGATGACCCTGCACGGTGCCCAGCCGGTGGAATTGGCGGCGCCTGTGACGCACGTCAGCTATTTTGAAGCCGACGCGTTTGCGACCTGGTCGGGGAAACGTCTTCCTACCGAGCATGAGTGGGAATCCGCGGCACAGCTGCAGCCCTGCGAAGGCAACTTTGTCGATTCGCGGCTGCTGCGTGCGACGCCCGCCACGGGATCCGGTTCCGGCCCACAGCAGTTGTTCGGGGATGTGTGGGAATGGACGCGTAGCGCGTTTGCACCGTATCCCGGATTTCGTGCGTCCGCGGGGGCCGTTGGCGAGTACAACGGAAAATTCATGTCCGGTCAGTACGTACTGCGCGGCGGATCGTGTGTGACTCCTGCGAACCACATTCGTGCCAGCTATCGGAATTTCTTTCGACCTGACGCCCGCTGGCAATTCTCGGGTGTTCGACTTGCGGAGGACGCCTAGATCATGGATGTAGCCGTCAAACGAGATGACCAACTGGACGCGTTCAGGATTGATGTCCTGCAGGGCTTGAGTAAATGGCAAAAGACGCTGCCCAGCCGCTGGTTGTACGACCCACGCGGCTGCGAGCTCTTTGAGCAGATCACGACACTGCCGGAGTACTATCCCACGCGCACTGAGACGGCCATCCTCACCGAACACGCTGCGGACATCTCCGACTTTTGTGGCCCGCACGCGAACCTGCTGGAATACGGCGCCGGGGCGGGAATCAAGACTGAAATCGTAGTCGGTGAAATGGAGCATCCCCGTTCCTACATACCGATCGATATTGCGGCCGGCTTTCTCGACCTGACTGCCGAACGCTTCCGGCAACGCTTCTTGAACCTCAGCGTCAATCCGGTGGTAGCGGACTTCACGGCCGAATTTTCATTACCGCCCGGCGTCGTGGGTGACGGGCGGCGTGTGGCTTTTTTCCCGGGTTCGACCATCGGCAATCTGAATGCCAAGGACGCAGGATTGCTGCTGCAGAGAATGCGCCGCCAGGTCGGGCCCCAGGGGGCGGCCATCATCGGTGTGGATCTGAAGAAGGATCTGGCCATCCTGCTGCCTGCCTATGACGACAGCGCCGGTGTGACGGCTGCGTTCAACCGCAACATCCTGGTGAGGATTAACCGCGAATTGGAGGGTCAGTTTGCTGCGGCACAGTTCCGGCACCTTGCCCGCTGGAACGAAGCGGACTGCGCGGTTGAAATGCATCTGGAGAGCGCCAACGATCAGGTGATCGCGATCGCCGGCAAGGGATTCGCCTTCCGCCGCGGGGAAACCATCCACACCGAGAGCTCGCGGAAGTACGAAATCCGGGCGTTCTCCGAGTTTGCGCGGCACCACGGCTGGCATACGCAGCGCCTGTGGACCGACCGCCAACGCCAATTTGCGATTTTCGGCTTGATCTAGCGTAGGGCGCGGTCTCTCAGGCGCTCTGCAGCCCGGCAGGGATGAGGATTTTCCCCAGCAGATCAAACCCGGCGTGGGCAAGCAATGCCATGACGGCTGCAGGAATGGCGCCGGTCAGAATAGTTGGCACATCATTCAAGGATAGCCCGGACACGATCGGCACCCCATAACCCCCGGCTCCCACCAGTGCCGCCAGGGTGGCCGTGCCGATGCTGACAATGGTCGCCGTTCGGATACCCGTCAGCAAGGACGGACTCGCGAGGGGCAACACGATGCGCAGGAGGACTTGCCGCGGGGTGAGTCCAAAGGCCCGGGCATTCTCCAGGTGGCGCGGATCAATGCTACGGATGCCGGTGAAGGTATTGAGGACTACGGGCAACAGACTGTAAAGACAGAGGGCCGCCAGGGCCGGCTTTGCGCCGACACCAAATACCGGAATCAGAAAGCACAGCAGCGCCAGTGACGGGATGGTTTGCGTCACGGCGCTGAACGTCAGGATGATCTGGCCCGTCAGCCGGTGCCTGACGGCCAGAATTCCCAGTGGCACTCCGACAAACACGGAGAAGGCCAAAGACAGGCCCACGAGCCACAGGTGCTCGAGCGTCCTGCGGCCAATCTGAGCCGCCAGGGTTGGCGTCTCGACCCTGGACCCGCGCAGTTGCGCCGCGACCTGCGCCACGCTGCGTTTGTCGAGATCGACCTCGGCATTCAGAGTCTGCATCGTGGTCTGATCGATCCGCCCCTCCCACTGTCGAAGCGCGCGCCATTGTGCCGGGTAGCGCTCGACGAATGCCGCCCGGGCGACCCACACGGCCTGATAGCTCGGGAAATACCCCAGATTGTCCTCGAGCACTCGTAAATTGAACTTCCTGACTTTTGCATCGGTGGAGTACACATCGATGACATCCACCGCCCGCTGGTCGATCGCCTGGTAGGTCAGGCTGTGTTCCATGCGGTTCACGTGCGCGGGGTCGAATTGGAGCCGATAGCGCTCGGCAAGTCCCGCATAGCCGTCCTGGCGGTCCATGAACTCGTAGCTGAAGCCCGCCCTGATCGAAGCGTGCACACGCGCGAGATCACTGATGGTGTGCAGCCCGTTTTGCTGGGCAAAGTCTTCGCGCACCGCAAGGGCATAGGTGTTGCTGAACCCCAGCGGCTCGGAAATCACGATTCCCATCTTCAGCAGGGCGCTATGGATGGCCGCAATGGATCTGAATTGAGGTGTCTTGAGGATGGCCTCGGCCAGCGTACCGGTGTAATCCGGGTACACATCAATGGCGCCGCTGTGCAGTGACGCAAACAGAATCCCTGTACTGCCCATGCCGAGCTTGCGGATCACAGGCACTGGTGGCTTGGATGCCTCGATCGTCTGCGCGGCGAGTTCCCCCAGGACATACCCTTCGGTGAAGATCTTCGAGCCGACCACGATGCCGTCGGCCGCGACTGCGGAGGAAGCGAGCAGGGCGCCACAGACCACCCCCAGCCAGAGGCACGCCCTCATTGCAGACTCGAAGCGTCGGGCAATATGCGCTGTGCCTTGATGAACGAGGTGACAAACGTGTCCGCCGGAGTGAGGACGAGATCGCGATAGGTCCCCGTCTGCACCACCTTGCCATCACTCAGCAGGGTGACCCGCTCGGCCAGAAAGACCGCCTCGCCCAGATCATGCGTCACGATGAGCACGGTCTTGCCAAGCCGGTGAAATATCGCCTTCAGTTCTTGCTGCAGAGTGCTCCGGATCAGCGGATCCAGCGCCGCCATTGGTTCATCGAGCAGCATCACTGCCGGATCGAGCATCACGGCGCGCATGATCGCCACGCGCTGTTTCTGGCCGCCGCTCATCTGATGCGGGTAGCGCTGCAGCACTGACGACTCGATCGCCACCAGCTGCTGCAGCTCGGTTAAACGGGTTTGAATGCGCTGCGCTGTCCAGCCGCGCAGCCGCGCGATGAGCGTGACATTCTGCCGGCCGGTCAGATGCGGAAACAGTCCCCCTTCCTGGGGAACATAACCCATCTGATCGGCCCAGGCTTCCGGACCAAAGACGGCTAGCGGCTGGTCATTGATCTTCACCGTACCGTGATCCAGCCCGATCAGACGCAGTGCGATCCGCAGGAGAGTCGTCTTGCCCGACCCGCTTGAGCCAATCAACGCATGGGTGGCGCCGGTCGGAACGGTCAGGCTGACATCGCAGAGCACCAGCTTGCCACTGAAGGTTTTGGAGATGTGTTCCAGCGCCAGCATGAGACAACCTGCGCTACTTTCCCAGAACGCTCAGATCGACCGAGTCTGCCACCACGGCAAAGGCCTGCACCAGAACTTTCATTTTTGATTCCCCCCCCATTTTTTTCATTGTCGCGCGCAGCTCGCCGCGTACCGCCAAGTATAGTACCGGGCATCAGGCGAATGTCGGGCGCTGCGCAGTGGCAGTACCTTGCCCCAGCGCGGTGAAGCGCCTGTCAAGATGCAGGATCACCGCGGAGCGCTGCGAATCCCGTCGGACGGCATCTGCGGCCTGGAAGCGCAAATCCAGCTGTGCCTCGGTTGCATCCACTCGCGTCACCCAGCAACTGGTGACGGCCGTGTCACCAATCACCTCCGCAGCGGCCGCGCGCGCGAGTTTGCTGGCCGCCTCCAGATCTGCATCGCGGCTCAAACGAATGGTGATGGCAACGGGCCAACGGCCCGTTGCCGGACTCAGATTGATCGCGACCTGGCTTGCCGCAACACTGTTCGGCAGCACCACATATCGGCCATCCTGGACGCGCAGCGTCGTATAGCCGAGGGAGATATGGTCCACGACGCCGATTTCAGTACCGGTGGGGGCGCCCACCTGCAGAAGATCCCCGAGCCGAAACGGCCTGTAGATGGTCATGGAGACGCCGGCGACCAGATTTCCCAGCGTGCTTTGCGCGGCCAGTCCGATGACCACGGAGGCGACGCCGGCGCCGGCCAGCAGCGCTGTGCCCAGCGCGCGCAGCTGGGGGATCAGGTGCGCATAGAGAATGATCATGATGACCCAGATCAGCGCGGTGCCGATCTGCTGCATGAAGCTGATAGCGGTGCGATCGATATGCCGTTCTTTCGACAACGCCGCATGCACGGCGGAGCGCAGACCGCGCGAGAGCAGCAGCGCGACGATGACGAACAGCACAAAGTAGATGAATGCGCCGATGGGCTCATCGGGTTTCAGGATCGTCAGCAGATCCCGTTGCCACGTGGTGAGGTCATGCATGGCGTCTGGCAAGCCAATGGGCGGTTCGCGAGCACTCCAAAGCCCCATTCACCGTCATCAGTGAATGGGGCTCGCCGATGCCTGTCTAGGGGCGCTTGCCAGCGTCCTTGGAATGGTCCTTGACGGTCTCCTTGGCATCACCGTACTTGGCTTGTGTGGCGCCAGTAGCCTGTTTGCCCAGACCCTTTGCCTGCGTGCCCAGATTGCCTGCGGCTTTGCCTGCCGTTTCCTGAACCTTCCCTGCCGCCTCTTTGACGCGGCCGTCAACTTGGTCCTTGTTGATACCCATTTGTCGCTCCTGTGGTTTTCGGTGCGTCGCCAGCGAAGTTAAAGCGCCAGCTGGGTAGACGATGGTCCTTGTTGGGCGCGGCGGGTGTAGGAGTGCCCCCCAAGGCCGCGTCAGTTAGGCCGCCGATATGAATGCACTGCGGGTGGGTCGCTGGCGGGAAAGGTCTCCTCAAGAGCCTCGTCGAGCCGATCATCGAGCGATTTGGGCGCCGGGCGATCGGGGGTCACGCCATCAACCGGACCGGGACGGTCCGTCGGGGGCTTGCTTTTCGGTGGTCTGTGCGACGTCGCGCCCATGGGTTGAACCCTCCGGTAGTGATGATGGGTTGCGTTGACCTTCCATCTTACTCAGGGCCGCGTCCATCGCCACGGGGGCACCCTTCATGTCAGCTTGGGATTACACCTGCAGGTAAGAAAAAGGCCCGCCATCCTGTGGGGTCAGGCGAGACGGTCAAGCTTCTTTCGTGCGCCAGCCCGGCGGGGCGTACGAAATGCGCGCCACTTCAGAGTAGGGGACCGGGCTGACGATGGCACGGATCTCGGTCTGGATATGGCGCTCGACGGTGGGCTTCCTGGTGCCCCCGTCCGGCTCGCCCCACAGCAGCTTGACCTCGTGGCCATGCTTGGCATGCTCGGTGTCGAGCATCGCCAGCGTCAGGTGCTTGCGCTCATTTGAGCTGTAGCCGATCCAGGTCGAAATACCAACCGGACGGCCTTCGAACGAGACCGCATCATACGGCAGGGTCGAGTACACCGATGACGGGTAATCGAAGTACTTAAAGCGATCCTTGCCCTTGTTGCCGTACATGGAAGCGATGACCTTGGCAACGTCCTCGTCGTTGAGGGCCAGCGTGACTTTGGTGCGGCGGGGGGACTTTGCCGCGAGTTTCTCGAGCGCCTCGCGACCAATGAAGTCGTGATCGAACTTCACGAATGCGCCGTAGCCAATGTCGAATGGGGTCAGGTAATAATCTTCGATGTTCTTGGAAATGAAGCTGCCACCGAGCGAGGCTTTGCCCTCGTAGCTGTCTGCCGGCAACCACTGGCGGAAGGCCTTCATCTTCTCGCCCGAGTACACGGCCGGCATTGGGGAGGGAACCCAGCCCGACTCCAGGGTGTTCGATGAGTAGGCGCGGGCACCCACCAGATGCATGCCGAATTCCTTGCCGGCCTCGATCAGGGCCTGGCGCACTTCCTCACCATGTTCCCAGGGCCCGAACAGCTCAAAACCGGGCTGGCCGGCCATGCCATGGCGCAGGGCATTGACGCGGTGACCGGCGATGGTGATCTGAGTCATGTTGAAGAACTTCAGTTCCGGGGGCGCCTTGCCCAAGACCTTGTGCATGGTCTTCATGGCATTCGGGCCCTGGATCTGGAACCGATAGGTGCGGCGGATGACCGGACCCGGGCGGGCCACGGTGCGCTCGTCGCGCTCGCAGGAGACATCGTAGCCACCGGTCTCGGCGTGGAACTGCACCCAGTTGTGCACGGATGGACGGCCGATCAGATTCAGGCGGTCACGGCTCAGGTAAGTCAGCACCACATCGCCGATGACATAACCATCATAGTTACACGGGACAAACTGCTTGGCCTTGTTCGGCTCAAAGCCCTTGAAACTGTTGATACCCAGATTGCTCAGGAGCTTCAGGGCGTCCGGGCCTTCCACATACATGTCAGTCATGTGGTAGGACTGATTGAAGAGCACGCAGGTCTCCTGCCAGGCGCGCTGCTCGTCTCGCCAGTTGGTGTACTCGGGCGGCACGACGGGATAAACATTGGGGCCGGACTGCGAATTGCGCAGCAGGTCCACCGGTGACTTCACCGACTGCAGGAGATCTTCGAGGCTCTTGATGGTCATGGTCTGGTTCCTTGGGGGCCGAAATCTTGGGTAGCCGTTGGGGCCGCGATCTTGAGACTTGGGATCCAATGCTGTCAAGGCTGGCACCGATTTGGACCGGAATAGGCGCATTTTCGGCCCCTGTAGTCCCATTTTGGGGGACAATGGGCCTGAGATTGATGTTTTGGGATCCAATACCGCAGGATCCGGCTCGCAGGCTTCCCAAGGAGAGTCATGGATACCCAGCTGGCGCGCGCCACCCTCAAGGTCCGGGAAATGATCCTGCGTGGACGCCTCAAGCCTGGGCAGCGGGTCACGGAAGTCATGCTGGCGGCACTGCTGGGCATGTCCCGGATGCCGGTGCGCCAGGCGTTGCCCGTGCTGGCTCGCGAAGGCCTGCTGGTGGAGTCCGGTACCCGTGGCTACCTGGTGCGCACCTTCACGCGCAACGACATTCTGGACGCCATTGATCTGCGCGGCGTCTTGGAAGGCTTTGCAGTGCGGCGCATCGCCGAGCGGGGCGCATCCGCGAAGTTGCTGCAGGAATTGCGGGACTGCCTGGAAGAAGGTGATCAGATCTTCCGCAAACGGCACTTGGTTGATACCGACGAGGCCACCTATGGTGCCATGAACAGCCGGTTTCACGCCGCACTGCTTGCCGCGGCCGACAGCCCCATCATTGCCGGTGCCCTGGCGAGCAACGACTGCATTCCATTTGCCAGCGCCGGTGCCATCGCCTTTGATGCGACGGATCTGCAGGCGATGTTCGAGGCTCTGTACTTTGCCCATCTGCAACACCATTCGATCCGCGATGCTCTGGAAGCTGGCCAGAGCGTGCGCGCCGAGTGGCTGATGCGCGAGCACGTCAATACCGTGAAATCCAGCATCAATATGCTGGCCACGCCCCCGTGATATTCTCATGAGGCGATGATGACGTTGCCCCGTTTGCTATGTGGCGCCCTGATTTTGCTCGGGCTGACCAGCGTCTGCGCGGCGGTGGATGCGGGTACCTCCGCGCCGCATGCATTCCATCCCGGTGGCAACTTCGCCCTGCTGGGCCGTTGCTCGAAGTGCCACAACAGTGAGGACTGGGCCGGTGGCATCGCCTTCGACACCATGGCCACCGACAATATTCCGGCCAACGCAGAAGTGTGGGAAAAAGTGGTGCGCAAACTGCGCGGCCGGCTGATGCCGCCCCCGGGTGCCGCGCAGCCTGACCAGCCCACCATCGACTCCTTTGTCGGCTTTCTGGAGAACTCGCTGGACCATGCGCCGCCCGCGGACCCGGGCAATGTATCGCTGCACCGTCTGAACCGTACGGAGTACGCGCGGGAGATCAAGCGCATCCTCGCACTGGACATCGATCCGGCAACGGCGCTGCCCAATGACGTGTCGAGCGATGGTTTCGACAATATCGCGGCGGTGCTGCGGACCTCACCCACCTTCCTGGATGAATTCATCACCGCGGCGCGCAATATCAGCCGTCAGGCCATCGGCCGCGTGAGCGCCAAGCCCAGCAGTCGTGCCTATCGCGCCGGTGCCGGCCTGCAGCTGGAACACCAGGAAGGCCTGCCGCTCGGCACCCGCGGCGGCATGTTGGTGACGCATTATTTTCCGGCGGACGGTGAATACAATTTCAATATCCGCGACTTCTACTTTGGCGGCGCTGGCTACATCACAAAGATCGATGCACCCCATACTGTCGTCATGACAATTGATGACGTGCCGGTATTCGAGGCAACGGTGGGTGGTCCTGATGACCAGAAGGCCGTCGATCAGCGTCAGGCCGCGGCGGCCGACGAACTGCAGAACCGGTTCAATCATATTCGCGTGCACATCAAGGCCGGCCCGCACCAGGTGGGGGTCGCCTTCGTGGAACGTTCCTACGCTGAATCAGATTCCCCGCTGCAGCCAATCGCCGAGCTGCCGGAAATGGAGCGCTATCCGACCATTCCGGGATTCGATGTCTCAGGCCCTTTCAACGTGACCGGGGTGGGGGATACCGAAAGTCGCCGGCGGATCTTTATCTGTCACCCCGCCTCGGCAGCCGAAGAGGAGCCTTGCGCTCGGCGCATCCTCGGAAATCTTGCCTCCCAGGCCTTCCGCCGGCCGCTCACGGCCGCGGATCTGGAGCCGCCCATGCGCTTCTATGCAATGGGCCGGCAGGTCGGGGATTTCGAGGCGGGGATTGAGAGCGGGCTGACCTCCATCCTCTCGAGCACCAAGTTCCTGTTCCGCGCCGAACCCGCCCCCGAGGGCATTGACCCGGGTACGGTCTATCGCCTCAATGATATGCAACTGGCCTCACGCCTGTCATTCTTCCTGTGGAGTGAGGGTCCGGACCAACAGCTGATCGACCTGGCTGCCGCCGGGACGCTGCACGCACCGGTGATCCTGGATGCGCAGATCCACCGCATGCTGCTCGATCCGCGCTCCCGATCGCTGGTCACCAATTTTGCGTTCCAGTGGCTGAATATTCCGAAGATCGACGTCATCGAGCCGGATCCGGTGCTGTATCCGGACTTCACGCCCGATCTGCGGGCGGCGTTCCGCGAGGAAATGCGGCTGTTCCTGGACAGCGTGCTGCGCTCGGACCGCAGCGTGCTCGACCTGCTGGGTTCGGACCACACCTTTTTGAATGAAACGCTGGCCCGGCACTACGGCGTGCCGAATATTCTCGGCGATCAGTTCCGCGAAGTGCGTCTGACAGATCCGAACCGCTTCGGTCTGCTGGGCAAGGGCGCGGTGCTCATGGCGACTTCCTATGGCAATCGCACGGCCCCGGTGCTGCGCGGGGCCTATATCCTGGAGAACATCACGGGAACGCCGCCCGAGGCACCGCCGCCTGGCGTGGCCGCGCTCAAGGAAACGGAGCCCGGCAAGGCGGCCGAAACCGTACGCGTGCGTCTGGAGCGTCATCGCCAGAATCCTTCCTGCAATGCCTGCCATGGCGTGATGGATCCGTTGGGGTTCGCGCTGGAGAACTATGACGTGGTCGGCAGCTGGCGCGACCAGGATCGCGACGCCGGCAGCGCCATCGATTCTCACGGTCAATTGGCCGACGGCACGCATGTCGCAAGCCCCGCGCAGCTGCGCCAGGCGCTGCTCAGGCGGCCCGACCAGTTTGTGCAGACTCTCACAGAAAAGCTCATGACCTTTGCGCTGGGCAGGGCGGTGACGTACCCGGATATGCCGACCGTCCGGGCCATCGTGCACCGGGCCGCTGCAGACCACTACCGTTTCGAGGCCATCGTTGCGGGTATCGTGGCAAGCGACGCCTTTGAAATGCGAGAACTGCCACCTGCCAAACCGACGGATATCAAGCAGGCGTCGCTGACCAGTCAGAATTCACGGAGCGCACCATGACATTCATCACCCGCAAGCATCTGTCGCGGCGCACTGTTCTGCGTGGCGCGGGGGTCACCCTGGCGCTACCACTGCTGGATGCCATGATTCCGGCTGCCACGGCGCTGGCAGCCACGGCGGCCGCGCCCAAGCCGCGACTGGGTTTCTTCTACTTCCCCCACGGCGCCGTCATGGAAAAGTGGACTCCGACGACGACCGGGCGTGACTTCGCCATGAGTCCCATCCTCGAGCCGCTCGCGCCGTATCGCGACCAGCTGACGGTGATCAGCAACATCGGCAACAAACCCGGCGAGAGCCGCGCGGTGCATGCCCTGGTGCCGGCCACGTGGCTGTCCTGTGTGCACCCCCAGGAGACCCTCGCGCCAAACATGGCGGCGACCGTCGACCAGATCGCCGCCCAGCATATCGGTCAGGAGACCCCCTATCCCTCGCTTGAGGTCGCCACCGCCCAGGGACACGGCGTGGGCAGCGCCTGCGAGCGCGGTTTCGGCTGCACCTATTCCGGCACACTGTCGTTCTCCACGCCCTCGACCCCGTTACCCATCGAGAGCAATCCGCGCCAGCTGTTTCTACGCCTGTTCGGGCAGGGTGATTCCCCACAGGAGCGGCGCTTCCTGAGCCAACAGACGACCAGCATCCTGGACATGATTGCCGCGGAGACCAGTTCCCTGAGTCGGACCCTGGGAGCGCAGGACCGGGCAGCACTCAGTGACTATATGGAGAGCGTGCGCGAAATCGAGCGGCGCACGCGCAACGCGGCACAAGGCGACCTCGCGCAGCTGCAGTTGCCGGAGGTGCCGGGCGCCACGTCGGATAATTTTGAGGAACACCTGAACCTGATGTTCGACCTCATGGCACTGGCCTACCAGGGCAATCTGACGCGCATCCAGAGCTTTATGATCGCTGCCGAGGTGAGCGATCAGACCTATCCCTTCATAGGTGTGCCCGATGCCTTCCACGCGCTGTCCCATCATGGCAATGACGAGGCCAAGAAGGAGCGACTGTCCAGGATCCAGCGCTACCACACTCAGGCATTCGCGCGCTTCGTCGGCAAACTCCAGAATATGCCAGATGGCGACGGCAGCATGTTGGATCACTCGCTGCTGCTGTACGGCAGCAACATGAGCAACAGCAATGCTCACAACCAGTATCCGCTGCCGACCACGCTGTTGGGCAAGGCCTGCGGTCGCGTCAAGGGAGGCCAGCACATCAATTTTGCTCAGCGCACGCCCCTGGCCAATGTGCTGCTGACCATGCTGCAGCGAACCGGTGTATCCATCGACGCAGTAGGCGACAGCACCGGTGCCATTGCACAGATCTAAGCACATGACCCGATGGCGGATGTCGGCTGCGCTGGTGCTTGCTCTGGCCGGCGCATGGGCCGGCGTTGCAGGTCACGCGGATACCGTCGTCGAGCCCATCGAGAATCCGGCGCCGTTGGTCCTGGCGGTGCGCGACAAAGATATGGCCACGGCGCGCGCGTTACTGGCCGCGCATCCGGCCCCGGACGTCAATCAGCGCACCGCCGATGGTACCAGCGCCCTGCACTGGGCGGTACATTACGGCGAGGCCGATCTGGTGATCCGATTGCTGTCCGTGGGCGCCAATGCCAATGCGCGCAATCACTACGGTGCCACGCCGATGTCCGAAGCTGCGGTGCTTGGGGATGGGAAAATATTGCGTGCGCTCCTGGCTGCCGGCGCTGATGTGGACTCCGCCAATGCGGATGGGCAGACCGCTCTCATGATCCTGGCGCGCACCAGCAATGTGGAGGCGGCTGGGCTGCTGATCAGTCACGGCGCCCAGGTCAACGCGCGTGAGCAGTGGCGTGATCAGACCGCTCTGATGTGGGCCGCAGCCGAACAGCAACCCGCCATGGTGCGCCTGCTGCTCAAGCACGGCGCGGCGGTGGACACTCGCTCCCTGGTCAATGATTGGCCACGACAGGTGACCGCCGAGCCGCGCATGCAGGCGCGCCCCTCGGGGGGCTTCACACCCCTGCTGTTTGCCGCCAGGTCGGGCTGCCTGGAGTGCGTGCAACTGCTGGTCAAGGCGGGCGCGGACCCGAACCTAAATGATCCGGACGGGGTGAGTCCGCTGCTGGAGTCGGTACTCAACTTCCACTTCGACATTGCAGCCTTCCTGGTCAAACGCGGCGTCGATATCGATAAATGGGACACCTGGGGCCGTTCAGCGTTGTACGAGGCCGTGGACCTCGATGTGGTGCCGGTGGGTGGCAGGGCCGACCGGCCCTCGCTGGATCAGGTCAGCAGCCTGCAGCTCATCAAGATCCTGCTGGACGCTGGCGCGAATGCGAATCTCCAACTGAAGCTCTTTCCGCCGTACCGATCGCTGCGGGATGATCGCGGCGCGGATGGCCTGCTGACCGTGGGCGCCACCCCGCTGCTGCGCGCCGCCAAGGGTGGGGATCTGCCGGCCATTCAGCTGCTCCTGGCCCATGGGGCGAACGTCGATCTCGCGACGGCCACGGGCATCAGCCCCTTGCTTGCGGCCTCCGGTGTCGGCTCTTCGGCGCTCGACACTCGGGGTCGGTACAAGACCCAGTCCCAGGCGATTGCAGTCGTGCAGGTCCTGCTTGCGCAAGGCGCGAATATCAATGCTGCCGATCACACCGGTCAGACCGCGCTGCATGGTGCGGCGAGCTGGGGTTGGAATGATTTGGTCAAGACGCTGGCAGATCACCATGCAAATTTGCTGGCCAAGGATGTGCGCGGACACACTGCGGCGGATGTGGCCATGGGCAGCGCCAGCGCTTCCGGCCGTGCCAGCGCGGAGGCCCATCCGGAAACCGCTGCGCTGTTGCGGCAGCTGATGGCGAACGCCGCACAGCCGACCGCCCGCAACTGACGCTCAGACGATATTGACCCCGAGTTCCCGGGCGCGTGGCACCAGGCCGGCCCAGGCATTGGCGATGAACAGCGTTGGATCGCCCCAGTGAGCGTCGAACTCGCGGCTGGGCGCGGCGGCCAGCATATCCGGGACGCTCATGCCCTTGGCCAACAGCTGCGATAGGCGCACTTTCATGGTTGCCAGCATGTCGCGCTCCGCCTCGAGATCCAAGCGCGTCTGGAGGGCCCCAAAGCCCGGTACGATCCGGGTGGCCCGGTCACATAAGCCGAGCAAAGTTTTGGTAGCCTCGAGCATGCCGCCAATCCAACCATTGGTCGAGTAATCAAGAATGGGATAGCTACCCACCGCGACCACATCACCCGCGACCAGTACATTGGCATTGCGGAAGAATACATACAGATCACCGTCCGTATGGGCCTGTGGCAGGTAGCCATAGTCGATGTGCTCGCCGCCAAAGGTAAGTGAACCGCTGGTATAGAAGGTCTGATTGGGGCGGGCGTCACGGGGCAGGGGCGGGTAGAGCCGCTGCTGCCATTTGGAGAAGATTTGGGTGCCGAGCCAGAGTTTGGTGTTTTCGTGCGCGATGATGCGCGTCGCCTGAGGGCCCAGCATGCGATTGGAACCGGTCTGGTCCCAATGCCAGTGGGTATTGAAAAGAGTGTGGATCTTGGTTGCGCCCGTATGCGCCTTCACCAGCTTCAGCACCTGTGCGGCGCGCTCCACGGATCCCCCATCGACCAGCAGCACACCCTCCGGTGAGTGAAAAACGGTGACATTGCCCCCGCCGCCCGTCACGACGGACAGGCCGTTTGCCAGCGGCACTATCGCCAACTCCGCAACGGGATCCACCCCAGGGGAGGCTGCGGCGGAGCGGGCGGGTTCGGCGGCACCGACCCAGCGGGCCAGTGCCACGCCGGCTGTCGCGGCCGGCATGGAGCGGATAAAGTTCCGTCGATTCATAGCAGATCCCTTTGCTGTGGCAGCTTCGTACGATAATGCCGAATATGGCAGTATTCGCGTTGGATATTGCGCGCAAGGGCAAGGGAAAAAATGAAGCTTGAATTAGTACTGCGCACTGTGGGAGTCACGGTCGCGGTATGCGCGCTTACCGGAGTGCACGCCCAGGCCGCAGCCCCGCCTGCCGGCCATTACTCAAGTCCCGCAGCAGTGGACCAACAGCGCCTGGCCGACGCCGATTCCGATCCCGGCCAGTGGATGTCTGCAGGCCGCACCTGGAGCGAGCAGCGCTTCAGCCCGCTCAAGCAGATCAATGATCAGAACGTCGGCCGGCTGGGTCTGACCTGGTATGCGGAGCTGAATACCTATCGCGGTGTGGACGCCACGCCGCTGGAAATCGACGGTGTGCTGTACAACGTGTCTGCGTGGGACATCACCACTGCCTACAACGCCACCAATGGCAAGGTCCTGTGGACCTATGATCCGAAGGTTCCACTGGAATGGGGACGCCTGGCCTGCTGCGGCCCGGTCAGTCGGGGACTGGCGGCCTGGAAGGGCAAGATTTACATCGCTGCCCTGGATGGCCGACTGATCGCGCTGGATGCCAGGACCGGCAAACCGCTATGGACCGCGCAGACCCTGGATCCCGGCCAGCCGCTATCGATCACGGGTGCGCCGCGAATTGCCGATGGCCAGGTCGTCATTGGTAATGGCGGTGGTGATTTTGGTGCACGCGGGTACATCTGCGCCTATGACGCCGAGACCGGTAAGCAGACCTGGAAGTTCTACATCGTACCGGGGGATCCGGCGAAGATGCCCGAAGGGGCCGCTTCCGACTCGGTGATGTCGATGGCCGCGAAGACCTGGACCGGCGAGTGGTGGAAGGTCGGTGGCGGTGGCAATGACTGGGACACCATCGTCTACGATCCGAAGCTCGACCTGGTGTACTTCGGCACCGGCAACGGCTCGCCGCATCCCGAGGACTTCCGCAGTCCGGGAGGGGGGGACAATCTATTTCTGTGCTCCATTGTCGCGGTGAATGCGAAGACTGGCCATTACGTCTGGCATTACCAGGAAGTCCCGGGCGAGGAGTGGGACTACGACTGCACGGCGCCGCTGATGCTGGCCGATCTGACGCTGCACGGTAAGAAGCGGCAGGTCATCATGCACGCCCCCAAGGACGGGTTTTTCTATGTCCTGGATCGTGTTACCGGCAAGCTGCTGTCGGCGAAGCCGTACGTGCCGAGCACCTGGGCGCATCGGATCGATATGAAGACCGGGCGGCCGGTCCTGGATCCGGGTGCGCGCGTTACCGAGACGCCGCATCTGATGACGCCCAGCTCGGGCGGTGGCCACAACTGGAATCCCATGTCATACAGCCCGCTGACCGGGCTGGTCTATATCCCAACCATGGAGCAGTGGGTGGTCATGTCGGAACTGCCGCCCGGGCAATTCAAATTCCAGCTCGGACGCAGCACCCTCGGCGCTGGCTACAGCAATGATCCGCAGCTGCGCCAGCAGCTGAACAAGGAAGCGGAGGCACGCGATAAGGGCTATATGCTCGCCTGGGACCCCGTGCGTCAGCAGGAGGCCTTTCGTATTCCCGACTCGCATCCGGGCAATGGCGGCACGCTGGCGATGGCCGGCAACCTGCTGATCGAGGGCACCATCGATCGCACCTTCGCCATCTATCGCGCGGATAACGGCAAGAAGCTCTGGGAGCTGCCCGTGGGTTCCGTACCCGTGGCAGGTCCCATCAGCTATAGCGTGAATGGTCGCCAGTACATCGCCGTCAATGCTGGCTGGAACAGCGCCATCGTGCACGGCCTGGACGCGGGCGGTAAGACTTTCTCAGTGGCTCCAGCGCGTCTGCTGGTGTTCACGTTGGACGCCAAGGGTGTGACGCTGCCGCCGGCGCCCCTTGCGGTGTCGATCCCTGAACCCCCTGCTGCAACCCAGTCACAGCAGGCCGTGGACACCGGTGCCGGCCTGTACAGCGCCAATTGCGCCGTCTGTCACGGGCAGAACGCCGTGGGAAGTGACAGGAAGGATCTGCGACACCTGACGCCGGAACTACACGCGCAGTTCGATGACATTGTGCTCGGCGGCAAGCTCAAGGCGGCCGGTATGGCCCCCTTCAAGGATGTGCTCACGCCGGAACAGGTAAACGAGATTCACGCTTACGTGATTGCGCGCGCACAGGAAGACTGGCAGCCGGATTTCCTGCACCCGCGCAGGCAGCGCTAGGCGGCGTGCCCAGCAGCGCCCTGACCGGCCGTGAGGCTGATCAGGGCGCGATTCTTCAAGCCCTCAGAAGGTCGTACTGATGCTGACCATCCACTCCCGGGGCAGGCCCGGCGTACCCACCTGCGCCACCGCCGGTGAGAGATTGCTGGCACTCGGATCGAGCGTGCCGGCGGCCAGCGACACGGGCGACCCCAGCTGCTGCCAGTAGAACTTGTTGAACAGGTTCTGAGCCTCCAGCGACACGTTCCACTTGGCTCCGGTCGGCGCGTAGGTGAGACGGGCATTGAACAGGCTGTAGCCGGGCACGCGCCACTGCGCGATCTGGTACACGTTTTCCGGGCCATTCGTCTGGTAGCCCTGATAGCGCCAGTCCAATCGCGGGGTAATGGTCCCGCCCGGGAGCAAAAGGCCGTACTGGATGCCGCCGCTCGCATTCCACTC
>DASXFV010000036.1:0-27279 GCA_036489445.1 Steroidobacteraceae bacterium | reverse complement strand
ATGGTCTGATGTTGATTTCCGCCGGGGGTTTTGTGATCACGGCACTTCTGGTAAAGCTGCTGGCCCATGAACGCGACAAGCTGGTGGCCACCTCGGGCAGCGAAGCGCAGCGTACGACCATCAATCATCGTCTCGGCGGTGGGAATCCTCTCGACGGTTTCATCCTGTTGTTGAAGTCGCCGTACCTGATGCTGATCGCCGGCTTCCTCTTTCTGATGACGTCGATCTCCACCATTGTCTACACGCAGCTCGGGGATCTGATCACCAAGGCCTTCAAAGATCACAATGCGCGCACTCAGGCCTATGCGCTGATTGAGCTCGCAGTGAACAGTCTGGCGGTGCTCATCCAGCTGGTCGGTACCGGGCGCATCATCAAGCGTTTCGGTGTCACGGTGGGTCTGCTGCTCAACCCGATCATCATGGTGTTTGCGTTCCTGGCGATTGCCTTCTCGCCGATCCTGATAATCCTGGGCAGTCTGCAGGTTGTGCGTCGCGTGGCCGAATACGCCGTCGCCAAGCCCACCCGCGAAATGCTGTTCACGGTTGTGGACCAGGAAAGCAAGTACAAGGCCAAGAATGTCATCGACACGGTGGTCTATCGGGGCGGTGACCTGGTCGCCTCTTTTGTCAGCGTCGGCGTGCTGAATGGCTTTGGCGACATCGGCCTGGCCATCCTGGGGATAGGGGTGTCGCTGATATGGTTCCCCATCGCCTGGGTGCTGGGCAGGCGCTATGAGAGCGCGCGCAGCGCCGAAGGTGTCACGGCAGAGCCGGTGACCGCAGGGCACTGAGTGCGGGCTCAGGCGCTGGAGCTGTGCAACGAGGACATATCGATCACATACCGATAGCGGACGTCGCCCCTTTTCACCCGGTGGTAGGCATCGTTCAATTCATCGATGCGGATGACCTGGATATCCGGGGCGACGGCATGTTCGGCACAGAACTGCAGCACTTCCTGGGTTTCCTTGATGCTGCCGATCAAGGATCCCGCAATGCCTTTGCGGTGCGTGACGACTTGCGTGTTGTCGACCGGCTCGAGAGGCTCCAGGCATCCGACCACGCAGATGGTCGAGTCGCGCTTCAGCAGCGCGATATAGGGATTGATGTCGTGTTTTTCGGGGATCGTGGACAGGATGAAGTCGAAGCTCGAGGCTGCGGCACACAAGGCCTTCTCATCGCGCTCCAGAATGGCGGTAAATCCCAGTTGCGTCGCTTCTTCGACCTTCTGCTCGGTGTGCGTGAAGATCGTCACATGTGCGCCCATCGCCTTGGCGAGCTTCGCACCGATGTTCCCCAAGCCGCCGAAACCCACGATCCCGACGTGCTTGCCGGGTTTCACATCCCAACGCTTCAACGGTGAGTATGTCGTGACACCCGCACAGAGAATGGGCGCCGCCGCGTCTGCATCCAGGGCGGAGGGAATCTTCAGTACAAAATCCTGCTTCACCACCAGGACGTTCGAATAGCCGCCAAAGGTATTCTCACGCCCATAGATGTTGGCGTGTCCCGCGGCCTTCTGCGGGGGAATCATCGGGCCGTTGTACGTGGCCAGCCAGCCATTGGGCGACTCGCAGTAGTTTTCCGCCCCGCCTCGGCACGCCTCGCACTGGCCGCAACTGTCGATCATGCAGCCCACGCCCACCAGATCACCGATCTTGTGACGGGTGACGCCGCTGCCCAGCGCTGTGACCCGGCCGATGACCTCATGGCCGGGCATGCACGGATACACAGTGTTGTTCCATTCGTTCCTGACCTGGTGGATGTCCGAGTGACACACACCACAATACAGGACCTGGATTTCCACCTCCTTTTCACCAGCGCCGGCGCGCTCGAACTCAAAAGGCTTCAAATGACTGAAGCAGTGCTTGGCCGCATAGCCGATGGCCTTGATCCTTGACTGCAGACGCGGCGTTGGTCTTGAGTGGCGCGCTTCATTTGCGCGGCGGGTTTCATTTGGGTCGAGCACGCTGGCCATCGCTGCCCTCTGGATTGCATGGATGAAGGATCGCTGAGGGTGCAATAGATGTGGGGGCCGAAGCACCGGCAAAGTACGCGGCCGCATGTCGGTCTCACCCGACGTGTTTCCATCTCAGCCTTGGCGGCGGCGCCGGCTCAAACACCAGCGCTTTACTACGCGCGGATTTCCGTCAGACCTACAGAAGCGACCGGGCTACGCCGTCAGAGTCTGATTCGCCTTCAAACAACTCGAAACCGGAGCCGCCATGCCCAACTCATACGAGTCGCTCAGCCTGGACGAGGCCCGCCTGATTATCGCGGCAGGTGAACGCAAGGCGGCAGAGATCGGCGTTCCGTACAATCTGGCAGTGGTGGACGCCGGGGGCAACCTGGTCTCGCACATCCGCATGGATGGGGCCTGGATGGGCAGCATCGATATCGCGATTCAAAAGGCGTGGACAGCCCGCGCCTTTGATATGGCGACCGAAGATCTCGCCAAGATGGCCCAGTCCGGCAAACCTTTGTTTGGCATCAACAGCACCAATCATGACCGCGTGGTCATCTTCGCGGGCGGCCTGCCTCTGAAGCATGGCGACGTGGTCATCGGCGCCGTTGGCGCGAGCGGTGGCACTGTGGAGCAGGATGAAAAGGTGGCTGAGGCCGCTGTCGCGGGCTTCCAGCCTGCCCGCCGCACTGCGGCCTGACGCCGCGTTAGGGGGGAAAGATGCCCGCGCAGCTGCCCTACTGCGGTACGCCACCAGCGCCGGCGGCGCTGCTATACCGTTTCAATCTCGATCCCATCCTGATTGCTGTGCTGATCCTCGCGGCAATGGCGCACCTCTACTATCTGCGGCGCCAGGGTGGCGCCTCCACTGCCCTCGCCGGATGGGCAATCACCGGCGTGGCCCTGATCTCGCCATTGTGCGCGCTCTCAGTCTCGCTGTTCAGCGCCCGAGTCGGGCAACACATGATCCTGATCCTGTTTGCGGCGCCGCTGCTGGCTCTGCGCACGCCACCGGTAGCGGTTCGTTGGGCGCGACACAAAGTGTGGATCTCGATGCTTGGATTTATGGTTGCACTGTGGTTCTGGCACATGCCCGCACCGTACGATGCGACTTTTGACAGCACCCTGATCTATTGGGCAATGCATGTGACGCTGTTCGGCAGCGCAGTGGCACTGTGGCGAATGCTGCTGCGATCCCCACGCCAGGTCAGCGGCGATGTTCTGCTGGCCGGCGTTCTCACCTCCATGCAGATGGGATTCCTGGGCGCCATCCTGACGACCGCGAGCCGTCCGCTTTACTTCCGCCATCTGGCAACTGCCCAGCTGTGGGGGCTGACGCCGCTGCAGGATCAGGCGTTGGGCGGCATCCTCATGTGGGTGCCGGGAATTGTGCTGTTTCTCTGGGCGGGACTGTATGCCCTCGGGCGCCTGCGCTCGCTCGTTGAACACGGCACGGCGGCATGACCCTCTCCTCTCCCGCCGGCTATCTGAATTCTGCGGGGCCGCGCGCTGGCGCCATCGTGCCCTTGACCTGGTACATGCTGATCGTGTCCATCCTGGTATGCGTGATCATTGGCTGGGTGCTGTGGCGGGCAGTGCGGGCGGCGCGCGCGAATGGCGGTGACGCGGAGACACGGGCCGTGGCCGTGGAGGAGGGCGCAAACGGTGTGCACTGGATCCGCAATGGCCTGCTTATTTCCGGGGTTCCATTGGCGGTGGCATTGGTGTGGACCATGGCCACGCTGGCGGCCGTATCCGGACCGCCCGAACATCCAGCACTGACGCTGGATGTCACGGGGCATCAGTGGTGGTGGGAAGTCAGATACGACTCGGATCAGCCGGACCAGATCTTCACCACGGCGAATGAAATCCATATTCCCGTGGGTCGGCGGGTGCTGGTGCGACTTCACGGCGCGGATGTCATTCACAGCTTCTGGGTGCCCAAGCTGACCGGCAAGACCGACACCATTCCCGGGCAGACCAACCTGAGCTGGTTGGAGGCGCGCGCTTCTGGCGTCTACAGCGGGCCCTGCACCGAGTACTGCGGAGCGCAGCACGCTCATATGATGGTCCAGGTGGTGGCGCAGTCGCCCAGCGAATTTGAGCAGTGGCGACTACGGCAGTTGCAGCCGGCGACCCCACCGACCGATGCGGCCAGCCAACGCGGCGCGGCGCTGGTGGAGTACCGCTGCGGCCTTTGCCACCAGATCCGCGGTACCAATGCCGGCGCTCATGCCGGGCCGGACTTAAGCCACATCGCGGGCCGCCGCATGCTGGCGGCGGGGCTGCTGCCGAATTCCCGAGGCACGCTGGCGGCATGGATTGAGAACGCCCACGGGCTCAAACCAGGCAATCAGATGCCCAATCAGAACCTGACTGGCGAGCAACTGACCGATGTGCTGGCGTATCTGGAGTTGCAGCAATGAAGAGCGCTGACTTGCGTGCGCCCACCATTGGCCCCGATTCCGTGGCGCATCAGGCGCGTCTGCTGGATCTGTGGGAGGGTGAGGGGGGTATAGCGGGGTTCTTCAGCACCGTGGATCATAAGAAGATCGGCGTGCGCTATATCGTGACCGCCTTCGCCTTTCTGGTGTTCGGCGGCCTGGAGGCACTGCTGATGCGGCTGCAACTTGCCGGCCCGGACCGTGCCCTGTTGACGCCCGATCAGTACAACGAGCTGTTCTCGACCCATGGCATGACGATGATCTTTCTGTACGCATCGCCGGTGCTGTCGGGTTTCGCAAATTATCTGTGGCCGCTGCTCCTGGGAAGCCGCGACATGGCCTTCCCGAGATTGAACGCATTCGGCTACTGGGTCTACCTGGCGGCCGGCATTTTCCTGTATGTCGGCTTCCTGACGGGCAATGGCACCAACGATGGCTGGTTCAATTATGTGCCCTATGCATCACGACCCTACAACCCCGGGTTGAACGAGGATTTCTATTCCCTGGGCATGGTATTCCTGGGCATCGCCACGACGGTGGGGGCTGCAAATTTCATCGTCACCGCGTTTCGCACGCGTGCGCCAGGTATGTCGATCGACAGGTTACCCATCATGGTCTGGGGCACCCTGACCGCCAGTGTGGCCAACCTGATCGTGGTGCCTGCGGTCAGTCTCGCCTTTCTCATGCTGTGGCTGGATCGACAGTTCGGTACCCAGTTCTTCAATACCGCCAGCGGTGGTCAACCGCTTCTGTGGCAGCACCTGTTCTGGATTTTCGGTCATCCCTGGGTCTATGCCATCGTGCTGCCGGCCATGGGCATGGTGTCCGATGGTCTACCTGTCTTCTGCCGCCGCCCCCTGGTGGGCTATTCGCTGGTCGCGGCCTCGACCGTTGCGACCATGATCCTGGGATTCGGCGTATGGGTGCATCACATGTTCGCGACGGGGTTACCGGGAATCGGCCTGTCGTTTTTCTCGGCGGCCTCCATCGCGATCACACTGCCCTCGGCGGTCGCGGTGTTCGCCTGGCTCGCCACCATCCGCTTCGGCAAGCCGGTGATCACGACGGCTTTCCTGTTTTTCTCCTCGATGATCCTGTTGTTTGTGATCGGCGGCGTTTCCGGTTTCATGACGGCCAGTGTGCCCGTGGATTGGCAGCTCACCGACACTTACTTTGTGGTCGCGCACCTGCACTACGTGCTGATCGGGATCAATGTGTTCCCCGTGGTCGGGGCGATCTACTTCTGGTTCCCCAAGATGCGTGGCCGGATGCTGGATGAAAAGCTTGGCCGCTGGAACTTCTGGGTCATGTTCATTGGTTTCAATCTGGCCTTCCTGCCCATGCATATCACGGGGCTCATGGGCATGCCGCGGCGTGTCTACACCTATGGGCCGGACATGGGTTGGACGACCCTGAATCAGATCACAACAGTGGGCGGCTTCGTGTTCGCGGTGGGCATACTGCTGATCTTCGTGAACGTCGCGAAGAGCTGGTCCAAGGGGCGCATCGCCTCGGCCAATCCCTGGGACGCCTCGAGCCTGGAGTGGTCGGTATCTTCCCCACCGCCGCCGTACAATTTCGCCGTCATTCCCAAGGTCGCATCCCGGCATCCGCTGTGGGAAGGGCGTCTGCCGGCAAACGGCCGCTCCAGTCTCGACCAGGGCATGCTCCTGGATACCGGCAAGGAGACTGTCGGCACCACGGCCCTCGATGCACAACCCGACATCATCCTCGAGATGCCGGAAGACTCGCTCGCACCCATCGTACTGGCGTTGGGACTCGCGGGCGTATTCGCCGGACTGATCATGAAAATCTGGCTACTGACCGCGGTATGCACGGTGGTTCTTGCCGTAGCGTTGATCTGGTGGCTGTGGCCGCGGCGCGAGTTGCGCGAGCGGGAGGCCGTCCATGGCTGAAGCGGCGTCCATGTCAGCGGCACCAGCGTTGCCAGTGGGGCCGATTGGTCGACATGGCGTTGGCTTGTGGGGTGTGGGAACACTGGTGGCCAGCGAGGCGGCACTGTTTGCATATCTGCTATTTGCTTACTTCTATCTTTGCGCGACGGCGGGCCCGAACTGGTTGCTGGAGTCGGCACCGAGCCTGCGCATTGCTTTGCCGAACACCCTGCTGTTGCTGGCCTCCAGTGGAATGGCCTGGTGGGGTGAGCGCGGAGTCCTGACGCAGCGGCGCGGCCAGGCGCTTTGGGGCTTCGGTGTCGCCTGCCTGATGGGAGCCGCGTTTGCCCTCGTGCAGGTGTACGAATGGCACAGCAGGCCGTTCAGTTTCGGCACGTCCAGCTACGGGTCCCTCTACTTCCTGACGACGGGCCTTCACGAGGCACACGTCATTGTCGGCGTACTGGTTCTGGCCGCCATCTTCCTCTGGACGGCGCTCGACTACTTCAGTCCGCGACGGCGCCTGTCAGTCTCGGCTGGCGTGTTGTACTGGCACTTCGTGGATGTGGTGTGGCTTTTCGTGTTCACCACCTACTACCTGACGCCCTATCTGGGGTTCGGACGCTGAGCATGGCGAATTCAACCCTCCGCACGACCGCTCGAGAGCACCCCGGGCCCGGCGCGCTGGTGATATTTGCCGGACCGCTGGCGTGGTTCGCGCAGCTGAATATCGGGTATGCCCTGGCCACCCAGCCTTGCTTTCCGGCGGATCACAGGCTGCTGCTCCCGGACGCGCGCTGGGCCTGGGCCTACGGTGCGCTATACGCCGTCGACGTACTGTGCATGCTGATCGCGCTGTGGGGCTTTGCCCAATCCATGGGAGCCCTCCGACGCCAGCGCGGCACGCCTGATTCCGTCACCGCCATGGGCAGCCGCGCCAGGTTTGCGGCCCTGTGGGGCGCCGCTTTTGGCGGAGGTTTTTTTGTGGCGACGTTGCTGACCGGCGTGGGTCTGGTCCTACTGCCACGGTGCGGGGGTTAAATGTCAGTGCAAATCACACGGGGACTTTCGAGTTACCTGCCTGGAATGCTCATGCTGATTCCGGGGCTCGTGGCCGCGCAGACCGTGCCACCACCGGTGCCTGCCAGCGAGGTGTTCACGCGCGAACAGATCGGTCATGCCCTGGCGGCGCCCACACCGGCGGCCGGGCGCACTGCCGCGAGTGCTGCGAACGCCCCCAAGGATGATGGGCAGTGGACGATGCCTTCGAAGAACTATGCTTCGACCCGCTTTTCGTCGCTGACGGAGATCACCCCGCAGAACGTCGCCCATCTGACTCCGCAATTTTCGTTCTCCCTGGCCGTCAACAAAGGCCAGGAGGCCGCGCCCATCGTGGCAGACAACGTCATGTACGTGGTGACGGCCTATCCCAACTATGTCTATGCGCTGGACCTCACCAAGCCCGGGGCGCCGCTGAAATGGAAGTTCGCGCCGAAGCCCCTGCCGGCAAGCCAGGGCGTCGCCTGCTGTGACGTCGTGAATCGGGGCGGCACGGTCGATGCCGGCAAGTACATCTTCAACACTTTGGATGGCCAGACCATTGCGCTGGACGTGAAAACCGGCAAAGCGGTATGGCGCACGCGGCTGGGCAACATCAATATCGGCGAAACGCTGACCATGGCGCCACTGGTGGCCGGCGGTCGGGTGTACGTCGGCGACTCGGGCGGTGAGCTGGGCGTACGCGGCTGGCTGGCGGCGCTGGATGAGAACAGTGGCAAGTTGCTCTGGCGGGTCTACAACACCGGGCCCGATGCCGATGTGAAGATCGGCCCGGAATTCCACCCCTTCTACGCTTCGGACAAGGGCACCAATCTCGGCGTGACGACATGGCCCCCGGACGCCTGGAAGATCGGCGGCGGCAATGTATGGGGCTGGGTCACCTATGATCCGGAACTGAAGACGCTGTATTACGGCAGTGGCAATCCGGGGCCGTGGAATGCCACCCAGCGGCCGGGGGACAACAAGTGGACCACGGGTATCTTTGCCCGCGATCCCGCCACGGGTGAGGCCCGCTGGTACTACCAGATGTCGCCGCATGACGAGCATGATTACGACGGCGTCAACGAACAGATATTGCTGGACATGCCCTTTGGCGGCAGCATGCGCAAAGTGCTGGTCCATCCGGACCGCAACGGTTACGTCTATGTGATCGATAGAACCAACGGGCAGGTGCTGTCGGCGGATCCTTATGCGCCGATCAACTCCTCGAAGGGCGTGGATCTCAAGACCGGGCGCCTGATCCTCAATCCGGACAAGGAGACCAAGCTGGGCCGGGAGGTCCGTGACATCTGTCCCACCGCGTCGGGGGCCAAGGACTGGATGCCCAGCAGTTTCAGTCCTCAAACCGGCCTGCTTTACATTCCTCACGAGAACATGTGCATGGACTGGACCGACATGGAGGTCAGTTACATCGTCGGCACGCCCTATGTCGGCGCAAACGTGCATATGAAGCCCGGTCCGGGCGGCAATCGCGGCGAATTGACGGCCTGGGACCCGGTGAACCGTCGACCGGCCTGGACGGTGCCGGAGAAATTCCCGATCTGGTCGGGCACGGTTGTCACGGCGGGAAATCTGGTGTTTTACGGCACCATGGATGGTTGGTTCAAGGCTGTTGATGCCCAGTCGGGCAAGGCGCTGTGGCGGTACAAGGTCGACAGCGGAATCGTCGGCCAGCCCATCAGTTACCGCGGGCCCGATGGCCATCAATATATCGCGGTGCTCGCCGGCGTTGGCGGCTGGTCCGGTGCCGTGGTTTCCGGGCCCGTTGATCCACGTGACGGATCGGCCGCGTTGGGCATGGTGAGCGCCATGTCCGATCTTCCCAAATACACCACTGCGGGAGGAACGCTGTATGTGTTTGCATTACCGCACTGAGCTGTGTCTGGTGACTTTGCTTGCGCTCGCCGGCTGCGGCACCTCCAATCAGAAACCTCAGCCCACGGTGGCGCCGGGTGTCGGCAATGGGGCGGTCATCACCTCATCCTTCTCTCCGGGGCTGGACCATAGCATCTCGACGCAGGATCCCCGTGCCGCGCCGTATTACGACAACGCTGCGGCGGTCAATGAGGGCAAGCGGCTTTTCGGCCAGTACAACTGTTCAGGATGTCACTCCAACGGTGGCGGCGGCATGGGTCCATCGCTGATGGACGACGAATGGATCTACGGCGACCGCCTGGAGCAGATCCATCAGACCCTGGTGGAAGGCCGCCCCAACGGCATGCCCTCTTGGGGCGGAAAAATCCCGGATAATCAGCTGTGGGAGCTTTCCGCCTACGTGCGCTCCATGTCATTGCCCCAGACCCTTGCTGCGCAAAACGGCGCGACCCCTTCGCAAAATCCCGCACCCGTGCCACGCGAGGTGGCTCAGGACCCGGGATGGTCCCCTGCGCCGGATACCACCAACGATTACACAACGACCACGACAGGGCCGTAAGTGCCGTCACTACGCGTCGCCCTGGGTGTTCTCCTGTGCGGCTTTTCATTCAGCGCTCATGCGGCGCTGGTGGTCTGTGCCGACCCCAACAACATGCCCTTCTCCAATCGGCACGAAGCGGGGTTCGAAAACCAGCTGGCGCGCCTGCTGGCCCAGGATCTGCACACTGACGTCAAATATGAGTGGTGGGCGCAGCGCCGGGGTTTCGCGCGCGAGACCCTGGCCCAGTCCCGCTGTGACCTCTGGCCGGGGGTGGCTGCGGGAGTCAAGGGCATGGCCACTTCGGCGCCGTATTACCGCTCGACCTACGTGTTCGTAAGCCGGCAATCCCGGCATCTGGAGCATTTGTCACTCGATGATCCGCGCTTGCGGCAGCTGCGGATCGGCGTGCAGCTCGTTGGCGACGACGGCATCAACACGCCGCCGGCGAGTGCGCTTGCGGATCGGGGTATCACGGCCAACGTCCGCGGCTTCCCCCTCTATGGTGACTATCGTCGTCCCAACCCACCCAGCGCCATTTTGGACGCCGTCGCGAAAGGCTCGGTGAGCGTGGCGCTGGTCTGGGGACCGTTGGCGGGTTTTTACGCCAGGCATTCAGCCGTGCCCCTGCGGCTCGAACCGATTGTGCCGACAGCCAGGGACCCATTGCCCATGAGTTTCTCCATCTGCGTGGGTGTCCGGCGCAATGACCCGGTGTTGCTGGAGCAGATCAATCGCGCGCTCAGTGCCGATGCGCCGGCGATCCGCCGCCTGCTTCAGGCATTCAACATCCCCACCGTCGCGGACGACTCTCAGTCTGCTCCATGAGGCTTGCCGCCCACCACCCCGGGTTTCACGAACAGCAGCAGTGGCAGGAGCATCAGAAATATCACGCTGAAGGCTTTGTAGGCATCCAGATAGCTCATCAGCATGGCCTGCTGCGTGGCGGCCTGGTAGGTGCGGGCCATGATGCTCAGGGTGTCTCCCGCGGCATGGGTGAGTTGGCTGAGCTGATGGGTAAGACCCGCCAGATTCGGATTCATGGATTGCAGATGCTCGACCAACCGGCTCTGGTGAAACTGCGAGCGGCGCGTCACCAGCGTTGAAGCAAAGGATATACCGATGCTGCCGCCGAAGTTGCGCGCCAGATTGATCAAGGCCGACGCATAGTTGGTCCGCTCCGGCGGAATGTCCCTGAAGCCCAGCGCATTGATGGGCAGAAACAGAAATGCAAGCCCGAAGGCCTGCATGAGCCGACCCATGGCAATGGTGGCAAAGGAAACCTCCAGGTAAAAACCGGTCATCCACCATAGCGCCCCGGCCGAACACAACACACCGGTGGCGATCAGGATGCGCGAATCCACCTTGCTCACCAGCTTCCCCATCAACGGGAACAGCACGATCAGCAGCAGACCGCCCGGTGCGATGACCTCGCCGGATTCCGTCGCCCGATAACCCATCAGGGTTTGAGTGTAGGTGGGCAGCAGGTACGTCGTGCCCAGGATCATAAAGCCAAAAAAACACATGAGGATAAAGCCCACGGCGAAGTCGCGATGCTTGAACAGCTTCAGATCCACCATGGGATTGTCCTGCGGCCATTCCCACCAGGCGAACAGCACGAACGAGATGGCGGAGGCAATGGCCAGGTAAGTGATCATCCCGCTGGAGAACCAGTCATCCTCCTGGCCGCGGTCCAGCACGATCTGCAGGCAGCCCAGCGCGAGTGCGATGAAGACGAATCCGCCAAAATCGACGCGGCCTTTGGCCCCGGAGGCTTCCTCGTTCGGGGTCTGGACCAGAAAACCGATGAGGAAGACCAGAATGATGCCCACGGGTACGTTGATCAGAAACACCCAGCGCCATTCGTAGTTGTCTGTGATCCACCCGCCCAGCGTGGGGCCGATCGCCGGCGCAGTCACCGCCGCCACTGCATAGATTGCGGTGGCGACGCCGCGCTTCTCGGGCGGAAATGAATCGTTGAGGATGGCCTGACCGGTCGGTTGCAGGCCGCCACCGGCCGCGCCCTGCAGGGCGCGCAGCACCACCAGTGAGGCCAGATTGGGCGCCAGGCCGCACAGCAGTGAGGCAATGCTGAATCCCGCGATGCAGGTCAGGAAGAAGCGCTTGCGCCCGAACTTTCCCGAGAGCCAGCCGGAGATGGGCATCACTGCGGCATTCGTGACCAGGTAGCTGGTGAGAGTCCAGGTGGACTCATCCTGGCTGGCGGACAGATCCCCTGCGATGTGCGGCAAGGCGACATTGGCCACGGAGATATCCAGGATCTCCATGAACGCTGCCAGCGCGACGACTGGCGCAATGACCCAGGGGTGAATAGCGTGACTGCCCGGGCCGCTCACGGCACGGCCCGGGCCATGGCGGGCACATCGCGCAGGTCTACACCTTTCAGGTTCTCTTCCAGTATTCGCCGCACTTCCTGATCAACGCCTGCGTCCTGGGCCGCATACACATCCGTGCGCATATCCGCCGGCCAGACCGGCTGCACGGACAATGCAGCGCCGCTGAGGTCGTGAACATCGATCCTGATGTTCGTTGACAGGCCCAGGAACAAGGGATGGTTCTTCAGTTCATCAGGATCCAGGCCGATCCGCACCGGCAGCCGCTGCACGATCTTGATCCAGTTGCCGGTGGCGTTTTCCGCTGGCAGTACGGCCATGGCTGCACCCGTTCCTGCGGTCAGCCCCAGTACCTTGCCGTGAAATTTGTAGCTGGACCCGTAGATATCCGCAGTCACGGCCACCGGTTGGCCGATGCGGATCTTCTGCAGTTGTGTCTCCTTGAAGTTGGCATCGATCCAGACGCCAATGAGCGGCACGATGGCCAGCATCTCGCTGGCGGGGGTCACCTGCTGACCCAGCTGCACACTGCGCCGGACCACATAACCGGATACGGGGGAGAGGATCCTGGTTCTATTTCGGGCAAGCCATGCCGAGCGCAGGCTGGCCTCCGCCAACAGCACTCGTGGGTGGGTCTGCGGATCGGTGCCGGCGACGGCCGCGTGTGTGGCTGCAAAGGCCGCCCGGGCCTGCCGCAGACCCGCCTCAGCGCTGCGGGTGGCCTCCTGATCATGCTCAAGATCCTGTTGCGATACACCGTGGGCGCTGATCAGGCCGCGGTCGCGATTGATATTCTGATTCGCCAATGTGAGCTGCGCCTGCGCAGCCGCGATATTCGCGCTGTCGCGCGTCTCCTGGGTGAACAGCTGCACCACGTCCCGCACGGTCTGGGCCAGATTGGCCTTGGCCTGCTCCAGTGATACCTCGGAATCGTGCGGGTCCAGTCGCACCAGGAGCTGACCCGCCTGTACGGCTTGGGTCTCATCAGTGGTAATTTCGGCTACGGTGCCGCTGACCTGCGGCCCAAGTCTCACGAGGTCGCCATTGACATATGCATCGGTGGTAGCGACGTAGTAGCGACCGAACGCCAGGTGATAGATCAGAGCGCCAACTGCGATCAGGACGAGGACCGCGCCGAAGATCGCCACAAACAGGAAATTGCGCTTGACGTGCTTTTCGCCCGGTTCGGAGTCGGTCATGGAGAAACGCTCACAGAGGTGCGGTGCTGCTTCGGCACGGCTGCCGGATCCTGCGCATTCCACCAGCCTCCGCCCAGGGCTCTGAAGAGCTCGGCGGCGTCGGTGAAGCGCTGGGCACTCGCTTGGACGGCACTCAGCACTGCCGTTTGATACTGCTGTTCGGCCGTCAGTACCACCAGTTCATTGACGCGCCCGTGCTGGAACTGGTCCCGGGCCAGATCGCGGGCGGCACGCGCTGCAGCCAATGCAGCCGCATGTGCGGCATAGCTATCCCCATCATGTTGCAAAGCATTCAGCGCATCCGTGACTTCCACGAAAGCTGCGACGACCGTACTGCGGTATTGGGCCTGGGCCTGCATGAAGTCCTCCCGCGCTTCCTTCTCGCGTGCGCGCAAGGTGCCGCCCTGGAAGATCGGTGCGGCCATGCCGAGGCCCGCGGTCCAGATCGACGCTGGTTCAGTGAAGAGGTCACTGGTCTTGATCGATTGCTGCGCAAACTGGGCGGTGATATTGAAATCGGGGAAGCGTTCACCCTCGGCGATGCCGATATTGGCGCTGGCCTCGTGCAACAGGTCTTCGGCCTCCAGGATGTCAGGCCGCTGCCGGACCAGCTTCCCGGGTAACGACACCGGCAGTGCATCGGGCAGCACGAAGTCCTGCAACGAGATGGCCGGCACGGCGGCCTGTTGCGGTGCCACGCCAGTGAGCCGAATGAGTGCGTCCCGCAGCACATCGCGCTGCTTCTCGATGGCCGGAAGGGTGGCCCGCGTATTCTCCAGTTGTGCCTGTGCCTGCAGAGTGTCGCTGCGAACCAGCTTGCCCGCGTTCTCCAGCGTGCGCGTGAGTGCGTATTGCGCCTGCAGATCATCGACGAGCCGCCGCGTCGCCTCGAGCTCCTCGCCCTGCGCCGCATAGCCGAACGCTGTCACGACCACCTGGTCTATCAGGGTGACGTAGACATTGAGCACTTGCCGCTGGACGCTGGAGGTCAGAGCCGCCTGGGATTCGATTGTGCGCCGCAGGCGACCGAATACATCCAGATCGTATGCAAGGGACGGACCCACCATATATTGGTTGGCGGTGATTTGCAGCGCCTCATCGGGTTCATAGAGCAAGCTGCCATTGACCTTGGCGCGGTCGACTTTTGCTCCCACGGCGAGTTGCGGAAGCGCGCTGCCGGCGACCGCTTCCAGTTCGTACTGGGCCGCACGCAGGTTGTGCCGGGCCGCCTCCAGGCCTGGGTTCGCGCGCAGCGCCTGCTGCACCAGATCATCAAGCGCCTGCGAATGGAACAGCGAATACCACGCCGCAGCGATATCCGCTCCGTACCGAATGCCCTGGGAGCCGATCGCCTGCGGTGGCGGTGCGTACGCGGCTTGCGGGGCGGCGGGGGGATGGAAGTTCGGCCCCAGCGTGCACGCCGACAGATACGCCAAGGCGATTGCGCCCACTGCGCAGGACAGGTGTCGCAGGAATTGCCCGGGCGGGGACGCTGTTGGCATTGGCAAGGCTCGCTCCGGCCACGCTATGGCGATCGCGGCCGTCCGGTCGCGATAGTTCCCTGCCATGGTGGTCCGATGGGTATGCGCCGGAAAATGCTCAGAGGCGCGTGGCCGTGTCAGTCAAATTCCCTTGAGCCTGTAGGGAATTTCCAGCGCCGGAGGAGTGGCTAGCGCCGTGAGCCCGTTCGGCGCAGCGCCCGCATGCCCGCGATCGCCTCAATCGCCTGCGCAGCGCTGGCGAAGCGGTCGGTGCGGGACTTCGCGATCAGACCCTCCAGCAGCGCCTGCAAATGCACATGCGAGTGCGGCAACTGCGGCACGGGTGCAGTGACATGCTGTTGCAGTACCTCGATGGCTGACAGGCCCGAATACGGCTTGCGGCCGGTGATCATTTCGTAGAAGAGCACGCCCAGGCTGTACAGATCGCTGCGTCCGTCGAGGTCTTCCCCCAAGGCCTGCTCCGGACTCATGTAGTAGGGCGAGCCGCGCAGCACGCCGGTGCGGGTGCTGTTGGATGCGGTGAGGCTGCGCGCCAGGCCGAAGTCGATCAGCACGATGGTATCGTTCTCACGCAGCATCAGATTGGGCGGCTTGAGGTCCCGATGCAGAATTCCGGCTTCGTGGACCACCTGCAGGGTACAGGCGATCTGCTCCAGGTAGCGCAGCGCATCGACCTCGAGAATGCCACGCAGCAGGCGGCTCTTGAGATCACCACGCGGAAAGTACTCCATGGCCAGAAATTCACGGCCGTCGTGCATGCCATAGTCATAGATGGTGACGATGGAGGGGTTGCGCAGGGCGCACAGCGCAGCGTATTCGCGCGCGAAGACCTGCTGATCTTCGGGATCATCGTTTTCGCTCTTGGTGACCTTCAGCGCTACGTCCGTGGACAGCTTCTCGCTGCTCGCCAGGTACACCAGCGCTTTTTCGGATTCGCCGATGGTCTTGCGAATGGTGTAACCGGGAATTGGATCGCGCAGCGGGCGGCAGACCTGCGAAGCATCGAGGTCTGTTTGCGCTTCAGCTGCCGGCAGAGTGGTATCCAGTTCAATGCGGCGCAGTGCCAGTTTCACGGCGGTACGCAGCCGGTCGGGATTCACCAGTCGCTTGGGAAGATAGTCGACGGCGCCCAGCTGCAGCGCACGCACGGCGGTGAGCTCGTTGCCGTCTTCGGCAACCGCAATGACCGCGGGGAACTCCGGACGATCGCGCAGCTGGCGCAGCCATTCCAGGCCTTCGGCGCGCGGATCCTCGGGGCTGTAGCCGAATTGCGCGGCAAAGATGACCAGGTCGAATTCCTGACGCGACAGCGCATCCAGGCGCGACTCGAATTCACGTCCGTCAATCGCAGTGACCGAGCCATCGGGAAACAGCACGCCCAGGTGATTCCGCAGCCACTCACGGTAGCGGACATCGCGATCGACAACCAGCAAACGGGCGTTCATGGCTCAAGGAATCTATTGGTAAGCGAAGTTCAACCGCAATCGGGCATGCTCGTTCACCGGCACGCCGTTGCGTTCGATGGGACGGTAGCGCCACTGGCTCACCGCGGCCACGGCCGACTTCTCAAAGATGCCAGCCGGTTGCGCTTTCAGCACTGTCACATCGGTTACGCTGCCATCCGCGCGCACGGTGAACTCCAGGTCCACGAATCCGGTCAGATCGTGTTGCCGGGCAATCTCCGGGAACACGGGATCCACCGAATAGATCCGCTGCAGGATGACGGCAGCCAGGGAATCGCGGTCGCGGGCCTCGCTGGCGGGCGGCGTGGAACTCGGCGCGGTCGCCGGCGGCGAGGGGCGGGCAGTATTCGCAGCAGAGGTCGTCGCGTCGGGTGCCACGATCGACGCCGGGGCGGGTGTCGGTGACGAAGCGGCCGCCGCGACGGAGCTGCCAGTGATCGCCACGGGGGCGGGGGCGGCAGGGGCAGAAGAGTCCGCAGTCGTTGATGGCGCCGCTGCCGCGGCCAGCGCGGCCGCCCGGCGCGCGCGGGCGCGTGCCTGCCGGGCAGCGATGGCCAATCGGTCCAGCTCCGCGGTCGTGCCAGCGGTCGCACTGGAGCTGGATCCAGGCGGGGCCGATGGGGTCTGCTCGCGGGCCGCCGCGGGCAACGACGCCGCTCGCTCCCGCGCAGCCGCGCTGGCTGCCACGCTCTGCGGGGGCGAGTTCGCGCCTGTGGGTGCGTGCGAGCGCAGCAGCCATGCGGCGCCGGCGACAACGACCACGGCCCCAGCCACGAGCGCCGGCCAGGCAAATGAGCGCGGCGGCGCAGAAGAGGGTGGCAACTGCGGCATCGACAGCGCCGGGTACACGCCGCTGGCGCTCCCCCCTCCGCGCTTGCGCCAAGCGGCATCCACGAACAGTTTCACACGCTGTGCGGAGACCGGCTTGTGCACGAATCGGTAGATGGTGCCATCGGTGACCAGGGGCGCAAGCTCGCTCTGCGCCGCGCCGTCCCCCGCCACCACCAGGACCACATCGGGCAGCTGGTTATACAGCCGTTGGATCAGTTGGCCGCGCGCGGCGCGCGCGCCGGGCGGGGAGTGCGGGCTGTCGGCATCAATGAATACGACGCCGACCTGGTCGCTCATCAGATGGCTGGCCAGCGCAGCCTCGTCCGAAACGACAGTCAGGCAGTCAGGGGGTACGCTGCTGAGCAGGGCTTCGACCAGCGACTCGTCCTGCGTCAGGAGCACCAGTTTTTCGGCAATACCCGCCCCGCCTGACCGTGTGACAGGGCCGGGAGGGACCTCCGAGGCGGGGTGTTTCTGTGGCGAGACCGACACTGCAAAAGGTGTCCTCAGACAGGCTGCGCCCCCCGAAAGAGGCAGGCATGGATTCTCAAGGTCAAACATGACCCAAGCCGGCCGGAATGTCCCTGGGCGGTATCAGATTCTGTGAATCCGGTCTCCCGCCAGGGGCCTGGGAGGGGGCGGTTCGGGGCCGGCTGGAGCGGCAGGTGGGCTTATTGGCGCTGCAACAAAAACTTGGAGCCCTTCCAGGACAGTACGGCTCCGTCGGGGGTGATGCTTTCGACTCGAACGCCCTGCGGGGACGTCTGGCCTTCCTTCAGCTTCACCATGTTCAAAAAAATGAACCGGTCGGCAGGATTGCTGGCGTAGGCATGCAGATCCAGGCTCAACTCCGGCAGGTTCGCCCCAGGAACGGCGGCCGCCTGCTGGTAGGAGGGCAACTCGCCGCTCGTACCGCCCGGGGCCTCGACGCCACCGTCCCGGTTGCCGGCTCCCGCCGGCGAACGGGACTGATCCACTGCCGGCGCGTCGTCGTCGGACTGCCGGTTGGCCGCGGAGTCCGGCGCGCCGGAGGCCGCATCCCCCGCGGCGCCCGCTGTAGGGTTTGCAGGCAGCGCATCTGGCGGGGTGGCGCCAGTGGTCTGTGCCGAATTGGCATTTGGGGCATTCCCGGTCAATCCGGGTCCGGCAACGCTGCTGGCTCCAGGATCTGTCGCGGTCGGATTCGTCGGCGCCGGGGCGGCCGTAGTGGCCGGGGCAGGTGCCGGGGCCACGGTGGACGGGCCAGCATTCCCCGCCTCGCTCTGGGGTGCTGCGCCATGCGTACCGCGCAGCAGTACGACGCACAGCACCGCGATATTGATGACCAGCAGGCCGGCAAGCACGATGAGCCAGGTGGCCACGCCCCGACGGGGAGGGGCCATCTTCATTTCATACAGCGCGGGAGCATCGGCGCGCTGACGCTCGGTTTCGGATTTCTTCAATGCATCCAGGATGAAGGACATGATCAACTACCGTGTTCCGGCAGCACCGCGAGTTGCGGCGAGTCCGGTTTGGCCAACGCACTGTTCAGCACCACCAGGGTCTGTACCCCGGCAACACCATCGGCGTTGAGCCGGTGCGCGCGCTGGAAGTCTCGCACGAGTTGCGACAGCTCTCCATCGTACACATCACTGGCATGGGTTGGGGCTGTTCCGCCTGCCAGGCGCGTCAGCTGCTGGCGCAGCTGGAGCACATCGGCCCCGCGCATGCCCTGCGACAGCGGCTTGGGATCGCGGGTTCCCGGACGCCACAGCAGAATGAAATCCCCGAACCAATAGCGCGACAGGTCACCGACGCTCACCTGTTGCGTATGACCGCCGATATCAACCTGGGCATGCTCATCATCCAGTCCGCGCAACACGATCTGGTGTGCCGCATCGGCGTCGTCGGTCAGCATGAGAATGGCGGGCCGGTTGTACAGCCGCAGCTGCGCGACGGTGCCTCGTTGGACGTAGCACTCCAAGCCTTGTGCGGACGCCTGCGTGCACGGGTCGGCCGTGCCGACCTTGTACTGCGCACCCCACAGGCTGAACAGCTGAGCAAACGCTGCATCGGGGGTGGTCTCAGCCGCGTGATGGGCGAGCAGCGAGCCCAGCGGGGATGCGGGTGCGCTCGATGGGCCGCTGGCCGCTGCTGCCGCGGGTTCCGATGCCGCGCCAGCGGCAGCCAGATTCGCGCCACTGCTGGCAGGAGTCGTGACTCTGGTCGCTACGACCGGATGGGCTGCCGTCGCATGCACATGCGACTGCACGGGCGTCGCGATCTGCCCCCAGGAGCCATAGCGCCAGCTAGCCCACAGGCCACAGGCCACGACCACCACCGTAATGGCGCCCACGCTCCAGGGCAACCACCAGGGCCACAGTTGGCGACCAAACACTTCCATGGCACCGCGCCGGACGAACGCGGCGCCGACCTGGTGGCGATCCTGGGTGTAGGCGCCCAGCAGCGCGCGATCCCCCAGGACATTGATGAGCCGGGGCACGCCGTGGGCAAGCCGGTGCAGCTCGCGCAGCGCCTGCGGTGTGAAGATGTCGGAGATGGCGCCCGCCACACGCAGGCGATGCCGTACGTAGGCGGCGGTCTCCTCGACGCTGAGCGGACAGAGGTGGTACCGGCCCGTAATGCGCTGGGCCAGCTGTCGCAGTTCATTGCGGTCGAGCAGCTCGCGCAATTCCGGCTGGCCGATGAGAATGATCTGCAGCAGTTTCTGGGTGTTGGTCTCAAGGTTGGTCAGCAGCCGCACCTGTTCGAGCACTTCCGGCGCCAGGTTCTGCGCCTCATCCACGATGAGCACGACCCGCTTGCCATTGCCGTGGGCCCGCAGCAGGTACCGGCTGAGGATGTCGACCAGGTCCTTCAGACTGCTGGTGGCCGAATCCTGCACCCCGATCCCCAACTCTTCGCAGATCGTGAGCAGGAATTCCGGCGCCGTCATGCGCGGATTCAGAATCAGCGCAATCTCGGCGTTCTGCGGCGTCTGCGCCAGCAGCGACCGGATCACCGTGGTCTTGCCGGTGCCCACTTCGCCGGTGAGCTGGATGAAGCCTCCGGCTTCGGTGATGCCGTACATCAGATGCGCCAAGGCCTCCGCGTGCCGTTCGCTGAGGAACAGGTAACGCGGATCCGGCGTGATGGCGAAGGGCTTTTCGTTCAGCCCAAAAAAGGCCAGGTACATGATGCGATGCTACCCAAGAGTGCTGGCGCGGCGCAGGGCAAATTTGCCGAAGCGCTGCCGCACCGCATCTAAGGCTTCATCGACGCCGCTCTGCCCCCCGGCGAACAGCTCCAGCTGCGTGGCCGGTGTGAGTTGCCGCAACGCGACCCCCAACAGCCGCAGTCGGGCTCCCGGGTGCTCGTCCAGCCACTGATCCAGCAGCTGTGCGGCCAGGGTGGCGATCGCCTGCCGATCCTGGGTCGCAGGCTGCACCGCACGCTGGCGGGTCGCGGTCGTAAAGTCATATTGGCGGATCTTGACACTGACGCACCCGGCCGCGAGCTCCCGCGCGCGCACCCGGCTTGCGGCCAGGTCCGCTAGTTGGGCAACTGCCTGGTGGAGCTTGCGCCGGTCGTGGACGTCCTCGTCGAAGGTGTCTTCCGCGCTGATCGAAAGCTCCTGGCGTTCGGCCACCACGGGTCGCTCATCGAGCCCGGCCGCGCGGTCGCGCAGCTGCTGCGAATGCCGGCCGAATATCGGCCATAGCTGCTGCTCGGGTGCCACCCGCAGTTGAGCCAAAGTTCGCACCCCCGCCGCCTCCAGCCGCATGCCGGTCTTGCCGCCCAATCCCGGCAGCCGCCTGACAGACAGGGGGTCGAGGGTGGCACGCAGGTTCAGCGGGGTGACGATGATCAGGCCATCCGGCTTGCGCAGCTCGGAGGCAATCTTGGCCACCAGCTTGTTCATTGCCGCGCCGACCGAGGCGGTCAGTCCGGTGCGTTCGCGGATCCGGCGCTTGATTGCAACCGCGATTACGGCGACGGCCTCGCGGCTCGCCGTGACATCCAGGAATGCCTCGTCCAGCGACAGCCCCTGTACCAGGGGCGTGAACTCATTGAAGACTCCGAACACCACCCGCGAGACTTCCTGGTAGCGCGCCATGCGCGGACGGACGCACACCGCCTGCGGGCAGCGCTCCAGCGCCTGGCGCATCGGCATGGCCGAGCGCACGCCGAACCGGCGGACCTCGTAACTCGCGGCGGCGACGACCCCACGCGGGCCATTACCCCCGACGATGACCGGCAGGCCCGCCAGTTGCGGATCGTCATGCTGCTCCACGGACGCGTAGAACGCGTCCATGTCCACATGCAAGACGACCCGGACGACGCTCACCGGGCCTATTCGACGGTGATGGTGATCTTCTTCGACACCAGCGGCGGGTTGTGCGGGATGTGGCTCTCATCCCCCATCACCAGCTGCAGCGTGTGCTTGCCCGGGGGCAGCTTGGCTGCATCCAGGGTGACCTCGGTCTGACCCTTGCCGTAGTGCAGGATGTGCTCATTGGCCGGCAGCGGCAGGCTCAGGTCCGAGGGCAGAGCCGCGTCGACCAGCAGATGGAAATGTCCGGTGTTCGGGGACTTCACGCCGGCGGGGGCGACCCCGAGGCCCTTGAGGCCAAACACCACGGTGACCGGGCTTTTGACATGGGCGCCGTTCTTCGGGCTGATGATGTAGGCCTTGGCATCCGTCGGCCAGTAATTGTCCGGGGCGTCGGCCGCGAGGGCGGTGCCGGTGGAAACGGCAAACAGCAAAGCGGCGAGAGCGAGAGTGCGCATGAGAGCTCCTTGCACCTGAGGGCCGGATAAGGCTATTAGCAAACAGCGAAGCTAAGGGCCGCCCAGCTTAGACAGGTCGGCCGACGGAGACAAACCTGCTTGGGTTAAGGGGTCCCGGGCACCAGTTCTTGCGGCGCAAAATCATCCACACGCACGATCTGCATGACTTTGCGGTCGAATTCGGCAAGGCTGGCGCCCTCGGCCGCGCTGAGAATGCCCGCGGCTACCGCCTGGGAGATCCTTCCCGGCAGATCCAGCGCGGTCACCCGTCCGGTCTTCACGCCCGCCTCGCGGATGCGCTTCTCCAGCACTTCGGCGCCGTCAGCGAGGCTGAGGACCTCCTGCAGCAGGCCCAGCGGGCTATGCTCGTTGAGCGTCGTGTAGGCGTGGGTGCCCAGGCGCAGGCGCGTCGGTGTGTCGGCAGTCACCAGGTCGGCAACCCTGCGTGACAGCCGGTCAGACGGGGCGAAGTAGGTCAGGCCCCGGGGAAAAATCAGCAGACGCATCAGCCCTGCCAGGAACCGGTTGGGGAAGTTGCGCAGGAAGCCGTGGAGCTGTTCCTGGGCCGAGTACAGCAAGTTGCGGCAGGCCCACTCCACGATGGGCAGATCCGCTTCGGGTTGGCCCTCGTTGTCGTAATGTTTGAGGACCATCGAGGCCAGATACATGGCCGAGAGCACATCGCCCAGCCGCGCGCTCAGGGATTCCTTCTTCTTGAGGTACCCGCCCAGGGTGAGCATCGCCACATCGACGGCAAAGGCAAAAGAGGCACTGAAGCGTTCGATGTGCTGGTAGTAGCGTCGCGTTGGGCCATGGTCGGGCACACCGCGCAGGCGCGCAAAGGTCAGCGCCATCACCAATGAACGCATGGCATTTGAGATGGTGAAACCCATGTGTCCAAACAGGGCGACATCAAACTGCGCCACGCCGGCCCGCTGGTCGGGGTTGCGCGCCGCCTCCATCTCCTTCAGCACGAAGGGATGGCAGCGGATGGCCCCCTGGCCAAAGATGATGAGATTGCGCGTCAGGATGTTCGCGCCTTCAACCGTGATGGCGATGGGTACCGTCTGATAGCTGCGCGCCAGGTAATTGTTGGGACCCAGGCAGATGCCCTTGCCGCCGTGCACATCCATGGCATCGTTGGCGACGATACGGCTCATTTCCGTCACGTGGTACTTGAGCATCGCGGAGGGCACCGAGGGCTTCTCGCCGCCGTCGATGGCACCGGCCGTGACCGAACGAGCGGCATCCATGGTGTAGGTGAGACCGGTCATGCGCGCGAGCACGGCCTCGATGCCCTCAAAGCGCGCGATGGGCAGATTGAACTGCCGGCGCACGCGAGCATAGGCGCCGGTGGCCCAAACGGCCGCCTTGGCACTGCCCGTGGCATTGGAAGGCAGCGAGATACAGCGCCCCACGGACAACTGCTCCACCAGCATGCGCCAGCCCTGGCCCGCCATGGCCGGCCCGCCGATGATGCAGTCCAGCGGCACGAACACATCCTGTCCCTGGATGGGTCCATTCTGGAACGGGATGTTCAGGGGGAAATGCCGGCGTCCGATGCTGATGCCCGGCGTTGCGCGCGGGAGCAGCGCCACCGTGATGCCAAGATCAGTGCGCTGGCTCAGCAGTTGCTGCGGATCAAACATCCGAAACGCCAGGCCGACGACCGTGGCCACCGGCGCCAGGGTGATATAGCGTTTGGAAAAATTGAGCTTCAGCCCCAGTACTTCCTGTTCCTGCCAGATGCCGCGGCAGACCACACCGGTGTCCGGGAGCGAGGCAGCGTCGGAGCCGGCGCGCGGTCCGGTGAGGGCGAAGCAGGGGATCTCATCGCCGCGCGCGAGGCGCGGCAGGTAATGGTCTTTCTGCTCGGGGGTTCCATAATGATTGAGCAGTTCCGCCGGTCCCAAGGAGTTGGGCACCGCGACGGTGGAGGAGCAGGTGGTGCTGCGGCTGGCGATTTTGGCGAGGACGCAGGAGTGCGCGTAGGCCGAGAATTCCAGCCCCCCATAGTGTCTGGGGATGATCATGGCGAAGAAGCCCTGGCTGGTCAGGAAGGACCACACCTGCGGCGGCAGATCGGCGCGACGGTGCGTGATGTCCCAGTCATCCAGCATCGCGCACAGCTGCTCGCAGGGACCATCGAGGAAGGCCTGTTCGGCAGGTGTGAGCTGCGGCGCCCTGGCGCTGAGCAGCTTTTCCCAGCGCGGTGCGCCGGTGAAGAGCTCACCGTCCCACCACACCGTCCCGGCTTCGAGCGCCTCTTTCTCGGTCTGCGACATCGAAGGCAGCATCCGCCGATAAGAGCGCAGGAATGGGCCGCTGAGCACTGTGCGGCGCAGGGGTTTGACCGTGAGCAGCCATAACAGGACGGTCAGCACCCAAAGCAGTATCTTCCAAGTCGCTGCAGGCGGCGCGAGATAGCAATAGATGCACAGCAGAACCGTCAGCGTGCAGCAGAAAACAATCAGACCCTGGCGCCGGTACGCGAGGCCGACGATGGCCACCAGGAACAGCACGGTGATGATCGCGCCGTACATGGCGTTCAGCCCAGCAGATCTTTGACGCCCTCGCGCTCTTCCTTGAGCTCGTTCTCCGTGACCGTCATGCGTTTGCGGCTGGCATCGTCGATGCCGAGGCCTTGGACGATCTGGTACTCGCCGTTGCGGCAGGTCACTGGGTACGAATAGATGACACCCGCGGGGATGCCATAGCTGCCGTCCGACGGCACGCCCATGCTCACCCAGTCACCTTCCGTGGTGCCCAGTGCCCAGGTGCGGATATGGTCCAGCGCCGCGGAGGCCGCCGAGGCGGCCGAGGAGGACCCGCGCGCCTTGATGACGGCCGCGCCGCGCTGCTGGACCACGGGAATGAAGCTCTCATTCACCCATTTCTGATCCACCAGGCTCAAAGCCGGCTTGCCGTTGACCGTCGCGTGGCTCAGGTCCGGATACTGCGTGCCGGAGTGGTTCCCCCAGATGATCATCCTGCGGATCTGGCTGATATGGGTGTGGGTCTGCTGACCCAGCTGGGCCAGCGCGCGGTTGTGATCCAGGCGCGTCATGGCCGTGAAATTGCGCGCATTGAGGTCCCTTGCATTGGCGCGGGCGATCAGCGCATTGGTGTTGGCGGGATTGCCCACCACCAGCACCTTGACCTGGCGGTCGGCGACTTCATTCAGCGCCTTGCCCTGCGCACAGAAGATCTGCGCATTGGCCAGCAACAGGTCCTTGCGCTCCATGCCCGGTCCACGGGGACGGGCGCCGACCAGCATGGCGGCGCTGCAGTCCCTGAAGGCGATTTTGGCGTCGTCCGTGGCGAGGACCTGGTTCAGGGTCGGGAAGGCGCAATCCTCCAGCTCCATGACGACCCCCTGCAGGCCGGGTAGGGCCTGGGGAATCTCCAGCAAGTGCAGGTTTATGGGCTGGTCCGGGCCAAACATCTGGCCAGAGGCCACCCTGAACGCCAGGGCATAGCCAATCTGACCGGCGGCGCCGGTAATCGCGACATTCACAGCTTGCTTCATGACGAACTCCGCGGAAGGTGACCGCCGATTCTACCGGGCCAGGTCAGCGGGCGGGCCTTGGCGCAGGGAATTCAGATCCGTGAACCACATCTCATGTGTTGGGGCTTGACACATAGGTAGTGTTGTAGTTATATATAACACCATGACGACTGGCCAGGCGAAGCGGCCTCCCAGCGGCAGATGGTCAAGGAGAGATGTGATGAACGCCAATACAGTGAATTTGAAGGTTGTGGTCTGTGCATTGATTGCAATGGCCCCCAATGCCCTGCTGTTGCACAGCCTGAATACGGCCACCGAGGAGGCCCAGACTATCGGTCAGACCGCTCCCACGGCTGAACAGGCCGTAGACTCGTCAACGGCTTCTGCTGTTCTGGTAGATTAGAGCGCTATAAGCCCAATACGGGCGTTTCGGAGCGTTCATGGACCCGCAGTGGGAGGACAGTGTGCCGATCTACCGGCAGCTGCGGGATCGGGTGGTCGCGATGATCCTGGACGGCATCCTCAAGGAGGGCGACGCGCTGCCCTCTGTGCGCAGCGTCGCCGCCGAGTTCCGGCTCAATCCCCTGACCGTCCTGAAGGGCTATCAACAGCTCGTCGATGAGCATCTCGTCGAAAAGCGCCGCGGCCGTGGAATGTTCGTCAGCACCGGGGCGGGCGCTGCGCTGCTCAAGGATGAGCGGCAACGCTTCCTGGAAGATGAGTGGCCCAAGGTTCATGCCACAATCATCCGCCTCGGGCTTTCTTCTTCCGACCTGCTCAGCGACATCGGCCGCGCCGGCAAACCTTCTTCCCCGCCACCGGACACGAACAATGACGGCAGTAATTGAGGCCCAGGGGCTGCGCAAGTCCTACGGGTCCCATCGCGCACTCGATGGTGTGACCTTCAGCGTCGCCCCGGGCCGCATTGTCGGCATGATTGGCGCCAACGGCGCCGGCAAGACCACCACCCTGAAGGCCATCCTGGGTCTGACCAGTTTCGAAGGCGATCTCACGGTCCTGGGCCGCAATCCCCGTACCCAGCGCGATGACCTCATGCGCGATGTGTGCTTTATCGCGGACGTGGCGGTGCTGTCACGGTGGTTGAAGGTGAGTCAGGCGCTGGACTTCGTGGCGGGTGTTCACCCGCGCTTCAACCGTGAGCGCGCCATGGAATTCCTGCGCAAGACCGATTTGAAGATGAACAGCCGCGTGCGCGAACTGTCCCGCGGCATGGTGACCCAGCTGCACCTGGCCCTGATCCTGGCCATCGATGCACGCCTCCTGGTGCTGGATGAACCGACGCTGGGGCTGGACCTGCTGTATCGCCGCCAGTTCTATGACACCTTGTTGAATGATTATTTTGACAAGGATCGCACCATCCTTCTGACCACACACCAGGTCGAGGAGATCGAGCACCTGCTCACCGATGTGCTGTTCCTGCGCCACGGTCGCGTGACGCTCGCGGCGCCAGTGGAAACCCTGGCTCAACAGTACGTGCAGCTGACCGTCGGTCCCGATCAGGTGGCCCGCGCGCGTGCGCTGCGCCCCTTCTATGAGCGGGAGATCTTTGGGCGCGTGGCCATGTTCTTTGAAGGCCGTGCGCCGGAGACCCTCGAACCGTTGGGTGATGTCCGTACCCCTTCCATCGCCGACCTCTTCGTGGCGAAGATGCAGGCCGCATGAACACGCTCGAGCCCACAGACCCGATCACCGCCGACGCGTCCGCCCCGGCGACACCCGTGATGGACGGACATCCGCCGGTGTTGCGCACGTTGATTCGCCGCGAGTTCTGGGAACATCGGGCGCTGTGGATCGCGCCGCTGTCTGTGGCCGCGCTGCTGCTGGTCGGTGCCATCATCGGCAAGGTCAGTTTCGATTCGA
>DASXFV010000024.1:0-3180 GCA_036489445.1 Steroidobacteraceae bacterium | reverse complement strand
GGTGGGGTCGGATATTACGGCCATGGACGTACCTCGATTCCCGCGGCCAGCAAACTGGCCTTCAGATCACTGATGGCAATGGCGCCGGAATGAAACACGCTGGCAGCCAGCGCCGCATCCACCTCGGCCAACTCGAACGCTTCGCGAAAGTGCTCCGGCGCACCGGCACCTCCCGAGGCGATCAGGGGCACGCGGCAGATCTTGCGGACGGCGCGCAGCTGTCCAATGTCGTAGCCGCGACGCACTCCATCGCTGGCCATGCAGTTGAGGACAATCTCGCCGGCGCCCCGGTCCTGCACCTCCCGGACCCACGCCAGGGTGTCACGACCGGAATCCTGCGACCGGTTCGGATCCCCGGTGTACTGATACACGCGGTAACCGCCGGTCAATGTCTGGCTGTCAATGCCGACCACGATGCATTGGGCGCCAAAGCGGGCGCTGAGCGCATCGATCAGGCCCGGGTCCGCCAGTGCAGGGGAATTGACCGAGACCTTCTCGGCTCCGGCGTTGAGTACGGCCTCGGCGTCCGCCACCGAGCGGATGCCGCCGGCTACGCAGAAGGGGATATCCAGCACCCGCGCCACTTTGTTGACCCAGCCGCGGTCCACCGAGCGGCCTTCCGGGCTGGCCGTGATGTCATAGAACACCAGTTCATCCGCGCCATCGTCGCGGTAGCGTGCGGCGAGATCCAGGATGTCGCCCACGATCTTGTGATCGCGAAAGCGCACGCCTTTGACCACCTGGCCGTCGCGTACGTCCAGACAGGGGATTATGCGTTTGGCAAGAATGGCCGCAGCTCCTTGGCGCTCATGCGCTCTTCCAGCAAGGCCTTGCCGCTGACGGCCGCCGCCACACCCACCTGCGCGAGCGCGCTCAGATCTGCCGTGTCGCGCACGCCTCCGGAGGCCTGCCAGCAGATCTGGGGATGGCGTGTCAGGGCCTCGTGATACAACTCCAGGCTCGGGCCAGTGAGGGCACCATCCCGCTCAATATCCGTGCACAGCACGTGTTGCAGCCCGTGCTCCAGGAACGGCTCCAGTGCCTGCCACAGACTCAAGTGTCCGCCCTGGGTCCAGCCCCGGGTGCGCACGCGGGGGACCCCGGCTGCATCATTGCGGATATCAAAGGCCAGGCACAGGCGCGCGGCGCCAAACTGGCGCAGCCACCCGAGCACCTGCTGCGGCTGCTCGACGGCGAGACTGCCGATGACGACACGCGCGACACCATGGGCCAAGAGGTCATCGATGACCGCAGCCGAGCGCACGCCACCACCCACCTGGATCTTCACCGCAGTCTGCGTGGCCAGAGCGACGACGATGCTGCGGTTGGCGGTCGTGCCGTCGCGCGCGCCATCCAGGTCCACCACATGCAGCCAGCTGGCACCCATGCCGCGATAGCGCTCCAGCAGTTCCAGAGGCTCGAACTGGTAGCGGGTCTCGGCAGCAAAGTCGCCCTTGAACAGGCGCACGCAATGCCCATCGCGCAGGTCGATGGCCGGAATCAGCAGCACTTCAGGTGAGCCTCAGGAAGTTGGCCAGAATGCGCGCACCGACCTTGGTCGATCTCTCGGGATGAAACTGGGTGCCCCAGAAGTTGTCCTTGCGCACGACCGCCGCGAGATCGACGCCGTATTCGGCAATGGCCAGTGTGGTGGGCGCCGGCGGCGCGGCATAACTGTGGACAAAGTACAGATACTCCCCGTCAGCAACACCCTCCAGCAGCGGATCCTCCCGGACGACTCGCAGACTGTTCCAACCCATGTGCGGCACGGGCCGGCCGGCCGCAGGCGTGAGCTTGCGTACCGTCTGCGGCAGGATTCCGAGGCACTGGGTCGGGCCTTCCTCGGACTTCAGGAACAACAGCTGCATGCCCAGGCAGATGCCCAGCACCGGTTGCTTGAGGTGGGGCAGGTGGGCGGCGACGCCACTGGTGTGCAGTCGCTGCATGGCGGTGAGCGCTGAACCCACGCCGGGCAGCAGCACCCGCGGTGCCGCGGCGATCACGGCCAGGTCACTGGTGACGAGGGTCCGGGCCCCCAGGCGTTCCAGGGCAAATTGCAGCGACGCCAGATTGGCTCCGCCGCTGTCGATGATGGCGACATCCAGGCTCACAGCACACCCTTGGTGCTGGGCAACTCCCGACCTTCGCGTCGGAAGGCCTGGCGCAGCGCGCGACCGGTGCCCTTGAAGCAGGCTTCAATCATGTGGTGCGAATTCTCGCCGCTGACGCTCACATGCACCGCAGCCCCGAGGCTGTCGGCCAGAGAGCGGAAGAAGTGGGGGATCAGCTCAGTGGCGAGACCCCCGACTTCCTCGCGACCGAAGCGGCCTTCAAACACCGCATACGCGCGTCCGGACAGATCGATGGCCACCTGGGTTCGGGCCTCATCCATGGGCAGCAGGAAGCCATAGCGGTTGATGCCGAGCTTGTTGCCCAAGGCCTTGCGCAGGGCTTCGCCGACCGCCAATGCGCAGTCCTCCACGGTGTGGTGCTCATCGACGCCAAGATCACCCTGGCAGGTCAGCGACATCGCAAAGCCACCATGTTTGGCCAGCTGCTCCAGCATGTGATCGAAGAAGCCGATACCGGTGGCGATGCTCACCGGTGCCGTGGCATCCAGATCCACGCTGACCGCAATGCGGGTTTCCCGGGTGACGCGCTCGAGGCTCGCGCGCCGCGCCGTCAATTCATGCACGGCAGCGGCCCAGGTCTGCCCGTCGTTGCCATGGCGGCGTACCTGGATGCCCCGTATGCCGAGGTTACGCGCCAGTTCCAGATCAGTGTCGCGGTCACCGATGACGGCGCTCGCGCTCAGATCCACTTGACCATCGCGCAGGAATTCACGCAGCAGCCCGGTGCGCGGCTTGCGGCAGTCACAGCCCGCCGCGCTGTGGTGCGGGCAGATGAAGACCTTCTCGAAGTGCACGCCCTGGGAACGGAAGGCCTGCAGGATGAACTGGTGAGCCTGTTCGAAGGCTGCTGCCGGATGCGTGGGAGTGCCCAGTCCGTCCTGATTGGACACGATGACCAGTCGGTAGCCGGCGGCGGAAAGTTCGTTGAGCGCGGCGAAGACACCCGGCATGAAGCGGATCTTCTCCAGGCTGTCGACCTGGCAGTCCGGTGGTTCTTCCACCAGCGTGCCGTCATGATCGATGAACAGAACCGGTGTCAGGGAACTCA
>DASXFV010000073.1:0-1886 GCA_036489445.1 Steroidobacteraceae bacterium | reverse complement strand
CGAATGGCTCGGGACTGAGCGCGTGCATGCCATGCTGCGACGGATGCAGGAAATAACGGGATCCGATCGCTACCGCCCGAGCCTCTGGCTGCGGCGGCGTGCATTGCTCGCCCTGCCGCTGCGCGCGCCGCAGTGATGTGTAGTTGAACCCGGTCAGCGCGGCGGGGCCCCGAGCGGGGCCAGCGTGGAGAGATAGGTCAGGATCGCAAGCAGCAAGATGAAGTATGCGGTCACTCCATAGCCACGTGATGTCCCGGTCGTGAGGTCTTTGTCCAACGCGCGGTATGCAGCGCCGCCGGCCACGAGCAGCAGGAAGGGTTGCGAAAAATAGGCGGCGAACACGAGCGACGCCAACGCGATGCAGATGCGTCCGGTGCGCGCGACCGCTTCGATGGCTTGTCCACCATCGAGGCGCCAGACGGGAATCAGGTTGAGGAGATTGATGAAGGCCGAGAAGCTTGCGAGCGCAGCCCACAGGCGCTCCTGGGTTCGCAGCCATATCAGCCCGCAGACTGCTGCGCCGCAAGCTCCCGCCAGAGGCCCGGCGAGACTTATGAACGCGCGCGTATCGGAGGTCACGCCAACGGCAGTCCAGCGTACGTAGGCACCGAGTCCCGGAACGAACATTGGAAGATCCGCCGCCAGGCCGCGCCTTCTCACCTCGATGAAATGTCCCAGCTCGTGCACCAGGATGAGCGCGGCGAATCCGACACCGAACCTGGCCCCGTACAGCCCCCAATAAAGAACGGCGAAGGTCGCGAAACTCAGTAGGAAAGGGACTTTCAACAGCGACAGGAACACCTTTCCTTTGAGCAGGAGCACTGCCAGAGGCGCGAGGGGCCCCAGCTTGCGCGCCCACGCCGGCGAGACCTTGCGCTGCGGTTTGGAGCTGTCCGGCGCCAGCTCGGTCAGCTTGCTACGCACCCATGCGGCCTGTGAGGAATCGGCGGGAAGCAGCTCGAGCGCGGCCTGCCACTCTGTCCGTGCGGCCACCAGCTCATGGCCCTCCTCGTACCGGCGCGCGCTCGCCGCGAGTTGCTCGAGCCTGGAAGCATGAGCCAGCGCCTGACATTGAGGGCAGGCCAGACTCCCTGGCGCAAGGGACGCGCCACAGCGAGGGCAGTGATCAGGTGCAGCTATGACAGCCACCCCGTCCGATTCACTTGGCGCTTGCTGTCGCCGCGGTATAGGGCCCTGATATGCTCAGGGTCCGCCCGGCCGTGAATCCCCAGGCGAAGCGGATGCCCACGAACAGGATGACGAGTCCGATGAGCCCCTGCACCGGATCCCGAAGCTCGAGAATCGGTGAGGCGATGCCGACCCATGCCAGCACGGCGATGGTCTTGCCGAGACTCATTGGGGTGCGAGGCTGTGTGGCGGCCTCCTGCGCCTGACCCTGGTGATGCAGTCGGCTCTGCTCGATTGCAATGGGCACGGCTGACATCGATACGGCGAAATACGTCAGCAGCACCGCGACCACCTGGTAGCGGCGTCCTCCGACACCGTGCGATCCCATGCGCATCGCCTTGCCGACGATATAGCCCACCGCCACGGACACCCAGCCGATGATGAGATCGGTGGCCAGCGCGAAGGTCACATAAAGGGCCAATCCGACCACGGCGCCTACGATGCCGAAGAGGACCGCGCGAACGAACGCCGCATGCGAGTCCTTGGGTATCTGCGCTTGTAGCTGCTCAGTGCAGTCCGCACAGACAGGCGCGCCCTTGATCTGAAAATAGGAACCACTGATCGGCCGCTTGCAGGCGGCACACTTCACGGTCTGGCTGTTGGGCGAGTACTCGGCGGTAGCGAACTGTGGTGTTTGAGATTCGCCGGCTGTCATCACTGATTACCCCCACAAACCTGCAGTCAAATCCAGTGTAGCG
>DASXFV010000099.1:0-51232 GCA_036489445.1 Steroidobacteraceae bacterium | reverse complement strand
CTTCGACGGCCTGCCGCTGGAGACGGACAAAGAACACCACAAGGGCAAGGCGCGCGACCTGCACGCCTTTGATGAGATCCCGGACTTCACCGAGTCGCAGTACCTGTTCATCACCGGGTGGAATCGGTCGGCATCCCCTGGTCAAAGGTCGCGCATCGTGTGCACCGGCAACCCGCCGACGCGCGCGAAGGGCCTGTGGGTCATCAAGCGTTGGGGTGCGTGGCTTGATCCACGCCACCCGAACCCGGCCCGCGACGGAGAGCTGCGCTGGTACATCCGCGGCGATGATGGCCACGAGGTCGAGGTGGACGGGCCCGGCCCCTACCAGGTCGATGGCAAGGACACCTTCGCGAAGTCGCGCACCTTCATCCGCGCGAAGCTCGAGGACAATCCTGACCTCGCCAACAGCGGCTACGATGCCCAGCTCGCCCAGCTGCCCAAGGAGCTGCGCGATGCCTACCGCGGCGGCAAGTTCGATGCGTCGCTGAAGGATCACCCGTTCCAGGTGGTGCCAACGCAGTGGGTCCTGGATGCGCAGAAGCGCTGGAGCGAACGGCCGCCGCAGGGCGTACCGATGTGCGCGATGGGAGTGGATCCGGCCGAAGGCGGCGCCGACAACTACACCATCGCGGTCCGCTACGATGGCTGGTACGGCCCGTACATTTCGATCCCCGGTGTCGAGATCCGCTTGGGGTCGCAGGGCGCAGGGCACATCATCACCAATCGCCGCAACAACGCGGACATCGTGCTCGACATGGGCGGCGGCTACGGTGGTGGCACCTTCCAGACCCTCACCGAGAATCAGATCCCGGTGACGGTGTACAAGGGCGCCAACAAATCCTACGCGCGCACCGAGACCAAAAAGCTCGGCTTCGTCAACAAGCGCACCGAGGTCTACTGGCGATTCCGCGAAGCCCTCGATCCGGACCAGGTGGGCGGCTCACCGATCTGCCTGCCGCCGGATCCGGAGATCGTCAGCGATCTGACCGTGGTCACCTGGGAAGTCACCGCCCGTGGCATCAAGATCCTGGAGAAGGATGAGGTGAAGAAACTCCTCGGCCGATCGCCAGACAAGGGCGACGCCACAGTGCTCGCCTGGGCCGCAGGCCTGCGCGGTGTGAACCCGCATTTCGGTACCGGCCAGTTCGGCCGCGAGCAGCACATCCCGTTACCCGGTCAGCGTCGAGGACCAGGCGGCGGATTCAAAGTTGATCTAGGCCCGCGGCATCGAGCCCCGGGAAGGAAGTAAGCGCACCCGTGGCCAAATCCAAACAGCCGCCGCTGGATCCGATGGGGACCGCGGCCACCCCGCTCACCGATTTCTCACCGGGCACCCTGGCGCACATGACGCCGGCGCAGCGCGGCAAGCAGCTGAAGAAGTCCAAGCGCGTCGCGGTCACCCCCGCGATGTTGCACACGCCGCCGAACCTCAACCTGCCGCAAACCTAAACCGAAGGAACCGCACCCCATGGGATACGCAGCTGCAGGCCTCGCCGTGATCGTCGGCGGTGGTATGTTGACGGGCAAAGGGCCCGCGGGAAGTTTGAAGCCCAAGACCGCGCTCAGTGCTCCGCCAGTAATGCCCGATCAGACGACGCAGAACCAGGCGGCGACACTCGCTGAAGCGCAGGCCGCGGCCGAGAGGAATGGTCGCGCCTCAACCATCCTCACCAGCAACTCCAACACCTCCGATCAGTTGGGGCCGTAATGGCAGATCCTATCGACACCCTCGAGCAGCGCGCGCTGCACATCAAGGGCAAACGCATGGCGCTGCTGCCGTTCTGGCAGGAGATCGCCGAGCAGTTCTGTCCGCTGCGCGCGCAATTTACCCGGCAGTTCTATCTGTCCGAGCAGTTCATGGACATCCAGCTGACCAGCACGCCGCTGATCATCGCCCGTGAATTGAAGAACACCTTCAGCGCGATGCTGCGGCCGCGCGACCAGGACTGGTTCTCGATGACGATCGACCGGCCCGAGCGCCTGGATCGACAGGGCAAAGCCTGGCTCGAGTGGGCCACCAAGGTGCAGTGGCGCGCGATGTACGATGCGAAGGCGCAGTTCCAACGCGCCACCAAGGAGGCCGACGGGGACTTCGCGAGCTTCGGCAACGCGGTGATCACACGCGAGACCGACTACATGGCCACGCGCATGCTCTATCGGTCCTGGCATCTGAAGGACACGGTGTGGGCCGAGCAGTACGATGGCTCGATCGGTGAGGTGTACCGCTGGTGGAACCCGACTGGCCAGGAGCTGAAGAAGCGCTTCCCGAAGACGTACGACAAGCGCATCGACCAGTGGATCAACGACACCCCGCACCGTGAGGTGCGCTGCATGCACGTCGTGATCCCGGGTGAGGACTACGATCGGGTGCCGCTGCCCGGTCAGAATCAACCGGGGAAGTTTCGCACCCCGTGGGCATCGCTCTACGTGGACCTCGAGAACAAAACGGTCCTCGAGGAGACTGGCTCCTTCAGCCGCATCTACACGATCCCGCGCTGGGAAACGGTGTCCGGATCGCAGTGGGCGTATTCCCCGGCCGCTGTCGCAGGCCTGCCGGATGCACGGCTGCTGCAGGCCATGACGCTGACACTGATGGAGGCGGGTGAAAACAGCGTGCGGCCGCCGCTGATTGCGACGCAGGAGGCGATCCGCTCGGATGTCGCGCTTTATGCCGGCGGCATCACGTGGGTGGACGCCGAGTACGACGAGCGCTTAGGTGAGGCGCTGCGCCCGCTGCAGCTGTCCACCGGCGCCGGGATCTCGGTCGGCATGGAAATGCTCAAGGACGCGCGCGAGAAACTGTCGGAGGCCTTCTACCTCAACAAGCTCTCGCTGCCCGGGCCCGATCGGGAAATGACCGCCTATGAGACCGGCCAGCGCATCCAGGAGTGGATCCGCCAGGCACTCCCGCTCTTTGAGCCGGTGGAGTCGGAGTACAACGCCGCGCTGTGCGATGACACCTTCGATGCGCTGATGCGCGTCAACGCCTTCGGTCCGTGGGCCGACATTCCGCAATCCCTGCGCGGCCAGGACATCAAGTTCGCTTTCGAATCGCCGCTGCATCAGGCGACCGAGCGCAAGAAAGGCGCGCTGCTGCTGCAGGCCGGTCAGCTGATCGGCCAGGCTGCTCAGCTTGATCCGAACGTCGCCGCCGAGCTCGATGTGATGGTGGCGCTGCGCGATGCGCTCACCGGCATCGGGGTACCGGCGACCTGGCTGCGCGATGAGGATGCGGTCGATCAGATCGTCCAGGAGAAGCAGCAGGCCCAGCAATCGGCACTGCAGACGCAGCAGATCCAGAACGCCGGCAATGCGGCGCAGTCACTGGGTCAGGCGGTTAAGACCTTCCAGGGCGGCGCCGGCGCAGCAAGTCCGATCTGATGGCCGCCGCCACCTCGAAGCCAACGGGCAGGCGCGGGCCGATCCCGAAGGCCCCTTCGCGCGACCCGTGGGTTCCGCCTGAGTGGGATCCGGAGGATGCGCACGCGGTCCAGGCGTTCATGCAGGGTCGGGCCAGTCCTGAACAGCAGCAGCGCGCGGCCGCCTTCATCGTCCACCAGCTGTGCGGCACGTACGATCAGTCCTTCCGACCTGGTGGCGATCGCGATACGTGCTTTGCGGAAGGTAAGCGCTTCGTGGGCCTGCAGCTGGTGAAATTCGTGAATCTCAACATCGCCCGGCTGCTCAACAAGAACAGCGAACAGGGCGCACCACCCAAGGAGCAATAGACCATGCCAGAAGCAGCAACAGGAGCAACAGGTGCCACAGGATCCGCAGCGACGGGCGCGACGGGTGCCACGGGCACCGGAACAGGCACAGGTACTGGGACAGGCACCGGAACCGGCACAGGCGCCGGCGGGGCTACAGGATCAGCCGCAGGTAATGGCGGCGGCACGGGCGGCAGCCAAACGGGGACGGGGACTGGAACGGGCACGGGCACGGGCACGGGTACGGGTACGGGTACGGGCGCCGATGCAGCAGCTGCCGCGGCCGCAGCCGCAGCCGCCGCTGCGGGTGGTGGCACAGGCACGGGTACCGGCACCAGTGCGGCCGGTGCGGAAGCCTGGGCCGCGAATTGGCGCGAGACCTATGCCGGTGAGGATGCCGCGAAGCTGAATGTGCTCAAGCGCTATGAGTCGCCGCGGGCGCTCATGGATGCGCTGTTCTCGGCGCGGCAGAAGATCGAGTCGGGGGAGCTCAAAACCCCGCTGCCGGCGAACGCGACGGCCGAGCAGCTCGCCACCTTCCGCAAGGACAATGGCATCCCGGACAAGCCGGAGGACTATTTCTCGAACCTGCCGGACGGGGTGAAGATCGATGACGCCGACAAGGTGATGCTCGGCGACTACGCCAAGACGATGCACGAGTTGAACCTGACGCCGGCGCAGGCGCAGAAGCTGTTCGCGACCCGCCAGGCCCAGCTCGACAAGATGATCGTGGACCAGGGCGCGCAGGACAACACGCTCAAAACTCAGGTCGAGGATCAGCTGCGCGGGGAATGGGGCAATGACTACCGGCCCAACCTCAACGCGATCCACAACCTGCTGAACGGCTTCCCAGAAGGTGCGCGTGAGGCGCTGCTGAATGCCCGCGGACCGGACGGCAAGGCGATCTTCAACAACAAGGAGGTCATGCAGGCGTTTGCACAGATCGCCCGCACCGTGAGCCCCTTCGGTACCATCACCGGCGCCGACGGTGGCGCGCTGAATGCGAGCGGCGTCGAGTCGCGCATGGCGGAGATCGTGAAGATGATGGGCGCGCCGAAGGGCACGCCGGAGTACAAGGCCTACTACGAAAACCCGAAGGTGCAGGCCGAGTACCGTGACCTGATCTCAGCGCAGGAGCGGTTGAAAGCCCGCAGCGCGGCGTAGCATAGGTATGCCCTAACAAAGGCATTCCAATGCCATTCTTAATCACCTGGAGATCTCAATGCCCGACCCGACCACAGACCCGGCAGCCACCGCGGCCGCCGCAGCTCCCAAGCCGAAGCAGAAAGTGAGCCTCGGCCGAATCGTCCACCACCGCGATGTGCACGGACTCACCCACGCGGCGATCGTGACCAAGGTGCACGCCGATGGCACCGCGAGCCTGCACGTGTTCCCGCACGATGCCCCCTCGCATCACGTCCACCAAGTCGCCGAGGTCAGCGCAGAGCACGACCCGGAATCCGAGACCCACAGCAGCGGCTGGCACTGGCCGAAGCTGCTGTAACACCAGGAGGATCAGCAGACATGGCAAAGCACTGGATGGCCGAGGCCTTCAAGAACGCCCACGGCCAGCTGCACAAGGCGCTGGGCGTCTCGGCCGACAAGACGATCCCGCGCTCGAAGCTGAAGGAGGCGGTGAAGAAGGGCGGCGTGACCGGCCACCGCGCACAGGCGGTGCTCAACGCGCATCCGCTGTCTGACTGATCTGGGCTACCGTCGCTTGACCTTTGCCGGTCATCGGCGGTAGCTTTCGACTCCAAGCTGATCGGCCGGACACCCCGCTCTAACAGGCGGCCCTGGCTCAGGTCAGTCGAACGTCAGACGTTCGGCACTGGAAGGCATCAGGCGGCACCGGCAACGGTCACCCCGCCGACGGCACGAAGGTCACCCCGAAAGTTGGGCAGTAAACCAACCCATTTTCGGGAGTCACACACGTGGCCGATAGTGCATTTCAAATCCAGTACCGCCAGGAGTTCATCGCACAGTTCGAGCAGCGCCAGAGCCTGCTGCGCGACAGCTGCACGACCGAGGCGGTGATCAAGGGCAACACCGCGGTGTTCCTGGTCGCAGGTTCGGGCGGCGCGACGGCAGTCAACCGGGGTCTGAATGGCCTCATCCCTGCTCGAGCGGACAGCCTGACGCAGAATTCCGCCACCCTCAATGAGTGGCACGATCTGGTCCGCAAGACCAACTTCAACGTGTTCGCATCGCAGGGCAACCAGCGGGCGATCATGCAGCAGTCCACGATGGCGGTCATCAACCGTAAGACCGACCAGGACATCATCAGCCAGCTGCAGACGGCCACCGTCAACACGGGTGCCGCGCAGCCCGCCTCCCTCATGCTGGTCACCCGGGCAAAGACGAAGCTCGGCAACGCCGGCGTGCCGTGGGATGGGAACATCACGTTCCTGATCACCCCGGCCTTCGAGGGCTACCTGATGCAGATTCCGGAGTTCGCGAACCGGCTCTACATCAACAAGCCCCCGACCGATGGTGCACTTGCCGCCTGGCGCGACAAGCCGCAATCGTACTGGTGGAACGGTGCGATGTGGATCGTGCATCCGAACCTGCCGGGTGCGGGCACCAACGCGGAGCAGTGCTTCGCGTATCACAAGAGCGCGATCGGACATGCGATCGACTCCGCGGGCCTCGAGGCGCCCGTGGGATACGATGAGGAACAGGCGTACACCTGGGCCCGCGCATCCGCCAACATGGGGAGCAAGGTGCTGCAGAACAGCGGCATCGTGCTGATCAACCACGACGGCAGCGCGCTGTCCTAAGCCGCTTACCTTCAGGAGTTTCGTCAATGAAGCACTACTTGCGAAACCGCGCATTCGGCGCGCGGCTGCCGCTGGCCCTGGCTCGGCTTGGGCTCTTTGCGTACAACACGGCGAACCCGCCGGTTGCCGTCTCGGTCGGCCCCCTGGCTGGCTTTGGCGCCAACGAGCCCGGCGGCACCAACACGATCCCGAAGCTCTGGGTCTACTCCAGCGCCGATGCGATCGCGACGGTGCAGGCCGCCGGTTACTTCACGAATGGCCTCACCCTGGGCATGCGGGTCGGCGATATCGTGTTTGTGATCGACAACAACCTGGTGCGCATGTACCCGTCATTTGTGACGGTTGTCACGCCCACCGCCGGCGCTCCGGCTGTTGCCGGTACCGGCTCGTCCACCATCAACAGCACGACCACGTTGCTGGCGGACTGACCCCAACTGCGAAGATCGATTCGCACCTGAAGGGCGCCCCATCAACCGGGCGCCCTTTTTGTTTCTCCACCCAAACGAGGATCGCACCCATGGCAGAGACCAACCAGCAAGCCGCCGTGAAGGCGGAAGCCGCGCAGCCTGCGCGCCTGATCGCTCCCATCAACGCCGATCGGCTCAGCTTCGCCGAGAGCAGCATGTGCCGCTGGCGGCTGGTGCTGCACGCCGGCACCGAGCCTGATGACATCCTGCCCGTTAGCTTCTGGGCAAACCTGGCGAGCTCCTTCGGCCCTCCGGAGAAGGCCGACCAGGTGCGCGGCAGCGAAGTCGTCGTGCTCACCGAGGATATGAAATGGACCGCGGTGCTGATCGTCGTGGACTACGGTGCCAACTGGGCGAAGCTCGTGTTCCAGACCACCGCCAAGGGCGAGCGGCTGATCACGCAGCTGGGCGGCCTGCAGCGATCGCGCGTGGTGCACCTGCCCGGTCACACCGTCAACTACGGCGGCGTGTTCGGCAAGTGGCGCGTGGTGCGCGACATCGACGGGGCGGTGCTGCGCGATAAATTCAGCACCGAAGGCGAAGCCCACGGATGGCTGGCCGAGTACGCCAAGAGCATCGCGGCATGAAAAACCTGCGCCTCAAGCTGCTCGGCTTTGTGGCGCTGCTGCTGGGGGCGTCCGTCGCCCTCGGTCAGCAGCAGGTCATCAACATCGGCACCGGCCCGAACATGGGCAACGGTGACCAGTTCCGCACCTTGGCGATCAAGGACAACGCCAACACGGCGCAGCTGTATGGTTCGCTGGGTCCGAACAGCCAGCTGAAAGCCACCGGCCTGATCGGTGTGCTGGATCTTGCGGCGCTGTGGAACTGCGGCTTCACCCCGCAGGCCATGCTCTCCAATGGCAGCTGCGGCACGCCCGGCACGGTCACCAGCGTGGGCCTGGCGGACCTTTCGACCACGCCGATCTTCGGCATCACCAATACCCCGGTGGTCGGAATCGGCACGCTTGATCTGACCCTCAAGACGCAAAACGCCAACCTGGTGTTCGCAGGTCCCATCACCGGCGGCGCCGCGCAACCGAGCTTCCGCGCGCTGGTGTCAGCCGACTTGCCGCTGACCATCACCGGCCTGACCTCGGTCAGCTCCACCGCATTTGTCGGTGCACTCACCGGCAACGCCACGACGTCGACCACGGCGACCTCGGCCACGAATCTGCTCAACGGCGCCGCCGGCAGCATCCCCTACCAGACGGGCGCCGGCGCGACGAGCATGCTGGCTACGGCAAGCGGCGTCCTGGTCGGTGGCACGACGCCCGCCTGGTCCACGACCCCAACGCTCACCGGCACCAACTTCAGCGGCACGGCGGCATCCCTCACCACCGGCGCCGTGACCACCACCGCCTCAAGCACCAACAGCGCCTTCAACGTGCTGTTCGGGCTCACCAGCTCGACGCTGGGCTTCAAGAGCAGCGGCTTCACGTTCAACCCCTCGACCGGGGCGCTGGCCGCCACCAGCTTCACGGGCAACGTGACCGGCACGCTCACCGGCAACGCCAGCACCGCAACCGCGCTGGCCGCGGCTCCGAGCGGCTGCACCAACCAGTTCATGACCAGCATCGCGGCCAGCGGCAACGCGAACTGCTCCTCCGCGATCAGCCCCGTCATGACCGGCTCCTGGCTGTACACGGGCAACACGCAGTCGATCGGCGCCGGCAACAGCGGTGTGACCCTCGGCACGGACGGCAACAGCACGACCAATGCGCAGATGGCCTTTCTCAACAGCGCCGGGCAGGGATGGGCGTGCAAGATAGGCGCGCTCGCATCGGGTGACTTCGACTGCTACACCATGACGGCGCTGCAGACCGGCTTCGGTGACAGTTGGCTCGACGTGCGCGGCAGTCCATCAGCGATCACCTCGGTCTGGTTCAATTTGCCAGTGTCCACCAGCGCGCAGAGCGGGTACGTGTGCCACAACACCAATGCTGCCACCGGCGAGACATACGACGGCACGAACACCTGCCTGGTCTCGAGCATCCGCTACAAGCAGGACGTGCAGCCGATCGATGAAGGTCTCGATGCGGTGATGAAGCTGCGGCCGATCACCTATGAGCTCAAGGATCCGACCGACCGGGCGAGGATCGGCGATCAGTTCAAAGGCAACGCGCACCAGATCGGCTTCATTGCCGAGGAAGTGCAGAAGATCGACCCGCGGCTGACACCGCTCGATGCGCAAGGTCTGCCGCGCGGTGTCGAATACGCGCAGATGACGGCACTGCTCGCCAAGGCGATTCAGCAGCAGCAGCACGAGCTCTATGCGCTGTGGATCGCGGTCATCCTGCTGTTCACCTGGTCCGCTGGTTTAACCATCCGAGGACGCATCAAGCCATGACACTCGCAACGCAGCTTTCGATTTACAACGGCGCCTGCACGGCGATCGGCGAGCGCATCCTGCAGCCGGCGAGCCCTGGCGGGACCTACTCGACCGAGAATCGCGAGAGCCGCCGCGCGCTCGATGATGTGTGGAACCGAGGGGGCGTACGCACCTGCTTGTCGATGGGCCTGTGGAACTTCGCCGGCCGCGGCATCCAGTGGAACTACGATCCGGACTACACGCCACCCTTCGGGTACCAGTGCGCCTTTCAGCTGCCGACCGACTGGGTGCGCTGGATGATGGTGTGCACCGATCCTTACATGTCGAACCCGCTGATCCAGTACACCGACGAGGGTCAATATTTCTTCTGCGACCTGCAGATCCTCTACGTGAAGTACTGCTCGAGCGACCCCAAGTTCGGCATGAACATGGCCTTCTGGCCGGACAATTTCCAGCGCTACGTCGAGTACTACTTTGCACAGGCGATCTGCCTGCGCGTCACCGGGGATCAGAAGAAGCTCGAGGATGTGGCAAAGCTCGCCGATCAGGCGCTGAAGAAAGCGAAGTCCACCGACGCCATGAACGAATCGACCGCGATGCTCCCCGCTGGCCAGTGGCGCCAGGCGCGGCACGGCCGACGTGCGAATGTCGATCGCGGCAACCCTTACGATCTGTACGGGTAAACGATGCCCACCGAAAATCAAGCCACCCTCGCCTTCAACCGCGGGGTGCTGTCCACCCTTGGCTTAGCGCGTACCGATATCACCCGGTATCGCATGTCCGCCGAGGTCATGACCAACTGGATGGCCCGCGTGCTCGGCAGCATGATGCTGCGCGCCGGCGTGGGCTATGGCGGCGGTTCGCTGGGCAACGCCTTCGCGAAGTCGATCCCCTTCGTGTTCGCGGCAAGGGACACCGCGCGCCTGGAAATGACCCCCGGGGCGATGCGCGTGTGGGTGAATGATGCGCTGATCACCCGGCCCGTGGTGAGCACGGCGGTGACCAACGGTACTTTCATCGGCAGCACCGCCGGCTGGACCGACAACAGCCAGGCCGGCTGCACCGTCACCTGGAACGGCAACTCGAACGTCTCCTTCGTCGGCACCGGCCCCTTGGGCAACAACGCGATCCTCGACCAGGAGCTCACGGTCAACAATGACGGTAGCCAGACGCTGCGCAACGCGCTACGCATCATCGTCCTGCGCGGTCCGATCACCCTGCGCCTGGGCACCAGCGAAGGGGATGACAGTCTCATCAATGAGACGATCCTCAACCAGGGCACACATTCGCTGGCCTTTACACCGGGCGGTGCGACGGTGTGGGTCCGCTTCCAGGCCTCCGGCCAGCAACAGTCGATCCTGGGCTCGTGCGTCATCGAAGGCGCCGGTGTCATGCAGCTTCCGGCGCAATGGGCGGCAGTTGATCTTCCAAACCTGCGTTGGTCACAGTCGGCGGACGTGATCTATATCGGCTGCACGAGCGCTGCCGGCGGCTATGAGCAGCAGCAGGTCGAACGGCGCGCCACCGATTCCTGGTCGATGGTCTCCTACTTTGAGACCGCAACCCTTGGGCCCTTCCGCGCGATCAACATCACGAATGTGACGCTGACCCCAAGCGGGGTGACCGGGGATATCACCCTCACCGCCAGCAATCCGCTGTTCAAACCCGGTCACGTGGGCGCGCTGTTTCGGCTGCTGTCGATCGGCCAGGTGGTGACGGCCGCGCTCGCCGCGGCGAACGTGTACACCGATCCGATCCTGGTGACCGGCGTTGGCGCGCAGCGTGCGTTGCAGTTGACCGCCACCGGCACTTTCTCCGGGGAGCTGGTGCTGCAGTACTCAGTTGGCGCACCTGGCACCTGGATCGACCAGGCGCCCCCGCCGCTCGCATTCCCGCTCAACTACAGCTACGTGGACGGCCTGGACAATCAGACCATCTACTACCGCATCGGGATCCTGCCCGGGGATTACACCTCCGGGACGGCCAATGTGTCGCTCGCGATTCCGACCGGCTCGATCACCGGCATTGCGCGCGTGACCGGCTACCAAAGCAGCACAGTGGTGAACGCGGCCGTGCTCGAGGCCTTGGGGTCTACCGCGGCGACGGCCAACTGGTACGAGGGCGCCTGGTCAGCTTTCCGCGGCTTCCCGGCGACCAATCAGCTGTGGCAGGGAAGGCTGTGGTGGTTCGGCGTATCGATCTTTGGCTCGGTGTCGGACGACTACAATAATTTCGATGACACGGTGATCGGGGATTCCGCGCCGATCGTGGGACAGCTCGACGCCGGCGCGGTCGAGAACGTCTACTGGGCCGTGGCGCTGCAGCAGCTCGTCATCGGCACCGCCTCGGCCGAGACCTCCGCTCGATCGACGTATTTGGGCGATCCGATCACACCCACGAACTTCAACATCTTGACCGGCAGCACGCAGGGCTCGGCCTTCGTGAATGCCGTGCAGGTGGACCTGGCCGGCATCTTCGTGCAGATCACCGGCAGCCGCGTGTTCTCACTGAACCTCGATATCTATACATACAGTTATAAGTCGCAGGAACTCACGCTCATGTGCCCGGACTTCAACGCTGCGGGCATCGTCGGCATCGCGCTGCAGAACAAGCCGGATCGACGCCTGCACTGCTGGCGCACCGATGGCACCGTCGGCGTCATGGTCTATGACCCGACCGAGAACGTGAATTGCTGGCTCGAGGTGGCGATCGGCGGCAACGGCTTTGTCGAGGATGTGTGCGTGCTGCCCGGCTCCGGCATCCCGGAGGATCAGGTCTACTACACCGTGCGGCGCACGATCAACGGCCAGACGGTGCGCTACTTCGAGAAGTGGGCGCTCGAGCAGGACTGCACCGGCCTCATGGTGTGCAAGTGCATGGACTCCTTCGTGGAGTACTCAGGCGTCGGCACCACCAACCTGCCGCAGATCGCACCTCATCTGCCCGGTCAGACCGTGTGCGTATGGGGCTGGAACGCGGTGAACCCGTACACCGATGGGAACGGCAACCAGGTGGGCGTGGATCTGGGCACCTATCTGGTCGCGGCCGACGGCTCGGTCACCGGCCTGCAGCTCAACAACGCCCCCTACTTCGTGACCGATGCGGTGGTGGGCCTGCCGTACACCGCGCAGTGGCAGTCGATGAAGCAGGCCTTCGCCGCGGCGATGGGCACGCCATTGAACCAGCCCAAGCGCATCAGCCGGCTCGGCATGGTGCTGCAGAACACGCACAGCCAGGGGATCCTCATGGGCCCCGACTTCGATCACCTGGACAGCATCCCGCAGGAGGATATCCCACAGATCCTGGTCCAAGGCACCGCCGACACCACGACCCAGACGGCCGACTCGACCGGGAATATCGACACCGAGTTTGAAATGCCGGACCTCAACACGGTGTTCACCGAGTACGACACGCAGATGACCGCCTTCAATGACATCTGGTCCACCGACTCGCGCGTGTGCCTGCAGGCCGCATCCCCGCGGCCATGCACTGTTCTCGCCTTCACCGTAGGGATGACTGACAATGGTTGAGACCACTCGGCGCGTCGTGCCGCACTTCCAGCGTGAGGAGCTCGCCGCCGTACGCTCGGCGCGGCTGCAGCTGCTGCTGATTGAGCACTGGAATGAGGTGGCCTACTACAAGGACATCCCGCTCGAGGTGGACTGGCTGAAGTACGAGAAGATCGACGAGGCCAACAAGCTGCGCATCTACACCGCGCGCCACGAGCACCAGCTGATCGGCTATGCCTGCTACGTGGTGGACTTCCACGGCCACTATGCCAGCTGCTACCAGGCGATCCAGGACGTGCTGTTCCTCACGCCTGAATACCGGCATGCCCGGATCGGTTCACAGCTGGTCGCCTTTGCCGACACGATGATGCGGGCCGAAGGGGTGCGCCTGGTGGCGCAGCACTCCAAGCTCGCGCACCCGATCGATGCGGTGCTCAAGCGCCAACGGTATTCGCCGGTGGAGACGATCTGGATGAAGCGCCTGGACCAGGAGCAATAAGAATATGGGTGCAACCGCAATGATGGCTGGCACGGTAGTCGGCGGCTACATGAAGAAAAAGGCCGATGATCAGTCGGCCGCGCTGCTGCAGCAGGAGGCCGGCCAATCGGTCGCCAGCGGCATCCAGGGTGCGATCGCCGAGAATCGAAAAGCCACGTACGTCGCCTCGAACGCTCGAGCACGCAGCGTCGCCGGCGGTCTGGCGAGCACCAGTCCCAGCGTGATCAACAACGTCGGATTGATCAAAGGTCAGGGTGCGTACGATGCGCTCACCTCGATCTACCAGGGCGAGGATCGCTCCAGCGAGCTCGACACGCGCGCGATCGGCATGGAGAACGAGGGCAACGCTGCGATGGTATCCGGGTGGATCGGCGGTATGTCGAACGTCATGAAGGGGACGGGCAACAACAGCTTCTATAGCAAGTACGGGAGCAGCTGATGCCGCAGATTCCAGACTTCACCGCCGTCGGCAACACCGTCCCGACGCCGAGCTATCGCCGGCCATTTCTGGATGAGTCGGGCGCGGAGATCGCAAGCTCGATCACTGGCCTCGGCGCCGCGGCCGAGCAGATGGATGAGCAGCAGAAGAATCAGAATGTCGCCATGGCGCGCGCGCAGGCCTCCAATGCGCTGCTCGATCACCAGCTCACCATCAAGACCACTGCGCAGGACATCCAGGACCAGGTGGCGAGCGGCCAGCTGTCGTGGGACCAGGCGGCGCAGACCTACCAGGACAAGGTGAGCAAGCTGCAGGCCCCGACGATCCTGAACCTGGATCCCTTGGGGCAGCAAAGCCTCACCCGCGGCATGCAGCAGCAGGTCAATGAGGGACAGCTGCAGGTCACGCAGATCGCCCGCAATGGCCAGCGCCAGGCCTTCAGCGATCAGTTCGGCCAGGCGATCGACAAACTCGGCAAGCTCGCCGGCATGCCCGGCGCCGATATCAACGACATCAATTCAAAGATTGATTCGTACCGGCCGCTCGCCCTCACCGCAGGCATCGCGCCGGCGACGGTGGATAAGGCGATCCAGAACTTCAAGGATCAGAACTGGTTGAACCAGGCCACGCAGCGCTCGATGGAAGCCAAGGACAACATGGGCCAGCTGCAGCAGCTGCAGCACGACCTGGTGGATCCGGACGGGACCTACGCCAACAAGCTCGACACCGACAAGCGCAACATCGTGCTGCGCTCGGTGATCAATGATCAGCTGGTGCTGCAGAGCAAACTGGAGCACGAGTCGGACAAGCGCGAAGCGAAGGCGCAGTCGGCGATCGGGCAGATCGATGAGCAGATCTCCTCCGGCGTGCCGGCGACGCCTTCGATGTGGGAGAAGTGGCAGACCACGACTCAAGGCACCAGCTTCGAGCAGGAGTACAAGCAGCGGCTCGGTGATGAGGACAAGGTGCAATCGGTGCTGCGCCTGCCGATCGATCAGCAGGAGAAGTACGTCCAGGACCAGGCGAGCGCCCTCGACACCAACGGCGGTAGCTTGCGCGATCGGGCGAACCTGATCCGCCTGCAGACCGCGGTCAACCAGAACGTGAACCTGCTGCAGAAGGCACCGCTGTTGTTCAACGCCAACCGCAACGGCACCGAGGTACAGCCGCTCAACTTCACAGCGCTCACGATGCCGGATGGTCAGCAGGCCTTCAGCGCGCAGATCGCCGATCGCATGGCGAGCCTGAAGGCGATGCGCACGCAGTACGGCGCCTCGGTCACCCCGTCGGTGCTCCTGCCGCAGGAGGCGGGGCAGCTCTCGAGCCAGCTGGAGAACGCCGACTACAAGCAGCGCACGCAGATGCTGCTGCAGCTGCGCCAGGCGACCGGGGATGATGTGGCCTACCAGAACATCATGCGCCAGGTCGCCCCGCACTCCCCGGTGACCGCGATCGCCGGCCAGCTGGTGAATGCCAACGCGCCGGCGAACACGCCCAGCTGGTACGACAACAACTTCGCCCCGCAGATCACCGATGTGCAGCACGTGCTCCACGGCGAGGAGCTGCTCAACCCTGCATCGAACGGCAAGCAGGCGCAGGCCGAACAGGAGGCCGGCAAGGGCGCGATGAAGAACGGCATGCCAATGCCACAGGATGCGGGACCTGCGGGCATGCGCGCGATCTACGGGCGTGCGGCCGGGGACCTGTTCCGCGATCGCCCGGAAATGGCCGATGCCTACTACTCGGTGTTCAAAGACGCCTATGCCTCACTCCTTGCTCAAAAAGGGGACATGAAGGGCCTGGGCGATCCCACGCTGCAGCAGCAGGCCTTGAAGATCGCACTGGGCAACACGGTGCAGTTCAACGGCTCAACCGTCTCGGTGCCTCGAGGCATGGATCCGTCGAACTTCAACGGACTGCTCAAGGGCGCGATCGCCGGCACGATGCAACAGGCCGGGGCGCCGGCGGACTGGCAGCAGCGCGTGCGCGGCTACGGGCTGCGCGAGCTTGGCGCCGTCGGCAGCGGCCAGTACATGCTGGTCAGCGGCAACACCCCGATCCTGCGCCCGGATAAGCAAGGGCCGATCGTGGTGGACATGCGCGATCAGTACTTGGGCGCGCGCGGCGCGCATCGCGGCACGCCTGACTGGCAGATGGGCCAGTCCGTTCCCTATACCCGCCAGCCCAGCGCCGGCGGTGATGCGGCCACACAACCCGAACCTGCGGCAGGACATTGATGACCGAGACCTATCAGAACTTCCGCCACCTGGTGAGCGGCTTCAACGTGCACCCGGCCGTCGCCGAGCTGGAAGGCAAACCGGAGCTGTGGAACCTGGTCGACGTCCGCCAGCGCTACGCCGGCAGCGCGCACGCCGACACCGAGACGATCTTCCTGCGCGGGCCCAACTCTCTCGAGGACGTGTTCAACAACCTTGAGTGCATGGACTATGCAGTGATTCACCAGCTGCCCGCGGTGCTGGCGCTGCTGCGCGCGATCGCCAGCCGCTACCGGGTGCGCGATATCGGCCGAGTGATGCTGGTGCGCCTGAAGGCGGATGGGTTCATTCGCCCGCACACCGATGAGGGGGACTACGCCCGCTTCTATGCACGGCTGCACCTGCCGTTGGTCACCAATGAGACCTGCACCTTCAGCTGCGGGAATGAGATCGTGCAGATGAAGGCCGGGGAGCTGTGGTGGTTCAACCATCAGCGCCAGCACTCGGTGGCCAACTACGGCGCCGATCGGATCCACCTGATCATGGATATCAGCGCGCCCGGCTTCACCGGCGCCCTGGCTGATATCGCCCCGGTGGCCTGAATGTTCCACGTGGAACGCACGCTATGAGCACCCCCTTCCCCCTCGAGGACCAGGCGAACCAGGAGTCGCTCACCGGGTACGTGAACCCGTGGCAGGGCGCAGCCCCGAAGCCAGCCTGGTACCAGGGCATCGGCTTCGATGAGGACAGCGCCTACCTCGGGCCCCTTGGGCGGGCGATCCAGGGTGCCGGCGAGGGTGTGGCCAAGGGGGAGGAGATGCTCGGCGGCTTCTGGCACTCGGAGTTCGCCGGCATCGGTGCTGCGGCCGGTGCGCTGGGCCTCACGAAGCTGCAGCAGGCGGCTCAGGAGTCTGGCCAGGACACCGATTCGATCATGGCCGATGCCCGGCAGCGGGTGAAGGCCCTGACGCCGGACCCAGCCACCGTGGGTGCGGCCGGCCAGGTCATCAGCGGGGTCACCTCCGGCTTCGCCAGGATGGGACTGGGCGCCCTGACCGGGACCGGGATGCTCGGTGGCGCGGCCGTGATGGGCGGCTCAGAGGGCGTTGATCGCGCTCAGGCGCTCCAGGAGCAGGGCGTCAGCCACGGGGCTGCAACCGTCGCCGGAGCGGTATCTGGCGTCCTGTCGGGCGCGGGGGCGGTCCTGCCGGCCGGTTTGGGCTCGACCCTGCTGTCCAAGGTGCTGACCGGCGCGCTGGGCAATGCCGCCTTCGGGGCGCTCAGCCGCTACGCCGATCACTCGATCCTGGACCACGCCGGTTACCACGACATGGCCGAGCAGCAGCAGGTCTGGGACGCCACCTCCATGGTCACGGACCTGATCCTCGGTGGCGGTTTCGGCGCCCTGGCGCACATCCAGGAAGCCCCGCAGCGGGCGGCCGAGCAGCAGCGGGCAGCGACCAACCTGGCGCTGGCCTCCATGTGGCAGAAGGCCGGCCTGCGCGATCAGCCAGGCGTTGAGGATGCCGCGCTGTCGATGAACCTGGCCATGCGCGACAAGGGTGCAGCCCCGGGTGTCGCGGTCGATCCGATGGCCGCCGGCGCCCACCAGGCCGCGCTCGAGGAGGCAACCGCCGACCTCATGGCGAACCGGCCAGTGAGTGTGGCGAGTGAGGGCTTGCAGAACGCCACCTTCGTCGGCCGGCCGGCCGAGGACACGACCGCGGCGCACAGCATGCTCGTGAGCGCGCTGCGCGAGGGCGGCATGCTCGAGGAGCAGCGCCACCTGCAGCTGCTCGAAGGAGCGCTCGGCGCGCGGATCCGCGGCGAGGAACTGCCGCCGGAAGTTGTGCGTACGCCCACGCAAATTGCACCCAGCGGCCCAGAAGTTGCGCCAGTAGCACCATCCGATGCGACAACAGCACCCTCGCCGATCCCGCGCGCCTCGAACCTCACGGAAGCCGATCGAGGGATCGAGAGCCGCTTCGCCGATCGGGTGGACAGCGACTACGAAGGCCTGAAGGCTCAGTACGCCGCGCACCCGGACACCAACGGCGGCAAGATCCTCAACACCGACACGGCCCGGGAGCTCTCGCCCGACTACCTGGCCGATCGCACCAAGTCGGCCGCGGTGCACGAGCCGGCCAGCTACTTCATCAAGAAGCTGTACGCCGAGAAGCTGGCTCAACCACCCGGACCTGGTGAGGATCCCACGGTGCTGTTCACCGCCGGCGGCACGGGCGCGGGCAAGACGACGGCCGTCAACGATGCGCTCAATGAGCAGGTTCAGCGCGCGCAGATCGTGTACGACACCAACATGAACGGCGCCAAGTCCGCGCAGGCGAAGATCGACCAGGCGCTGGCTGCGGGCAAGGATGTGAAGATCGCCTATGTGCATCGGGAGCCCTCGGAGGCCTTGACCAACGGCGCGCTGACGCGGGCGATGAAACAGCAGCGCAAGTTCGGCTCCGGACGCACCGTGCCGATCGAGGAGCATGTCAATACGCACGTGGGTGCGAACGACACGATCCGCGCGCTCGCCGAGCACTACAAGAACGATCCGGACGTGTCGATTCACATAATCGACAACAGCCGCGGCCGCGGCAACGCGCAGCTGATTGATTTGGAGCAGCTGCCCCGCCTGGACTACACTAGGACCCATGAGCAAGCCGTCGCAGCGCTCGAAGCGGCCCACACTGAGGGTCGTATCTCGGAACCCGTCTACCGGGGCTTCCGCGGAGAACGTGCAGGCTCAGAACCAGGAGTACGCGGACAGCCAGCAGCCGGATCAGCAGCCGATGCCGCCGATGCCGGGGAGCAGCCAGGCCGCACCCCCGCAGGGAACGGTGCAGCAGCCGCAGGCGAGTTGGGGTCAGCAAATGGTGAACAGCCTCAACCGCAACGCACTGGCGAGCCAACCAGTCAGCTAGTCGCGACCGCATCGGGGCGCCAGGTCAAGGTGCTCCCCAAGGTGGTCGAGGCCGCCGATCTCGTCACCTCCGATCATCCCAACTATCCGCAGGAGCTGCAGCCGCGTCAGCGTGGCGATCGCGTAGCGCTGCAGGAGCAGGTCCACAACATCGCGCAGAACCTGAGTCCGGAACGGCTGGGTAACTCGGCCGAGGCGGACCGCGGCGCGCCGATCACCGGCGAAGGCAACGTGATGGAGTCGGGCAACGGGCGCGTGATGGCACTGCGTGAAGTGTACGCAGGCAGCCCGGAGAAGGCGCAGGCGTACAAGGACTGGCTGACCTCGCAGGGCCATGACATCAGCGGCATGAAAGAGCCGGTGCTGGTGCGTGAGCGTCAAACGCCGATGAGCGATGCGGAGCGCCAGGCCTTTGCGGTCGAGGCCAACCAGGCCGCGACGGCCGAGCTCTCACCTGTCGAGCGCGCGCAGGCCGATGCGAAGTTGCTCGACGGTGGCACGCTCTCCCAGCTGCGCAACGGTGAGCTGTCCTCTGCGCAGAACGCCCCCTTCGTGCGCTCCTTCCTCGAGAAGCTGCCCGCCGGCGAGCGCAACGCAATGGTCAACCCGGATGGCACCGTGTCGCAGCAGGGCGTGCGCCGGCTGCAGGCTGCGATTCTCGCCAAGGCCTACGGCGGCAACGCGCGCTCGAACGCAACGCTCGGCCGCATGCTCGAGTCCACCGACAATGACATGCGCTCGACCATGGGCGCGCTGCTCGATGCCGCGCCGGCGTTCGCACGACTGCGCCAGGCGATCAAGGACGGCAAGGTCGCCCCTGAGTACGATCTATCGAAGGCGCTCACCGAGGCGGTCGAGACCGTTGCACAGGTCAGGGAAAAAGGGCAGGCAATCGGGGAGTTCCTTAAACAAGGCGACCTGCTGACTAAACGCGCGCCGATCGTGGACCAGCTGATGAAGGCCATGTTCGATGCGAAGGGCGAGCGGATCGCGGGGCGCGAGAAGGTGGCGCAGGCCTTGATGGACTATGCCGATCGGGCGCAGCGCCAACGTCTGGACCAGGGCAGCCTCTTTGGTGAATCGGCGATCCCGCCGGATCGGCTACTCGCCGCCAATGAGCCGCGGCCCGGCGAGGAGAAGGTCACCCCGATGCGCCCCGCGGCCGACATGTTCGGCGTGCGTACAGCGCCGGCGCGGCCGCCGCGTAGCGATGATGCAGCGGTGCAGTCGGGCCAGGATGTGATCGCGCGCAACCCTAACCTCGAAATGCCTGATCAGAATGGCGACCTGGTGCGCGCCAGGTCCGAGCTGCTCGGCGCCGAGGATGATGTGAAGTCTGCAAACGAGCGAGTGCCTGATGCACTCTCGATCGCCGCCAGCTGTGCTGGGCAAAGGGCTGCATGAACCCGGAATGTGAACAGGCCGTTACCGACTACCTCGGCCGAGATCTCAAACCCTCCGAGGCCAAGGCGGCCGATGATGCGGTGAGCCTGCAGATGCGCCTGGCGGCCCGACGTGATCCGCAAGCGTGGTTGCAGATGAGCCCGCAGGAGCGACTACAGGCTGGTGCAAAAGCCGCGGCCGCGGACATCATCGGGGATCTGAAACTCAAGCAGCGGCGCGTGGCACTGCAGATCGCCGCGCACGATCGCATCGAGAACGCGATCAATCAGGCGATCTCCCGGCTGCCCCCGGAGAAGGAGCACTGGTGGCAGTTCGGCCGCTCCAAACCCGGTAGCCAGTTGCGCGCGGTCAGCGAGCTGCTCGCCTTCGACCCCGCGGGGCACGGCATCACCTCGGTTGAGACCACCAGCCACGCGATCGCCAATGAGGCGCTCGGCAACCTGATGCCGCTGTGGAATTCGGTCAAGGGCTTCGCGCACCTGTTCGAGGACCGCCAGGGAGTGAACGACCTGGTGCACGAGCTCTTTGGCGAGGACAGCGGCAATGCGGCCGCCAAGGCCGGAGCGAAGGCGTGGATCAAAGTGACCGATGAGCTGCGATCGCGGGCGAATGCGGCCGGCATGGACATCGGCAAGCTCGAGGACTGGCACTACCCGCAAAACTGGAGCCAGTCGCGCGTCGCCACGGCCGCCGGTGATCCTGCGGCATCGCTTGAGAAATTCGTCGGCGACATGCTGCCACTGCTCGATCGGGACAAGTACTTGAATCCCGATGGCACGCGCATGACCGATTCGGACCTCACGAAGATGCTGGGCAACGTGTTCGACACCATCACCAGCGATGGGATGAACAAGACGGTCGCGGAGTTCAAACGCCAGACCTCGAAGGGCACACCGACCGCGACGTATAGCGGGACCGGCTTCGGGGACATCATGGCGAACCGGCAAAGCGCGCACCGGGCGCTGTTCTTCAAGGACGCGGACAGCTACATGTCGGCGCAGGGCCTGTACGGCCAGGGGAGCCTGTGGCCCGCGCTCACCGGGCACATCCGCTCGATCGCGCGCGATATCGGCTTGGTCGAAACCTTGGGACCGAACCCGGCGGCCAGCTTCAAGTTCTTCAATGACCGCACGCACCTGGATGAGCTGCGCCAGGCGCCGGAGTCAGCCAACTCGATCAACTCGGCCGCCAAGTTCAACGAGTCGCTGTTTGATTTCGTCTCCGGCCAGCGCGGCGCGGTGAACGCGAAGATCGAGGCGGTGGGCCAGGCCTTCCGCAACTTCGAGAGCGCCACCAAGCTCGGCAACGTGGTGCTGACGGCACTGGGCGATGAGGCTGGCATGGCGGCGACCTGCTTCGCCAACCGGGTCCCGTTCAGCGAAAACCTGATGCGCGAGCTCGCGCAGTTCAACCCGGCCAACTCCGATGCGCGCACCGCGGCCGCGCACAGCGGCGTCGGCATCAACTCCATGATCGGCGGCTTAAACCGCTTCGGCCAGGAGGATATGCGTACGCAGGGCGGGGAGGGATCAGGTGCCGAGGCGGTGCGCAATTTCACCGGCAAGCTCGCCACCGGAGTACTCACCGCCTCCGGAGCCGAGGGCATGTGGGACATTCGTCGGCGCGCGCTCGGCTCGGTGCTCATGAGCGCCATGGGCAACCTCACCCGCAAGTTCGAGAATTTCAAGGACATGTCCTTCGATGATGCCGGGATGCTCACCCGCAAAGGCGTCACGGAGACGGACTGGCAGGTGTGGAAAAACGCGGACCTCGAGGATTGGGGGATGAAGCACGGCGTGCTCACCCCGAAGGCCGTCTGGTCGATCCCGGATGAGAAGCTCGCCGGCATGGGCGACCCGACGGCGCTCAAGCGTCACGCCGCGAGCATGCTGCTCGGCCACGTCCTCGAGGAGACCGGGATGGGTGTCATGGACACCGGCGCCCGCGAGCGCGCGTCGATGATGTTCGGCACGACCCCTGGCACCGTCGCCGGCGAGCTCACCCGATCGGCATTGCTGTTCAAGAGCTTCAGCATGTCGATGATGATGAAGCACTGGGCGCGCGCGGCCTCGATGCCCACGGGACGCTCGAGCGCGATGTACGCGGCCACCCTGGTGGTCACCGGCACGATCATGGGCGCACTGGCCAACCAGATCCGCAACCTCACGCAGGGCAAGGATCCGGAGAACATGGCGAGCCCGCAGTTTTGGGGCAGCGCGATCCTGCGCGGAGGCGGCTTGGGCTTCTACGGGGATTTCCTGTACGACGAGCTCACCTCGCACGACACCTCACTGATCCCCGCGCTGATGGGGCCGCTGGCGACCTCGGCCGAGGAGGTGTGGAATCTCACCGGCGCCGCGGCCTTCAAGAACGCGAAAGGCGAACGCACCGATGAGGGGGCGAACCTGGTGCGCTTTGCCAAGAGCAACATCCCGTTCCAGAACATGTGGTATCTGCGTGCGGCTTTCGAGCACCTGATCTGGAACAACATGCAAGAGGCCGCCAGCCCCGGGTACCTCGATCGCATGCAGGCCAAGGCGTACGCGCAGCGCGGCAGCAGCTGGTGGTGGGATCCGCACGACACCACCCCGCAGTCAGCCCCCGATCTCTCCAAGGCGATCCAGCCGGACCGCGGCCGCCAGGAGCTCGACACGATCGCTCAAAAGACTGGAATGGAGTAGGAACCGACCATGACATCGACCACCACCGATCGGCTCTACGGCGAAAGCACCTCGGTTGCGATCAAAGCCCCCGTGATCGCTGTGACCAACGGCGTGCAGCTGCCGCTCTCTGGGCTCACCACGGTTGCCGGCTACACCCCAAATCCGGGCGATCGCATCCTGGTCAAGGACCAGGCCGATGCCACGACCAACGGCATCTATTGCGCAGCCACCGGCGCGTGGGCGCGCACCGGGGATTTCAACGGCCCGTACTCCTGCGTGCAGGGCACGCTTGTCATCGCGGTGCTCAGCAATGGGCAGAGCCTGATCTATCAGCTGAGCACCCCGACACCGATCATCGGCACCACGGACCTCAGCTTCGTGCCGTTCTGGAATCCGAACGTCACCTATCCGCAAACGCCGATCGAGGCCTTGAAGGGCGTGGTGCCCGTCAATGAGAACTACCAGTTCGGCAACCCTTTCCGCTATGGCGCCGTCGGTGGCGTCGTCAACCAGGTGCCCGCCGCGGATGACTCGGCCGCGATCCAGGACTGCTTCACGGTCGGCTATTGCGACCTGCCGGTGCTGGCGGCCTTCAAGGTCATCACGCCGTGTGCGATCGCCGGCCAGGTCACCATGTTGGGCAAAGGCAAAACTTCGCAGATCTACTGCGACAGCAACGTGGTCACGGTCACCAGCGGCAACTATTCCTTCTTCGACAACTTCGCCATGTTCAACGTCACCGACCCGTGGGTGATCACCCGGAACCCGGCGAACTGGACCGCCTTCCCCACCCTCACGCAATCGAGCACGGTGCTGGGCTACCAGCCGACGGTCAATGACGGGGATATCTGGTCGAGCCTCACCTCGGCTCAGCAGAATCAGCAGATCGGCCCGGTCCTGTTCTTCACAGGCCTCGCCACCGGCATCGAGGTGTCCCGCATCTACGGGCGCTTCGTGCGCGTGGAGATCCGCGATGCGGTCAACTCGGTGATCCATGACTGCGACGTGCGCGGCGGCAAAGGGCAATGGGGGGTGCTGGAGTTCGACAACTGGACCAACAGCCTGCAGCGCGGCTCAAAGAATCGGGCGATCAACAACCGGGTGCAGTACGGCTCTTTCACCGGGACGTACTTCGCCTCGAACGATGACTTTGAGAATTCGGGCAACCACATCAGCTTCGGTGGTGAGAGCGGCACCAAGACGCTGCAGTGCAATGGCGTCACCTTCACCACTGTGACGCTCGCGCCCGGCACCACGACCGCGACGATCTCGCTGCCCGGCGGCGGCTTCCCGAACGGCATCTGGACCTTCTTGTTCCAGAATGGCGAGACACGGGCGGTGACGATCACCGGGAACACCACGGCCACGTGGGTCGGAGGCCTCGCCTCGGCAGTCACCTGCGCGTGCGCCTACCAGACGGCGCTCAACCCGCAGTGCTTCCGTGGGCAGATCGAGAACAATCGCTGCTCGCAGATGTTTTACGACGGCCTGGACTGCGACAGCACCTTCGGGACCACCGTCGATTGCGCGATGAATTACCACCAGATCAACAACAACTATGCCTATAACAACGGTGGCAACGGCATCAATGCCGACGGGCAGTTCAACACCTACGTCGGGAACAAGATCTACGGCAATGGCCGCTACGGCTTCTGGGGCCTGTGCAGCTTCTCGCTGATCGAGGGCAACCACTTCATCGGCAACAACGTGACCACCAGCGGCTCGCAGGCAGATCTGCTGTGCGGCGCCCAGGGCAACACGATCATTGGCAACCGGATCTACTTCACGGCGGCCGCCGGCTTCCCGATGTACGCAGTGCAGGCGGCAATCCAGGTCCCGCACGTCATCAGCCGCAACGTCACGATCGGGGGCGCGAACTTCTACGGCAACCCTGGGACCATCGTGCCGTGCGTCTCTGACAACATCGATTCGACCACCGGGTACTACACCGACCAGGCCTTCACCGTCATCCTGCAAAACAACGGCGGCACGCTGCAGCACGTGTTCTACAGCGATGCCAGCGAGACGGCCTTCGGCCTGGCGGACAAGATCGTGGGTGCAACCGCCGGCGGCTTCACCAATACTCCCACCGGCACGGATGCCACGACGGCCTTCGGCGCGGGCGCGAAGATCAGCACCAACGTCACCAACGCCATGGTGTTCAACGTCGGTCCGCAGGACAGCAGCAATGTGCAGATGCTGGCGGTGGCGCACAGTCTCACCGGGACTGCCCTGGTCGCCGAGTGCGCCTTTGAGAACTTCAGTGTCAATGGGGTGGCGCAGAATCGGCTGATCATCAGCCTGTTCAACGCGACGACGGGCGGCGCGGTGGCTCTCACCACCGGGAATATCGGCGCCGGCACCAACATCAAAATCCAGTTCCTCGGCAAGCTGGCCTAAAGGGAAATGATGAATGCCGACACGATCGTCAAAGCGGTGCTCGGTGCCCTGGTCGCGGTGTTGGGGGCATTCGTGGCCCTTCTAAGCTACCTGGGAGGAGATGCCATGAAGCGACTACACCACCTGGAGGGCGATACCGTTCGCAAGTCAGACTGGGAGGCGCTGAAGAAACAGCTGCGCGATGAGCACGTTGAGAATCGCGAGACCATCAAGGCGGCCGCCGAGAAGACCCGCGATAACATCAAGGAGCTCACGGATGCGGTGACTGGCACGCACCGGCGTATAGATGAGTTCATGCTCAAACAACTGGAGCTGGCCAAAAAATGAAGCTGACCCGCGAAGAAGCGCTCAACAACCCCGGCGGCATCGTCCACAGCCACATCGCCTGGAACGGCATGGCGCCGGATCAGTCGGATGAGAAGTTTGTGAAGTTCCTCACCCCGGCCGACGGCCTGCACGCGCTGGTGATGAACCTCCTGGCCTACGGTCGCGAAGGCGTCAAGACGATTGCCAACGCCATCATCAAATGGGCGCCGGCGAAGGAGAACAATGTCGCGGCCTACATCGCAGACGTCTGCACGTACTGCCGCTGCCTGCCGACCGATCCACTGAAGCCGCGCGACCCGAACCAGGTCAAGGCGATCATCCACCACGAGAATGGCCGCGTGATCTACACCGACGCACAGGTGGCGACCGCGATTGATTCAACCTACCAGAAGGCAACCCCTGTGAACCTACACCCAGACGCTCAGGAGCTCCCGCAGGCGCCCAAGCCGCGCACGTGGGCGGAAGATATTCAGCAGGCTACCGGCCGCGCCGGCGCTGAGTCCGTCCCTCTGCCGCAGCTGCCTGCGATCCCGCTGCCGGCCTCGCTCGATCGACAGACGCTGTGGAACTGGTTCTTGGCCAACGGCGACAAGCTGTTCGCGACCCTATGCGGCCTGGCGCTGTATCTTTACCAGACCGGCGCCTTCCCGCCGGCTTGGGGGAAAACCCTCACAATCATCTTCGGCGCCGCGGCGTGGATCCACCTGCACTACCTGCCGGCGCCGCTGCCTGTTTTCAAAAACGGCGCCCAGCAATAACGCTGCGGCGCCCACCACCACCTGGAGACTCGATGAATACGAACACCCCTTTCCTGATCAAGATCGGCACCGACCTCATCGTCGGGGCGATCATCCGCGCCGGTACCAGCGGCGATAAGACCAAGCAGGGCGCGCGCGCGCAGGAGGTCATCGTCATCAACGCTGCACTCACGCAGCTGAACAATGGCGATGTGACCGACGGCCTGGCCTCCCTCGAGGCGGCCACCAACACCACCGCGCTTGATCCTTCAGAGGCGGCCGCGTTGGTGAGCGCTGTCGGCTTTATCTCCTCCAAAGCGGCAGCACTGCAGAACCTGGAATCCGGTACCGCGATCGGCGTGGTCGCAACGCAGATCGCCGGCCAGGTGCTGACCGAGGCAACCACGGTGGCGCAGGCCTACGTGACGGCCGCGATCCCGCCGAAGACCGACACAACCACTGGCGCTACCGCCGCCGGCGCGTCCAGCTAGACCCCTTCGTCCTCAACCCAAGGCGCCAGCGGCTTGATCGCCCTGGCGCCTTTTTTTATGGAGCACTGTAAATGCCACTCGCAGAAATCCTGATCCTGGTCCAGATCGCCGCGGGCCTCGCCGGTACCGCGAACGGTCTGATCCAGATCATCGAGTCCGTGAAGAAGGATCCGTCGCTGGATCCAGTTGAAGAATTGAAGGCGGCGATCAAAGCGGCCGCGACGCCGAAGGCAATGACAGCGCTCTGGGGTATCAGCTCGGTGCTGCATGACAAGGCGGTAGAGATCATCCAAGGAAGTCCCGCCGCGGCGCCGGCGGCCGCCGTCACTCAAGGAGGTGCAGCCCCGTGACCATCAACAACGCGAAGGTCGATCACGTCGACGTCAGCCTGGTGGCCAACAGCGGCTGGAGCTCAAAGGCGATCGAATGGTTCGGCGCCGGCAGCTTCAGCCACATCGACAACGTGCTGCCGGACTGGTACTGCAAACAGAACGGCCACCGGCTCGGATCCCTGCTCGGCGCCCGCTCGGATCACGTGGGCGGCCAGCGCCCTGGCGTGCGGATCCGGCCGCCCGACTATGAGAACTGGCCCAAGCGGGTGATCCTGCGGGTGCCCTGCACGCCCCTGGCAGCCCACGCCTGGCTCAACTACGGCACCGCCCAGCTGGGCAAGCCGTACGACACCGTGGGACTCCTGGAGAGCTTTGGTGGCATGGCGTTCAGGCGCACCCGGCGCGACTGGCGGGATCCTGTGGCCTGGTGGTGCTCGGAGCTGTCAGCCCGGATGGGCGAGTTGGGCACGATCTTCAGTCATCTGCCGATCCCGGTCTGGAAGATCACCCCGGGCGACTGCGCCCTGCTGTACTCGGCCGCCGGCGGCGAGGTGATCTTCACCAAGGGCATCAGCTACGAAAAGCCACCGTTGCACCACTAGTCAGCTCCACCAGCTGCTTCGAGAGCCAGCGGAACTGGCCGGTTTTCAACAAGAACAATTCCCACGACGCCGCCGGCATTGACCTGGCTTCGCGTCCCTGCTCCCAATTGGCCCAATTCCGCGGCGAGGTGTAGATCACCGCCGCGGCCTCCTCCTGCGTCAACCCCGCCTTCTCACGCGCATCGCGCACCTCCTCGCACTTCGGCTCACGCCCGGCGATCGGGTTATTCTTGCTGCGGTTGCTGTGTGCCACTCAACTCTCCCCTTCGGCCTGTTTGGTATCGCCCTGGTGGTCAGCGCACCACTGGCGTATGTCTCTCGCCCGCTGCAGATACTGCGCCGGCGTCGCTCCGTTCTCCATGCCCATGATCTCACCGAGCTCGGTCATGAATTCGCGCACGGCCTCGAGGTGCGATCGCTGCTCGGCCGGCGCCGGGAATGTTTTGCCCCCCGCCTGCGCGCGCGCCACACAAGACCCGAAGGCCTCGCAGCGCTTGTGATCGCTGCACTTGGACCAGAAGCAACTGATCACCGCCCCCCCGCTTTGCGCAACGCCTCACGAGCTCGGCCGACCGCCGGATGATCCCCTTCGGGATACTCGCCGTGCTCGGCGATCGGGATCAGCTCCTCGAGCGCTTCGACCAGGACGGTGTTCACCTCACGCAGCTGGTCGCGCTCATCCTGGAGGTGGGTGATCAGATTGACCGCGGTGGCCTGGACCTTCTCGATCTTCTCGAGCAGCTCGGCGACCGGCACCGGCACGGGTTCAACGGTTGCCATGATCAATTCCCCAACGTCCGGCGGAAGGCCTCGAGCTCGTTATGGATCAGCTCCATGCGGCGCAGATCCTGAACGGTGGGTTCCCTATCCGCATCCATGATGCCGATCATGCTGGCGTACAGGTGCTGGGCGCCGAGCATGTAGGCCTTCCTCATTTCGCGCACCTGAGTCTTGTCCGCCTTGGCCAGGCCAGACACCGCGACGAAGGATGGTGCCGATCTTCGCGCCCACGCTGCTGGTGAAATGCTTGGCAGCCAGGACCGCTTCCTCGGCCGAGACGAACTCGCGCACGCGCTCATAGCTCTCGTCGGGGAAGAACTGGTAGACGCTGAACTCGCCGGCGCTCATCGCAACCACACGCATTCGGTGACTTCGCTCTCGCCGGCGCTGTAGTGCCGAGCACTCATCGATGCCAAGAAGGTGCCAGGCGGTAACACACGGCGCGTGCCGTCGGCCATGACCGCAGGCAGCGGCACCAGAGTCTTGCCGATCGACCAGACCCACTCCTCCCGCGCGGCATCGCAGTAGTCGATATCATCTTTGAACAGGCGATCGAGGACGTAATCTCCGACCGATGTTCTTTCGCAGCCGGCGATATCGATCGCGTTGCCGTCCTGCAGCTTTCGCTCCATGGCTTTGTTGTTCACTTCTGATCTGCCTTCGATATTGCCGCGCGCAGCTCCTCGAACTCGTACCAGGCAAACACGCGATCGGTTTCCTCACCGTCGGCCCACTGTGACTCGGTGCCCGTGTCCTCGAGGAGCTTCACCAGGTTGCGTGCCGCCGTCAGCAGCTGCTCGTGGCAGTTGAACCGATCGACCATGAGCTGGCCCCAAAGGTCACGGCCGATGCCAATGTAGGCGATCGTGCGCTTCCCATGCTTGATCGCGATCCTGGTCTCGGTCTTATCGTCCAGCACCAACTGAGCGCCGGCGTTGCTCTTGGCGAATTGCTGGATGACGCTCACTGCGGCGCCCACTGCGGCCTAGTCAGCACGCGGATGCAAACTCCCAGCCGATGCTCTGAGTACTCGCCGAGCTGAGCTTCGTTCATGGACTTGAGCAGCGCCTGGTCATCAGCAGCACAGTCGTCGCTCATCCACCCGCGCAACCAGGTCGGCCGCTGGTCGCCGGTCAGCATGTGCTCCTGGCTGCCGCCCTCGGTGTTCTCGACGTATAGGAAGATCGGCGCTTCCTTGAGCAGCTCGGTGCGTTCATTGACCGAGCGCACGATCAGCTGTGCGACCTCCTGGCCGTCACCGTGACCGGCATAGATCAGCGCGATCGCACGGCCGTGGCCATCGTGTATCGCGACGCCTGTGGTCTTGAACCCATCGACAGTGCGCGGCCGCACAATGCCGTCAGTCTCGAATTTCATACCAGCGTCCCCTGCTCGATCCGTTCATAGATCGCGTCGATGACCGCGCCGAACTGCTCACCCTCGGCGACGTGGTAGTCGCTGATGATGTCCTCCCCATTGCCCTCGACCAGCATCACGCCCCGCGTGCCCCAAGTCAGCTTGCCTTGGTGCGTGAAGTGCAGCGTCGGTGCGTGCATGTCGTAGTCGGCAAAGACTGAGAACACGTCCTCATCGGTGAGCGGCCGCTCGATCTGGTCCGGAGGATCGGTTGCCGACACCTCGACCAATGTCTGCTCCCGATCGGCAATGCCGACCACGTAATCCTCACCAGTCCACACCGCTGCCGGTTGGTACCCGGCAGCGCGCATGTCCTTCATGAGAGTTTTGAGAATCAAGGCCTCGACCATCTTCATACGATACCCTCCGCTTTCCGCAGCGCCTCACGCGCGCGCCGCACGTTGCCTTCCGCTACCTGCAGATCTCGACAGCATTCGTGGCCGTCGCCAGAGCACTCCTGGTTCCAGTGGACACAACGCTCCTCGGCAACGGCCCTGGCGCGCTTCGCGTCCTGCAGCTTGAACAGCAATGACTGCCTAGCACTCATACGACACCCGCCACGCTCACCGCTTCCCGAATCAGCATCAGGGACAGGTGCGGTCGCTGATCGGCGATCAGATCGACCACGTTGCCGCGATCGATCGTCACGCCGGCCGCCCGTGCATTGGCCACGAGCTCGATCACATCGGTGCTGAGCTTCCTGATTAGGACCTCCTGCATCTGGGCCAGTCGATCGGCGCGGAACCTGTCGTACGACTCCTGCGTGACCAAGCGCGGATTGCAGTGCCCGAAGTACTCCCGGCCGATCGTGTGGTCGTGGACTCCGGTCATCTGGCGGCCGCTGCCACCCTGAATCTCCTGCAGGATGTGAACGCCCTTGACGGTGCTGATGATCCGGAAGAAGCCAGGCTGGTTGCACTGGTCGCCGGAGTAGTGGACATGGCTGCCGATCTCCAGGACCGGCTGTTGAGGCTGCCTGTTCATGACCGCTCCCACTCGGCCCGCGCGATCTCGGCCTGGTGGCTCACCACCGCCCGGTCCATGATCGCATCGAACTGAGCCTTCGGATCCGGCACGTACTCCACCTGGAAGCCCAGCGCGCCGATCTGCACCAGCTGCTCCCTCGAGAGAGTCTTGACACCGATCAGCTTGGCGAAGCGCTGCGCCTGGTCACAGGCCGGATAGTTCTTGGACACCCCGTACACGTTGCGGCTGTACACCTTGATCTGGGTGATCATCGTGAGAGCACATCGTTGGCGAGCCAGTCTTCGTACCGGATCACACCGGGGCCGTCGTACATGGGGCCGGCGAGCTGCTCGAACTTCGGCTGGCCGATCAGTTCAGCTCGCAGCTGGATCCTGTCGCCGGGCCGCTGCTCGATCACGCCGACCTGTTTGAAGCCTCGGACTTCCATCACCGAGGCCAGGTTCTCGATCGCGAACTGAGAAGCCACCAGCTTCTTGTCCGCCATCTGAACCAGGTTGACCTTCTGGACACTCATCGCTCATCCCTCCACCCCTGTTTGATCGGCCGAGGTGCGCCCTGCGAAATGAATACTACGCCCGTGGCGCAGTTACTGCAAGCTCCAGCAACTCGGCGTTGAGCTGCTCCAGTAGAGCCTCCAGGGCAAACGGATGCTGCCAGGCCGGCGCGTGAATCAACGGCTGGCTGTCCTGATCGTACTCAACCAGGCACCAACTGCCTGGAATCGTCCAGGGGTAGAACTCCAGTGCGGTGCGGAACGGACCCAGCACGTACACCTCCGCGGGCGTGGCGTCCTCGAGATTGAACCAGCGCTTCTTGCCCGGATAGATCATGGGCTCTTGGGCTTGTTCGCTGGGTGCGCTTCCCACATTTTCGCGTGCTTCGGGCATAGGTCCTTATCGGGCTTCGGCGAGGTGGTGCAGCTCTCGCAGATCGGCTGATCACAGGTGGTGGTCGGGCCGACCTTCCAGTCGCACATCCTAGTGGCGAGCTTGCCGCAGTGACAGCGCGACTCGACCGGGAAGCTCCCCGTGAGGATTGCGGTACCGCCGCCGGGGAGCTTCACGCGGATGCAGCCTCTCTTACGCTTAGTGCGTGCCTTCGACGCCACGGTTCTGGCGCTCCTTCGTCCTGGCGTGCAGCGCGTACTGCGCGTTCTTAAGGTTCACCAGCGCCTCGCCGTTATAGGTGCTGGCGAACTTGCCAGCCTGGAAGGCCTCGAGCCGATCAATCAGGATCGCAAGCAGCGCCTCGTGCGTGATCCCGTTGACTCCCACCTCGCCGATCGGTCCGTTCTGGAACAGGATGGTGGAATGCTGCGCGGGTTGACCATGGCGCTTTGTCCACGGATCGCTCGGATTGCTTTGACTGTTGAAGCCGGTGACCTCGTACAGGTGATTTGCGCCACCCGAACCTGGTTCATCCAGCACCGTGACGTGGAGCTGCTCATTGGCGAAGTTCACTACGTGGGAAAAAATCTCTCGCATTGTGGGATCTCCTACTTGGTTGCTCGGTCAAGCCCGTCGTCGCGGGCCACGTTGATCCTGGCCATGGCTGCATCGCCGCCACCACGATCGGGATGATGCTCGGTCGCGAGCTTGCGGTAGGCCTCCTGGATCTCCCCGCGGCTGGCGTCCTGCTTGACGCCTAGCACCTGCCACCACTGCTCGACGCTCGGCAGCGCCGTAAAGCCGGTGAAGGCGCGGTCCAGGATCTCGGCGCCGCCGTGCCGCTCGATCGCACGCAGGGCCTCCAGCGTCGCGGCGATCGCCGCCAGGTTGTCGGCCACCGAGTGATAGGCGTCGATCGCCATCGAGCGCCGCTGGCCTTTCTTCGTGAGCCAGTAGACGGCGACGCCCGGATCCATCACCGACTCATCCTTCGGCAGACCGTCCATCCGCAGCTTCAGGTTGGTACTGATCACGATGTCATGGCGCTCGACACCGAGCTTGCCGAGCTCCTCGAGGACGCGCATCGCGCTATCGCCAGGGTTCAGACGTTTGAACCCGCTGGACGTCTTTTTGCCGAAGGAGCCTGACTTGCGGCCGTAGCTCATGCGCTTCCAGCCGGCGGGCCACGCCAGGGGAAATGCGTTGATCTGGTCGGCCATCAGATCTTCACCGTGCGCATGCGGCTCATCGAATCCTTGGCGGCCTGCACGAAGGCGTCGCGCTGCGCTTCGTTGTTGAAGTACACGACCACGGCCAGCTTGCCGGCGAGCTCCGGAGCTGCGGCGATCGCCTCGGCATCAGGACGGCTCAGGGCCTCACGGGCGCGCTCGCGTACCTCGTTTCCAAAAGTAGCCGCAGCCCAAGGTTGCCCCGATTTGGTCGGCAGGAATGGTTCCCGCGGCGGCGCGTTGTTCCGGGTTGCCATGATCAGCTGCGCGAACAGGATATCGAGCGCCTCTTGGTACTTATCGCAGGCCTCGAGCAGCTGCTTGGCCAGCTCCTTCATGACTGCGCCGCGTCCGAGATCTCCTCACGGGCGATCTCGCGCACCAGGTCCTCAAGGGTCGGCGGCTCCGGCAGCTCGATATGCTGCTGCTTGTGTTGCTGCGGCGGCAGCAGGTGCGCGGCCTCGACACATTTGCGGCACCACTGTTGCTCGTGTTTCTGCGAGCTGCCGTGGTGGTGATTGCGATAATTCTGGATGGTGACCCCCACCTTCCAAAATTGGTCGCTGTCCATTTCGACCTCGCCGCACTTGTCGCACACGTAAGTGATCGTGACCGTCATCGACTCGACTCCTTAGCTGGCATGGCGTAGCTTCCCCCTGGCCTCATCCTTCTGCCGATCGGCGGCCGCCAGCTGTCCGCTCTGGCAGATCTCCACGGCCCGCTTGCACATCGGCACATCGAACATCCCGATATGGCATTGATCAACTGGGATCCCCAAGAGCTGAGCCAGCTGCTTATAGCGGCCTCCACGCGCCATCCATACTTTGTACTTGGGGTCATCGAGCACGCGAAGCTCATAGCGCCGGCGCCAGATCGGATCAAAGACGTGGTGAACGGCTCGTTTCCACTTGCGCAGCTCCGCATTCGCCAGGCGGCCGAGCGGACGATTCGTACCGGGATGACAACCCACGTAAGCGTTGCACACGTTGCAGCACCACACGGGACCATAGTCGCGACCCTGGTAGATCTGCGCGCTCGAGGGTAGGTACACCGCGGTGGCAGTGCAGTAGGGGCATATCGGCGCCGTCACAGGGCCGGCCGCAGCCTGCCCCCTCACCACGGATTCCTCCGGTCCCACACGATCATCGCGCCGATGCCGGTGAACGCTGCGATCACCACCGCGAAGATCCCGCCGGCGAGGATCGACCAGACCACCGCGAGCCACACGAACACGAAGAACGCGAACACCAGGCCGAGCAGCATGGTGAGCAACGTCGGCCACCAGCGGTGATACCAGGAGGTCACGTGCATCGGCCGCATCATGCGTGTCTGGTGCATCAGGTCAGCCACCGGAACCGACCCCGCCGCGGTTGGCGAACGTGTCCAGCACTTTGATTGAGAGCGCCACGTACCCTGGCTGCAGGCCGGGTAGCCGATAGACGGCCGCGACGTGGGCGAACAGCGGCGGCTTGCCCTGAACATACTCACCTCGCAGCGTGTCCCATGCCTGGAACTCGATCTGGTCGCCGGACTGGAAGCACCGATCGGTGTCGTCGCGGACCTGGAAGGTCATGCGGCCCGACTGCACCTCGTCGTACCAATGGTTCCAGATCTTCAGTTTGATCGTTCGCATCGCTCATTCCCCCTTCCCGTAGTACTGGTCATACTCGGTGCGCGCCTTGGGCATCAACTGCGAGAGCAGCTCGTCCCATTTGTGGGCGCCAGGATGCCGCTGGGCGTTGCTGGCGAGGCAGCGCTGCATCGCTTCCCAATCTCCGCTGTGCGTGAAGTACTCCTGCAGGACCTGGACCGCGACCATGTTGGCATCGGGCTCACGGCGCACGATCTTGCCGACTTCTTCCCAGCACCCGCGCAGCATGTTGAGGCCGGTGTCGGGCCGGTCCATGTGCTCCTTGATGATCTGGATCTGCACCCACGCGATCGCCATGGTCTCCAGGAGAGACTGCGGCATGCGGACAAAGACGATGCGCACCTGGCGCCCCGCATGCTCCTCCCCGTCGGTGGCCATCACTTCTTCTTCCTCGCCTTGACGATCACGGATCCCTTGCCCGCGGGCACTGGTTTCACGGGCGCCTTGCGGTCGGCGATCACCTGTGCGCGGATCTTCTTCACGTCGATCTTCAGTGAGGCGGCGATCTTCGTGCCGTCCAGGCCCATGCCATTGAAGTCCGAGTAGGTCGAATCCAGCCAATCGCCCAGGAGCAACTCGAACAGCAGCTGCGTGAGTTTCGCATCGGGCAGCTTCAGCACCTGCTTGAGATCCAGGCCTGAACTGCCGGGCTTGTCCCAGATATCGCAGACCGCATCGGGGATCACCCCGTAGTCCATTTCGTGGTCGATGAGCTGCTCGAGCATCGGCCGGGTGACCTTGGTCGGCGCCTTCGCGTGCAGCGCGAGGTAGACGCGCCGGCGGAACTCCTTCTCGATCTCCTTGGTCTCACGCTCCTTGGCGGATTCACCCGGCCGCTGCGTCGGCAGCTTGCGCTCCGGCTTGATCGTGCCCTCCTTCTGCAGCTGCTTGACCGTGCTGGCGACGTCGACCACCGCCACCACATCGCCCTTCGGGGTCTGCAGCAGCGCCGTCTTGGCGCCGCGGCCGAGCAGCTGCTTGAACGTGCGCCGCTTCGGATCTGCCTGGCAGGTATCCTCGAGCTTCGCGTAGCCGCCGCTGATGTAGCTGGCACCATGCGGGGCGATGCGCTTCGCTTCCGCGCCGGTGATGACCTTGCGGCCCTCCTCACGCGCGGCCTCGAGCTGCATCTTTCCCCAATTGACCTTCTTCTGGTTGAAGCACACCGGGTCCGTGCAGATGTCCGCACTGCCGATGTCCTCGAACAACTCCGGCTGGTTGCCGGTGCGCTTCGGGCACGTGCCGCACGGGCCGGCGCTCACCAGGATGGTCGGATCGCCAGTCGGGAACGGCGCCTCCTTCAGCCGCAGCAGGTACTTGTTGCTGAGCAGCTGCTGCGCCTCACGGTAGGACATGACCCCGCCGCCGCGATACTCCGGCTGCTTGGCGGTCACCTCCTTCAGCATTTCATCGCGCAGCGCCGCCACCGGAATGCGCGCGATCAGCAGCGCCACGCTCGAGGAGAGCGTGCCATCGTAGAAGGCCTTGCGCGCGGCCGCGGACAGCGTGAGCAGCTGCATGCGCGTGTAGATCGTGCGCCGCGACTTGCCGACCATGACCGCGATCTCATCGGCCGACTTGCCCATCTTGAGCAGGTCCTCGTACCCTTCCGCCTCGGCGAGCTCCGTCAGGTCCTCACGCTGCAGGTTCTCGATCAGCTGCAGCTGTAGAGCCTCCTCGTCCGACAGGTCGCGCACCATGGCGGGAATCGTCATCCGCAGCGCCTCCTCGGCCGCGATCACGCGCCGCTCGCCGGCGACCACCTCATAGCGCTCGAGCGTGTCGGTCTCCCCTCGAGGAGCCAGCGGGCGCACCAGGATCGGCTGGATCACACCCTTCGCCCGCACGCTCTCGAGCAGCTCGGCGGCGTCGGCCTCCTTGAAGTGCGCGCGCCGTTCCTTCTGGCAGCGGGTCTCCGACAGCACCAGGGCGTTCAGATCGATGTGCCGGAATTCGCTGTCGTTCTCGATGTTGCTGTCCAGGCTCATGACTGCAGGCTCCGGCAAACCCACTCTGGCACCTCGATATCCAGGCGCCGATTCGGCCGGCGCACTTCGCGGTGCAGGACGATATGTCGCAGGAGGGACATTTCCATCCACACATCGTTGAGGCAGTAGTTGATGACGCGGCCGCGCTGCCCGCGCTGCCACCAGATCGGCGCCATCGCGCCGTCGCCAGTCTTGTTGATGCGCAGCGTCTCTCCGCACACCGCATCAAGTCCCCATCCGCCATGCGTCGCCGGCTGAAACCGATCCGGGTCCAGGCCCTGCGCCACCCAGATCTGCTCGAGCATGTCGTAATGCAGCTCGTCATTCAGCTGCAGGCCGTGCTCCTCGAGGAGCGGCTTGTCGAAGCGGCGCGTGTTGAAGCCGGCGGTCGCCCGGTTGGTGAGGTAGCCCTGCAGCTCCTGCAGGTCCTCTTTGAGCCAGGCGCCGGTGAGGCCGGTCACCAGGTCATAGGTGCACACCACGGTGATGCCCATGCCCTTGAAATCGCGCCAGCCCTCGCAGTACTGGATGTCCGGGTGGCGCACCTGCCCGCGATAGGGCGGGATTGCTTTCTCGATTTCGACGTCGACCACGATCATGTCGTTTCCTCCGCTGTGGTGGTTTCTTCTGCATCGCGCGCGTGGCCGTCCTCAATGACGAAGCCGATCTTGCCGCTGGCATCGACCCGCTCGATCCACACCTGGAACTTCCGGTCCTTGGCCTTCGCCTCCAGGATCTTCATGCTGTCCGGATCCAGCAGCGAGCCGTCGCGGATCCGGATCACGCGCAGCTTCGGGCTCATGGCCATGGCGATATCGCACGAGGCGGCGAGCTGCTCGGCATCCGAGCCCTGGTTGAATGGCACGCCATTGAGCAGCACCTCCTCATCCCCGAAGCCGATGCCGGTGACCGGGATCTGCGCCGCGGCGATCGCGGTGTTCTTCTCCGCCTCCCGATCGGTGATCTTCTTCGTGAGCGCCTTGGACTCCAGCTCCAGGCGTGCGGCGTTCTGCTCGTGCACGTTGCGCTGGCGCAGCCGCTCGGCCTGCGCGTTGGCGGCGGTGGCAGCATCGATGCGCTTGGCCAAGGCCTCCGTGTCGATCGGCGCCGGGAGCACCTCGGCCTCATCCAGCTGCTTTTGCGCCTCGGCCGCCGCAGTTTCAAACTCCTGCGCATTGCGCTCGACCTGCGCCTGGTGCTGCTCCAGCTCGTGTTTCTCGCCGGCGTCCAGGCTATCGAGCTTCAGCCGCTCGTTCGCAATCTCCGCCTCGAGCTCCTGGATCCTGGCGCGCAGCTCAGCGGCGTGCGAGGCGTAGCGCTTGGCGATCTGATCAATTCCGACGGCGCTGCTCTCCCGGATCTGCGCGGCGCGGTTGCGCGATGCCACGACACCTTCCGCGATCGCCTGGCGCCGGACCTTCCGGGTCTCGATCGAGGTGTTGAAGCCGCCGGCCTCGCCGAGCTGCTCGACCAGGGCCTTCACGTCCACCAGGTCGGTGGTGGTGCCTTCGGGCACGACGATCACGGCCGCGGCGCCGCGTTGCTCCTCGGCCGCCCGGTTGATGTCCTGGCGGCGCGTGTAGTCGCCACGGTTGGCGTCGGCGATCGCCTTGAAGTCAACGCCCGGCACAAAGCGCTTCAGCTGGTCGTACTGCTCGCGCGGCTTCATGCGGGCGAACTCGAGCGGATCGAAGGTCAGCGCGCCGAAGAATGCATCGAGCATCTTCTGCGGGGACTTGTACATCGCCCCGTCCGGGCTCTCCACGGTGATCGAGGTGGTGAGCTCCCCGCCGGCCCTGATCTTGAAGGTACGAGTAACGATGAGCTCAGGCTGTCCATCGCCGAGCACCAGGATGATGCTGCCTTCTTGGTTCCCCTTTCTGATCGGTGTGGACTGGATCGCATCCTTGCCGTCGAGCGCCCACCAGATGCTGTCGAGTACCGAGGTTTTCCCGTTGCCGTTTTTGCCCGTGATCTGGACCAGGTTGCCACGCGGCTTTATCTGGACAGCGACGATCCGCTTGATGTTCTCAGCCTGAAAATTAATTATTTGCACAAAATCACCCTACCGTGCCTTAGCCCACCTGGCCCCGCCTTGCGCGGCCCCGGTCTGCCATGCCACGCCGAAATTATTTGAGACGCTCGAAACGCGTGAGGTCGAACCTGCCATAGGTCGGACGGAAGTCACCCACCCCGATGAGCCGGCCGGCGATGCCGAGCAGCTCGCGCAGGAAGATCTCGTCCACATACTCAGGTAAGTTCACCATCAGATCGAACTGAGCCTTCCAGCCGGCACGCATTGCAGGCCGAACGCGCGTGATCGCACTGCGCTGGATCACGACACGGCGAGCATCCTCATAGTCCCAATCCTTCACGCCCAGCGGTGCAAGTGGCGTAAGGGAAATCACACCAGCCTTCACCAGGTCCATGGCGCTCTTGCGCGGGCTGCGCGGATCCTGGCGGAACTTGGCCGCATTGACGACAGCGCCGCGTAGATACTCTCCGGGGAGGCACAGGCCACCCTTGGCATCGCGGTACACATAGCTCTCAACGTTGTCCGTCTTTTTGCTCGCAGAACCTTTGCGTGCTGCGGCCTTCTCGGCGACAGCTTCGTTATTCCAGCGATGAAACAGAAGGTCCGCGCTGCCGGTGATCTGCACCCTGGCAGTCCACGGCTCGCTCAGCTCGATCTGTTCCTTCGCACCATTGGTCGCGTCAGCAATGCTGACGACTTTCGCAGCCTCTTTCATTGAACACCTTCCTTATAAAAACGGAACCTTACCCAACCCAACCCAGCACCGGCTCGCTAGGCCCGATCCGATCACACCTCACCGCACCGCGGATTGCCCCGCATGGCCATGCCACACCAAAACTTGCCCCACTCCGCCCGGCCGTAGCTCGCCTAACCATGGCGCGTCAAGCGGTGCCATACCATGCTCGACCTAACCGGACCTTTCCCCGTCCAGGCTTGACTCGCCTAATTCAAGAGGCATGCAGTGCCAGGCCACACCGAACCACAGCATTGCTAGCCCGACACTGCCGTACCAGATTCATAATTTACCGCCCTCGGCCAGCGCTTCCTTCTTCTCGACGTAGGCGGCATGCACGGCGTTCGGGATCTCCCGGGTGCTCGCGGCGTAGTCGGTCCACACCTTCGTCTTGATCAGCTCCAGTTGCTTGAGCGTGGTGCTGGCGCGCAGCTCGAAGGCAGCCGTGTCATCCGAGTAGTACGGCACGTAGTTGCTGGACGGCTTCTTGTCTGGCTCCTTGGCCGCCGCCGGCGTCACTTCCTGTTTTGCTTCCGGTTTTGAGGCCGCGGCCGCGGGCTGCTCGGCCGCCTTGCGCAGTGCCTCCTTGGCGGCATCCGCGCGGCTCGCCGGGGTCGCGCCCTCCAGCTGCGGGAAGGACTCATCCACCGTCGCATCGCCCTCCTTGATCGCAGTCTTGATGCCAGTGAGCAAGGTGAGCTGATCGATGCCGATGTCAGCTTCTCCGGTCACCTCGAGCACCGCGAACACGCGCGCCTGGTCGATGCCCAGCTTGCGGATCCAGTCCATGACCTGGCCGCGGCGCTTGGCCAGCGTCGTCGCATCCCCGATCGCCACGCGCCGCGCCTCGGTCTCGAGTTTGCGGCACAGCGCCTTCGGCACCACCGTGAAGGTCGCATCGCGGCGGGCCTTCGCCAGGCACGCCTTCGCCACCACCACGCGCATGCGCTCGCTGTAGGGCTTGTTGTACTTGTCCACCGTGGACTCGATGACCTCCGATTCGCTGGCGAAGTTGGTCTCCAGGTCGTGCGCGTAGCCCTTGGCCTTCACGTAGCGCGGCGTCATTTCCACGATCATCGCGCCCACGCGCAGGTTGCCGTAGCAGCCGCCGACGATCTCGGCCATGCGGATCGACATGCCTTCGGCGAACTTGCCGCCGCCGACGGGCCGGCTGTACAGGCACGACTCGGCCGTCTCCTCATCGAGCGTCACCATTTCGAGCGCGCGCTTCTGGAACTTGGCGATCGATCGCGGGTAGGCATGGGCGGTGGCGATCTGCCGATCGATCTGCGCATCGGTGATCGACTTCAGCGCCTGGTTCACGCTGTCCTGGACGGAGACGATCTCCCCGGTGTCGCCGTCGATGACCTGGCTGCCTTCGGTGCTCATGAGTTTTCGGTCTCCTGAAGTGTGATGATCTCGATGTTGCGGTTGCAGTCCGGGCAGAACTTGCCGCTCGCCCCATCGATGGCGCGGACCCAGGCGACGGCGTGCGGGTGCAGGCAGTCTCCCTTCAACTTGTTGAGGAACGGCCGGGCGCCGGCGCGCTCCTTCAAGTACTTCGGGTAGAGCGTCGGGTGCTCGAAGGCGAACTTGTCCACGTCGAACACGTTGGAGGCTTTGTTCTGCCGCCAGGTCACAAGCGGCGCGCCGGTGACGTCGACCAGCTCGCTGATCGTGCCCATGACGGACTTCACCGCGAGCTCCAGTTCCTCCTTCTCGGCCTCGAACTGTTTGATGTTGGCGCGCACGCGGTGGTGGCGCTGCAGGGCCTCGAGTGTCTCCGGGGTGATCTTCGCCTTGGTGCCCTTCGCATCCTTCGGCCAGGCGATCTTCGCATCCTCGAGGCTCACGGCCGCCGGCGGCGACTTGGCTTCCACCAGGTCCCAGAACGCGCGCTGCTGCCGGGTGAGCAGCTGGATCAGTTCCTCATCGCGCTGGATGCGGTAGAGCCGGAACTGCCGGTTGGTGATGATCAGCGGCATCCACGCATGCTCAAGGCCCGTGCAGGCCATGCCGTGCTGACACTGCAGCAGGTACTGCATCGGCACCGAGCCATCCTCCAGCGGATCGCCCCAATCATCAGGGGACGCAAAGCCGGTGCTCTTGGCCTCGACCAGTCCCATATCGGAGCTGATGCCATCGAGCGTGACCCAGCGACGCGGCCACTGCGGATCCACCACCTTGCGCTGCCGATCGGTGACCTGGAACTTCGTGCGAAACGTGAAGCGCGAGAGCGCCACCGGCTCAAGCGCAATGCCCATTTCCAGGTGCAGCGCCAGCTCCTCCTCGGTGTCCGGATCGGCGACCACCTCGCTGCCCATCTTCTCCATGAACAGCTGCAGCTGGGTTTTCCAGGGGCTCAGACCCACGGACGCGGCGGCCTCGGATGCGCCGAGACCCGTGCGGCGCTCAGCGAGCTCCGCTTCGGTGAACTTCATGATGACTACCTTCCCCGTTTCTTATCGAGATTGGACAAGAGGGAGCCGATCACGACGCCCTCCCTGAAAATCTGTAGACGCTCGCGGAACCGGCCGGCGTCATGGCCGAGGCCTCCGGGCATGCCAGGCGCATCGATGGCGCGCGTCACCCGGTCGATCCAGTCGAACACCACGCGCACGCCGTGGGCGTGAGGTGATGCACCTGGCCGCGGCGTCACCACCGCGACCTTCTTCGCCTTGCGCGCCACGGACCTACAGCGCTTGCGGGCGCAGGCCGGGCGGGAACGGGCCGGGCAGGTTCAGGCGCTGCTTGCGCTCAGCCCGCACCCCGCGCACGAACCCGACGCGCTCGGCGCGCACCAGGGCCAGGGCGACCTGCGCGGTGGTCAGCACCGGCTCCTCGCCGAGCGCCAGGATCACATCGCGCAGGTTTCGGATCGGCTGCACGTCCTGCGATACCGCGGGTACAGCCTTCGCTGAGCCGCTCACCGGATCACCAGCCAGCACAGCGTATCCATGACGGCCATGAACAGCACCACGCGCACCAGCGCGGCCCGATTGATCACCCGTGCAGACATCCGCACGGGCTGGTTGTTGCTACCGCTCACCCGAGCACACGGGCGAACTGTACGGCCAGGATCACGAAGGCCAGCGCCGAGGCTACACCGGCGGCCTTCACCACAAACATCGCTGATTTCTTGAACATGGCAATTCTCCTGAGCTTGACTGTCTGCACACCTTCTACGCGCCAACGCTACGCCCACGGCGCAAGCGCGTCAAGCTACTTGATGCCAGTTGGCACCCATGCTAGGTTGCGCCCCTATGGTCAAGTGCCTCGAAGCCTATATTGCCCTCGTCGGGAACGCTGCTAACGCCGCGAAAGTATTCGGAATTGATAGCAGCTTGCTGTCTCGATACCGCAGCGGAAAGCGGGTCGCAACCGTTCATTTCATCATGCGGATGCACGAGCGCAGCGGTATTCCCATTGAGGACCTCGTACGCGACTTTGCGGCAGGTGCGACTGAGCCTGAGCCGGAAATGTCCACGGCTGACAGTTAAGTCCTACGAATCAGCAAGTTGTGATCTGACTCATTGCGCAGGCCGCTTGCCCGGCGCCATGATCGGCCGATAAGTACGGGGGAGTGTTCGATGATTGCCGTGGTTCCACGCCGCCCAATTGGGCATAATCCTGGCGCACCCTTCCAGGGCCTGGCTGGCACACCTTCCGCCACAGGCAATCAGGTGCTCCCCAGGCCTCGACGGCCGGCAATCCGTCGGGGCCTTTCTACGTGTGGGACCCGGCTCTGATGGTCGATCTGCCGAGGCCACCGATCGATCCGGACGTGGACCTCCGGAACTTCCCCTACCTTCCGCTCGATGTGGTAAGGCTCCGCGACAGCGACCTGGCGGCCTCGCCGCACCCCGAAGTTTTCCGCTGCGCGGTGCTCAGCTGGTGTGTCGCCTGGCACCAGACGCCAGCCGGCAGCCTGCCAGACGATGACGTGATTCTCGCCAGGCTGCTTGGCTATGGTAGAGACATCAGAGGGTGGCAACGCATCCGCAAGAAGGGTGGTTTGCGTGGCTGGGCGCTTCATTCTGATGGTCGGTTGTACCATCCCGTTGTGGTGGAAAAGGCTATAGAATCATGGCTTAAGAACAAGTCCAACCGGGCTAAAACGGAGGCGGCACGGCTGGCTAAACTCAAGCTGTCACAAGGTCAGTCACAACCTCTGTCACAGAGCCTGTCACTACCACTGTCACAGACGGAATCTTCCACTGTCACTGGATCCAAGGGAAGGGAAGGGATAGGAAGGGAAGAGAAGGGAAGGGACGTCGGACCCTCCGTAGGTGCCCGTGACGCTCCTCCGGAGCCACCCACGCCGGATGAGAACCGGCGCGTGTTCCTGGCCTGCAAGTCCAAGTACCCCGGAGGGCTGCACCGTGGCGATCACTGGCTGCTCGCCGAGCGCGAGATTGGGCTGAGGCTCGATGAGGGCACGCCAGGTGACGCGCTGATCGGGAACACTGAGGCCTATTGCGCTCAGCAGGAAGCCTTGGGCACGATCGGGACCGAGCGGGTGATGCGGCCGAATAATTTTTACAACGGCTCCGGCGCCTGGCGCGGTCCGTTCCCGCTGCCGGTCGCGAAGTCCAATCGAGCATCTGACCGAATCACTTACGTGCCGGAGGAGTGACCATGGACCTGCAACGCGACTACCCGAAATTCAAGCTGCTGCTGCAGCGCCTGTGCGAGACGCTCGACAAACCCTGCAAGGACGAGCTCGTGGAGTCGTGGTGGAAATCTCTGCGCCACGTTGAGCTGGTTTCGGTGGAGCGTCGGATCGATGCGTTCCTGGCGACCGCGACGGCCGACACGAAGTTTCCTCGACCAGCGATGATGCGCGATGCTGATGCCGAGCCGCCGCAACCGACCGATGTGAACTTCCAGCGCGGCTATTGGCGCAGCGGAATCGTGTCGTGTCTGTGCACTCACACGCGCCTGACCTATCGCGAGCTCGAGCAGGTTCTGATCCAGAATCGCGACGGGCTGGAGCGTCCGCTGCAAGAGTTGCTGAACGATTACGCCACGCGCGAGCCTGGCGATGAAGGCGCGCTCGCGACGCTCGATCGGCGTTGCGTTGACTTGGTGGCTCACGCCGGAGCTTTCGCCTCGCATCGAACCCATCTTTCCCGCGAGCAGCTCACTGCGTCAGCTGGTGCGCTGCTGTAATCTCCACTCCGTTCACCCTGGAAGCCATTGCCACCATGACCACGACCAAACAGCAATCTCCGCTGGTGCTCGATGACGCACCGGCCAATGCGAAGAAGATCTCAAACAACCTGCTGAACTTCGGCACCGAGAAGGTCCCGGCGTTCACGATCCCCATGGAAGGCCTGCAGCTGCTCGAGGCGGCCGTTGATCGGCTGTTCGGCAAGTACACCTTCCGCAGCTGGTTCAACCAGGATGCGCAGACGCTGCTGTGGTCACCGATGCCCTGGTGGTCGCTGCTCGAGGGCGGCACGCTGAAGTTCTCCATCGAGCTCGCACTCGATGACGTGGAGATCCTGGTCGAAGGCGCGACGCGATCGCTCCTGTTTGAACACGACCAGGACAGCGAAGGCAAGGACCGGCCGATCGGCAAGATCAGCGGCATCACCGCGAAGGCCCTCGTCGCCGGCATCGTGGAGCTGGGCTTCAGTCTCACGCTGCGTCCAGGTCTTGGTGAGGAGAATCTCGGCCTGCAGGAAAACCAGTACAAGCCGGTGCTGATCACGCTCGGCGATACGCGGCTTATCCAAAAACCCGGTGACAAGCAGCAGTCGCTGGACCTCAAGCCACCAGGCGCTGCGCCGGCGCCAGAAGCTGCAGGTTCGCCGCCGGCGACCGACGTGAGCAACGGGGAAGGTCAACCGGCCTCCGGAGACGTGCGCGATCACGGCGCCGTCGGGGAGCACCTGGAGGGTCCGAGCGGCGATGGTCCCGAAGGCCTGACACGCCTCGAGGAAAACCTGCGCAAGCAAACCGAAGCGGTGACCGCACGTCCTGGTCAGGTGGTCGATGGCACCACAGCTGCCAGTCGCGCGACGCGCAGGTCGCGAGTCGATGTCTCGCCCAAGCATTGATCCGTTCTGCGGGCCGGCTGTTTGGTTTGGGTTGCAGCACCTGATCCAGACGCGGCCCGATCTGTTCCGCCCACTTGTTCCCACAAAAGCCCACGAGGAGATCCCGCACATGAGCAGCGTCAGCATCACGGCCACCGGCGCCACGAAGGCCGCAGTCATCACCGCGCTTGAGGCACAGAAGCCAGCCGGTCACTCGAGCCTGCAAGGCGGCTTGGTCGATCACCTGGTCGAGCACGTCGAGGACCTTCCCGATGATGCCGCCGATATCAGCGTGTCGCTGTCGGCGCATATCGGCTACAGCGTCGAGGAAGCTGCGGCCGACACCAAAGCTGCGGCCGCCGGCTCCGACCAGGGCGGCGCGTAACACCAGCGGCCGGGTGCCACCATGGGTTCCAGATCCAAGCGCCGCGAGCGTGAGCTGCTACGCCAGTCACACTTCGCCACGCGGCTGATCGAGATCGGTGTGCCTGCGGAGCTGGCTGCGCGTACGGCAGCTGACCGCGGCATGCGCGATCGCATCCAGGCATCCGGCCATTGGCATGACGGTTCGAAACCGGCGCCGTTCCAGAATCCGTACCAGGTGATCGGGCCCGCGAGCCTTGCACCTGGCGTCGGTGAACCTGACCTGGCGCCAGTTGCCGCCAAGACCTTCGTGCGTATGGAGATCGCTCGTGCCATCGAAGCAACTGAAACTCAGCGCTGAGCTGTGGCCGGACCTGGCGCTCGAGGCCGGTGTTCCCAAAGGCGACAGCAGCAAGACCGAGGCAGCCGACCACTTCGCCCGGCAGATCGGCATGGTGCCGAACCTGGTGGCCGAGCGTGAGCACCAGTTCGCGAAGGCGAAGATGCAGCGCAACTGGGCATTCGATTTCTGCTTTCGCCAGTACATGGTCGCGGTCGAGATCGAAGGCATGGCGGTGCAGCTGCGCTGTCCGAAGTGCTTCGGCCACGAGCTCATCATCCGCGGCCGCCACGGCTCGATCGGCGGCATCAACGAGGACATGGTGAAGTACAACTCCGCAGCGTTGCTCGGCTGGACCGTGCTGCGCTTCGCCACCAAGGACGTGAAGCCGCGGCGCGCGTACGACATGACCATGCTGGTGCTGGCCGCCCGCGGCTGGCAGATGCCGGCATGAGGAACGAGTGGGATCGCCATACCCGCGAGCAGACGTCTGCACTGGATGACACCGGACAATTCCGGACTTACCTGGACCGCCAGCTCGCCAGCATCGACCCGCCGGCGGCGCCGCGCCGATCGACCAGGTGGATCTGGTTCGCAGTTTTCGCGGTGGGTGTGCTGATAGGCTTCGGCCTGCACGCTCACCTGGCGCACTGACCGACAATCACAAACATCACGGGGAGAGTTACGACGATGGAGAAGATCGACAACGCGGTGCGCAACGGCATCGACCAGGCGCAGCAGCAACCTGAACAGTCACCGCTGCAGACCGCGATGGCGCGCCACGGAAAGGCGCTCCTCGAGCTCAACACGGACCCGAACACCGGCATGATCGGCGTGGATCCGCGGCAGCTGATGATCGACATGGAGCTGCTTACGGTGCGCATGGAGGTTCTGTTCCTGGCGCTGATCAAGGAGCACCTGGTCGATGGCAACAAGATGACCGTGCTGCTGACCAACAAGCTCAATGACGAGGCGACGCAGATGGAAGCGGCCAAGGCCGCACAGGCGCCACAGATCCAGGTCGTACCCGGCAGCATCCTCGAGCGGCCGTGAACCTGCAGGTATCTGTGGCCCGATATCGACGCCCGACCATCCATGACCCTCCGGACCCACGGATCCCGCCGGCGCCGTTCATCAAGCGGCTGAACCCGGCGCAGATCAAGGCGCTCGGCCGCGAGACCGCGCTCGATCCGCGCTTCCGCGGCATCGACCGATTCTTGTGGCGCTGGTCGGTCGGCCAGGGCACGACACTGCCGATCGATGCCGAGGAAGCTGAAGGCCTGCCGTTGAGCCGGCCGACTCCGCTGCAACCGGACGTGGCGATCGTGGTGGACCAGGCCATTCAGCGCTCGGCCGAGTGGGCCCGACGCTTCGTGTTCCTGTGGTTCCGCTCGGACCGCTCCACGCAAGAGATCGCCGTGCTCATGCGCATCCGGCTGCGCGCGGTCTACGATGAACGCAAGATCGTGTTCAGCTACTACCTCGGCCGCTTCCACGAAATCGGCATTCGCATACCCAGCTGGGAGCCAGACCTATGACCCCGTTGCAACTCTCACTGCTGTTCGCCGTTGCGCACACATCGATCCAGGCCTCCAGCGTCAGCGGTGAGGAAGCGGACACCCTGGCCGCGATGAACACGCGCGCCGTCGGCCTCGTCACGACCGATGCGCAAGAGGGTCACTTCACCCTCACCGACCGCGGCCGCGCCTTCGTGACGCACGTCACATCCCTGCCACTCCCGGAGCAGGTCACTGTGTGGCGCATCGCCGCGGCGAACTTCGAGTGGGCACAGAACAATCCGGCGGTACCGCTGGCCACGCTCGGTGGCTTCGGGCTGCCGCGCGCGTTGCCCGATGATGAAGGTCAGCCACCGCCGCCGGCGCCTCCTGCCAAGCGAATCAACGGCATCGAGGTGCCGAGCGATCCGGAAGGCAAGCGGCAGCTGGGACTGCGGCTGATGGAGAGCGGCTTCGGTGTCGGTGAGGTCGCAGAGCTGCTCGGCGTGACTTCTCAAGAAGCCGATGGGTGGTTTCTGGGTAAGTGAGATCCCACACCTAGCCTTGACAATTGCGCATAGTCAGGTAGCTTTTCGGCCCATAGTTGGCGTAACTGCCAGCACCACCAGGCCCACCTCGAGCGATCGACGTGGGCCTTTTGCGTTTTCTCAGTGGCGAAACGTGCCTTCACCCCCGTGAGTGCGCGTCGCCAGACCTGGTGATCTGACAGCCTTAGCCACCAGGACTTTGCAGGCCGCCCTTATCCGGCGGCCTGTTTTTTCCCACACCACGGAGCTCTCACCAGCATGGCGACACTTGCAACAGAGGACATGCAGGGTAATTTCCTGCGCTACAGCGGCGGCATCGGTGTCAACGCCAATGACGTGGTGGCAGGACCGATCGATGCGGGCCGGTACGACACGATCACCTTCTTCTCAACCGCCGGCGCGATGAACCTGCTGGCGGCGATCGACAGCGTGCCGACACTGGTCGCCATGGCCTTCGAGGACCTGGGCGCCGCCTCCGCGGCCGGCCCGGTGTTCGTGACCGTCACCGCAGCGAACCGGCTCTACCGGATCCGCAATACCTTCTCGAAGGTGGAGCTCACCCAAAACGGCGCGACCGCTGTCACCGGCGCCACGATCATCCTCTCGCGCCTGGCGCTGCAGGGAACCTGAGCGTGCCGACGAATGGGGAGTCGATGCGGCCAGCGCGGCAGAGTGAACGCGGCATAGCAGACGGCACTTTCGAGACCGTCGCCTTCGCAAAGCGCCGCGACAAGCGCCGGCAGAAGAACAAGCTGGCGAAGGCCGCGCGCCGCAAGAACCGTTGAGCCGTGAGCGCCTACGCGAAGCTGCGCCGCCGGCGGCAGGTCTTTGTCGATGCCTATGTGAAAACAGGCGTCGGCGCCGATGCGATCCGGGCGATCAACCCGCTGCTCAAGCGCCCGGATGTGGCGGCATCGAAGATGCTGGCCAACCCGGAGGTGAAGGCGGCGATCGCCGAGAAGCAGGCGCAGGCGATCGCACGCGCCGGGGCTCGCGAAGTGCGCGTGATCGAGGAGCTGTGCCACCTGGCATTCTTCGATCCGGGCGAGCTGCAGGATGAGAACGGCCACTATCTGCCGTTGAATCAACTGCGCCCCGAAGTGCGTCGGGCGCTGCAGTCGATCGACGTCGAGGACAAGTTCGAGGGCACCGGCGACGCACGGCGCGTGGTCAGCCGCCGGCACCGCTACAAGGGCAGCACCAAGGAAGGCGCGCTCAAGATCCTGCTGCAGTACATGAAGGCGCTGCCCGAACAGGTGCAGGTCTCAGGTCCCGGCGGCGGTCCGATCGAGACGCGCAGCGAGGTGACCGACCTTGAGAAAGCCCGGCGCATCGCCTTCCTTCTGACCATGGGCCTTAAGGCGAAGCCCACCACCCCATTGAGCGACCCGGCCGAGCCGGTCGCACCAGTTTCCGCCGACGGCAACGCCGGCGGAGTTTGACGATCTCCACCAAGCCAATCAGCACCAAGCAGGAGACACCTCAGTGAAGCGACCCTTACGATCGATCTATGGCCAGTACGTGGCCACCGTGGATGACTTCCGGCTCATCGCGAGCTTAGGACTCATCACCGGGCAATGGGGCAACCAGATGCCCTTGGGCGATACGAACAATATCGTCATGTTTGACGACTTCGACGGCGCAGCCTTGCTCGGCACCTGGTCGGTGCTCAAGGGCACGGACGCGGCGGCCGCCAACTTCGCCACCAACGCCGGCGTGTCGGGCACCATCCTCGGTACCACCGGCGCGACCACCACGACCATGGCCGGCTCCGGTGTGCAGATCACCGGCGGTCTGAACTTCAAGGCGCAGGGCGCTGCCGGCACCGGCGGCACCAACAACCTGGAGTTCAACTCGCGCGTGAAGGTCGACGTCATCACCAACCAGGTGATGTTCGTAGGCTTGACCAACGCGGCAACCTTGCAGATGCCCATTCAGGGCAGCGGCGTGGGCAATGCCTTCACCGGCAACGCCAACGATGCGGTGGGCTTCCTGTTCGACACGACCATGACCACGGCGGCCTGGTGGTGTGTCGGTAACAAAGCGGGCGCCGGTCCGCAGGGTTTCCTGGCGACCGCGCCGGGCGGCTCCAACAATGCGCCAGTGGCGGCGACGTTCGCGCAGTTTGCGATCAGCGTGGATCAGCTGGGCAATGCGAACTTCTTCTACAACGGCGTGCAGGTCGGCGTGACGATGCTCGGTGCACTCACGCCAACGGTGGCCCTCACCCCGATCGTCGCGGTGTTCAACCGCACGGCCGCGGCCTCGAGGAACCCGCAGATCGACTACATCATGACAAGCATGAATCGGATCTAGTACGATCCGCCTCACGCCATTCAAGTGAAAACTGCGACCGCGTTCCGGGGAGGGGTGTTCCTCTCCCCGGGGCCGGCCAGGAACTGACATGGATCTGGACCAGGTGCTCAAGGCCCTCGAGGGATTGCCGCCTGGCCAGCGCGCGCAGCTCGAGGAGACTGCGCTGGATGACACAGCGAGCATGCGCTGGGTCCCAAACCCCGGCCCACAGACCGAGGCCTATTTCTCCGAGGCAGATGAGCTTTACTACGGCGGCGAGGCCGGCGGCGGTAAATCTGATCTGATCCTTGGCCTGGCGCTCAACTGCCACCAGCGCGCCTCGATCTTCCGTGAGTTCAAGGACGACGCGCGCGAGCTCGGCCGCCGTCTGTGCCAGATCACCGGCAACACCATCGGCTGGAATGATCAGCAGGCCCGCTGGCGATCGGGCCCGCAGGAGTTCATCTTCGACGGCCTGCCGCTGGAGACGGACAAAGAACACCACAAGGGCAAGGCGCGCGACCTGCACGCCTTTGATGAGATCCCGGACTTCACCGAGTCGCAGTACCTGTTCATCACCGGGTGGAATCGGTCGGCATCCCCTGG